>JAQGPJ010000088.1 GCA_028293125.1 Verrucomicrobiales bacterium | reverse complement strand
TCCTCTCAGCCGGAGCCGCCGGAAATGGTCGTAAACAGTCTGCCACGGCGCAAAATTCACGGGAAGATGCCTCCACTGGCAACCGGTTTTGCAGACATACAGGATGGCGTTTATGATTTCCCTCATGTAATGACGGCGGACAGCTCCCCGCGGATCGGGGCGGACGGTGAACTCCCTGATCAGAGCCCATTGTGCATCATTGAGATCGCTCGAATAGTTCATGCTTCAAAGTAGCAGACCGCGCAAATCAGGAAATTTTAGCCAAACAGGCTCTAAGGGCCGCGTAGTGGATTTCAAGGCGCCGGCTGCCGGGCGGCAGGGAGATCACTTCAGGAAAGGGACCGCGGCGTTCCTCCGCTGAGTCCCCATTCGGAACCGTCGCGCCGCTCTCCTCCGGTCTGCTGCCAAGGAGGTGATAACGGAGGCGCTGCACCTCGACCGGCGGCGGCAGCACATTTCGCCGCAGCATTGCGGGGTCCACCATGAGAACCCCTTTATTCATAGCAAACCACAGGCGGCCAGCTGGATCACATGCCGCGGACGGCTGGCGGCGGCGAATAAATTCCGCCGCCGGCAGGCCATCGCTCGCATCGAAAACCTCGCAATCCAGATGGCTGGCCCCTCCCTCCGCAGCCCCGTGGAGTTTCTCCTGCGACACCCGGATCAGCCGGCGCGTGGAAGTCATCCACAGTGAACCATTCGCGTCCCCCACGAGCCCATCCGCGCCGTTCACTGGAAGGCCCGGCACTTTCACCAGTCGGCCGGATTTCCAACGCAGCAGGCCGCGGGTGCCGGATGCCAGCCACATCGTGCCGGCTTCGCCGGCGAGGAGCGCGCTGATGCCGGTAACCGGCGTGCCGTCCACCAGTAAAGGGCTGGCTTTTTCCTCCGGCCCCATGCGAAAGACCCCGGCGGTATGAGCCAGCCAGATCACCCCGGTGCTGTCTTCGGCAATGCCGGCCGCGCCACCTGCGGGCAGTCCATGGTCCGCTCCGAGGGTCCGCCACTGTTCGTTCTCCCGCACGGCCACGGCGCTGACACTGGCTGCCCACAGCCGTCCCCTGGCATCTTCAAAAAGGACTGCCGGGTCGTGACCGGCCTCCGTCTTTTCCGGGTGGGGACTCACGGTGTTGTTTTGCCAAAAGCGCAGCCCCTGATTCATTGTGCCCAGCCAAAGACGGCCGCTGCGGTCTTCCAAGGCGGTGTGCAAAAAATTCATTGCCTGCTCCGGGTCCGGGATGACTTCCTGTCTGGCCTCGCCGCCGGCGTCCATGCGGAACAGTCCATTTCGGTAGGTGGCCAGCCACAATCCTCCCGCCTGCCGCAGACACACCGACTGCACTTGCAGGCCTCTTTGCTCCGGCAGGATTTCGTGCTGACGAAACCGCCGCGGACTGAGCCACGCGAGCCCATCGCCACTGGTGCCGAGCCACAGATTCCCTTCGCGGTCTTCAAAGACGGCGCGCCCGTGGTTCGTTCCTCCGCTGGCCTCATCCCATCGTGTCAGGGTGCCATTCGGGGCTACGCGGCAAATGCCCTTGTTGTGCGTGGCGATCCAGACAAAGCCCCGGCTGTCTTCTGTCAGGCTCCAAAATCCGCCGGCCAGTTCCGGCAGCGGGATGCGTGCGTTTTCCACGCCGCGTTGAAAGCGGCGCAGTTCCCGCCCGAGCAAAATCCATAGACCACCACCGCGCGCCTGGCCACAGCCGATACTGTCGCGGTTCACTTCCGACATGGTCAGCTTTTCCAGCCACCGCCCGTCTTCCAGCCGTCCGGTGAACCGCCGCTGCACCACCCACCAGTGCCCCTCTTCATCCACCCCTCCTATGCAACCCTGGTTCTGCTCACCGGGCTGAGCCGGCAACTCCCTCACACTCCCTCCGGTGGACTCAAAGACGCGACCCTGGAAGTCCGTGATGAGCACATCCCCGTTAGGCCGGCCCGCGAGCGAGCGGGCGTAATCCCCCGTCCAGCCCTCCTCCGGTCCGAGGCGGCGCCAGCCTTCGCCTTCCCGGATCAACAGACCTTTATAAGTGCTCACCCACAGCCGCTGCCGCGCATCGAGGTAAAGATTCACGATGCCCGCGCTCTTCATCGCCGGAACATTGGCGGTATTAAAGACCTCACACTCCGTGCCGTCGAATCGCACCAGTCCACCGAAGGTGCCGAACCAGAGATAGCCGTCCGCCGTTTGGGCGAAAGCCGTGGCGGAGTTTTCCGGCAGCCCGTGCTCCATATCAAAGCGCCGGATGAGATAATCGCCGGCCAGATCCTGCGCGGGAACATCTGCCGCTGCACTGCCCGGCAGTGCCCCGGCAACGGCGAGCTTCAGGACGGTGATTATTCCAGACAAGGAACGCATGATCGCACTCTGATATCCGGCCAATCGTCCCGGGTAAAGCTGCAATGCCGACTCGCCGCACAAGACAAATAATCGAAGCAGCGTCACGCCGCTCAGCCAATGGCGGGAACCGCCGCCCAGAGGGCATCCAGATATTCCTGGGATTTCAGAGTGGCGTCCGTGTGCCGTGTCTGCACGGCAGTGTCCCGGGAGCGCGCCAGTTCCACAAAGTTCTCAATCATGAGCGTGTCCTGCGGCGTGTCCGAGGGGACCGGAATGAAGCTTTGCTCCCGGCGCGTGACCATGCCGGAACGCGGGAAATAACCGGCGGGCAGATCCGGATTCCGGAAGGCGCGGCTGTTGGCCCAGTCCAGCACAAAGTCATCCATGCCGATCACTCCCCGCGTGCCCAGCAGCTGCAGGTCCATGAGCACCGCCCCGGCGGTGTATCCGGCATCGAAGGTGGTGACCGTCCCATCCTCAAAGGCCAGAAGCCCGGACGCCCGGACAATGGCCCCGGTGGCGGCATCAAACTCCGGAACCGTCGCCGCTTGGATAATCCGGCCGGCGGGCCGCAGATACTCCACCGCCGCCCGCACGGAATACCACGCCATGTCCCCCAGCGCGGTCATGGGCTCCTGCCTCAGGTCAAAGCGGATGTTGGAGCGGTCGCTCAGCGGAAAATAAAACGCGGTGTGCAGGGAGCGGGGCGTGCCGATGCGCTCCGTTCCCTCCTTCTGAATGGCCGCCGTGCGCGGATGATGGACAAAGTGCGTGGCATCCATGAAGGCCACCCCTTTGGCCTCCGCCGCCCGGACGAGGCGCAGAGCCGAGGCATGGCTGACAAAGGGTTTTTCGATGAGAAGATGTTTTCCCGCCGCGAGGATCTCCAACGCCATCGCCTCCCGAAAGGCCGTCGGGGCCGCGAGGTAAACGGCCTCCACATCCGTGCGGGCCAGCAGGGCCTCCAGACCCTCCACCGCCGCCGCGCCCGGAAACTTCGCCGCGAACTCCTCCGCGGTTTCCCGCCGCCGGCTGGAGACCGCCGCCACGCGGGCGTTCCGGGATCGGAAAATGGCTTCGGCGGTGGCTCCGGCGATCATGCCGGTGCCCACGACACCGAAGCCCATGAGGCGGGCTGGGTTTGTGTACATATCCATATTCATATCCATTCGAGTGTTCAGCGAGCCGCCGCCGGATAAGCCATGAGGCGGCGTGTCCGCTATAAATCCCGGCACCGCCGGAATAAAGGGGAAACCGGCCACTCCCCCCGCAGGTATCGGCCCGCGCCGGGCTCCTCCTTCACCGCATGTTTCAAACCACCTGCGCCCGTGAAACCGTCGTCGATGTTGCGGAATTTCACGGTGCTGACCTTTATCGGGGAGTTGCCGGGGCGGGAAGATTCATTAGTGGCCTCAATGCGGCGACATCCTCCAGTCTGATCTGGGCAATGAACCGCATGGGGCCCGGTTCATACTGCTCATCTCCATAACTCGTTCCTTGATTTGGATCAACCCCAGTTGAAAGAGGCCAGACCGCGCTCTCAGGCAGGTCCGGGCACCCTCCGATGCGGCTTATCACGCCCGCGCCATCCGAATCCGTGATTTCCCTGAATTCCATTATAAGACAGGGCAGCGCGTCATCAGCCAGGATTTGGCTGCAATCGCCAATTCCGATTTTTTGAAGGCGGTCGTATAATTCCTGTCGTGTCATTCAGCTTCAAGAGTCGAGAACCTGGGTGACGATGCCCTTTCCCGTGCATCCTGCAATTGAACTCACCGATTGCCCTGTCCGCGAATGCGGGCAATCAGCGGATCAGGCGCCCAGCATCGGACTGGGGGAGGCCTGACGGCTCCCAAGTCGATTTGACCCCTTGGATTTGCTTTCATGCAAAAACATACGTTAAAAAAGACGTACGTCAAAAAAGACGTATTTCCAAAACGGATCACCGGCGAATCCATACCCCCTCCTTCCAAAACCGGTGCAATAGGATCTTTTGGAAATTTCCTGATTTCAGACGGAAAGGGCGACAGCCCCAATGAGGCGGTGGATCCGTTGGTTTGCCCTCAGCCAGTGTGCCGGGTCCGGGGGTGGCCGCACGTGTCCCGGGGGCTTCAGGCCGGGTCCTCAGCCCGCCATCTGCTTTCCTGACATTTCCCGGACGTTGCCGCGGGCTGGGGAGGCCGGCGCATCAGCGGAGTGGCGCCGTCCCTCAATCACCCGGGATTCAAGGGTGAATGGTATACCATTATAACCTTTTTTAAATTAGGCATTTCAAACCTTCCGGCGGTCTCCTCCGAGAGGTGTTTCCACCTTGAGGGAAGGCTGTATTTCCTTTGAAATTCCTTGCATTGAGCGACATTTAGCGCTTTATTTGGAATCACGCTCCCGCAGGTGTTTAACTTAAATAATTTTATGTTATTACAGCATGTTTTTCCGTCTGCGGCGTATCCGGTTTCCGTTCGCTGCCGGACGGCGGATTCGGTCCGGCTCCATCCTTGAAACCACCCATGAGCAGCAAAGCATCCCTCCACGTTTGGACGCACTCCCGGCAGCAGGGAGGCCATCTGCTGGTGCTTTTGGCACTGGCGGATCACGCCGATGACAGCGGCCAGTGCTCCCTCTCCGTGTCCACCCTGGCCAGAATGGCGCGGGTATCGGAAAGGCACTGCAAACGGATTCTGGCGGAATTGACCGCCAGTGGGGAGCTGATCCGGACGCGGCGGGGCGGAGGCTCCAATTCGGTCGGATACTGGCTGAATGAGGTGAATCCCTCCCATGCCGCCGGCTCCGGCCCTGGCCCTGCCGGTGCCCCCCATGTCACCGGTGACAGGCACTCTATTTTTGCTGGTTTCGGCGGGGGGGTGATGCCAGTGTCACCGGAGGGGTGGCTTGGGGGCCACCGGGGGGATGACACCGGCTTCAGCAAGGGCGTGACACTTGCCGACCTCCATGGCCGGAAGCCTCCGAAGGGGGATGACACCGGCGTCACCAGGGGAGTGACGCCCATGCTGCCTGATCCCCCCATCACCCAGCCTCCATCAGGGGAGGAGTCTGACGGAAGCCTTCCCGAAAAACCGGTAAGCGGAAAAGCCGGCATCCCGGTGGAACTCGGTTTTGCCGCCATGCAGAACCTGGCGGCCGCCGCCTCATCCCTGTCCGCCTTCACACCCGCCGAAATCCGCAGTCTCTGGAATGAATGGCGGGCCTGCCTCGCCGGACCGGCCATCCCCGGGCCGGTGAGCGGCGCTGTCCCCTTATCCCCTGAACCGTCCCTATGAGCTCCGCTGGAGGGAAAACACGCCGGCTGTTCCGCCTCCCGCTCCGGATAAACCGGATGGTCCCCGCGTCACGCCGGATGGACCACATTCCCATCACTCAAATGGCGGCCTGTGGGCATCCACTCAGGCCCGCCTTCAAAAAAGCCACGTCCAATCGGACGGGTGTCAAAAGGGACGCGCGCCGGAATCAACGGATTCCCGCGGAGCAACCGCGGGGCTATCCCGTCCGCGCCTTCCGAGTGGCGGCGTCAGGCCTCCGGCCTGGCGGTGGCCGAGGCCGCCGGCTTCACCTGATAGCCGCACTGGCGGGAGAGCAGCCATTTCACACCGAACATGTCGGTGGTGGCGCGGAGGGCGCGGTTGCCGAATCCGTATTTGCTGACGCCGGCGGTGCGGGGGCGGTGGTTCACGGGCATCTCGGTGATGCGGTGGCCGCCGCCCTTGATGAGGGCGGGGATGAAGCGGTGCATGCCGCGGAAGAGGATCAGGCAGTCCCGGCAGGGGGCGCGCAGCACTTTCAGGGTGCAGCCGGTGTCCCGCACGCCGTCGCCGGTAAAGCGGCTGCGCACGAAGTTGGCGATGCGGCTCTGAATGCGCTTGAAGGTGGTGTCCTTTCGTTTGGCCCGGTAGCCGCAGACGAGATCGTAACCCTCGTTCAGCCGGCGGATCATGGCCGGGATGTCGGCGGGGTCGTTCTGCAGGTCACCGTCCAGCAGGGCGATCACGGGCGCGGTGGCGGCCATGACGCCGGCGTGCATAGCGGCGGACTGGCCGCGGTTCTCCGCGAACTCCAGCACCCGGATGAAAGGCTCCTTCGGAATGCAGGCCAGGGTGGTGTCCGTGGAGGCGTCGTCCACGAGGATCAGCTCCAGCCGCTCGCCCGGCAGCGCGGCGGTGATTTCGCGCACCAGATTGGCGACATTGCCCTCCTCATTGTAAAGCGGGACAACAAGGGACAGGGTGGGGAGCGGCTCAGACATGAGTGCGTGTGCACGGGCCTGCGCCGGGAGGAAAGGGCAAATTTCCAGCCGGGTGCCCGGCAAAAGGAGGGAAATTGGATTAAAAAGCGCTCAGGGAGCGCTCTCCGGAGCTGCCAGCGAGACGCAGATCAGCTGCTTGTCATTGCGGGCGAAGACGCATTTGTCCGCAAAAGCCGGGTGGCTCCAGATCACCTTCCGGCCCATGCCGGGGCTGGTGGGGTCCATCAGCATGGCGCGGGCGGTCTCCTTGTAGCCTTTGGGGTCCAGGTCGGCGAGGATCAGTTCGCCAAGCTCATTGAAAATGACCCAGTGCGGGCTGGCCTTGACCATGAAAAAGGTGCCGGAGTTGGGAGTGCTGCCCAGCACGTCGTCCGTGGTCCACAGCCGTTCCCCGGTCGCCGGATCCAGGCAGCGCAGCTCGCCGTCGGCATCGCAGCCGAAAAGCAGTCCGTCATCGACCACCGGGGTGCTGTTTTTCGGGGAAATGCCCAGCTTCGGCGTGCCTTCCCAGGCAATGTCCGGGGTGCTGAGATCGGCCTTCAGCTTCAGACCGATGGATTTCTTCACGATTCCGCCCATGACTAGGTAATCGCCCGCCACGCGCGGGGTCATGATGGCCATGCCGTAGCTGGGCACAAAAGGGACGGTCCAGTGCACGGCGCCGGTTTCCGGATCCAGACTGTTGATGGCCTCGCCATGGGCCACGATCAGCTGCTCCTTGCCGCCGTGCTCCATCAGCACCGGCGGGGCATAGCCCACCTCTTTCGCGGTCAGCGCCCGCCAGGCCTCCTTGCCCGTTTTTTTGTCCACCGCCACCACCGCCGATCCGGGGCCGCCGGGCCGCAGATACAGCAGATTTCCCCGAACCACGGGATGGGTGGCAAATCCCCAGATGGGGGATTCCACGTTGTAGGTCTTTTTGAGATCCAGATCCCAGACCGGCTTGCCGTCCGCCAGGGAAAGGCAGCTCACATGCCCTTCCGCGCCGATGGAGTAAACCATGCCGTCGCTCACGCACGGCGTGCAGCGCGGGCCGGCGGGGAAACTAAGGTTCAGCGGGGCGTCGTAGCTGTGCGACCACAGCTCCTGGCCGGTGGCGGCGTCGAAGCAGCGCACGCGCTCATCACCTTTGATGGCGGTGCGGCCGCCGGGATTGGCGTCCGGCTTACCCTCGCGGATCACATAGTCCATCAACACCACGCGCCCGCCGCTGACCGCCGGGCCGGAGAATCCCCAGCCGGCGGGCACCTTCCATTTGACCGGCGGGCCCTTGTCCGGAAAGACTTTGAGCAAGCCTGTCTCGCGCCAGACACTGTCGCCTTTGGGGCCCAGCCATTGTGGCCAGTCCTCCGCTTTGAGAGCCGGGGCGGAACACAGCAGGAGGGACAGACCGAATGCGGGCAGGTGGAATTTCATGGTCGGGAAGATGGGATGGATGAGCCAGGGCGCATTAAACAGCCCGCCTGCGCCACCGCAATCCGGGATAATGGAAAGGCAGTCCGGACCCGGTCCATGGGGTCCATTCTGTCCATCAAACCCGGAAAGGGCGGCGCGGGGCGGGCGGTGCGCGCCATGGGAAGCGTCCTTGGGTCCGGCTTTCGTGCCGGATTGCGCGTCGGAAATGGCTTACTGGCCGGGTTTTCCCTTGGGATCGAGATTCTGCTTCAGGTCCTCCTCATTGACCTTGGAGTCCACGCCGTTGGCCGGCACCTCCGCGCCCGTCACCCACACCAGGGCGTTGAGCACCGTGCGGCGGAAGTCGGGATTGCCCCAGTTGAGATGATAATGGCCGCCGGTGAAGCCGAATCCGCGGCCTCCGTCCGGGCGCTCTACACACCACATCATGGCCTCCGTGCGGCCTTTCTCGGCCTGGATGTGGGGGTAGGGGCCGGCGGGATAAACATACGGGCCGTTGCGCACGGCGTCGGAGGGCTTGGCGGTCAGGATGGGCGTGAACTTCGTGCCTTCGGCCTCGGACACGCCGTCGGCGGTGAAGCCGGGCTTGAAGCGCATGTTGAAATACCACTCGTCCTTGATCTGGAAGGGCTCCACGCCGCGGGTGATGGGATGCACGGGCAGCTTCTCAAACAGAGGCTCCCACATGGGGTTCACGGAAAATTTGTCCTCGTAGTAGCCGCCCATCCATTTCTGGAGCTCCGGACCGCCCTTCGCCGCCGGGATCTCCACGCCGTAGTGCATGAAGCCCACGCCGCAGCCGCGCTGCACCAGCGCCGTCAGGGTGGCCAGATGGTCCCCTTGGATGGCGGGATGCCCGCCGCCGCCGTCGGCATAGATCACCACGGCGTCCGCGTCCTTGAAAATGGCCTCGTCCTTCACCCAGCCCTGGTCCTGCACCTCCACGGAGAGGCCCGGCACTCCGGCCAAGGATTTGGCCAGCAGGAGCGAGCCGGCGCGGAATTCATGCATCAGCGGGGGGTGGCTGGGCTTGCCGGCAATGATCACCAGCTTTTTTTTGCCGTCCGGAGTGGCGGCGGAAAGAGCGGCCGGCAGGGCCAGCAGCAGAAGCAGGAAGGACAGTCTTTTCATGGTGAGATGGGTGAGGGATGCAGCCGGGCCGCGGGCGGCGGGGCACCGGGCAGCCATCCAACCGCAGGGCGGTGCCGGCGTCAATTCTTTGCCGGAGGCCGGCGCACGCGTGTTAGCCATCGCAGGAAACAGGAGTGATATTTCAGCGAATTTCTAAAAAAATTAAGAGGGTGAAAAGCCCGTGCGAAATAACTTGCGCCCGGCGCATAAACCTCGTTTATTGACGCTGGATTTCCGTGCGGAGGGTTTTCGGCTTCCCGCATGTGCCAGCCGCCGCCACAGTCCTGATACGAAAGGACCCGCGGGGCAGGGCACCGGTTTTCCCCCGCGCTCAGGGACCACCCCCTATCCCGTCCCCGCGCCGGTCTGTTCTCTCTGCATCCCGCTTCTGGCTTGTTGGAAATGGTGTCTCCGCCTGTTCCCGCCCGGTGTCAAATGCCTGTTCCGCTCTGTCCGGCGGGTAATGCGTTTGATGCCGTTGTCCCCGCCGTGGCGGGCCCTTCCTCCTCTAATTGTTTATTTTTCCGAATTCACACGCAATTCCGCATGGCAGGTCATAACAAGTGGTCCAAAGTCAAACGCCTCAAGGCGGTTGTTGATGCTAAAAAAGGCCGGGTTTTCAGCAAATACGCCCGCGAGATCACCATTGCCGTGAGGCACGGCGGGCGCGATCCCGACGCCAACCCCCGCCTGCGCACGGCCCTGACCGGAGCGCGCGGCATGAACATGCCCAATGACAATATAGACCGCGCCATTAAAAAGGGCCTGGGCGAGCTGGACGGCGCAGTGCTGGAGGAGATCACCTACGAGGGCTATGCCCCCGGCGGCGTGGCCATGCTGGTGGAGTGCGTGACCGATAACAAAAACCGCGCCTCCGCGGACGTGCGCACCGCTTTTAATAAGAACCACGGCAGCATGGGCGGCGCCGGCAGCGTGGCTCATCTTTTCCAGCGTATCGGCTCCATCAAGGTGCCGGCGGACAAAATCTCCGCCGAGGAGATCACGGAGCTGGCCATCGAGGCCGGCGCGGACGATGTGGTGTCCGATGAGGAGGAGCACACCCTCGTCACCGCCCCTGACCAGCTTTACGCCGTGGCCCGCTTTGTGAAGGAGCGGAGCCTGGCCGCCACCGCCGTCCGCTTGGACTATCAGGCGGCCACCACCATCACGCTGACGGATGTGGACACGGCACGGCAGGTGCTTAAGCTTTATGATGCGCTGGACGATCTGGACGACACCCAGAATATTCACGCCAACTTTGAAATCGCGGACGGGATCGCGGATGAGCTGGAGGCTCTGATGGACTCCTGACGGATATCCGCTCCCTGTTTTATTTAAACCTGACAACTCTTTCCAGCAGGGCGGCCCTTCCATCCGGAGCCGCCGTGCCCGCCCCCCAATGGCATGAAAAAAACCAAGACTGATTCCAGTATTCCGGCGGAGCTTACCGCGCCCGCTCCTGCCACCACTGCGCCGGCCCCGCGCAAACGCGCTGTTGTGAAAAAAGCTGCCCCCCCCCGGGAGGAAACCCCCATGCTGCCCCCGGTGGAGGCGGCAATGGAGGCTCAGCCACCCTCCGCCAAGGCCCCCGCCAAAAAAGGAGCGGCGAAAAAGGCTGTGGCCGTGAAAGCTCCCGTCAGCCGCCGCATGGCGGAACCGGCACCCGTGGCCGAGGCCCCCGTGCTCGTGCTGGAGATGCAGGAGCCCACGCCTCCGCCGGCCAAACGCGCCGCCAAAAAAGCCGCCACCGCCAAAAAGACGGCCCGCACCGGCACTGCTGCTGTCCCGGATGCCGCTCCGGCGCCTGTGCCCGCAACTCCCGCTGCCTCCGTACCCCAGCCTGCCGCAGCAGCAGAGCCGGCACCGCCTGTCCGCGAGACTGACGTGGCTCCGGCCAAAAAGATTTCCCGGCCCGGCAGGGGTGCCAAATCCTGGCAGTCCAAAGCGCCTGCCGCTCCCGAGTCCTCCCCGGCCCCGGACGCCACCCCCGGCCCACCGGATCATGGGGATCACGCCGCCGCTGCTTCCAATACCCCGGGGGGCTCCACCGGAGCTTCGGTGGACGGCGGCCCTGACGAATTTTCCGGCCCCCCCCAGGACAGCCGCAGGACGCCCTCCCATTACCCGGCTCCCCGCCGGGATGACGGGGACGGAGGTCCGCGCGGCCCGGTGCCGCCGGGCTCCGGCCCGGATGGCGGGGATGGCCGCCGGCTGACCAAGTGGGAGCGCTGGAAGCTGCGCAAGGAGAAGTTCAAACAGCAGAAACAGCAGCGTTATGTGGAGCGCACGGGCCGTCCACCCCAGGGGCCGGGCCCGGGGCCGGGAGGTTTTGGCATCAATGGTCAGGGACCGCCCCCGCCTCAGGGTCCGGCTCCAAGTGCCGGCGGGGAGCAGACTTCGGGTTACGGCCCGCCCCACCCCCACCAAGGGCAGGGAGGGGACCAGCGACCGCCCCGCGATGCCCGCCCGTGGGAGCCGCGCCCGCCGCGTCCCGAACCCATGATAGGACCGCCGGAGGACTGCGAAGGGCTGCTCGAGCTTACGGAAAACAAGGGCTTCGGCTTTCTGCGTCCCCGCGCCCGGGGCTATGCGGCCTCGCCGCAGGATCCGTTCGTCTCCGCTGAACTGGTGCGCCAGCTGGGCCTGCGGGAAGGGGTTTATATCGATGGCGTCATGCGCCGGGGAGGCCGCGGCCCCATGGTGCAGGAGGTGAAAACGGTGAACGGCCTGGAGCCCGCCGCCTACCGCATCCTGCCGCTGTTCGAGGAACTGACGGCGGTGAACCCCAATAAACGCTATATCCTGGAGACGGACGCCACGCGCAACACCACGCGGCTGATTGATTTCATCGCCCCCATCGGCCGCGGCCAGCGCGGCCTGATCGTGGCCCCGCCACGCGCGGGGAAGACCACCTTCCTCCAGCACATCGCGGAGGCGATGCTGCAGAAATATCCGGATGTGAAGGTGATCGTGCTGCTGGTGGACGAGCGTCCCGAGGAGGTGACGGAGCTTACCCGCGCCCTGCCGGGGGCGGAGATCATGGCCAGCAGCAATGATCAGGATCCCCGCAACCACATCCGCATGGCCAGTCTGGCGGTGGAGCGCGCCAAGCGGCTGGTGGAGGCCGGGCAGCACGTCTTCATGCTGCTCGACTCCATCACGCGACTGGCCCGCGGCTTTAACAATGCCATCCGCGGAGGCGGGGGCGGCAAGGCCATGTCCGGCGGTCTCGACAGCCGTGCCCTGGAGGCTCCGCGCCGGCTTTTCGCCGCCGCCCGCAACACCCGCGAGGCCGGATCCCTGACCATTATGGCCACCGCCCTGGTGGAGACCAACAACAAGGGCGATGACCTGATCTTCCAGGAGTTCAAGGGCACGGGGAACATGGAGCTGGTGCTGGACCGCAAGATTTCGCAGCAGTATATCTATCCCGCCGTGGACATCTTCAAAAGCGGCACCCGGCGGGAGGAGCTGCTGCTGCCCGCGCACCAGCTGGAGAAGGTGCACCTCATCCGCCGGGGGTTGTCCGGCCACCGCCCCGTGGAGGCCGTGGAGCGCCTGCTGCAGGTGATGGGCCGCTATCCGAACAACAACCAGATGCTGATCGACATCAAAGCCCGCGAATAGCCGCGCCCCGGCGTGAGCTCTGCCTTTGCCGGTCCGCAAATTCCCTTCATCCCACCCTGAGCCGGGTTTTTCCCTGATGGAAAACCGCGCGGGGCGCGTAGTTTCCCCCGCATATGAAGCGACAAATCTCCGATTTCTCCCGCCGTGGATTCATGGGCACCGCCATGGCGGGCATGGCGGCCCTGGGCAGCCGCGCCGCGGCGACGGCCACGGCGGCGGAGGGCAATGCCGCTCCCGCCAAACCCGCCGCGGCTCCGTTCCGCAATCCTTTTGTCTACCGCTTCGGCATCGGGGATCTGGAGGCCTTCTCCATCAGCGACTGCGATCTGGCCTTCCGTGAGGGACTGGACCTGATGTGGCCGGAGGAGGACCGCCCGGAAATGAGGGAGGAGATGATCCGCCACGGGGAGAAGCTGGATTCCATTCCACTGTATGTGAATATCCTGGCGGTGCGGGCGGGATCGGAAGTGGCGCTTTTCGACGCCGGGTTCGGGGTGGGGAACAATCCGAAAATGGGCTGGCTGATGGACGGCCTGGCCATGGCCGGCATTGCCCCGGAGTCCGTGACCGCCGGCTTTCTGAGCCATGCCCACGCCGATCATCTCAATGGATTTGTGAAGGACAACAAACCGGCTTTCCCCAATGCCGCCGTGCATCTGCTGCCGGAGGAACTGTCCTTCTGGCGCTCGCCGGAGCCGGATTTCACCAAATCCCGCCGCGATAAAAACCAGCTGCCGGGCATGATCCGCGACGTGCGGAACCGCTATGACATCCTGGGCAGCCACCTCCAGACAGTGAAGGCCGGCAGCGAGCTTTTCGGCGGCAAAGTGAAGGTGGAGTCCGCCCCCGGCCACACAGACGGCCACGCCTGCTTCCGCATCCGCTCCGCCGGGGACGAACTGCTGCACCTGATGGACCTGGCCCACCACCCGCTGCTGATGTTCACCAATCCGGAGTGGAACATCGCCTTTGACCACGATCCGGCAACCGCCGTCGCCACCCGCAAAAAGTACTGGGCGGAGGCCGCCTCCAAACACACCCGCTGCATGGGCTTCCACCTCCCCTGGCCCGGCTTGGGCCGCATTCTGGACTATGGGTCCTCCAATGCCTACAGATGGTGGCAGGAGCCGGCGGCGTGGTAGGAAGTTTTCAATTTTCAGAGTTCGGTTTTCAGTGGCTTGGGCGCACGCCTTCCGTTCCTGATGGAAAGTTCAGCTCCAGGCTTCAGATCTTCGCCCCCTGAAAACTGATAACTGAAAACTCCCCCGTCTTGCAAAGGCGGGGGCTCTGTGACAGCTTCGTCACCTGAAACCGCATTGCCGGAGTGGTTCCCGCCCATAACTTCCGCCACACATGCACACCATACTGGTCGTAGATGACGAGACGGACATTCTGGATCTGGTCACTTTCAATCTAAAGCGTCAGGACTTCACGGTTCTGACGGCTGAAAACGGCGTGGCGGCCGTTCGCATTGCCAAAGAGAAAATCCCGGACCTCATTGTCCTGGACCTCATGCTGCCCGGCAAGGACGGGTTCACGGTTTACCGGGAACTGCGCGCCGACGCCCGCACGCGCGGCATTCCCGTGATCATGCTTACAGCCAAGGGGGAGCTGAACGACCGCATCGCCGGGCTGGAACTGGGAGCGGACGATTACGTCACCAAGCCCTTCAGTCCCAAGGAGCTGGTGCTGCGGGTGAAGGCGCTGCTGAAGCGCACGCGCAAGGTGACGGTGGATGCCACGCTGAAGGCCGGCGCGTTCCATCTGGAGCGGAATTCCCTGAAGCTGTTCCTCGCCGGCGAGCCCGTGGACCTGACGGCCACGGAGTTCAAACTGCTGCGCCTGCTGGTGGAGGCCAACGGGGAGGTGCAGGAGCGTGACGCGCTGCTGCGCGAGGTGTGGGGGTATTCCGACACTACCCTGACCCGCACGCTGGACACCCACGTGAAGCGCCTGCGTGAAAAACTTGGCAAATACGCGGACGCCATCCAGACTGTGCGCGGGGTGGGTTATCATTTTGTCAGCCCGGATGCCGCAGGCACAGTCACGGCCGCACCCACGGTGGACGTGGGAAAAGCGGTGGAGGCCTGAGGATGCGGGGAGCGCACTGATTGAATAGCATGTTCACTTCCCTGACCGCTGTCCTCCTCACCCTCTGTGTCCTTCTGGCGGCCTTGGCCGGCTGGCTGATCTGGCGGCTGCATCAGGCGGGCATTCCCTGGACAGATTCCAGCCCCGCCCTGCGTCAGCGGAACGATGTGCTGGAAAGTGTGCTGGAGGGGCTGGGGGATTCCTGCCTGCTGGTGAACCAGAAGCAGGAGATCGTCTTCGCCAACCACGAGACGCATGACCTTTTCCACACCAGCCGGAAGCTGCACGGCCACCCGCTGGGCGATCTGATTCACGACGCCGGCATCCTTTCCTTTCTCAGCCGCGTGGCCTTGGGCAACCGCTGGCAGGAGGAGGAATTCCGCCTGGGGCTTGACCGCGACGGCGGCATGCAGGACCGGCATCTGGTGGTGAGTGCGGCCCCAGTGCGCCTCTTCGGCCAGGACAAGCCGGACCATCTGCGCGTGGTCATCCGCGACGAGACGGACCGCCATGAGACGGAGCAGATCCGCAAGGACTTCGTGGCCAATGCTTCGCACGAACTGCGCACCCCGCTCTCCATCATCAACGGCTATCTGGAGAATCTCCTTGATGGCATGATTGACGAGCCGGCGATGATGCGCAAAAGCCTCCAGACCATGCAGAAGCACGGGCAGCGCATCGCCCGCATCGTGGAGGACATGCTGACGCTTTCCAAGTTTGAGTCCGCGTCCGAGTCCGGGGCCTCCCGCCTGCGCCACTCCCTCTTCTCCTGCCGGGAGTGCGTGGAGGACGTGGTGGACCGCCTGGCCCCGCTCATTGAGGAGAAAAAAGCGAAAGTGGAACTGGTGTTCCCTGCGGCCACGGTCGCCAGGGACAGCAGCACCGGCACCGGCACAGCCATCAGTGGCAGTGGCAGTGCCGGCATCAACAGCGACGAACTGGCTGGCGACCGCTTTTACTGGGATCAGGTGTTTTTCAATCTCATCGAGAATGCCCTGAAGGAGAACTTGGCCGACGGCCGGCTGGTCATTACCGTCAGCCTGACCCGCACACCGCAGGAGGCCGTCATCCGCATCCGGGACAACGGCGTGGGCATCCCGCGCGCGGACTTGCCATTCATCTTCAAGCGCTTCTACCGTGTGGCCAAGCACCACAGCCAGCAGATCAAGGGCACCGGCCTCGGCCTCTCCATCGTGCGCCGCGCCATCGAGGCCCACGGCGGCAGCATCGGCGTCGAAAGCACCCTCGGCGTGGAGACCATCTTCACCATCCGGCTGCCGGAGCCGGATGCGGATGGTGCGGCGGGGTGATTAGTTCTACATTGTTAAAATGTAAAGTTAGGTCGTTGATAATCAACGAGTTAGGCAATTCTGACCGGCACTGTTCAGCAAATCGGCAAACCATTGATTTTGAACGAGTTATCAATTTATGTAACAATGTAGAATTAGGGAGGGAGTGCAGGCCACCATGCCGGATAAAGTAGTTCATGCGCCGTCCGGAACTCCCGCAGGTTCAGCATGGCTGAAGCCCGGTGAACTGGTTCGGAAACACGGGTTCCTGCCCAGCAACCGCATTGACGGGAAGCGGCTGAAGACTTATGCAGACCTAGGTATTCAAAAAATTTAATGATTTTCTATCCCCATGCTCTTCGTGCGGCAGCCCCGCACTTCTGGATGATATTGAGCGTATCTTTCCTGTTTAGTTTGGTTTCCAGTTCCGCCGGAACCCGAACCATCCTTTCCGGTCCCCAGGACAGTGAGGGATTCGGGGCCACTATTACCGTGCTGCCCAATGGGAATCTGGTTGTTACAGACCCTTACTGCAATGGCGAAAGGGGAGCTGTATACCTGTATGACGGAGCCAGCCTCGGGATTATCAGTGTTCTGACCGGCGGCAGTTTGCAGGACAAGGCTGGCATTGGAGGTGTCACCGTGCTGGCGAACGGAAATTTTTTAGTCCGCAGTCCAGAATGGAGAGTCGGGCGGGGAGCAGTCACTTGGGGAAGCTGCGTTTCCGGAGTATCCGGCGAGATTTCAGCAGCCAATTCCCTGACCAACTCCAGTTCAGGGATTGTCACACTGCTGAATAATGGAAATTACACTGTGTATTGTCCCCAGATCAATGATACAGAAGGGGCGGTTACTTGGGGGAGTGGCAATACAGGTGTTTCAGGAGAGGTTTCAGCCTCCAATTCCCTGATCATTTCCGGATTGTCGGCGGTTTACATCAAGCCTTTGAGCAATGGCAACTATGTGGTCTGCAGTCCTAGTTGGAACGAGCGGAGAGGGGCTGTCACTTGGTGCAGTGGAGCCGCCATGACTGCGGGTGCGGTCTCCGCTGCCAATTCCTTGGTGGGAAGCACTCCACTGGACGAGATTGGCAGACATGAGGGTTATTGGACCCCCACAGCCATAACCCTGCTCAGCAATGGGAACTACACTGTGTCCAGCCCCGCTTGGAACGGGGCACGCGGCGCGGTGACTTGGGGAAGCGGGACCTCAGGTGTCACGGGGGAGGTTTCAGCGGCTAATTCCCTTGTTGGCACTTTGGCGGGAGACAGTGTTGGTGGAGGATACTACAATATGTCAGTCACTCCCCTAAATAACGGAAATTTTGTAGTGCATAGCCCTTCATGGCACGACAGCAGGGGGGCCGTCACTTGGGGGAATGGAGGTACTGGCTTGGCTGGGGAGATTTCGGTATCCAATTCCCTTGTGGGTACCCAGTCCGGGGATGGCGTCGGCTCCTTCTCCTCCACGATCATTTCAGGCATCTTCCCTTTAATCAATGGAAACTATGTTGTGTGCACCCGTCGGTCGGATCGCGATAATGGGGCTGTCACCTGGGGTGATGGGACCGCCGGAGTGACCGGAGTAATCTCCTTGTCCAATTCCCTCATTGGTTCTGGAGTTGGTGCTTCCGGAATCACTCCGCTGGTCAATGGAAATTATGTCGTGAGTGCCGCAGGCTGGGGAGAGCGCGCCGGAGCTGTGGTATGGGTGAACGGAGCAACCGGAATGACCGGGGAGGTGACCGCTGCAAATGCCCTTGTCGGCACTGCGGGAAATATTCTCGCTTTGAGCACTGGAAACTATCTGGTGTGCAATCCGCAATGGAGGGTCCTGCGCGGGGCGGTCACGTTTGGAAACGGAGTCTCCGGCACAACCGGTGAGGTATCGGCTGCGAATTCCCTTATAGGCACCCACGAGTACAGCATGATTGGTGCCGGAGGAGTGACCTTGCTGAGCAATGGAAACTATGTGGTGAACAGCCCGATATGGAAAGGCCCATTGGCAGCCGCAACTTGGGGAAGCGGGACCTCAGGGGTGACAGGGGAGGTCTCGCTGGAGAATTCCCTCATTGGCGCCACAGAAAGTGGTTCCTTTAACGCCATACGGCTCATTGCACTGCGGAATGGGAACTATTTGGTTTGGAGCCCTGGGTGGAACGGCAGCCGGGGCGCCGTCACCTGGGGCAGCGGAACTTCGGGGGTGACCGGTGAAACGTCGGCTGCCAACTCCCTCGTAGGAACGGAAATCGCTGACAATATTGGTCTCATGACCGGCGATTCAATGATAGGCAGGGAAATGGGTGTCAAAGAGCTCAGTAATGGAAATTATGTGGTGCGCAGCCCACAGTGGAATGATGGCCGTGGCGCCGTTACTTGGGGGGATGGGAATGCCGGAGTAAAAGGGGAAATCTCAGCCGCCAACTCTCTGGTTGGTAGTTTAAAGGGTGATTTTGCCGGTTACTCCCCCGAACTCATCACTTTGGTGAATGGAAATTACTTGGTCGAAAGCCCTTTATGGAATGGAAGAAAGGGAGCAATCACTTGGGGAAGCGGCGAAGCCGGAGCCTGCGGCGAAATCTCCGCCAGTAATTCCCTAGTCGCCACCAATGACGCGGACAATGCCGGTCTCCACGCAGCCAGTATTTTGACTTTGGACAATGGGCATTATCTGGTGCGACACGATGGCAGGCTGGGAGGCTCCCTCACTATTGGGGATGGGTTTGCGGGCACCCGGGGATACGTCAACATTTACAATACTGTATTCCGTGCCAGCCATCCCTATCTGAGATCATGGGCGTATACCTTTGATCCAGTGGGGAACCGGCTGCTGGCCGCCTCACTCCCTGTGGACAACCAAATCACGGTGGTGGATTTCGCTCCGGACATTAAAGTTGAGGGACAGCCAGGGGCGGACGTCCGGAACGAATCCCTGCCGGCGGATGTGAGAAACACAAACATGGGCAGCGTTGCAGTGCAGGGCGGCAGCCGGACCGGCACGTACCGGATTTTTGATGCAGGATCACTACGGCTGTTTTTATCAGGCAGCCCCAAAGTGGAGATAACCGGGGACAGTGCAGAGGATTTCACCGTCACCAAACAGCCTGGAGACTTTTCCGCGGAGGAAAGCCTTACTCCTTTTGAAATCACATTCGATCCTTCTGAGTTGGGGCCGCGCAGCGCCGTGGTCCGCATTGTCAACAATACCGCTGACTCCAATCCCTTTCAATTCACATTGAGTGGCATCGGTGTGTCCGGAACCATTTTTTCCAGTTGGTGTGAGTCCTTTTTTGGCGGCGCGTTGAGGAATAAAGGTATCTTGGAAGATTTTGACAGCGATGCTGTGTGCAATCTGCTGGAGTTCGCTTTTGGGACTGTGCCTACTTCCGCCGGGAGCGGGCCGGGGCCATTGCACTACAGTGGCCATTTGTCAGGAGGAGGCAGTCTTGATGCCGTCGGTGGACCAGTCGCTGCTGCGGAGAATGGGGAATTTTCCGCTCTTTTTATACGGCGTCAGGATCACGCCGCCGCAGGATTGGTGTATACCCCGCAGTTCAGCGGCAATATGATTGACTGGCGAAACAGTTTTGACGAGCCAATTGTGCTCGCTACCGGTGGCGGATGTGAAATAGTGAAGGTGCCTTGGCCTCAGCTTGCAACAGGAGAGGGAGCCAAGTGCTTTTTCCGGGTTTCTGTAAAGCTTGCGTTATAAAATGGCTCCGCCGTCCTTGAATCCCCGCACTATGCGCCGGTTATTTACAAAAGTTTCTGAATTTTTGAGAAAACCAAAGGATCGCCTAATTCTACATTGTTACAATGTAAAGTTAGGTCGTTGATAATCAACGAGTTACGCAATTCTGACCGGCACTGTTCAGCAAATCGGCAACCCATTGATTTTGAACGAGTTATCAATTTGTGTAACAATGTAGAACTAATGGAAGGGGAATTGGGTTCTGCCTCCAGCGTTCTCTAATGGTGAATGGTGCTCAAACGGATTCTTTCGTTGGCCCGTCTGCTTTTCCACATCCAGACAGGCCTCCTCCGGCGTTGTCATTTTGTTCGGAAATCTGTAATATCCATTGACCGTTTGCGGCTTGCGCGTGAGTGGGTTTTTGACCGGTTTTTCCGGCTCCGCCAGACCTGATCCACAGCCGCCCAGCAGCCAGACAGCCAGACACCGAAATAAACCCGATGCCTTTTCCGCGTCCTCCGGCCCTGACCGCCCTGCTGACCGTCCTTGTGCTGCCATGGGCCGGGACAGGCTGCCGGGATCATCAGGAAAAGGCGCGCGGGCAGCTGCAGTCGGGGGCTTTCTCCTTCACGGTGGGGGACTTTCTCAAGGCGGCGGGCGAAGGCCGGACGGAACTGGTGGTGCAGTTTCTGGATGCGGGCATGAATGCGGATGTGGCCCGTGCGGACGGTGCCACGGCCCTGCTTTCCGCCGCCGCCCAGGGGCGCGGGGAAACAGTGATGCTGCTGCTGATCCGTGGAGCGGCCCACACCACCGCCGGACCGGAGGGAGTGACCCCGCTGATGGCCGCCGTGCGCAGCGGTGACGAGCGCTCCGTGAGCGCTCTGCTGCAGGCGGGGGCTGATCCGGCGCAGCGCAATGCCGTTGGCGAAACCCCTCTCCTGCTGGCCTCCTCCCTGGGCCACGCGGTGCTGGTGGGAATTCTGGCCCCTCTTTCCAAGGAACCTCTGGATGAGGCCCTGCGCCTGGCGTGCACCAAAGGTCATACCGCAGCGATGGATGTGCTGCTGAATGCCGGGGCGCAGCTGGATCTGCCCGGCGGGGAGAAGCAGCGCACGCCCCTCATGCTGGCCGCGATGGGCGGCCAGCTGCCTGCGGTGAAGCTGCTCTGTCACCGGCAGGCTCTGCTGGCCGCGCACGATTCCGATCAGCTGACGGCCGCTGATCTGGCCCAAAAAGCCGGTCATCAGGCCACGGCCAATTTTCTGCAGGAATGGACGGTGCGCCATCCGGACGGCATGGGCGGCGGCACTTCGGACGAAATGCTGGCCGCCGCCGGACTGCCGGTGCTGAATTCCCCGGTTTTCCCCATTTTACCGGCTGCGTCGGCAGGACCGGATGCCTCCACTGCTGCGGCTCCTGGGAATCGGCCCCCCACCGCTGGCCCGCAGATTGTTCCCCGGGCGGCCACCGCGGCGGCCTCATTCAATCCCGCCGGCAGCGGCACCGCGGCCACGCCGCCACAGGAGCCGGAGCCGGAGGAAATGCGTTCCCTCGGCACCGCCCGGTTCCCCAGGCTGCGGTGCGACTCCATGGATGATGTGCCCGGACTCATGCGCATGACCACCTATCAGCTGCGTCCGTGGCCATTCGTGCTATGGGATGTGAACACCGATCACGAATCGGCGGATGTGGAGCTCACGCTGGAGGGCAACCGCAAGGCCAACGTGCGTATAGGATCCACCATCCCCGGCACCGACTGCGTGGTGGAGAAAATGCGCCGCCGGCGTGTGTTTGACGGGACCAAAGCCAAAAAGCTGGCCAATGTCTCGGAGCTCACTTTCCGCAGCGGGAGCACCGGTGAAGTCTTCACCGCCGCCGCCGGTCGCCGGGTGCTGTCCTCCGACAGTTCCGCCCTCATCCGCATCACCGGATCCAAGGCTGTCTGGACCGCCGGTGCCGGGGACGGCTTCCGGCTCGGCACCCTGCTGCTCCAGCTCACCGCCATCGATGCCGAGGGCCTCACTGTGGAAAACCGCCTCACCCGCGAGACTGTGCGCGTCCCCCTGACGCCTTAAAAGTGGGGGAGGTTTTTGGGAGCGGAAGATCGTGGAGGCCTTGCGGCGGAAATTCTCCCGGAGCGCGATCCAGCAGATCCCCGCCCGTCTGAACCAGTCGAACTGATCAGGAACCGGACTGGACAGCGGCGGCGGATTTGGCCGCCTATCCCGGTGCTTTCCACAAGCCCCGGCTCCGGACCTTGGAGCCGGCCAGCCCGTTTTCCCTATTGGATGATGGCCCGGAAAAAGAGCCCGCTCTGATATTCCGCGTCCACGCCGTTGCGGTGGGAGAGGCCGCGTTTGGCCGGCGTAGTTCTGCTCATGAAATCCCATGCTGTCCGGATGGCGGCCATGACAGCCGCGCTGATGATGCTTCCTTTCCAGTGCCTTCAGGCTCAGGACGGGAGCAAAAATCAGGAACCGAAGCCGAGGCCGAAGACGGAAACAGAAAAGGAAACAGCCTCGGCTTTTCCGCTGAAGGCGGCACCGGGAGCCAGACATCTCACGGACGGCAAGGGGCAGCCCTGGTTTTACAATGCGGACACGGCCTGGATGCTGTTTCTGAAGCTCACGAAGGAGGAGGCCGCGGAGTATCTGAAGGACCGCAAAGCCAAAGGCTTCAATACCGTGCAGGTGATGCTGACAGGATTCCTGGGCATGAAAAACCGGGAAGGACGGCTGCCGTTCGGGCCGGAGCAGGATTTTGCCCGCCCGGACGAGGCCTTTTTCAGCCATGTGGAGAAAGTGGTGGAGGAGGCGGGCCGTCAGGGGCTGCTGCTGGCCATCGCCCCCGCCTGGTCGGGCTGCTGCGGGGAGGGATGGGCGGGAAAAGAGAAGGACGGCTCCCTGAAACCGCTCAACCGCAACGGGGAGGACAAATGCCGGGAACTGGGAAAATACCTGGGCCGCCGGTTCGGCCGGTTCCCCAACGTCATGTGGATCATGGGCGGGGATATGGACCCTGACAATGCGCGCGGGGAGATCCGCCATCTGGCGTTGGGGCTGAAGGAGGCCGCGCCGGACCAACTGCTGACCTACCATGCCGCGTCCTCGCATTCCAGCACGGATGTCTGGCCGGTGGACGAGCCGTGGCTGGATGTGACGATGGTCTATACCTACTTCCGGGGATTCAACAAGGCGTGGAACAAAAACCAGCCGGACGTTTACGAGGTCAGCCACGCGGAGTTTGCCAAAAGCCCCGTGCGTCCGTTCTTCCTCGGCGAGTCCACCTACGAGGGCGAGCACGCGGACTGGGGCAGCGCGCTGCAGGCGCGGAAGCAGGCCTACTGGGCGGTGCTGGGCGGAGGATTCGGAAACGCCTACGGCTCCCCCAACTGGAATTTTCCCCCGCAGTGGCGGGAGGTCATGCAGCTGCCCGGCGCGGCAAGCCTGAGGCACTTCCGCCGGATCTTTGAGTCCCGCCCGTGGTGGACGCTCCAGCCCGATGTGAAAAGGAAATTTCTGCTGGAGGATGAACGCCCGACGGCGGCCAACGACAGTGCCACGGCGGCCGTGGCGGCGGACAGCGGCTTTGCCATGGTTTATCTGCCCTCCGACCGTATGGTGAAAATTGATCCGACTGTTCTGTCAGGAAAAAAACTGGCCGGGTGGTGGATGGAGGCCGCCACCGGAAAGGTGTCCCAAGTGATTGATGGCCCCGGCAAATCCGGACCTTGGAGCACCCGGCCTCCGGCTCAGGGGGACTGGCTGCTGCTGCTCGACGACGCCTCGCGCGGGTATCCGCCGCCGGGGTGATTTTCACTGCCATCATCCGTGCCCATGCCGCCGGTGGTGCCCGCCGCGTGGGTGGTCTCCGGACCAGGCAGGAAAAAGACCGCCACCAAAATGCAGGCGGAGCCCAGCCAGTCCATGGGACCGAAGGGGGTTTTTAGCCACAGCACGCCGGTCAGGATTGCGGACAAAGGCTCCGCCGAGAGCAGCAGACTCGCGGTTTGGCCTCCGGCCAGGCGGATGGCGGACATGTAGAAATTAAAGGGCAGCAGGGTGCCCGGCACGAGGATGAACAGCATGGCCCCGAGCGCCGGCGGGTCCCAGACACCCGTCAGCCGCCACGGCGGATGCACCAGCCAAAACACGGTGCCCCCGACGATCATGGCCCAGCCGGTGATGACGGAGGTGGGATGCCGCGCCAGCAGCGCCACCGGCTGGATCGAGCACCAGGCCAGGGCCACCGCCGATCCCAGCCCCCAGCCCAGCGCCTGCGGGGAGACGGCCAGCGTGTCCAACCGCCCGTGCGTCACCAGCAGGACGGTGCCCGCCACCGCCAGCAGAATTGCTGCGCAGGTCCCCGGCGCGGGCCACCGGCGGCGGGTCAGGGTGAGCCACACGGCGATGATCACCGGGCCGGCGAACTGGAGCACGGTGGCCGTGGCCGCATTCGAGTGCCGGATGGCGGCGAAGTAGGTGTACTGGATGGCGAGCATGCCCAACAGGCTGAAGAGGATCAGCTGCACGGCATCGCCCCGGTGCCGCCATGGGGCCATAATGGTCCCCGGCGTCCCCCCTCGCCGTCCAAAAATCAGGAGCATCAGCAGGCCCGCCGCCGGCATGCGCACGGACACCAGCCACTCCGGCCCGACGGACCGGGATTCAAAAAGAAACTGGGCGAAGGTGCCCGACACCCCCCACAGAACCGCTGCCGTGACAGCCAGCAGAATCCCGGTCCGCTTTTCCTTTTCATGCATTGGGGCGCTTAGTGCGGGTGGACACCGGGCACAAGGGACCGCCATGCCGCCGGAGCCGCTGAGCCGGTCTTTCCGCAGCTGTGCTCTGATTTGACGAAGCGCGCAGGCCCGGTGAACGAAAGGGGGACTCCGGGCTGCAACGCGGTGCTGCGCATCATTTGGCGGCAGGCACGGATTTATCGAGTTTCCTCAGCCATGTGATTCCTGCAGGAATGCCTTCCTCAACCATGGAGTCATAGTGACCGCCATCCGGCACTTCTTTACGCTCCACGGATTTGCCTGCCGTTTTAGCTCTGACAGCGTAGCGCTGCATATCCGCCGGGGTGGCACCGTCATCATCCTGCGCGTTGAAGAGAAAAACCGGGCACTTCAGTTTGGCGGTGTTATGAAAGGGGGAGTGGGCTTTGATGAAATCGCTGAATTTCAGGTTCTTCGAATCCAAGGCGGCGGTCAGGCCCGGAGGCGGCCTTTTGGTCAGGTCCACCACGGGGGAATAGGCCACACAGCCCCGGAGTCCCGTTATATCCTGGGCCAGGGTCAGCGCCAGAGTCGCTGCGGAGCTGTGACCCACGGCATACACCCGTTTGGGATCGATGAATGAGTGCTTCGAGGCCGCCAGGGTCAATGCGGCCCTGGCATCCTCAATGCCTCCCCGGCTTTTCAAAAAGGCGGTGACGGCTTTCAGGATCGCCTCCTCATTCTCCAGATCCTCCTCCGGCAGCGGACCACTGATCTCATAGGCCACCACGACGAAACCCACCTTTGCGTAGGGGTAATGCTCCGCCCGGTCACCCTCCACCAGGTTCATGCCATGGAACATCCGGCTGCCCGCCGCCCCGATCAGCACACAGGGCAGTTTGTCAGGCAGTTTTTCCTTTGGATAGTAAACCCATACCCTGCGCCCGGTGGCTTGCACCCTGTATTCTCTTGTCTCCACCCCCGCCACCGCGCTGCCCGTCTTCGGAGCCGCGTCAGCCCCGCCGCCCTCCTAGAGCGTGTCGTCACAAGAATTACTTGACTTGATGTTCCAAACAAGGAAATTCTGTCTCCATGTCTGAGGATTATCATCGCCATGATTTACCGGATCGGGTCTGGAATGTTTTGGAGCCATTT
>JAQGPJ010000015.1 GCA_028293125.1 Verrucomicrobiales bacterium | reverse complement strand
TTCCTGCGGATCAAGGAATGGCGCGGAATCGCCACGCGTTACGCAAAGCGTGCGGCCTCGTATCTGGCCGCCGTCCAGTTCCGTTGCGCCATTTTATGGGCTGCTATCTCATGACGACACACTCTAGGCCCGCACCGGGGGGATCCAGCAGCAAAACAAAATGGCGGCAAGCAGAAGGATATGGGCAGGCATAGGCGCGGATACCGTTTTCCGCTGCGCGGTCAAGCTGGAATCAGGTGAGGACAGGGGATGTGGAGCCCGTGGCGGAGTCTTCCTTTCTCTTCGCTGGCGTTCTGATGCCCTTCGGCAGCCAGGCATCCGCATAGCAGGTCATGCAGGTTCCTGGAGGAAACAGAGGATTCCCGCAAAGGTCCGTGAGGCCCCCCCGGCAAATCCTTTATCAGGAAGATGAAGGAAGGCAGGCTACTTTGCTGCCGCACTGTTTGATTGAGGCTGGCGGCTTTCAGGAATTTCCGGACCCGTTCCACCGCACAAGCCCGGCAGTGTCACTGGGAAACCTTCAGCCGCATGAATTCCCGTGGTCCGGGGGGAGCGGGGTTTTTGGCGGTGATGGTGACAGCGTCCCCGGCCGCCGCGGTGCCGGTGATCCAGGGATGGGTGAACCCGTCGGTGCTTTTCCACTGATCCGTCCAAGTACCGGCGGGATCGGCGGCGGTCTGGAGCGCGACCGTGATTCCCGTGATGTTCCGGCGCAGATTGAAGCTCAGGGCCGGGCTGCCGCCACCAGGGCTCAGGATGGGTCCGCCAGTTGCGTTGAATTCCAAAGGAGCAGAGCCAAGGGCGAACTCCACCAGATTGGCGAGGCCGTCCCCGTCGGGATCGGCACCGGCTTCGGCCGCGGCGGGGGAAGGGAAGTTCTGCCGTGCGGCCCACACGCTGAAGGTGTCGGTTTCGCTTACTCTGACCGGGATAATGGTCTGCGCTGTCTGATCATCCAGATCCTTGGCGGTCACCGTGATGAGAGTTTCGCCAACAGAGACGGGTGTCAGGATGAGGTTCCGGCCGTTGACCGCACAATCCACGATCGTCGCAGCCCCGCTGACGGCGCTGAAGCTTAGCGGGTCCAAGCTGGTGGCGGAGGAGATGCGCACCAGCAGTGAGGGGTCATACACGGCGGGCGGAGGGGTGGCCCGCACCGGGGTGTCCGTGAGGGCTCCGTTGACGGTGGAATAGCTTTTGAGCGGCAGGGCGGCGATGGCATCCGCCACCGCCATGCCGTTTCCGGCCACCCGGGCGAACACGGTGAAACCCTCATTCTGGCTGTCGAGATTGGCACCGTTGTTGGACATATTGATAAAAAACTGGTTGGTGGCGCTGTCCGGTTCTCCTCCCAGCTTGGCCATAGCCACAGTGCCACGCGTGTTGGTGATCTCCGGCTCATTCATCACCGGGGTTTGGGTGGTGACCTTGGAGGCTGTGGCGTCCGCCCGGAAGGCACCGGCTTGGATGATGAAATCCGGCACGCTGCGGTGAAAGATAGTGTTTACAAAATCGCCGCGGGAGACGTAGCCAAAGAAATTCTCCACCGTTTTCGGCGCGCTTTCCGGGTAGAAGGCAAAATCCAGATTCCCCAGATCGGTCACCAGCCGGGCGGCTTTGGACACATCCGGATCCGTGAAGGAGGATTCCAGGGAGACGGTGGCCGGCAGCGCGCCGAGCAGGAGTTCCACGGAAGCCGGCGGAGTGGCCACCACCGGAGCCGCTAGGGAAGGCTGCGGTTTGAAAACACGGATCGTCAGCCGGCTCAGGCCTGGGTTGCCGTTGGAATGGGTGATGATCACATTCCCCGCGGTTTTACCCAGTTCGGAGGGGGTGCCGGTAATGGCTCCCGTGGCCGGATCCAAGGTGAGTCCGCGTGGCAGGGCGCTGACGCTGTAGCCAGTGACCTGGGCGGGATTGACGGACACCAGACTGAAGGTGAACGGTTGTCCGAGCACCGCGCCGCGGAAATCGCTGCTCGTGACCCGGTAGGGAGTCAGCACTGTGACCGGTCCGGCGAAGGAGGAGTACTCCACCGGATTGCTGCTGCCGATTGCCCGGACTTGGAATTGATAGGTGGTATTGCCCGAAGTGTTGGTGAGCGTTACGGTGATTTCATCAGGATCGGTCCGGCCCAGCCTAACGAAGTCGCCGGTGGTGCCGGCACGGTAGTGGATTTCAAAACCGGCCTCGCTGGTGGAATTGTCAGTCCAGTTGAGCTGGACAGTATTGTAGTTCGGTGCGGTGACCGTCAGGTTGGTGGGAGCTTCCGGCGGAGCAGCCACACTGAAAGCCGGCATGAGGCCCAGGAGTGCCAGCGTCGGGAGGGCGGGGATGAAACAGAATAATCGGGGTGAATTCATGAACGTGGGGTGGAGGGACACGCGGCTGACAGGCGGTATTTTAAGGAAAGGAACGGAATGTGAAAGCATATTCAATCCCGTTCCGGACCGCTGCGGCGTTGTAAAGACTGGGAAACCTTCGGCACGGATGGGGATCGGGGTTGACGCCTGCCTTGATGCAAGATATTTGCTTGAAGTATGAAGACTGCATTTTTCCTCCGGGCCTCCGGATGGCTGGCGGCGCTGCTGTGGACCGCGCCGGTCCAGGCAGAACTGAAGGTGGCCACACTGCACCCTCTGCTGACGGATCTGGCCCACCAGGTCGGCGGAGCGTCAGTGAACGTGCAGGCAGTGGTGGCGGCGGGCACGGACATGCATCACTTCTCGCCCTCGGCGGCGGATGTGAAAAAACTGGCCGGTTCCACGCTGGTGCTGGTGTCCGGCAAGAATCTGGAAAACTATCTGGGCAAGCTCCAGGACAACCTGACGGCGGACCAGGAGATGCTGGAGGTCGGAGCCGGCATTCCCTCCCTCACCCGTGCCGACGCCGAGGAACTGGTGGACGGCCAGGCCCGCCGCGGCGGCAAGGACAAGGAGAAAGACAAGGACGATGACCATGATCACGACCATGGCGGCGTGGACCCCCACTGGTGGAACAGCGTGGAGAACATGCAGCGCGCCTCCAAAGTGCTGGCGGCGGCCTTCTCCAAAAAGGACCCGGCCAACGCCGGCAAGTACGAGGCCAACGCCGTCGTCTACAGTAAAAAGCTGGGCGAGCTGAAAAAGTGGGCGCGCCGCGAAATCAGCCGCATCCCCGCGGACCGGCGGAAGCTGGCGACCTCGCATCTGGCGCTGAGTTATTTCGCGCGGGAATTCGGTTTCCGGCTGATCCCTGTGCAGGGCATGAATCCGGAGGTGCCCGCCACCTCCAAGGACTTGGCGGCGGCGGCGGACACCATCCGCAAAAACAAAATCACGGCGGTTTTTCCCGAGCAGGGGGTCAATCCCAAACACCTGACGGAGCTCAGCCGCGAAACCGGGGTCAAGTTCGGCGGCGAACTGATCGCCGACGGCAACGGCACGGGCGGGCTGGCGACCTTCACCGGAGCCTTTGAGCACAATGTGACGGAGATTGTCAAAGCTCTGGCAGTCCCCTGATCCGTTTCTTTTCCACGGTATCCTCCACTCTCCTCCCGCCCGTTCCTCCGGGCAGTCCGGCTTTTCATCCATAAACCGCCTCCGCGTTTTCCCCTTCCCATGCGTGGTTTTCCTCTGATCAATCTGCTGGCGGTGCTTGGCGCACTGGCGGCGCTGCTTTATCCGCTGCTGCGGCTGAATACCCCCGCACGGGCGGTATCCCCGCAGCCGGATGACGGGGAAACCGCCATCCGCGCCGCGGAGGTGCCGGTGACGGTGGGGCTGCGCTTTGTGCGCGAGCCGCTGAGGCTGGAGGTGAAAGCCGGCGGCAGGATATTGGAGTTTTCCTCAAACGGGCTGGAGCGCACCGTCCACACGGCACTGCCGATGCCGGACCGGGCGCTGGAGTTGGATATGTCGGTGACTTGGCCACCCGACGCGGCGGGCAGCGTGGCGGAGGTGGCGGTGGCTCCCGACGGTCTGGCGGAGCAGCGTCAGAATGTGTGGGCGGACGGAGCGGGGGCCTCGGAGATTCTGCGGTTTGAATGGAAAAAATAACGCTATGAGCATCCAGCCCGACTCCTTTTCCGCGGACAGCGGCAGCGGCCATTGCCGCCACTGCGCGCATCATCACGAGCTCCAGATCCAGGGGCTGGCGGTGCGCTACCAGCAGGTGCTGGCGCTGGAGGGGGTGACGCTGGGCACCTCCTGCGGGAACACCTTGGCCCTCATCGGCCCCAATGGCGCGGGCAAAAGCACGCTGCTCAAGGCCATCGCCGGACTGGTGCCCCGGTCGGCGGGATCCATTCTCTGGCGGGGGGCGCGGGTTTCCCAATGGCACCGGGAATTCGCCTACCTGCCGCAGCGGGAGGACGTGGACTGGAGCTTTCCCGTGACCGTGCGCGGTCTGGTGGAGATGGGCCGCTACAGCCAGCTGGGCTGGTGGCGGCGCTGGCGGCCGCTGGATGACGAAAAAGTGACGGAGGCTTTGAAGCGGATGCACTTGGAGGACTTGGAGCACCGGCAGATCAGCGAGCTTTCCGGCGGCCAGCAGCAGCGCACCTTCATCGCCCGGGCCCTCTCGCAGGAGGCGCATGTGCTGCTGCTCGACGAGCCGTTCAACGGACTCGACCGCCCGGCCCGCGAGAATCTGTCCAGCCTGCTGCGGCAGCTGGCGGAGCAGGGGCGGCTGGTGATCGCCAGCCACCATGACCTGGCCACGGTGCCCGCCCTGTTTGACGAGGTGCTGATCCTGAACCGCGCGCCGGTGGCGTTCGGCTCCGTGGCGGAGGTGTTCACCCCGGCGCTGCTGGCCCGGGCATTCGGGGAATCGGAACCGGAGCTGGAGGAAAAGGTCCCGGCCGTTGTGTCCACTGCGGCCAATGTGAGCCGGGAGAAGGAGAATGCCCTGGTGCCGGCGGGGCTTTGACCGCCGGTGGACAAATTCCGGAGTGACTGACTGATTTTTGACCCACTGAAACCGCCGCCATGGAGGACATTCTGAGTTATCCCTTTTTCCAGCGGGCGCTGCTGGGGGCGCTGATCATTGGCTTCACCAATGGCTGCTTCAGCGCCTATGTGGTGCTGCGGCGCAGCGCTCTGGTGGCGGGCTCTTTATCCCATGCCCTGCTGCCAGGCATCGCGGCGGGCATCCTGGTGTCAGGGGCATTGACGGCGTGGAGCGCCTTTCTGGGGGCCATGATCGCGGCGCTGCTGGTGGTGCTGGGCTCGCTGGCGGTGGCCCGCTCCTCGCGGCTGGACCAGGGAACGGCGCTGGCCGTCATTTTCACCATCGCCTTCGCGGTGGGTCTGATCCTGCTGAAGTATGTGCCCGTGCAGGTGAAGCTGGAGGATTATCTGTTTGGCGACATTCTGAATATCTCCTCCTCCGACCTGTGGGTCACTTTCGGCATCAGCGTGTTTACCCTAGTGCTGACCACGGCCCTGCAGCGGCCCATCCTGCTGACCCTGTTCGAGCCCTCCGTGGCGGCGGCCCAGGGGGTGCCGGTGCGGGTGCTGAATTACCTGATCATGACCCTGCTGGTGCTGGTGATGGTGTCCTCCCTCCAGGCGGTGGGCTGCATTCTGGCGCTGGGACTGGTGGTGGCACCGGGGGCCACCGTGTTTCTGCTGACCAATTCCACGCGCGCCATGTTCTGGGGCGGTGGTGTGCTGGGGGCGGCGGGGGCCGTGGGCGGCATGGTGCTGGCGCATTATGGGGAATTCCGTCCCGGCGCCACGATTACGGTGCTGCTCGGGGCCGCGTTCCTGCTGGCCTTCTTTTTCGGGCCCCGCAGTGGATTTCTGCGGCGGGCGGGGAGCCAGTGACTATTTGGTTAAGACTCCTGAAATTTCCACGTTGCCTATTCTTTGGGAACTGGTAGTTTTTCTGGATATTCCAAAACTGCTGCCCGGCGGAGACCGGAACCGCGGCAGAGCCGAAACCTGCCCGTTCCCCTATGTCCGCCCGCCGTCCGCGCCGTCCCCAGAGCGAATACACCACGACGGTGGAGCGGCATCCCTTCGCGGATGTGAAGGGCTTGGTGCTGATCGGGCTGGGGACGCTGCTGTTTCTGGCTCTCTACTCCTACACGCCGGATGATTTGCCGCCAGCCATCAGCTTCTCCGGCCGGGGGACCCCGAACGATCCGGTGCTCAATGCCATGGGTCCCTACGGGGCCATTCTGGCGGGCTACACTATCTTCATATTTGGGGCCGCGGCCTTCCTGATCCCCGCCTGCCTGCTGTGGCTGGGGCTTTCCCGCATCCTGATGCCGGGCCGCTCCCTGATGCGGCCAGCGGCGGGGTTTCTGCTGACTGCAGTGAGCGCCGGGGTGATTCTGGGACTTCAGACCACCCTTTTTCGATCCTGGTGGCGGGACTACAATATCTTCGGCGCCGGTGGCGGCATTGGATTCGTGGCCAATCTGGTGGCTCAAAAAACCATCGGCTCCCTGGGCGGGCTGGTGCTGGGGATGGTGGGGTATCTGGCCGGCCTGCTGATGATGACCGGTCTGCGGCTGCACACCCTGATGGCCGGTCTGCACCGGGTCTGGATTCAACTGCAGGCCTTGGCCACCGGACAGCGCGGCGAGGCGGCGGTGAAGCAGGCCTCCCTGGAGGCGGAGAGCCTGCTGCAGGAGCATCAGCGCACGGAGCGCGAGCGCCGCCGGCTGGAGCGGGAACTGCGCACCAAGGTGGCCCCGCCCACGGAACTGCTGACGGAGTCGGCATCTGTTTACCCGGGCGGATCCCCGCTGGATGAGCCGGAACCCGAGGAGACCGCCGCCGCCGCGATGCCGGTCGCCATGGACAAGCCCGAGCCCCGCATCATCGATGGCTCCGCCCGCCGGGCTGCCAATGGGGAGAAAAAAATGTCCCTTTCGGAATGGCGCCGGCAGCAGCAGGAGAAATCCCGCCCCGCCGGCGACACCGTGGGCGGTGGGCTGGCGGCGGGGCATTTCGCCAACTATGTGCTGCCGCCGGTGGAGCTGCTGCACTGGGATGAGAATGCGAACGCGGCTCCCGCGGATATCTCCTACCTGCGCTCCACGCAGAACAATATTGTCCGCACCCTGGCCACCTTCGGCATCTCGGTGGCCCCGGGCGACATCACCAAGGGACCGACCATCACCCGGTATGAGATTTACCCCAGCGAGGGGCTGCGCGTGAGCCGCATCTCCGCTTTGGAGGCCGACCTCGCCCGCGCCACCCGGGCGGAGCGCATTAATATTTTGGCCCCCATCCCCGGCAAGGACACCGTCGGCATCGAGATCGCCAATGCCGACAAGGTGGCGGTGCCCCTGCGCGAGCTGCTGGAGGATCCCGCTTTCAGCCAGGGCAAGGCCCGCCTGCCGCTGGCGCTGGGCAAGGATGTTTATGGGGAGACCATCGTGGCCGACCTGGCGGGCATGCCGCACCTGCTGGTGGCAGGGGCCACAGGTTCGGGGAAATCGGTGTGCATCAACAGCATCATCGGCAGCCTGCTTTTCCAGTTCACCCCGGAGCAGCTGCGGTTCATCATGATCGACCCCAAGGTGGTCGAAATGCAGATCTACAACGACCTGCCGCACCTCGTGGTGCCGGTGGTGACGGATCCCAAGAAGGTGATCATGGCTCTGCGCTGGGTGGTGAACGAGATGGAGAACCGCTACCGCATGTTCGCCAGTGAGGGAGTGCGGAATTTTGATACCTTCAACGGCCGCCGGAAGAAGGCGGCGGATGCAGCGGCGGCGGTGGTGGCCAAGGCGGTGGCGGCCCGGAAAGCCGCCGGGGTGGAGGAGGAGTCTGAAGACGGCCTGACGGCTTTGACCAGCAATCTGGATGATGACGCAGAGGAGGACCGCATGACGGTGGACATCAAGGGCCAAGCGGGAGGCGGCAGGGGAGCCGCAAAAGCCAGGAACGGGAAAAAGCCGGTGGCGGCGCCCATCGCGGAGTTCGAGCTGCCCGAGGAACTGGCCTCCGGGGAGCCGCTGGATGATTTCGGCCCCGGATTCGGGGATGCGGATGACGAGGACGAAGATGATGACCGCCTGGCCATGTCCGCCCCGGCCCGCCGGGCACCGCTTTCCCGTCATGAGGTCCGGGTGCAGGAGGCCTATGAGGAAGAGCAGCTGGTGCGCAACACTCCGGACATCTGGGAGGACAACGAACTGGTGGAGGAGGACAATCCCGAGCCGGACACGGATACGGTGCCGGACTCCATTCCTTATATTGTCGTTATTATCGACGAGCTGGCCGACCTTATGCAGACCGCTCCCGCCGATATGGAGGGATTGATCGCGCGCATCGCCCAGAAAGCCCGCGCCGCCGGCATCCACCTGATCGTCGCCACCCAGACCCCGCGGGCGGATGTGGTCACCGGCATCATCAAGGCCAACATCCCGTGCCGCGTGGCCTTCCAGGTCAGCAGCGCGTTGGACTCCCGCGTGATTCTGGATGTGAAGGGCGCGGAGAAGCTGGTGGGCAAGGGCGACATGCTCTACGTGCCCCCGGGCACCGCCAAGATGGTGCGCGCTCAGGGGGCTTTTGTGACAGACGATGAAATCGCCGCACTGGTTCAGCACTGCAAGGCGCAGGGCGGCGGCCCGAAAATCGAAAAATCCGTGGACGAGGCCATCAACGGCCCCGCCAAGGGAGTGGAGAAACTCACCCCCGAGGAGGAGGAGACCCTCCAGAACTGCATCGATGTCATCATGCAGGAGCGGAAGGCCAGCACCTCCCTGCTGCAGCGCCGGCTGAGACTGGGTTACGGAAGAGCCGCACGGATGATGGACTTAATGGAACAGCGTGGTATCATTGGCCCCAGCGACGGTCCCACCAAACCCCGCGAAATTTTGATCGAACTTGACGACGGAGATGACGACTAAACTTCCCCTTTCCCGCCACACCCAGTCCACTACGCCCACCCGCCCGGTCTTTGCCCGGTTCAGCGGCGGGCAGGAGGATCGCAGCCGCCCCGCCGCTCCGGCACCTCAATCGCCCGGCTTCCAGCTGTCGGCACTTTTTGGCGGCGGGGAGGATGAGGCGCCGCCCGCACCGCGCGGCGCGCGTGCCGCTCCCTGGTCCACCGGGCCCTACAGCGCCTCCCTGTCCGTGGGCCAGCAGATGCTGCACGCCCGCCTGGCGCATGGCTGGACCATTGAGGATGTGGCCTTCCAGACCCGCATCCCTCACACCCTGCTGCGCGATCTGGAGAATGACGATCTGTCCAATTTCGCCAACCTCACTTATGCCAAGGGGTTCCTGAAGCTCTACAGCCGCCATCTGGAACTGGATATCAGCAGCTATCTGGAGCAGTTCGACACCAGCGCCATCTCCGCCATCACCGGCCACGAATACATCCAGACCGCCAGCATGGTCCGCAGCCTGAGCGCCCCCGCCATCGCACCGGATGCGCAGGGCAATCCGCAGATCCGCCTGTTGGGCTTGAGCATTCTGGTGGGAGTGGTGCTGATCGCGATCGTTGTTTTTCTGAAATTCGGCCACTCCTCCGCTCCGGAACCGGCTCCCTCCACGACCGGCGGTGTGCATCCGGAGGCTGTGGAAACCCGGCAGGCCGGCGGCTCCGTGCCCTTCAGCCCCAGCCGCCCCGCCGGCGGACGCGTCGGCTGAGCCGCTCCGGCAAAGGCAGCGCAACTTTCAGTAAAACCAGCCGTGGCAGCCAGTCCTGCCTGCCTCAAATCAAATCAAAACAGAATCACCTGATGAACTGAGCCGGCGGGCTCGTCCGCGTCCGGCTCCAGCCGCAGCAGGGCATTGGCGGCGGCCAGGGCACCGGTGGCGTGGGATTGCTGAAGACCCAGGGGAGTGAAGCCGCCGGCGGGAAAATCAAAGACCCCCCGCAGGTAGTGCGGACGGTCACCCTTGTTGGCCACCGGCATCGTCAGGGTGGCCCGGGCCGCCGGTGGTGCCGTGAGCTCCATGGAGGCCCCGGCGAAGCGGCGCAGCGCGGGCAGCAGGAACAGCACGGCGGTGACAAAGGCGGACACGGGATTGCCCGGCAGGCCGAAGATGAGTTTGCCGCCGTGGCGGGTGAAAAGGAAGGGCTTGCCTGGTTTCAGGCGGACCCGCCAGAACTCCAGGGAGATGCCCAGTGACTCCAGCGCCGGCTTCACCAGATCGTGATCCCCCACGGAGACACCGCCGGAGAGGACGAGGACATCGTGGTTTTCCAAAGCGCGCCGGATGGAATCCGTCAGAATATCCAGCCGGTCCAGGGCGTGGGAGGTGCTGGACTCCGCGCCGGCCTGCGCCGCCAAGGCCTGAAGCATGGGGCCGTTGCTGTTGTGGATGCAACCCCGGATGGTCAGCGGCTGTCCGGCGGGGATCAGTTCATCGCCGGTGGTCAGCACATGGACGCGGGGAGCGCGTCCGCAGGGCAGGGAGGTCAGCCCCTGTCCTGCCAGGAGGGAGAGGCGCTGCGGAGTAATGCGGTCGCCGGCGTTCAGGATTTTCTGGCCGGCGCACAGGTCGCTGCCCTCGGCTCGGATGAACTCGCCGGGATCCGCAGCCGTGAGAATGCGGACTTCCGCCAGATCCGGAAACAGAGCGGTGTCCTCCTGCATGATCACGGCGGCGGTGTCCGCCGGAAGGGGAGCACCCGTGAAGATGCGCACACAGCCGCCGGGCCGCACAGCCAGTCCCCGGTCGGGACCGGCGGGCTGCTCCCCCTGAATGCGCACGGTGTGCGGGGCTTTGCCGCAGTCCTCCACATGCAGGGCATAACCGTCCATGGCGGAATTCGGGCAGGGCGGCAGCGCCAGAGTGGCGAACAGGTCCCGTGCGGCATACCGGCCCAGGGATTTCTCCAGCGGCAGCTCCACGGCGGTTGGGACGGGAACGAGGGACAGGATGCGGCGGCGGGCTTCGGATTCTTCCAGCATGGGGCAGGGAGTTTGAGGAGCGGGATCGTTCAGTGTTTGAAGGAGCCGCCGGAATGCCGGCCGCGGCGGGTGGTGCCCTCCTGTCATCATTTCGCGGGCGGCGGGGTGCCCCCGGGATGCGGGGTGCCTGCTGAGGGCCTCTGTTTCCCCAGCACATCCTCCAGCTTCAGAATCCGGATGGGCTCGGTGGGCCCGTCATCATCCGGGACCGTCGGGGGGGCGGGAAAAGCGCCGGTTGACGGAGGAGGCAGCAGCGGCTGCTGATCCGCCGGAATGGCGGGATCGGTCCCCGGGGCGGCGGTGCCGGCGGAAACCGCCGCCTCTCCGGCGGCGGAAAGGACCGGCGCGCCGGCGGTCAGGGGCTGGGGAATTGAAGATTTGGCCTTGGACAGAAACAGGGAATCCCCGGCCTGCGGCGCGCCCTCCGTCAGATCCGCGATGGTGAAGATGTTTTTCCTTTCCGGGGTCATCCGCAGCAGGGCGGTGCGGGTGCCGCCGCGCCGGCTCTCCAGTTCCGTATTGGCCGGCAGGGAAATGCCGGTGCGCAGCCGCATCAGGACATACTGGCTGTCCTCCCCCACGGCGGCGATCTCCCCCACAGCCTTTTGCCCCAGCCGGGAGGAGGTGTCGGCGGCGGAGGTGGCGATGAGTTTCTCAAGCTGCTTCTTTTCCTTTTTCTGCCGGGACTTCGCGGCTATATGATGCACGCTGCCGCAGCCGGAGAGCATCAGCGCGGCCAGGAAAAGGAGGGCAGGGGATCGCATGCGCGCATTCAATCCTGAAATTCCGCGGAAGGAAACTCCCAAATAATCCTCATTTGCCCCCGGTCAACGGGGTGCTACGATGATGGTCCACTTCACTACCCCCACACCGCGATTTACTATGGGAAAGACCCTGTTTGAGAAAGTTTGGGACGCTCACACCGTCCGGCGCATGGCGAATGGCCAGACCCAGCTGCTGATCGGCACCCACCTCATCCATGAGGTGACCAGCCCGCAGGCCTTCGGCATGCTGCGCGATCTTGGACTGCAGGTCAAATACCCCCACCGCACCTTCGCCACCGTGGACCACATTGTGCCCACGGATGTGCAGACTGAGCCCTTCGCGGACAATCTGGCTGCCGAGATGATCCGGGAGCTGCGCCGCAACGCGGAGGAGTTCGGGGTCACCTATTTCGATCTCAGCAGCGGCAAACAGGGCATCGTGCACGTGGTGGGACCGGAGCAGGGCATCACCCAGCCGGGCACCACCATCGCCTGCGGCGACAGCCACACCGCCACCCACGGGGCCTTCGGCGCCATCGCCTTCGGCATCGGCACCACCCAGGTGCGTGATGTGCTGGCCACGCAGACCATGACCATGAGCAAGCCGAAGGTGCGGCGCATCAATGTCACCGGGCGGCTGCGTCCCGGCGTTTACGCCAAGGATGTCATCCTGCACATCATCGCCCTGCTGGGTGCCAAGGGCGGCATCGGCTATGCGTATGAATATGGCGGCGAGGTGTTCGACCGCTTCTCCATGGAGGAGCGCATGACCGTCTGCAACATGTCCATCGAGGGCGGCGCGCGCTGCGGGTATGTGAACCCCGACGCGAAAACCTACGAATACCTCAAAGGCCGTCCGTATTCCCCGAAGGGCGCGGACTGGGACAAAGCCGTAGCCGCTTGGAACGCCTTCGCCACCGACGACGATGCGGTTTTTGACGATGTGGTGGAGATCGACGCTGCGGACATCGCCCCTACGGTCACTTGGGGCATCAGCCCGGATCAGGGCTTCAGCATCGAGGGCTATATCCCCGATCCGGACAAGGCCGCCTCCGAAGCCGAGGCCGCCTCCATCCGCGAGGCGCTGGAATACATGAAGCTGGCCGCCAACGCCCCTATCAAAGGCACCAAGGTGGACGTGGCCTTCCTGGGTTCCTGCACCAATGGCCGTCTCAGCGATTTCCGCGAGGTCGCCAAATACCTGCCCGGCCACAAGGTCGCCGCCGGCGTGAAGGCCATCGCCGTTCCCGGCAGCCAGATCGTGGATGTGCTGTGCCGCCAGGAGGGCATCGACAAGGTGTTCACCGAGGCCGGCTTCGAATGGCGCGGCGCGGGCTGCTCCATGTGCCTGGCCATGAACCCGGACAAGCTGGTCGGCGACCAGCTCTGCGCCTCCTCCTCCAACCGTAATTTCAAAGGCCGCCAAGGCAGCACCACCGGACGCACCGTCCTCATGAGTCCCCTCATGGTCGCGGCCGCCGCCGTCACCGGCACAGTCTGCGACGCCCGCGAGGTGTTCGAGGTCGCGGAGCTGGCGGGGGTTTGAGGTCATCCTGACTTTCCCGCGCCATCCGGCTGTCGCATTGCGGCGGATGGCGCGGATCAAAGTTCAGTCCGGACAAGCCAGAGACTTGGTTCTCCAAGTCCTGGAAGAGGCGATGGATTCACGTTTTTGCCCGGCGATGAGTATTCCGGTTGCGGGGGAGCCGGACCGGGCATTACCCGCAGGCGACGCAGTGAAAATGGACCCGGCACCCAATAAAGGAGGGATGGTCATTGTGACATATACTAATCTGTATCTAGTCAATGGCCCAGTTTATCCATCTCACTGACAAGCACCGCCTGGGCATGATCCGCAGAAACGGGATCACGGCCCGCCCGGTGTTTGGCCGTGGGAAAGGGGTCTTCGCCACTCCTGTCACCCGGAATTTTTTGCTTTTCTATCAATGGCTGAGGGAACTGCGCAGAAGCGGCATCCAAACTGTATACGCGGTCCAATTCCGTCTGGATGATGAGGCGGAGGTGGTAATCGGCAGATACAACGGAGAGCGCGTCACCACCACAGCGGCAGATGCCGTGCGGCTATTCATGGAGCACAAAACCTGAGACCCTCATTCCCCGGTCAGTGTCCTTTAAAAGCATCATGCGCATCCATACCCCCCGGCAGATCGCCGGATGGCGCTATTACCCGGAAGCCCATTCGGATGGCCGCAGGCCCTGCGGCTGCCGCTATTGCCAGCGTGGTCAAATCCGGAACCGGCGGCGGCTGCGGGCCGCCTATGAGGCTTGGTTCAACGCGTCCTGAATCCTTGGACTGGTGCCTATGGCAGCCATCTGGTGACAGTTTTGGCGGAAAGTCCGGTATGGGAGTTCGGCGAGTGCAGCCTGCGGAACATGCAGGCTTTTTCAAACGATTTGCAATTCGGAACGCATTGCGTTCCGAATCGAGATTTAAGTCAACTCACATTTTTCGCCCGATCTTCGCTGCGTGCATGAAGTCGTAAGCAGTCCCCCCGGTCACACAGGACCTCCCGGGCGGAGTTCGCCGGACGCGATCGTGGAGCGGGTTTTTCCAAATTGTGGCGCACCGCGCCACGAATTGACCACAAAGCACGGCATCCGACTCATCGGAGCACCAACCGGACGGACATGCATGATGGCCGGCACCGCGTTGTTGCGGGCGACAGCCCGGCTGCGGGCATACTGCTGTGTGAAAATAAGGGTTGGTCAGTGGGGCGCTTCTTCTGCTGAACGCCAGGCACCGCTGCTAGACTCACCGCATGGAAAAAGCTTTAGTTCATGCCGCGCCGCCCCTCCACCGCCGCAGCGCGGCACCAAGCTCGCTGACGCGCACGGGCTTGGTGACGTAGTCGTCCATGCCCGCCGCCTGGCAGCGGCCCCGGTCGTCGGCCATGGCGTTGGCCGTGAGGGCGATGATATGAAGGTCCGGAGCGGGGAACCGGTCCCGCAGGCAGCGGGTGGTCTCGTAGCCGTCCAGCTCCGGCATCTGGCAGTCCATGAGGATGATGTCATAGGAGGCCCGCTCCAGGGCGGCGAGGACCTCCCGGCCGTTGCAGGCCATGTCGGCCTCATAGCCGAGCTGGCGGAGCTGCAGCAGGGTCACCTTGCGGTTGATGGCATTGTCCTCGGCGAGCAGCAGCCGGGGGCGGGGGGCGGCGGGGGCGTCCTCCGCGCAGGCAGCCACGCAGGGCGGGGATGGCGCGGCGGTGCCCGGAATCCCAGGATCGCCGGGGTCATGCAACTGGGTCAGGCAGTCCAGCAGACGGGAGGGGCGGACCGGCTTCAGCAGCGTGGCCGCGATGCCCGCTGCCTGCAGGGTCTGTTTGGGGGGAGGAGTGTTGGTGGAGTTCAACAGCAGACGCGGGATCCCCGCCAATCCGGGCTCGAGCTGCATGAGCCGCGAGAGGGTGAGCCCGTCAATTCCGGGAAGATCGCTGTCGATGACGGCGGTGGTGACAGGCTGGCCATCCAGCAGCCCCGTGCGCAGGATCTCCAGCGCCTGGTGGGCGCAGGAGGCGGTCATGCAGGGAATACCCCACCGGGTCAGACATTCCCGCATCAGGGAAAGATTCGCCGGCCGGTCATCCACCACCAGCACCCGCAGGTGGGAAAGGGCATGCCCGGAAGCCGCGTCCGCCGCGGGTTCGGCCCCGGCCCCCGCCACGAGTCCGAAGCGGGCGGTGAATTGAAAAACCGAGCCCTTGCCCAGGCTGCTCTCCATGAAGATCTCCCCGCCCATCATGCCCACCAGCCGCCGGCAGATCGCCAGCCCCAGACCGGTGCCGCCGTAATGGCGCGCGGTGGAGGCGTCCGCTTGGATGAAAGGCTTAAAAAGCTTCCGGCGCGTCGCCTCGTCCACACCGATACCGGTGTCCCGGACCGTGAAGCGCAGCCGCACGGTATCGGGGCCGCTTTCCTCCTCCTCCGGGCGCACTTGGATATGAACCTCCCCAGCCGCAGGCGTGAAGCGGATGGCGTTGCTCAGAAGATTGCCGATGACCTGATGCAGACGGGTGGCGTCCCCGTTCAGGAGGGAGGGCACATCCGGATGCACCTCCATAATCAGTTCCACCCCGTGCGCCCGTGCCGTTGGGGCCGCCAGTTCCACACAGCTTTCCAGAGTGTCCCGCGGATGGAAGTCATTGCGTTCGAACTCCAGCTTTCCGGATTCGATTTTGGAGAAGTCCAGAATATCGTTGATGATAGTGAGCAGCAGTTCCCCGCTGCGGCGGATGGTCTCCGCGAAATCCCGCTGCTCAGGATTCAGCTCCGTGGCCAGGAGGAGTCCGGTCATGCCCAGCACGCCATTCATGGGGCAGCGGATTTCATGGCTCATGCTGGCCAGAAAATCACTTTTGGCCTGGCTGGCCCGCTCCAGTCTCCTCACGTCGGCATTAAGGTCCGTATTTTCCCGCTTCAGGAAGCCGGAATTCCTCACGGCACGCGCCCTTGATGGGGCTTGGAACGTTCCGCCAGGATGGCATTTCGCGGTCCCGCCACTGTGACGGGGGACGTGAACACGGTTTTTACCGGTCATGGCGGGGGTGGGATCGGGCGGGGACGGTGCTTCTCTGTCTTCCTGCATCGGGATCGTCTGTATTGGTTGTTTGAAATTTACTTTTTCAGCCCCGTGCGTCCGCACGCCGGGGCAGGGGCCATGGCAGGCTATTTCATGTTGTTTCTGTAGGCGGCCTGCTGGGTTTGATTGAGGAGCGCCTCTATTTTGCCTTTGTCCTCCCCGTTGTGTCCCCACAGCTCCTCGAAGACGGCCTGACGCTGGGAGGCATCCAGCTGCAGCAGTTCCGCCAGCTGCTGCGAGCGATCGAGCGCGCGTCCCTCGCGGACAATGATTTGCCGCTCGGACACAAACCGGTCGAAGGCTCCGCCCTGGTCCTGCGGCAGCGTGTCACTCATGGCCGCCAAGGTGGTTTCATCCTCCGTCCAATCGCGCCCATCCATGACGTTGGTGCTGCCGCGCCTGGATGTTTTATATATTTTCAAATAGTAGTCACAGCTCTCCCTGACGCCGGGAGCCCAGGAGGCGGCGCGCCTGTCCAGTTCGGGGATGGTGTTTCCAAACTCCGGCTTTCCATTCATCAGCCTGAGCGCCATGGCCTCGGTGAACCGCCCTCTGTTCGCGCGCACGAGATCCATCATCGCCGGATCGTTCCAGAACACCACGCGCATGCGTCTGGTCCAGTGCTCCGTCAGGATGCGCTCCATCTCCATGGCCTCCCCGGCGCTGAGGGGGAAAAAGGCCTGAAGCGGCTCCATGTTCTTCCTCGCCTCGGATTGGGTGATTTCCTGGATCCGTTTGAGAGGCATGATTTTCTCCATGTCGTCACTCTGTCTGAACATGAAATCGACCATGTCCTCCGCGTTCCGCAGATAGCGGGGGTCCAGCCCCTCCGTGTTGATTTTCAGCGGATCGTTTCCGCCAGAGCCCCCGCGTGCCGGCAAGGCCGCCGCCGGCGTCCGGACAGTGTCTGTCTCCGGACCGCTGGAATGGGCAGTATGGGCGGCGGCTCTCCCGCCACTGCCGCCCACCGCCGCCCAGGAGGCGCCACCGGCTTTGTGGACCAGCCAGCCGGCGGTCCCGACGGCGATGGCGGCCAGCAGGGATTTAATCAGGATGGCGGAGAGTCCGGAGACAGCCGCGGTGCCGGAAACCGCCGCCATGGAGGAGGCGGTGATGGCCTGGGCCAGACCGGCGGGGGGAGAGGTGGAGGCAAAGGTGGTGATCACGCCGCCCAAGGCGGCGGCGCTGGAGGCGAAACCCCGGCGGGCAAGGATCAGGCGGAGTTTTTCCAACGCCCGCCCGGTGCGCTTGCGGACGGCCTCCTCGGTGCTGCCGGCCAGTCCGGCAATCTCCCGGCAGGTGCGGTTCTCAAAGTAGCGGCTCAGAAGCATATCGCGCTCCCGCCTTGGAAGCTCATCCAGAGCGGGAACGAGAATTTTCTTCAGAAGCGCCGGATCGCTGGATACAGGGGTGGATTCCATGGCGGGATCGGTGGCATAGATAAATTCGCGCTGGCGGCGGCGGACATTGCTCCGCAGCCACTTGGAGGCGAGATTGCGCACGGTGAGGAACAGCCAGCCTGAAACCACAGTCTCCGCCCGGATGCGCCCGGCCTGGCGGGCGAGGAGCGCAAATGCGTCCTGCGCCAGATCCCGCGCCGCCTCCGCATCGCCGGTCCGGGCCCGGGCCACGGCCCACACCGCCGGCAGATGCCGGTCCACAAGGGTGCGGAAGGCTTTTTCCTCCCTTCCGGAGGCGAAGCGGGCCAGCAGTTCGTGATCGGAAAGCTCCAACATCATGGGGATATACCCGGCACCCTTTTGGACCGGACAAAAAAGTTTCCTTTTCCTAGAGCGTGTCGTCACAAGAATTACTTGACTTGATGTTCCAAACAAGGAAATTCTGTCTCCATGTCTGAGGATTATCATCGCCATGATTTACCGGATCGGGTCTGGAATGTTTTGGAGCCATTT
>JAQGPJ010000106.1 GCA_028293125.1 Verrucomicrobiales bacterium | reverse complement strand
AACGCGAGGGAGGACTTGCCTGATCCCGAGACTCCCGTGAAAACCACCAAGGCGTTGCGGGGCAGGTCCACATCCACATTTTTCAGATTGTGCTGCCTTGCGCCCCGCACACGGACCATGGCGGTTTCAGCATAAAGTTTTTCCTCAGGAGCGGGCATGGGCAATCTGCGCGGCGTCATCTCCCATCCAACGACCGGATACGCCGGCACGATTCAGCCAACTTCCGGCGTTGGCACCTCCAATCCCGATCGGGTTTATCAGGCATGATTGGTTTTTTCCATGCTTATATGAAGTTAATGACACGCGGATGCGTGTGTTCAAGTGAACGTATTTACATGGGTTTTCTTTCAGTCTGCGCGATCACTTGAACAGCTATGATTTCCTCGTCCTGCGGTGCCTCCTGACGGGCATTTTCCCGGAGTCTTTTGGGGACAAATCGCCGGATCGGCTCATTTTCCTGCCCCTCCGGCGCGTCATCTTGGTTTTTCCGTGCGGTGCCTTTCTGTGCAGCCGCCCATATGGATGCCGCTCCACCTGCGGAGAGGGATTGGTAAACTTTGGTCATGCGCTCTATAATAGAGACTTGTCTTTCCAGTCTCACCTGAGCCGAATCCAGCGCCATGTCCCGAGCTGTCCGGTCCGCATCCGATTCCGTGGGCATTAGAACGACCCGGTCAACATCAGCCCGCAGCTCGCCCATGACTCTTGCGGCCTGTTGCTGGATTGCGTTCCATTCCGTGCGGAGTTCCGGTTCAACCTGGTCACACCAATGCACGATGGATTCCCCCCAAGGCGAGGCGCCGCAGCTCATGAATGGAGAGCGATGGTTCGCAATCGGCGGTTGCTCATGGCTTTCTGGATCCGGTGGAGTGCCGTGTTCTCCGGGATTCATATTTGGCGGGGCAGTCCTCCTCCATGAATGCCAGGATGCCGGCAGGAATGCCTTGGGAATAGTCCCATTTCTGGACCGTGGCGGGATGGCATCCGATGGCTGCGGCAACAGCACGGTGCATGATTCGCCTGGACCCGTCCCAAGGGATGAATTTGCGGTATGCCATACTGCTACGGTGCCATTTCGCCATTCCACGGCAACCAGGCAGGTTGCAATCCCCCGGCAAAGCAGCGGCGCCGGCGCTGATTTCCACCTGTGGACCGTGTCCTTCCGCCCCTCCGGGAGATCACTTCGATCTCCGCCACCGCGCTGGAGGATCAGGAGGAGGGCGGATGCGTGGAGCTCCAGACCCGCCAGCGGACCGTCCATCCGGGCCTGAGCTGCATGGACGCCTGCGCGGATTGCATGGAGCCGCTCCTCACCGGCGGCGTCGACGGCATCGCCGAGGGCACCGCGCTCCCCGTGCGGGGGTATGGGACGGTTTCCGGAAACTCCGCCCGGCCGGCGGTCACGCTGGTGGTCGAAACCGTGGAAGCCGCCAAGGAGGATGAAACCGAAGCCTCCGGCTCCCCGGGCTCACCCGGCGGCCGGCCGGGATTCGGGTTCCCAACGCTTTGAAACTGCTTTTTCAGACCCTGCCACGAAAACAGCCGGCAGCGCTCCGTCCGGTCATGGGGAAAAGTTGGGAGCGGTGATTTCCGCCTCCTCCGGGCTGGACAGAATCAAATCTGCCGGTCGTTCCCGACAGGCCACTGCTTGTGGTGACCCGGTTATTCAGCCGCCGAACAGCTTTCCACGCCGGGAGTACCCTGGGATGCTGGATCACTATGGAATGATCCGGAAGCGCAGACGCAGCAGCCCGCGCGGCTGCCCGGTGGGATCAAGGCGGGCGGTGAAGATGTAGGTGCCGCCGGTGCCCATGGCAGATGTCACGCTGATGGTTCGAGCGGTGATGCCTGCGGCGCTTTGGCCGGAGGTCAGCCATGTTTGGCCCTCCGGCGACCATTCGGGCGTGGCGGAGACGCCGTTGGCGGAATCCGGCTCCGGCCAGGAGAGATAAAGCGCACTCCCGAGCAGTTGGGCCGTCTGTCCGTGACTTCCCATGGCTGCAAGTGGGGATGTGCCGAAGCAGGCTTCCGTCAGATTCGTCAGGCCATCCCGGTCGGGATCCGCCATCGGGCCGCTGGCGTCCACATCGTTCAACTGCGCCGCGTTGAACTGCGCGGTGCGCCAAGTATTCCATGCGGCCGTGCCGGACGCGGGGGTCCACACCACGGTGTCCAGCCAGCCGGCATCGCTGCCCGCGGTGCCACTGGCGTCTTTGGTGTAGAACCAGGTGAAAAGATAGCGGCCTGCGGGCACATCGTAAGCCAATTGCTCCCATGCCGTCTCGCCGCTGATGCTGCGCTGCAGGTTGCCATTCACGGCGAGCAGGAGGTAGTCATGGTTCAACTCGGACGAGACCTTCCAGCGGAAACTGAATGAGCCGGGACCGGTCACAAAGGTCTGCATGGTGGTATTCTGACCGTGAGGAATAATCCCGCTGCGGGCGGCGTCGCTGCCGTCAAAGCCCGTGGTCGTTTGCCGCTCCCAGATGCTGTAGCCGCTACAGGTATCCCAGTTCAACTGAGGCGCATCCACCGCATCGGACAGGCCAGTGTCGAACGCCAGCGTGGTGAAGGTCCGGTCATTGCCCACCGCACTGCCCGCCCGCACGCGGTAGTGATAGGTCGTCTGCGGCAGCAGGGAACCCACGGACAGATACACCTGCTGAGCGGTGCCGCTCGTCTGCAGCGTGCCCGGATTGGCCGCCAGCGAGAAGCCGTAGGCCGTAGTGGGACCATATTCGAATGTCACCGGCGCAGACGAGCCATCACTGAGCACGGTGCCGAGCATGGAGGCATTCGTCGCGCTCAGGGCATAGGTGCCGTTGGTCTCCGCCTGGAGCGCGCCGCCCTCACTGAAAATATAGACGCGGCCCGGGCCGCTGGAATTGCTGGCGGCAACGGCCAGCCGCCCCTGCTGCAGCACCACCCGCTCGCCAAAAAAGGGAAAGCCGGAGAGTTCCTGATGGGAGAAACTGCCGTCCCCTGCCCACTGTCCGCCGGCGTTGCGTGTGAACGTATAAACCCGGTTGGTTCCGCGCGCGCCGACCGCAAGGCGGCCCCCCTCCACACTGACGGACGTGCCGAGGGCCGTGCCATCTGCGGCGTCGGGAGAGGGAAGTCTTTGCGGCGTGGCGGACCATGTGCCTGATGCCGTGTCCAGAGTATAAACGTAAGCTGCGCCGCCATAGGGGAAGCCCGATACCGGATTCGTGCCTTGACTGGCACCGATGACGAGTGTGCCTCCTTTGAGCGCGGTGCTTCTCCAGCCTGTCTCGCGCGCTACTTCCAAGTCTGGCACCAGCTTACGATGCAGGGACCATGTGCCGCCACTGCGGCGGTAAAGCCAAGTGCTGCCCGCTGTGCCGCGACCTCCGCTGCGCACGGGGCCTTCCGTGCGCGCATTCACGGCCAGCCAATCACCGCTGAGGGCCACTTCGGCACCGAACTCCGCTGCGTCCGTCGCCTCCGGGGGGGCCGCGATCCGCTGCGAGCGCGACCACACGTTGCTGATGCGCGTGAAGACATAAACCGCTCCTTTTCTTGCTGAGCCGGGACCGGTCAAGGAATTACTCGCGCCAACCACTGCCGTGTCGCCTTCCATCGCCAGTGAAATGCCAAAGAGTTCATCCTGGGTATCTCCGTCCAGCACCGGCCCCGTGGCCCACTGCGCGCCGGGCGCACTGCGCGTATGGATGAGGACGCGGCCCTCTGAGGGAGTCATGGCCGAAACCAGCAGAGTGTTGCCCGATAATGCGAGGCGCCTTCCGATGTGGGCCGAAACCGGTTCGGCGGGAAATGTTAGATATTGCGTCTGGAGCCACTCTCCTGCCGGGCTGCGTTCAAAGCTCACTACTGCCCCTGGCGTGGAGCTGTTTCCTGCGCGGGCGCGCGGTTCCCCGGCGATGAGCGTGTTTCCCTCCATCGCCAAGCCCTCTCCAAAACCATTTCCATTGGCTGAAGCCGGGGAATCCAGCGCGCTTACCGGCACCCAGCCCGCGAGGGCGGAGGAGAAAGAAAGCATCAGACAGGCGACTGACAGCCATAAGCGGCGTGTATTCATGATGGGGGATAGGGGATACCGGAATGCTCCTTTGGAAAAGCCGGAAAACATTTCGATTTTTTGGCGCTTCAGGAATCAACGGGGGGTGGAGAATGTGGAAACCGGGATTGGAGTCCGCAGCATGAGCCTTCTCAACATCAAGGAATTTTACGGCCAGTCCCCCGGTGTGAAAACACCATGGAAGGTCACCGAGGTGAGTATCGACAGCGAAACGCGTCAGGTGCGGGTGCCGGTGGAATGCGCGCGCGGCGTGCCCTGGGCGGATCCGGAGACCCGTGAGCGGGCGGAGATCAAGGACTGGCGGAAGCGGACTTGGAGGCACCCCGGCACCTGCGATTTTGAAACCGTCATCACCGCTAAAGTGCCCCGGGTCATTCTCAGTGGCGGACGCACCATGATGGTGGGCGTGCCCCGGGCGGAGGCCGGTTCACCCGGAGTTTTGAGAGGCACGGCATCGGGCTTCTGCTCCAGTGCCGCACGGTGAGCGGCATGGCGCGCCTCGCGGGGCTTAAGGATGACGCCGTGGACGGGGTTCTCAAACGGGCTGTCGGGCGCGGCCTGTCCGGGCGCGCCGCCGCGGAGCTCAAAAACATCGGACTGGATAAACCGGAGCGCAGCGGAGATGGACTGCCACAGGCAGCCCGCAGGGTGAGCGCAGCGAATCAAAAAGCCATCCGCAAGGGGCACAAATACGCCGCCATCCTGACGGACATTGACAGCGGCGCGGTCATTGACGTGGCGGAGGACCGCACCCGTGAAGCGACGGCCGCACTTCTGACCCGGCTGCCGGAGCGGAGCCCCGCCGGCATTGAGGCCGTGGCCATGGATATGTGGCCGGCCTTCATCGGGACGGTGGGGGAGCTACTGCCGGAGGCCTCCATCGTCTTCGACAGATTCCATATCAAAAAGCACCTCAACGAGGCCGTGGACAGGGTGCGCAAAAGTGAGAACCGGGAGCCGGGGGCGGCCGGATCGAACGTTCTCAAAAAGACCAAATACGAGTGGCTGAGGAACCATGAGGATCTGAGCTTCCAAGCTGAGGCGGAGTTCCCGGAGCTGCCGGCGCAGGACCTGAAAACCGGCGCCGCGTGG
>JAQGPJ010000076.1 GCA_028293125.1 Verrucomicrobiales bacterium | reverse complement strand
TGATCCATGGACTGGCGGAGCAATAAACCGAGCTGGCTCCCGCCTCCAAGGCGCGGAAGGCCACGCGGATGGCCTCCTCCCGCGACGCCAGGCCATGCGGAGTGGCGGCGGACAGAAAACTTTGCGGCGCCGCGGCCACCAGCAGCGGCAGGCGGGCCTGCGACTCCGGACTGTCAAAACTGCAGCTCATCAGATCGACCCCGGCCTCCTCGGCGGCGGCGGCCTCGTCGGGGGATTTGACATGAATGTGGGTGAGAATCCGTTTCCCCTTCAGCTGCCGGAGATCATGGACGGTGTATTTTTTGCGCGGACGGAGCATGGATGATGGAGGCGGGAAAGGCGGAGCTTTTCAGATCAGCCCGGCGGGGGGCTCAAAAAGTTAAGCTGGCGGGGCGGAATGAGAAACTGCCTTTCCCTGACGCTTCTTTCGTCCGCCCATCGCCCGCAGGCCCGCCGCGCCGCGCCGCGCGGACAAAGGCCATCATTGAGTGATAAGAGGTATAGCGGAATGATGCCGCGCTGTTCTCCAGTTTTCGGGGTCCGGGGAGCAACGGAACAGCGAGCCGGCTTCAGCCCGGATCACCTCAAAAATGACCGGAAGTCCTGGTTGTGGGACTATTTCAGGCGAAAAGACCGCCTCCATTCTCCCACTGATGGCACCGGGCAGCCCGGCACATCAGGATTTACCCCTCCTGAACAGCCACCCGAAGCCGGATTTTTCCATTTTTCGGTGCCCATTGCGATCCCAGCCCCTTGAATCGGTTGGCGGTTCCGTTGCTCCCCAAGCCCAAATCCCTCCGGGAGAGGCCTTTGCGGCGGAGACCTCACTTTCCTTCCGGCAAAATCCTTCCAGTGACAATGAGGGCGCCCGGTCCGGCGGGGAGGGTGCGGGTTTCCCCGGAGGCCAGAGTCGCGGAAGTGAGTGGTGATCCTGTCAGCGGATCAAAGGCGGTGAAGGCCATGGGCTGCCGGGCGGTGACCTTCAGCCCGGCCGGGCGTATACCGATGGGCAGGCAGACAAAATGATCGTCTTTCCGGCCTCCGATGTTGCGCACGCAGCCATCGCCGCCGTCTTTTTCCTCCGACCAGTAATGGTTCGTTTTGCCGCCGCAGTGGACTGTGAAAGGGGCGGCGGCGGACAACCCGTCGTTGCGCGGCCAGGCCGGAAGATCCGCAGGCAGCAGACGGGTGACGGATTGAAACTGGCGGATGGACGGAGTGTCCTCAAACCCCGTGCGTCCATGCACTCCCGCTTCGCTGTGGAAGACATAAAGCGGGAGCCTGGCCGTCCAGGCGAAAGCGGCCGCCATCACCAGCTTCACCGGGTCCGGCTCGGAATTCACGGAGGCTCCCGGACCAATGGGCTCATTGCTGCAGACGGGCGGAGCTCCGGGGCGTCCGCCCAATTCCCAGCAGTCGAAGACGGGACGCCAGCCGGCATCCGCCCGGCGGTCACGGCTGAAATGCCAAGTGGCGAGATCCGCCACGCCTCCCGCGTGCAATTGATCGAAACCCGTCAAATCCCCTGATCCCGGTCCGCCATGATTGGAGCTGATGGCCACCAGGATTTCCGTGCGTTCGTTGAGGTGTTTGGCAAGCCCGCGGAGCTCCGCCACTCCCGCGTCTCCGGGGAAGCCGTTCTGCCAAGCCTCATTGGCGACTTCGATGAGGAGGATCCTGTGTTCGCGGCCCGGCAGGACTTCCGCCAGCAGGCGGTCGAGGTGGGCGAGACGCGCCGTTTTCTCCGGCATCAGCTGGGCATCCGCAAAAACCGTGATCTCCGTGCGCAGGCCGTATTTGTCGAAAGCGAGGTCAATGAGAGTCCGGAACTGATCCACATAATCCGGCCACGCCTCCACCCGCCGGCCCTCCCGGCTGGTGAAGCTGACGGGGGCGATTTCCAGTCCGGACCAGGACGCATTGTGCCCGACCATGGAGAACATGCGGTAGGAATTGAAGCCCTGCGCGGCCAGAAAAGCGAGATCCGACTCCAGCCGCGCACGGTCCTGGCGGCAGCGCTGGAGGGCGGTGAAATAAGAGGCTGCCAGCCCCAGGAATGGTCCCCGGTCATCAGCGAAACCATGACTTTCCAGCCGGACCATGCCAGCCCGGGGGACGGCGGATGGTGAAGCGGCCGCAGAGGAATCAGCCAGGGACGGGACAGGAGGTTCCTGGCTGAAAGCCCGGGGGACGGCCACCGCAAGGAGGCTGCCCAGGAGCGGAACAAGACAAAGCTGAAAAGTGGCCACAGGTCCGGATTAGAGGGAAATTTTCCGCAAATGGGAAGCATCTATTTTGGGTTTCCCCTTGGGAGAGTCACACACAATAATGTATTTTATTGGTTCCAAAATCCGTTGCACCGCAGTTGTCATGCAAGTCTCATGCGCCTTCCTTCGCCTCTGTGGGGGTCGCGGGTTTGAACGATTCGAATTGGATTATCCGGGCAATTTGGGTGAGGGGTGAAGCGGCTGGAAACGCTCAGACCCGGACCCGATGCACCGCCGGCCGCACCCACGCCGGTGCCACCGTGAGCGGGGGCCACGCCCGGCCGGTACGACCGCCCACAACAGTCAGCATGGCGGCTCCGCTATCGCTCCGCGCAATGCCCATCGCCGGCTCAATTCCGATTCTCCGGCCTGGTGGCGGTCACGACCCACCAAGGCTGCCACCCCAGCCGACGCCGTGCAACCGCGCTCATCCCAAGCCTGGCGAGCTGGGCCGCGTGCCGCCGCGTGCCCCGGATGTCGGCGATCATCAGCCGGCCGCCCGGACGCAGCACCCGCACCGCTTCACTGATGGCTTTCTCCCGGCCGGCGCTTCCGCCAATGTTGTGTATGGCGAAATTGGAGACAACCACATCAAAACAGCTGTCCTCAAAGGGGAGCGCCGTCATGTCCGCAGTATGCAATCCGACGCGGTCGGCCACTCCTTCGGCGATGGCGTTGCGCCGCGCAGCCTCCAGGGAGTTGCCGGACTGGTCGAATTTCCGCCACAGGTCCACACCCACCGCCCGGCCTGTGGTCAAATGTTGAGCGGCCATGAGCAGCACGGCGCCCCGGCCGCATCCCAAGTCCAGAATCCGTTCATCACCCCGCAGGTGCAACTGCCCGATCAAGCCGGCCCAAACCACGAACTTGCCCCGCAGCGTGTTGTGAAGGTAGAGCCCGAGCACCGCCAATATAAACGTGGTGGGCACAAACGTTTGCCAGCGTCCGGAGATGATGGCCGTAACCAGAACGAAGCTGGCCATCGCGGTCATGAAAATCGGTGCCAAGGGCGCATCGATCCCGTACGATCCACGCCGTGGGGGGAGTGCACGATCAGTCATAAGGTAGCTTTCCTGTCAATCAGTCCCCGCCACAACAATGTGGTCCCTGACCGGCACTCCCCAGGGCTGTCCGGCCAGTCTTCGATTTGCCAATGAGTCACGCCGGTTCCGGAGGCTGCCGCGGGTCCTGACCGGGGCCGGATGGCCGAACGGTCGGACACTTTCACGGCTCGGTCGGGAGCGGGCATGGCTGGAGAATAAAAGCCGGAAGCTGGCGGGACAATATCAAAGTGGTGCGGCACCGGGCGTTGAGAGGAGCAAATGGTTCGACGGTTCGGGGATCCGGGCCAGGCCCGCGCCAGGCCCGCGACCTTTCTTTCCATGCCCCGCGCCTTGACGGGCTGATCAAACGCCGGCCCAGGGATCTCCATCAGCCTCAGGGAGTCATTCACCTGCGCATCCGCGCGGCAAAGGCGGCAGGACGCGACCACCGGATCGTCGATGAGACCCTTTTTCGTGAAGACGGCACAACGCCCGCCAATCATGACCCTTCCAAGCCATAGTCACCGCAAACTCGAAATCGCGCCGGTGAGTCGAAGCCGTAAGCCAAAGCAGAGCGGCAACGGCCTTCTTAATGCGTTCCAGATCAGGCGGCGGCGGGCCGGGCCTTTTTTTCCAGACTTCATGCTGTGCATGGCGGAGTTCTGCGCACGTGGATGTTAATTCGGGAATCCACATCTTGGACCGGTTTTCCCCGCCCGGCAGCTGACCCGATAATAAATATTATTGGGTTGAACCTCCCAAAGGGAAAACGCTGGGCGGACCTGGTGCCCGCTTTCGCAAATTCCAGCCCGCGGGCGCGGTTTTGTGTCTTTTTCCCCCGGAGGGATCCTGCGGGTGTTGAAGTTTCCCGGTCCCGGGGGCGCCGCCCGAAGCAAGGCACTTCCCTGGCATGAAGGCTTGACCCGGAGGCCGGGGGGCTTACCATTAAAATGCCTTTTAAACAAGCATCCAGCCCGTGAAGCTTTCCCTTCCTGTTCATGGCGCCTGGTTCCTCCTCGCGGCAGCCTGCTATTTTGCCGGCGCTCTCCATCCGCGCGGCGGGCGGGGTTCTTTGACCCCTCTGCCCGCTTCGGTGCCCGGAGCAGGTTTTTCCACGGAGGTTTTGAGTCCCGCCGCTGACGGGAGCAGGAAAACAAAGAGCGCCTTCACCGCCTGGAGCGCGGGGGCCGCCCTCAGAATGGACTCTCTCCGCGGCCCGGAGGGAAAAATCCCGCCGCAGCGGATGAGGGAGGCGCTGCAGAGCGCGTTGCAGGACCCGGACCCCTTGAAGTCCATGCTCTCCTTCGCCTGCCTCCTGAAGGAGCTGACGCCTGAAAATGCTCCCGCCGCACTGCTGGCCGTCACCGGGAACACGGACGGCCCGGACCGGATGCGCGCGCTGGCCCTTCTGGCACAGGCATGGGGGGAGAAGGACGGCAGGGCCGCACTCGGGGCTTTTGACCTGATGCAGGGGCGGGAAGGGGAATCCGCCGGAGGCGCGGCCCTCGCCGCGTGGGCCGCCGCGGACCCGGAGGCGGCTTTGAAGTGGCTGGAGAAGCGCGGCGCGCAAAGCAGCGCGGACGCCGCTCAGCAGAGCCGTGGCCTGGCGCTGGAGCGCGGCCTCGTCAGCGGGCTGGCGCGCCGTGATGTGGATTTCGCGCTCAGCCACCTGATGACCCTGAAGGAGAGCCGGCGGAATGAACTGGCCGGCCTGCTTGCGGAGCATAAACTGAAGGACGGCATCCCGGCCGCCGCCGCATGGGCGGAGCAGCTGCCCGGAGAGGGGATGCGGACGGGCGCTCTTGAGGTTGTGGGCGAAAAGTTCATGACCCGGGATCCGGACGGTGCGGTGCAGTGGGCGGAAAGGATCGCGGCCCGGCCCGAGGCCCACGAGGCGGTGGCTGACGTGGCCGATCAAATGGCCAGGGGCAACCCTCAGGAGGCCGCGGCGTGGGTGTCCAGGCTGCCGGAGGGACCGGGCCGCAATCATGCCTTTGAGGATGTCTTTGAGCGGTGGACGAGGGCGGACCCGCTGGCGGCGAGCCGGAGCCTTGACGCGATGGAGCGGGGGACGGGCCGTGATGCGGCCATTCTGGCGTTTTCCCGGACTCTGGCGCGCGAGAATCCCACGGATGCCCTGGCTTGGGCCGGCACTGTGGCCGACCCCCGGCAAAGGGATGACGTGCAGGTGGAGATTGCCCGGAGGTGGCAGGCGGCCGCGCCTGTTGACGCGCAGGCATGGATGGCAGCCAATCTGACGCCTGACCTTCAGACCCGCGTCCTGTCGGCGCCCGCGGGACGCTGAAGCGCACGCGCCCCGGTTCTCCTTACACCGCCCGCTTTCAGTGTCAGGGGTGCGCAGGGACGGCACGCTCACTGAACAGCTTCCTGGATCATTACTCCGCGCCGGCCTTTCTCACAATTGAAAGCGGGCGCGGTCCAACCGCGGACGTGTCCCAGGGCTCGAAGCCTGTTTGCGGCGCCGGAGATTCCGGGCGCAGTTTGAAGTCCCCCTGCTTCGGGTCCATGAACAGCGGATCCGCGATGAGACTGTGCCCGTCCTGTCCCAGCGCCTGCCACCCGGCGAAGCTTTTGGAACCGAACAGCACCGGCGCGCCTGAAGTGTTCCAATAGATGTTGCGGTCGAACACGCACACGCCGGTCCCGCTGTTCCCGATGCCGGAGCTCCCGACCGCCAGTCCCTCCTGATAATAAATGATGTTTCGCCGGCAGTTGAGCTCGAATCCGCCGGTGCCGTAACGCTCGATTTGCGCCGTGCCATTGAAGGCGAAGATGTTGTTCTCCGCCGTGATATTCCGGTTGTGGTGCGCGAACAGGGCCCCGTCCTGACAGCGGTGGACAAGGTTGTTTTGGATCAAGAGGTCGTGGCTGCCTTCATCCGGATAGATTCCCCAGCCGCCATAGTCACGGCGCGAGACATCATGCACCCGGTTGTAGCGGATGCGGGTGGCCGGCGTGCTGCACGTGTAGATGCCCGCCACATCGCTGAGCATGCCCTGGCCGGTGTCGTGAACGTGGTTGTGCTCGATGATATTGCTCCGGGCCTGGCCCGGCCCGAAGTCCTGGACCGATCCCACCGAGATACCACACTGAAACAGATCATGGACGTGGTTGTGAATGATCTGGTTGTTGGCGTTGTCGCCCACGAACACGCCTGCCGCCTCCGGAGTGAACCGCCCGCAGTGGGCGATCACATTATCCGCCACCGTGATCCGCTGGCTGTGCGGGCCCTGGGGCATAGCGGCTTTGCGCTGCCTGCCCCGCTCTGTCATTTGGCCCGAACCGTCCGTCTCCCAGGAGAAGAAATGGCCGATCCGGATTCCTCCCGCTCCGAGGTCGGTGATCTGGTTGTGTGAAATCTCAATGTCGGAACAGCCCACACCCACCTCAATGCCGTAGTTGCCGGTGTGTTCGATGCGCCCGCCGGTGACAGCGCATCTTTCGGCCCAGTCGAACAAAAGGGCGCCGGGCACTTCGATTCCAGCCTGAAGCGATGAGGCGTAGTCCGCCGGCGGCTGCCATTCGGTATGGGAAAATGTGATGCCTTCGAAGCGGATGTCATGCGCGGGCGCTTCCGGGCGCCCGGCCACCTGCACCACGCGCAGGAGCCGCGGCGCGATGATCTCAGCCGTGGCCATGTCCTCGCCCGGCTGTGGCAGGTAATGGAGACGGCCCTGCGCGCGGTCAAGATACCACTGGCCCGCGGTGTCCAGAGCTTCGTACACGTTCTCGACCCAGTAAACCGAGGGTGTGGCGGTGCCATCACCCCAAGGGGCCGAGGAGACGAGGGCAAAAAGGCTCGGGCGGTCGAAGGTGACCGTGCGCGTCCCGCCGTTGACGCTTTCGACCGGCAACCGGTTGTCCAGCCAGCGCGTGATCCCCACAACCTCCACGTCCCGCAGATTGCGCCAGGAAGGCACAATGTGGCCCGGGGCATAGACGAAATGCTTCGTGGGACTTCGCAGAAAATCCCCCGTGTAGCCCGGCAGTGATTCAATGCGGTATTCCCCGTGCTTTGGCAACCGGGTCCGCGGCCGGCGCCCGCCATTGACAAAGAGTTGCCGGAAGCGCCACGTGCCCTCCCTCACCTCCGGGATGTCCACCGTCCAGACCTTTCGCCCGTTCGCTTCGTCCCAACGGCCGCCATTCAGACGGTGTCCTCCACTCAGCACCACTTCTTCACCCGGTGCGGCGGCGTAAGTCACCGGATTGCCCCCGGTGCCCGAGTCCTCCGGACCGAACTCAAGCGTGGCGTCAGGATAGTATGTTCCGCCGCGCAGGACGACGCGGACCGGTTCCGGGGTTCTCTGTGCCTTCAGCAGTGCCCGGACGGCTTCGCGGGCCCGCGCGACGGAAGCGAATGGACCATCCCCCTCACCGGGGTCGGCCCGCCGCCCCGACCAGCGGTCATTCCCGCGCGTTGACACATAGAGGTCCACGCGGCCCGTGCCTTCACCCGGCGCGGCGGCCGCCGCATCCGGCAGAAACTGAAATCCCCCCATTGCCACCAGGAGGCTCAACGCGGCAGCAAATCTCAATGTTCCCATATTGCAGGATGGCAGTGTTGCTTGACCGGCGGCATTGCAGAAGGTGATCACCCTTACTCTGCTGCGGAAGTGCCCGGAAAATACGGGATAATCAGAAAACGGGAGAAATCCGCACCTGATTTTCCCCACTATGCCCGGAGCGATGCATTCGCGCAAGAGAAACCGCCCGGCATGTGGAGGAGGGGTGTGGGAGCTTCGGAGGTGGCCCTGCCGGGAGCTTTTGGACAAGCTTCAGTCTTCATGATTTCGTGCCCTCATTTTCCCGGCGGGCTCCGCCTGATCCTGCCGGAAAAACGCGGACGTGGAGTTCCAAAGGGCAAACAGTCCGTTGGCTTTTCCTGAGGGCTGAAACCTGTTTGAAAAGCTGTCATTGGGGTTCAGGGTGGAGCGGAGCCTGCTCCGGCGGAAGCCTTTGAAGCGGGCGCGGGAACTCCCAATTCCCGTTGCCGCTGCCCTGCTGCCCTGCTGCCCCGACGCGCAGCCGATCCAATAATAAAAGTTATTGGTCCGAAATCCGTTGTCCCCCGCTGTGAGCTCATGGTCGGAAAAGCAGAAAAAAGCGCCTCATTATTTTTCCTCCCGCCGTGGCCGGTACCACAGATCCAGCCCCTCGCGTCTGCGGAATCCGTCCGCGCCCCGCACGGCCAGCAGCAGGAACACCTGCGCGATGCTCAGGAAGGACTGGGTGCGCAGACTGCGGCCCGATGTGACCACCGCCTCCGCCAGCACGGTGAACCTTCCGTGGCGTTTGAGGGCTTTGATCCAGACGTCCTCCTCCGCCGCATAGTGCGCCCCGCTGAATCCGCCCGTGGCTTCAAATCCCTGGCGGGTGCAGAACAGGAAGGCCCCGCCGGTCCGATGCAGGACCCGGCGCATCGCGAAGACCATGGCGGGATACGGAGCCCGGAACCAGAACGGCAACTGCCCCTCGAAGCGCGGCACGCCCCGCCCCCGGCGGCTCCATCGCCGAGGGCGAGGAGCGCGGAGCGGACCACCTCCGCGGTCACCAGCGTGTCCGTGTCCACGAAAAGGAAAATGTCCCCCCGCGCCTCTTTAGCACCCGCATTCCTCGTGAGGGAGATCTGCCGGTGCTCCACTCTTATGGCCCGCTCCCCATGGCTTTGGACGATAGAGGCCGTCGCGTCCGTGGAGGCATCGTCCACGACGATTATTTCGTGGGAGGCTTCAACCTCCGCCATCGCCACCCGGATGGCTGGGAGAGAACGGCCAAGCCAGGCCTGCTCATTGTGGGCTGGAATGATGAATGAGAGCATGGGTGTGCTGCCGGCATCGGGTGTCACGGATGCCGGCAGTGTGAATACCGGCCCGAGCCGCAGGACCGGGGACAGAAACGGCGGAAAAACCGCTTTTTCAGGGTGGCCTGCCGGCAAACCTGCCAACCTAATAATAGATCTTATTGTGCCCAAAATTCATTTCGCCTCATGGCGATGGGAGGGCCGATTACATTCATGGAAGCTTGAACAACAGATCAGCTCCGACGGTTGGAACGGGTGCCGCGCTGGGCAATATTGCGATCGAACCGCCGCTGCCTGATGGTTTGGATGGTGATGGCATCATAATCTGTATCAGGCGTGAAGCTCCCCAGCCCTGCCCGAAGGGCACTAAGGGCGGTAACGGGAATGAGTGGGGGCTCTGAATCGGTGTGGTGGGAGTGGAGGTCAGCAGAGAATTGCCTGAAAGGCCCTTCAGAAGGGCATTTCACCGCACGAAATCCGATAATGACGTCCCATCAGGCTCAGAGCGGAGGGCCAGGGAAAACCGGAATAAGTGCCGGAGGCCGGGCGAAGCGGGTTATGCCGGATTTTCCTTGGCCGGGAGCGGCGAGCCTGATACTCAAGGGCTTACGGGAGGCTTCAAGTCCCCCCCAGCAATTCCCGCATCGCCTTGAATCATTTCCTCCCCATGTCATGAAGCGCTTTATTTTGCCTGCTCTTGCACTGGCCGCGCTGCCGGTTGCGTCCGCCTCCGGCGCCCTTGTCCGCTATGCGCTGGACAGCGGCGCGAGTGTCTTCTCTGTCCGGGTCTCCATTGCCGGCGCCGCCCTTGTGCCGCAAACCCCCGGCAGTGATACCACGGGATTCAGCGGCTTTATCGAGGGTGAGCTCAGCGGCGCCATGCTGATCTTGGGGACCGCAACACTCGTTTCCCTCAACCAGTCGGCCCCGCAGCTGCCGGGCGGGAGTGAAGGGGACCTGACGGCCGCCTTCGGCCTTGAGGGACAGGTGCCGGGCAGGGGGCTGACCCTCCTCTCCATCGAAGACATCTCCCTCTACATCAGCAATGAGTTTGGCGGCCACCTTGACACGGCGGACGGAATGTTCGGAACGCGGGACTTCGGCTTTTTCATCTCAGGCGGGAGCCTGTGGTTTTCCGGCGGCGGCACTGCCCGGGGATATCAGGATTTGCACGGGAAGGGTTCACCCAATCTTGCCTCCGCCCCCGGAACCCTCACCGTGGCCGGCGGGGTGGAGACGCTCACCCTTCCGATCGAAACCACTGTGTCCTTCACGGCGTTTGACGATGCGGACGGCGCCCTGACCCTCTCCGGACAGCTGGTGGGAAGGCGTGTTGTTCCGGAGCCCTCAGTCCCTTTGCTCTCCGCCTCCGGAGGTCTGGGCCTTGCCCTTTTCCGGCGGCGGCGCAGCCGCGAAACAAATATCACCGGCGGCAGCCCCTGCTGATGCCGGGGAGTGTGAGCCCGCCGGGAACTGAAGGTGTGAATTGCCGGAAAACCCTGCATCAGACCTTTCGTGGCGGTGAGAAATCACCTGACAGGCGTCATTACCGGATATGCGGGGTTGAAGAGAAAAGAAGAGCGGCCCCCAAAGGCGCACCGCAGCCTTTACATTGCAGGGGGAGTGACTGCAGGGTGTGAACCCGGCCCTGAATTGACCCGCCCGCTGTCAGAAAGAGGCTGTGCTGGCCTCCCACCGCCACCGCCGGCACGACGGCCTCCAGTGAGGCCGGGGAGCAAGGCAGAAGCATGGTCAGCACGGCGGTCAGCCGGCCGGCAAGGAGGGGCGGAGGGCGTTTCATAGGCAAAAACGGCCTGCCGGAGGAGAGACTGGGCCGGGCCCGCAGGGTTCTCTCCGGCATCACCGTCCGCCTGTTCCGGCACCGAAGAGCCCCCGCATATCATGAACGCTATCCGCCCATCAAGAAGAAAAATTAAAATCATCCATCATCGGAGAATTCCACCTATTCGAGGTTTTCGGGGCCGTCAAAAGGACTGGCGGGGCAAGCCAGCAGGTAGGTTTTCAACAATAAGCGCAGACCGCTGGCGGGCGATAAGGGATCCTGGATAAATCACGCACTGCGGAGGGCCGCGCCAAGGGAAGCCGCCGATCCAATAATGTGCTTTATTGAATCCGTCGGATGATGAACAGTTCCACCCCGACCATCAAAATGCGCTTCTTCCGGCCACGCTCCAACTCACGCCTCCGGCTGATGGTCTTTGGGGATCCGGGCGCAGCCCGGCTGCCCCGTTACTGCCCCTCAGGCTCCAGCCTTTTGGGCCACCTCGTGGCGGAGATTGCGCTTCGCGCTCTCTTTGGCCTGTGGTGTCTGATCCGGAAGGGGTGTCTGTGGCTGATGGAATGGTTCAGCTGACGCCCGCAGACTGCGGGGCAATCGAGGGTGGAAAGCCGCCTTTTCAGGGTGTCCCGCCAAGCGGGCCAGCCAACACAATAATGTATTTTATTGGTTCCAAAATACGTTGCGTCCCACTTCACGCTTGCTCTCCGGACCTCCAGCCTGCGCCAGTTCAGCAACTTCCGTGTCCGGGTCCTCTTCTTTTTAGGCAAACTGGACATGCTGCCTGCCGTTTGACGCACCACGGAAAACCCGGAAGAACCAAATTTTCCAACAAAGGCCAGGATGGATCCGCAAAATCACCTTCTGCTCAAATTGAAATGGACCACTGGCAGCTTCATCGTATGGCGGAATGATGAACCGACCCATGCGCTGGTGCGGCTTACAGGAAGGTTGGAATCATTCCTGGTCCAGACTGGCACGCAGTCGGAAAAACAGGGATGGCACCTCGGCTTTGACCAGAATCCCCCCCTCCGGGCTCAGCCAGTAACTTCCCTTGGGCAGTGAAGCCACAGGGCGCCAATCCGTTCCCGTCGCGCTCATTTCCAGCTTTTGCGGATTTATCGGGAAGTAGGGGCTTGGATCCACCGTCACATGCACCCATGATCCAAGCAGGAGCGCGATTCTCAGAGATGGAACCTTCTCCCCCGGCACGGTCAAAACAGCGGATGCGCGGTGAACTCCCTCCTCCACAACGCCGAAAAGTATTCTGCCCCCGAGAACGGCGCAGGATAGCGTGTCCAAATCCCAAGTGAAAGGGGCAACCGGCGGATGCGGCTCAAACACCGGATGCGCCGTCAGGGCCTCATCATCCGAAATCCGCCTCCCGCACAGCCGGCGGTCCGTCAGCCAACCAAGCACCCACCCATCGCCTGACGGGGCCACGGCAGGCTCTTTCAGCAAGGGCCCGAAGCTGGCGGGATCGGCCAACAGCACCGGAGTGCGGAGTATCCCGCCCTCGGAACTGATTCTCACCCCCTCAATCCGGTCCACATCATGACCCGCGCGCCATACCACCAAATAATTCGGGTCATGAGCGGCGATGTCCACTCCCCTTGGGGTGTCGGAATTGGAAATGACAGATATCGCGCTCCCTAGTGGCTGCGCTGGTTGGCCAGGTAGGAGCCTGCCCAGCAGAGCCGCGGCACTCCCGTTGCCGCCCGCATTGCTTGTCCATGCCGCATAATAACCCGAGGAATTGCCTGCGACCGCCGGAGCCTGCTGATGCCGGCCCGCTTTCAGGCTGACAACAAAGCCGCCGGGGGTCCCGGCATTGCCCTCCGGAGATAAATGCGTGCCCCTGATGGCATGAAAAGGGTCTTCCACTGGATCATTGGCCCGGCCCACCCAAACCGCCAAAAAACCATTTGCTCCCGCCGCGATTGCAGGAGCCTTCGGAAGATTGTCCGCACCCTCATCCAGAATTTTAGTTTCGGAGACGGCCGTCCCGCCGCGCATGACCTTGGCCTCTATCCGGCTTCGCCCTGGCAGATCGGTCCTCCATGCCACTGCCCAGACATCATCAAGGCCCGCCACCGACGGGGAACCCTGATCCTCCACGCCCCCGCCAACCAGTATCGGAACGGCGTCCAAGGGCGTTCCGTCTTTTTTGAACCGCCGGGCGTAAATATCCCATTCGTTATCCCGTTCATTCCGGTCGTCCTGCCAAACCGCAACAAAACCGTCCTTCAGTTCCGAAAGCGCCAGCGCCTGCATCCGGTTGCTTGACAAACTGACAGGCGTCTCAGCACCCGAGGGGCCCCCATCCGCATTCAGGCGGCGCACGAACATACCCGAAATCCATTGTCCATTGAACGGAACCGGGAGGGGGCGGCTGTATGCCAGAAGCCATGCTTCCGGACAGGGGCTGGATTGCGCATCATAAATTTGAAAATCCTCCTCCAGAACGGGATCTCCCGCGGGTTCCGTCATGGATCCGTCAGGGCGCACGATCCGGGTCTCAAGATGTGACTGTGCGCTTTCCTTATGGGATTCAGTCCAGCTGATGAGCGCGTGGGAGAAATTTCCTGATCCCCTTGTAAAAACAACGGGATCATTGTTATCATTCCGGCGCACTGTCAGGGGCGGGTTATCGAGAACCTGGCCGTCGCCGGTGATCCGTGCCGCTTTGATGGCTCCGAAAACTCCGGCTCCGGTGCCGAATGACAGGGAAAAATCATGCCAGACGGCCAAAAACCCGGAACCCAGGGGGACCGTGGACAGGTAGTTCTCGCTTCCAGCCGCAGAAATTGAAATGTACTTTTCAACCACACCGGTCGGACTCAGGACGGCCCCTTGGGCGGAACTGGCTCCTCCCACGGCGGGAGCGGCGATCCAGGTGCTGAGAAATGAGTTGCCGGAAAAAACCAGATTCCCCTGCTGCTGGGCGACTCCCGGTGGGGAGATGTTGTATGGCCCTCCCAGTGGTGCCAGATCATGGCTGAGCATCCTTCCCTGTATCTCCAAGGTGTGGTCCAGCTGGATATCGTTCAACCAGGAGACAAGAATCAGCGATCCCGAGGAGGCAACCCGTGGAAACCGGCTCAAAGTGGCCTCCTCCGTGATATACCGGGGGCTTCGATCCATTTTTCCTTCAGGATTGAGTGTGCATGCCGCAATCCTCGCATGGTAGGTTTCCCCGGCTGTGTTTATCTCCGTCCATGCGATCACAAAGCCATCCCCGGCTGCGGTGACCGCAGCTTCCTCACAACGGACCGGGTAGTCCTTTGGCCCGGTCAGGGAGAAGGAGAAAGGGCTGCCCGGGGTGCCATTTTTGTTTACGAACATGCCCTGAATCTCCGACTGTCCCCCTCCCCTGAGACCTCTGTTTTCCCAGACCACGAGCCACCCCCTGGACGAGGAGGCTATCTGGGCTCTGATATTGGAATCTGCACGCTGCGCGGCAACCGGAGGCGCAATTTCAACATCTGCAATTCCCAAAGGAGTTCCCGCCGCAGGCATGCTGAATACGGAAAGCACGCCGAACAGGGCAATCAGCCTCATCAAATTGGCACTGACGCTGCCTTTGCCAGTTTTTGGACTTTCCGGAAAAGCATTCATAAAATTTTATACTCCGGGGAGGGTTCTCTCCCGCTCTGCCAAAACCTTCGGTAAAGGTCAAGTTTAATACGTTTTATTCAGCATGGGATGCTGATTCAGGCCACATGACTGGAGCCTATTTCAAGATGCCGCAGGCTAATCCAGCCATCCATGGACAGAATATATCTCCCTGCTGGCAGCCTTTCTCCCGGTCCGCCCGGAACTCAACGCCTTCCCATAACAATGGGCCGGCGTCCGGTTTCCCAGCGCCCGGCGCTGGGCCTTAGGCAGTTTATAGGGCGTCTGTTTAATCTGGAGAGTCCATCGCCGGCGGGCAGACATCCGCGCAGCCAGCTTGCCATACTGCGGGCTCCATTTGATAAAGAGTCAAAAACCCCTCCGCGTGATGTCCTCCTCCTCGGAATCAGCCAGAATTCTCAGGCTCACCGATTAAACCAGCGTCGAGTGCCCGTCGTAAAGCGCTGTGGAGGTCTTTTGATCCTCCTTGGCCACCAAACTCCATCAGAAGGGTTTCGCGGGCGCGGTCATCCGGGGGCTGCGGGCCATGATGGATTACGTCAAGGCCTTCGGATGGATGTCCTTTGCCGCCAAGGCAGGGGATAGACAGGCCGCGAAGAACCTTGCTCAATTGAGGCAGATCTCCGGAGACAGGGCGGGCGATGGTCTGAAGCGCGCGGCGGAGATCGAGGCCGCAATCAAAAAGCAAGGTGAACAGGACGCGTCTGGAAAACCTGCTACCCCCAAGTCAAAATGAGCCGGGGTGGGATCATGGTTTCTGCACGTGATGTTGAGGCGCGCAACACACTGCGACAGGAAGCAACGTCGTTGATAATCATAGGTTTAGAAGTGGAGTATCGTTGTCAAATGGGGCGGATTTGCCGGTTTTCGCCTGTTGGGCATAGCTCCGGACAGCGGGAAGCTCAAGATTGGTGTTCTCGATTATCCACGGAGCATGTTTGGCAGCCTGTTCTGCCGGCAAAATCCTGTTTCTCATCATCGTCCTGATGACACAAAGGCTGACACCCAACAGAGTGGCGGCTTCCGACATGGTCCTCCATGTCCGGGCTTCGGATTTTGAGAACACGGGAATGCTGTTCTCCCGCCTGAGGTTCTTGACACGGGTTTCGTTCCAGCTGTTGCCCTTGCCGGTCCGCATGCCGGATCGGTTAAGCATACTGGCGATACAGCCATCGTTCCGGCCCTTGGCCAGCTCCGTGACCAGCCCCACCACGTCGGAGTCAGTGGCGTTGCTGTTTTTCCGGCCTGGTTCTTGCGGACGCGCAATGGGGTATGCACGCCGCCAGCCCAGTGGATTCTCATTTCGACGTGGCCGGTGTCATGATTGACCTCCACAAGGACCTCGTTGATCACGGTCCTGAGAACGCGCTTCCTCAGATCCACGGGCGTTGAGGCTTCGTTCCAGAGGGTTTGGAGATCAGCGCCAAGTGTTGTTATTCGCTCCTTTTCGGATTCAGTGAAGGAGTGGTCGGACTAGCATTCCAGGGCAAGGCGGCTTTCCAAAGACGCGACCTGAATGAGCGCGTTGTTCCAACGGTTTTCCAGCTCGGCCGCCACCAGCCGGTTTTCGGGATCGGCGGCGTCATATTGGCGGCGGGAACGGGCGGCTTCGTATTTGGCCTTCTCCACGCGCCATCCCGCGAATGCAAGGCAGGATGGTGCCCCCTGTTGGCGGTTGCCCGTAATGCACCAGTAACGCGGCGCTTTTCCACCGCCGCCCCGGTAGACGGTGTGGAGCTTGTGGCCGCAGCGCGCAGCGCAGCAGCCCGGCAAGCAGCGCGCTGCCGCCGCGGGCCGCGCCGGTGCTGGACTGATGGGATTTGGTCCGGTTGGACACGAGCCTGTCGAGGTTTGACTGATAGTCCTCCCACTTGATTGATATCGCGCATGATGCTCCTTCAACAGGACCTGCCACTGATCCATTTCAAGACGGTGGCCCCCGGTTTTGCGCGATCTGCCATCGACAACCCTGGAGCGCGCGCCCGAGCGTCCCAGGCGTAAGCTCCGGCATAGGTGGGGTTTTTCACCATCCGCAGCAGTTGTTGATAGTCGGGCAGCCTCCATTCAAGTGATTCACCACCTTCACCCATGCGCGACACCGGGATGGTGATCCTCTCCTGATGATGCCGTAACAGAACCTGCCTCAGGGAGGAGCTGGCCCGCAGCCGCAGGAAGAAGTCGCGGATCGCCTGCTGGACCTGTCGGTCCGGCGGTCGTTGATCTGGCGGGGATCGTAAATTCCGTCGGCGTCCACCACCAGCGTGCGCGTCAGCACACACAGGTCGATGAGGTGGTGCCAGTCCCGGTTATTGCGGGCCAAACGCGGGGCTTCCAGCGCGAAAACCGCGCCAACCCCACCATTGCAGATGGCGGCAAGCAAACGGCTGAACCCAGGCCTTTGCTGGGACCCGGCGCCGGAGACTCCGGGATCCTCATCCACCACGGTCACGGAGCGGAATCCAAGTGTTTGAGCGCGTTCCCGCAGGGCATACTGACGCTGTGCGCTTTCGGCGTTGTGCGTCACCTGCTGGAGCGTGGACTGGCGGATGTAAATGTAGGCGGTCCGGTCGGGATGGGCCGAGGTGATTTTGTCATTCATGGCTGGATATTGGTTTTGGGTTCGCGTTTATGGTTGAGCGCGCAGAGCAGCATCCTGCCCAGCAGGGTGACGCACTGGCGGCGGTTGCACTGGCGGCGGTTGGGCTCGGACAGGCGCTGCGGCTGGTGAGGGCAGCCGAGTCCGGGCATCAGCTGTCCGTCATGCTTCACACGCCGGGCCGTCCGTTGATTGCGGTTGTGGAAGTCCATGCCTCCAGTCCGGGCAATTTCCCGGACTTGCGCAAGCATAAGGGCCAGCGCATTCAAAGCCCCGCATTCGATCAGAGGACTCTCCTCCAGCCGGATCCCGGAACAAATCACCGGATCGAACATCCAGGCGGGCACGCCGCGTCGACCGGTCGGCCAGCCGCACATAAACCATGTCCCGCTCACCGCCGGCGGAGCCGAAGGTCCCATAATCCTTCCCGAACAGCGGATGAAATGGATAGAGGATTTTCGAATGCAAACTAAAACGCGCATTGTGGAGCGTGTCTGTTTGTCATGAGTCACAGGCCGGTCCCATCCCAGTACAGGGCTTTGAGCAGGCGGCGATCCCGGTTAGTAAAAACAAAAAGTGCGCCCGAGCACCTCCGCGTTCCGCAGGGACTCTCCAAGACCGGCGCTCCACTGGGAGGCCGGAAGGGCGCCCCTTGCACTGCAGTGTCAGGGGCGGCGTTCCTTTCATGGGGGTGCAGCCGGTTGGGCCGTCCGGATACCTGAGTAACAGCTCTCAGGGAGATTCCGTCAATTTTCCTTAACGCAGGTGGCCGCAGGACCGGATGAGGGAATTTTCCATGGGACTGGAACCCGGCAGCGGTCGCTCCGCGCACTGAGGGCCCGGAAATTCAGAGGACCTCGGTGTTCTCTCGGAGCTTTTTCAGTCTTTGCCGCCGGAAGGCGGATCCTCCGAAAAAAGACCGTAAATTTCCCGAAAACCAAGCGCACCAAAGGTCCGTTTTTCGGGCTTTTTTCGGGGTCCCCCGCCCCATGGGTTCACCCTTGGGTACATGTGTGATTGAAAAATCGGGGTTCCGTCGGACCCAGGCCATAAACTGTTGGCTTCCAAAGCGGCGGCAGGCATTCATGGCCCGGAACCGACGCCGTGGCGTTCCGCCTCCTCAGCCGGACATTTCCGGAAATTGCAGCTTGGGGGAAAGCAGTGGGATCATCCCTGCCCTCCTCTTCTGAGCCGACGTAGGCAGCAGACTAAAAATCAGTTTACATGCTGACCCAAGTATACATTCTGACATGGTCACGCATGAAGAATTTAATCAATTCGGGATTCTCCACTTCCGGGTTGGACTTGAGAGCCGAGCTGAAACCGGAGGCCATGCCGGAGCTGCTCACCCTGATTGAAAAATACCGGGCGGAAAGTGTAGAGCCCTCAGTGCGAAACCCGGTCCTTGGCGTCTTCCCGCCGTTGCCGCAGCCGCTAGGTCTGCCACCGCCAGCCCGGAGTGGCTGGTGGCAAGCAGCGGCAGCCACGTTTCCAAACTGGCCTCGTAAACATCATTATGATGACCGCCAGCCAGTGCTTGGAATGGTAGCGCTCGGGCCCATTCGTTCTGGACGTGCTAAGCCGTTCCCCCCCTCCGCATACCGGCCAGGGGCGTGGGCACGGGCTGGCTTGCAGCAGGCTGGAACTACTGATAGCCTGCCGGCCCCCCACCATGAAATTTGAAAATTCCCACGCCCGGCCGCATGACCTGAATAAGCTTTCATGGGCAGGCCTGTTCGTTGCCCTTGGCATCGTGTTCGGAGACATTGGCACCTCGCCTCTCTACACCTTCGCCGCCATTGTTGGAGAACGTGAGATAATCCGGACGCTTGCGCTCGGCGCTCTCTCCGCGGTCTTCTGGACCTTGACACTCCAAACCACGATCAAATATATCACGATCGTCCTAAGCGCCGATAACCATGGGGAGGGCGGAGTATTCTCTCTGTACTCCCTGATCTACGAAAAGGCGGGCAAATGGATTTTGTATCCGACGATAATCGGCGGTGCCTTTATCCTGGCCGAAGGGATCATCACGCCGCCGATTTCAGTTTCGTCCGCTGTGGAAGGCCTGCGGATTTACGCCCCGGATCTGCCAACGGTGCCAATTGTTATAGTTATTCTGCTCCTGATTTTTTTCGCGCAGCAATTTGGCACGCAGATCATTGGGAAATTCTTCGGCCCGGTCATGTTTGTCTGGTTCACCTTCATCGGGGCCATCGGTTTGATATCGCTGGCCTCCGACTTCTCGGTCCTGCAGGCGTTGAACCCCATTTGGGTGTATCGTTTCCTGGTGGAATACCCGGGCGGGTTCTGGCTTTTGGGGGCGGTGTTTTTATGCACCACAGGGGCCGAAGCTCTGTATTCCGACATGGGCCACGTAGGGCGTGTCAATATCCGTTATAGCTGGGTGTATGTGAAGCTTTGCCTGATTCTCAGCTACGCGGGTCAAACCGCGTTTCTGATGCACCACCTGGGCTCGAAACTGGAAGGGGTCACCCCATTTTATTCCATCGTGCCGCGGGCTGTTTTGCCCCTCGGGATTGTAATAGCAACGGCCGCCGCGATCATTGCCAGCCAAGCCCTTATTTCCGGTGCGTTCACGCTGATCGGGGAGGCGATCCGGCTTCATTTCTGGTATCGGCAACGCATCGTTTATCCAACCGACTTCAAAGGTCAGCTCTACATTCCACAGGTCAACTGGCTGCTGTTCGCCGGCTGCGTCGTTGTGGTGCTCTTCTTCAAGGAATCCAAGCACATGGAAGCCGCTTATGGGTTATCCGTGACCCTGACGATGATGATGACCACGGTGTTGTTGTCTGTTTTCCTGCGCGCAAGAGGTTATTCCAAGCCCGCAGCCTTTTTCATCCCCGCGTTCTTCCTCATCATGGAGTCCGCCTTCCTCATCGCCAACCTCATCAAATTCCCCCACGGCGGGTGGATCACCATTCTCGGCGGCTCGGTCCTCATTTCCATCATGTGGCTGTGGTATCAGGGCCGGACGCTACGCCGCAGTTTGACCATCATGGAAGACACCGGCCCCTTCTTCCAGACATTGCAGGAGCTGAGCAACGACCGCACCCTTCCCCAATATGCAACCCATTTGGTCTATCTGACCGGCTCGCCCACCACGGATAAATTGGAACAGGAGACCGTGCGCTCCATTCTGGAGAAAACGCCGAAGCGCGCGGATGTTTACTGGTTCGTCCACGTCAAAACGGATTCTGAACCCTTCACGATGAAATACAGCGTCAAGACGGTCATCAAAGAAGATGTTTACCACCTGACGTTCAACCTTGGCTTCCGCATCGAAGCACGTCTGAATTACTTCTTTGAACTCGCCCTCAAAGACATGCAGGCCAATAACGAGGTGAACATCACCAGCCGCCACCCGGTCCTGGAGAAACACCAAATCGACGGCGACATCCGGTTCGTATTGCACAGCTCGTTTCTGAGCCACGAAAACGATCTGACCTTCAGGCAGAATTTCATCATGAGGGCCTACTATTTGATCCGCCATTGGCTCAGCATCCGCGAAGACGCCGCCTACGGCCTGGACGCCAGCAACGTCGAAATCGAATCCGTGCCCATCGTGATTGCCAAAATGCGCGGAATGAAGCTGACGCGCGAGGTGTAATACCCTTCTGCAGAAGCTGTTACGAGGTAGATCACATGAGCATCCCGGTTTTCACAAGCCAGCCGCCGGCGCAGAGTGGATTCCTCTGATTCCTCATTTTCTGAAAACTTGTCCAGATTCGAATGATGCCCGACCACGTTATGTATCCCCGGCAGGCCCGCATACTCGCCGGCATTTCAGGGTGGTACTCCGGGGGAAGGGGCCGGCCCAATAATAAAATTATTGGTTCGCCTCCGAAAATTTCAGTAAGGGGCTTCACATTGCGGTGCTGCCGCTCCCGTTTGGCCGCCTCCCGCTCCCAGAGCTCCTGCCGGGTTTTGCGGCCTGTGGTCAGCAGCAGAACCCAGAGGCCGGGCAGGAAAAATATTCCGCAGAAGAGGCCGCGGGTCCATGATCCGTGGTGCGTGCGGGAGGTCATGCCGCAGCCGACGGCCCAGAGAGCGAGAGCCGCGCCGATGCGGAGCTGGCATTCGAGGATCTGGTCCGGGGTCTGGACCACCCCTTGGAAGAGGTAAAATCCATTGAGCACAAGGAAGGCGTCGGACGCACCGAGGGTCATGGCGGCGAGAACGGAGTGGGTGTTCCAGAAGTTTTCCCTCATAAAGGCATGTGGCAGCGTTGATGATGCCAGGGGGAAGTGAAAGAGTCTCGGGATTCAGTAATGTAAACGCCCACCAAGTCCGGGGAGGTCCCGCAGGTTTGGGGGATTTTCGCGGAGGGCGGGGGCGGGATGCGAATGTCTGGAGTTTGACCTTTACTGTGAATCCTTTCAGCGCATGAGGTAAGCGGTTTCCAGATGAGGGAGATCCCCGAAAACGAGATTTTGAGATTCACGCGCACGGCCCCCCTCCCCAAAAAGGGGCCGTAGTATTTGGCCCTGCTCTGCAGGGTGGAGCCGAGGAGATGATGAGCTTCCGGGGCAGGCGGTGGGACATGAAGACGGTGATTCGAGCCCACCTCAATTTTCAGCATAAGCTTTGGCGGAGAGGAGGCGGAACAAAATATCCGGAAAGCGCCCAAAACACCTGACGCGAAGCTATCCCGTCCTTCCTGATAGCGTGACTGCTCCATAAAATGGAGCCAAGGCTCCACTAACCGCAGATCACCGTCCGCCAAACAGGACAAAATCAGAGAGTTTAAATAATCCCCAATTATATAATGTTGATAGTCAAATACTTGCGTCTGAACCCATCAAGATGGCGTGCAAGATGCGTATGCCTCCGGTCCGGTGCCTGGACCAACATCATCCGGCCCGCCGCCGCCTAATAACTCATTCATTCCAAACCACCTCTTATCCCTTTGCGCCCCCCTTGCGGCAACCCCCGCAGGATGCGTTTCCCACAAGCCTCCGACCGCCATGAACCACGTCACTCCCGCCCTCCGCACCGTCGCCGCTCTGGCTGCGCTTTTCCCTCCGGTTCTACCGGCCCAAACCTTTCTGGACCGGGACGGCGACGGCCATTCGGACATCTGGCAGGTTTTCCACGGCATCCCAAGCGCCAACGGGGATGAGGACTCCGACGGTGACGGCGTGTCCGACCGCGTTGAGGAGGCCGCCGGCACCAGCGCCTGGGAGCCGGTCTCCCGCTTGGATCTGCGGACGCTGGAGCCTGTCACCGGAGAGGACGGCCGCAGGATGCTGCGCACCGGTTTTGACGCGCTGCCGGGCAAGCTCTATCAATTTCAGGTTTCCCCGGACCTCACCCGCGGCTCCTGGAGGAATCTTGGCGATCCGATCAACGGGGAGACCGGCGGACCGGTCACCATTGATCTTCCGATGGACACTCAGGCCACGCGCGGGTTCTACCGTCTGAATGTCTCCGACAGGGACCAGGACCAGGACGGCCTGACGGATTTTGAGGAGGCGGTGATCGGGACGTCGCCCGCCACCGCCAACTCCGCAGGTCCTGCGGGTCCGGGGGATGCGGAAACAGCCCGCGCCTGGGCCGATGCCCATGATCCCGGCAGAAACCCCCGCCCGCAGGCGGACCTGCGTGAAGTGGATGTGGCCTTTATCCGCTCCGGCAATGCCGCCGCCGGACCGGGAGCGGAGCTGGTGACCGCGGCAGGCACCGGAGGGTGGCATCAACTGACCAACTGGCGCGCCGCGGCGGGGGCGGACCCGGTGGCGCTTTTCACCACGCCGCCCATTGAGGGACATCACCCGCGGGTGCATCCGCTGGCGCCCGCCGCCCAGAGCGGAGCGCCGAAATTCGTCACCGGCCGCATCCGGGCCAACGGGGACCTGTGGCTTTCCAGCCGCGCCCTTGCCCCCGGCACCGGCACCTTTATCCACCACAAATCCATCGGCTACGGAAGCAATGCCGGGGTTGAGGTGCTGGAGTATGACATGGCGCACCGCGCCTTTTCAACAAGGGCCGACGGCATCACCCACTATCAGGTTGTCACCGCGGTTGTGACAAAGCCCGCCGGCGGCGGCGCCAGGTCGGTCCGGCTCATCACCTGGCAGGTGAACGCCGTCACCGGTGCGCTCACGGGATTGAAGGATTCCGGGAACCTGCTGACAACCGGTTTGGCGGAGAAGCCCGCGCTGCGCCTCGCGCACCTCGGCGGCAATCAGTTTCAAATCACCTTCACCAGCGACAAAGGAAATCTGGCGCATCACCCCGTGTGGACGGAGGATGACGGCTCCGCGGACGGCGGTTACGCCCTGGACAAGGCCTTTGACATCCGCGGCGAAAACCTGACTGCCCTGCCGCAGCAGGCCAATGCCGTGGCCGGGCTGACCTCCAGCGGCTACACCACCGCCGTCCGCAGGCCGGATGGATCACTGCGGCTGGCTGTCTGGGACCGCCGCCCGGACCGCATCGTGCCCTTTAAGTATGACGCCCACTTCATCACGGATGAAACGACGGATCAAACCCCGGGCCTCAACGGTATTGCCCTGCCCTCGCCGGCGTTGACGGATTCGTTCGCCTCCGCCCTGCAGGCCGGGGAACTTCTCGGGGGCGCTCTGGCTGTCGGGGATTTTAACGGCGACGGTTTTGATGACGCGGCCATCGGCGCCCCCGGCCGGGACACCGGCGCGGGAGCGGTTTACATTCTGCACGGCTCAGCGGAGGGCATCACCAACAGGGAGTATGATCAGATCTGGATGCGGGGCAAAAACGGTTTGGCCGGGGAGGCGAAAGCCGGTGACGGCTTTGGACGCTCACTGGCGGCGGGGGACTTCAACGGCGACGGCAACGATGATCTGGCCGTCGGCTCACCGCTGGAGACCGTGAAAAACGCCGCCGGCGCGGGATCGGTCACGGTCATCTACGGTTCGCCCTTCGGTCTGGCCGCGGACGGGAACCACTTGGTCACGCAGGAGACACTGGGTCATTCCTTGTTTCCAAACGGGAATTTTTCCTGGTCTCTGGCTTCGGGGGATTTCAATCAGGACGGACGGGATGACCTGGCGGTTTCCGTACCCAACATAACGGTCGGCGGCCGCTCTGAGGCCGGTGCCGTGCATGTGCTGTGGGGCGCGGCCAAGGCGCTTTCCACCACCGGCAGCCGCTATATTCATCAGGACAGTCCAGGGATGAAGGATGAGGCGGAGGAGGGGGATAAGTTCGGCGCCTCCCTGACCTCCGGGGACTTCAACGGCGATGGCAAGGCTGATCTGGCGGTGGGCATTCCCTTTGAGGACATTGGCAATAAAGAGGATGCCGGCGCCGCTCAGATTCTTTACGGTCATGCGGAAAACGGTTTCGGCAATAACGTTTTCATTTGCCGGGACGGTTTTGAGGCCGGGGAGGATATTCTGGGCGTCTCCTCGGCGGGGGACATGTTCGGCTACAGCCTCACCGCGGGGGATTTCAACAAGGACGGCGCGGAGGATTTGTCACTTGGCATTCCCGGTGATGACGCCGGCGGCCTGGACAGCGGCGCGGTGCATGTCCTTTATGGCACCTTTCTGGGACTGACCTGGTTCAATGAGCAGTTGATCACGGAGTCCAAGATTCTTCCCTCCGGCGGCGCGCTGCCCGGTCAGCCCGGAGCGGGAGACAGCTTCGGCTGGAGCGTGGCGGCGGCGGACACCGACGGCGACGGATTCAGGGACCTGATGGCCGGAGCGCCCGGCACTGATCTCCCGGGCAAACCGGACGCCGGAGCCTTTCTGCTTATCCCTGGGAGCGCCGCGGGCCTGACCGGGACCGGTGCACTGCGTGTGCATCAGGATGGCGGGAAAAAGGAAACCGGCGGCAAGAATTATGCTGTGGATGGCGAGGCCGCGGCCGGGGTCCGCTTCGGCTCCTGCCTCGTGGGCGGTGGGGATTTCAATGCCGACGGCGAGGAGGATACTGTGGCGGGCAACCCCTTCCGTGATAACGGGGACGACACGGATTGCGGAGCCGCGCTGATCATTCACGGATCGGCGGAATACGGCCTGACCTATCAAACCGACCTCGAGTGGTTCACCAAGGTCCGCCATCGCGTGATGGGCCTGGTGACGGATCTGGCCCGCGAGGAGGCCGGCGGAAAGGGTGCCGGAAGACTCTTCGGCCATAATGAGTTTCTGGACGCCGCGCATGTCGCCAGCTCCACCAAAACCATGACGCTGCTGCTGGCGGTGGAGGCCATCGGGGCGGGGCTCGCCACTCTGGATGATTTGGTGACAGTCAGCGAACTGGCGGGCACGACAGGAGGCAGCAAGCTGGGAACCTACGATGCGGAAGGAAAAGAGGAACTCGACGGCGAGGGGAAGGAGCAGCCGTTCATCCAGCCGGGGGATGTCATGCCGCTGCGCCTGCTGCTGGCGGCCATGATGAACGATTCCTGCAACCGCTCCTCCGTGGCCATCGGCCAGCACATTGCCGAAAAAGTGAAGGGGGATCCGCATGAGTTCATCAACATGATGAACCAGCGCGCCGCGGAACTGGGATTGACCGAAAGCGTCTTCGGCCATCCCGCCGGCGGCTGGGTGACCAAGCCGCAGGATCTGGTCACCCTGCTGCGCGAGGGAGTGCGGCATCCTCTTTTTGTGCGGTTCTCCAGTCTGGAGCTTTACGGGGATCAGCCGGAGGAGGCGCTGTGCGGCAAGGACATCATGAAGAACGCGAAGTGCAGCGGGCCCTTCCCGCAGATGATGAGCATGGGTCTGTATCCCGGCAGGCTTGCCTGGAAGGGCGGCAACGGCGGTCTCTGGTATGACTCCGATCAGGCCCTCAATGTGCCCGCCCGGCCCTCCGCCGCCTGGTGCACCACCTCCCGCGTGGCCACCGCACGGCGCCTGGACCGCACCCTCGCCGTGGGATTGCAGCAAACTGGCGATGGCGCCGGTGATGTGCAGAACATGCTCGACTACGGCTACCGCCGCCTCTTCACGCCGGATGCCCGCGGCGTCCGCGAATTCCCGGAGGCCGGCGGCAAGGTTGGCCCGGAGGGTCCGGTGCGGGTCAAAACCTTCGCCATCGATGCCTGGGAGGGCTCCATGGCGGTGACGGCGGTGATCGATGACCACGAGGAGCTGCGGATCAATGTCTGGAGCCTTGATTTCAACACCCGGCAGGTGATCCCCGCCGGCCATGCGTCCCAGACCTGCCATCTGCTTCCCGGCGCCGCTTGGCGCGAGCCCGCGCTGGTGGCTCTGGCTCCGGTGCCTTCGGAGGAGGCGGTCTCCGATCTTGTCTCTGCCAATCTCGCCGGGGAGCGTCTGGAGCTGAAAATCTGGAGAGTCGGCCAGAACCCCTGAAAGTCTTGGCGCAGCGCCTCCGGCCCCGGCGCGGGCCGGAGGCGGTCCCTCCCGAGAGAAAGCACAAGCCCGCCCGCAGGCAGGAATTTGGGGAAGTGGGCGCCGGGGGCCCGCCCGACGTTTCCCTTTGAGAGGTTCAACACAATAATGTATCTTATTGGTTCCAAAATTTGTTGCGGCTTGATGCGCCATGCCGGCAGAGAGACTTTTTCACACAACCGGAGGCCCGCGCCGCATCCCATGTCCTGATTCCCCGATTCAGGAAGCTTGCCCGCGCGCGCTTCTGCGCGATGCGTTGGCAACCGCGAACCGCTAGGCGCATCCCATGAAACATTTCCTCTCCGGCCTTACCGCCCTGCTGCTCATTCCGTTGTGGACGGCGCACGGGGAGGTGGAGGGCGGCAATTTCACAGTGCTGTATGAGCGGACTTTCAGAGGATGCGCGGCGGTGCTGGCGGCGACGGACCGTTTTCTTTTTGTTTCGGACAGCGGCCACGCGCCGGATGACACCCGCCCGGATGGGGTGGCCATGCAGGCGGAGGACGGAGCCATTAAAGGGTATTCGCCTCTTTTCAGGCAGCCCGTCATCCGTCTTTTGCTTTGCGACCGGTCCACCGGAGAGGTCGTGCATAAATTTTCCGGCCCGGTTTCACGGCGTCCGCGCGTTTCCGGTTTTGAACTGTCCCTCACCTGGCCGCCGGTGATGCTGGAGGACGGGTTCGTCTCCCTGACGGCGGACTGGCATCTCCAGCGCATTGAACTGTCCGCCGGGGACGGCGGGCCAGTGCGGTTGTGGGACCTCGATATTCCGGTGGCCACCGGGCTGACGCCGCGCCTCAGCGATGATATGGGCTATCTGATGCCGGTGGTTTCCCGCTGCGGCGGGACACTTCTTTTCACCTTCAATTCCGCCCCGTCCGGGAGCGGGAACCGGTGCATATCACGATGGCGGCGGTGAACCTGACCGGCGGCAGGCTCCGCTGGACCCGCACGCTGGGGCCTTCAGGCGCTGTCGACCGGCCCCCCTCGTGTGTGCCGCTGGGATCTGACAGATTCGCCGTCGTCACCGCCACCGGTGATGTCCGGACGTTCTCCATCGACGGAACGCTTCTGCACGCCGTGCGGCCGGCCGGGGAATTCCTACCGGTGGATGCCGCCACGCGCATGGCCGGCCCGCTCTGGGAGCTGCAGCGGCTGGACGCCCGCAGGCTCATCGTCTTCTCGGGAGAGTCTCCTGAACTTGGACGCAATGTGTCCTCCCCCATTTGCTGTCTGGGTATTGAGCAGGGAGAGACGATGAAATGTCTTTGGACCTCCTTCAAAACACGCGGCCCGGTGGCTCCGGCGGCGGTCGGCTCCAATATTTACCTCCACAACGCCAGTGGCCTGACAGCTTATTCCCCTGAAACCGGAAAGGCGCTCTGGGACAAAACCAATGAGGACGCCGCCATCAATTGCGCTTGGTCCGCGCCGCTCGTTCATGGAGGGTTCGTGTACTTGGCCACGGAGGATGGCCTTGCGATCTACCGCGACGCGGCGGAATGCGTCCCTGTCGGCACCGTGGAGTTCACGAACCGGAAACCGGGCCGCAGCCGTTACACCAATGACATGCCGCATGGTTACGCCCCTCCTGTCATTTATGACGGAACTCTCTACGTGACCGCCAATGCAAAACTTTTGGCCCTGAAACTCCCGCTTTTCCCCTTAGGAACCCCTGTGGTTTTCGCCGCCCGTTTTTCCTCCGCCTGCCATTCAGGCCCGCCGGTCGTTGGCAATCCCACAAAATCGGCTCAAATCACGGGGCCGGAGCGAAACCGCCTTTTCAGGGTGTCACACGAACTCCGGGGTCAACCCAATAATAGGTATTATTGTGTCCGGGCGCCGAAATCTGTCCCGGTCATTGGATCGGGGTGAGCGTGGAAAGTGGCTATTTGAGGAAAGGGCCAGCATTTCGATGAGAGGCTGATGATCCGAGCCCAGATCCCCGGTGTGGACACAGCGGTCCAGCGTCCGCCAGTGCCGGGAAATCAGAAGATGGTCAATAGGCAGAAACCAGATGCCGCTGCGCCACTTGGGAGGCAGGCCAAAGCCCTGGCCGGAGTCGAGGAGGCGGCCCCGCTCTCCATACCCGACGTTCATCCGTCAAACGCTTACCATCAAACCGCTCAGCCCTGGCTTCTAATTCCCGCTGGAGAGCCTGGTCGGGGAATTATTTCGGCTTTGGTAATTTATCTAAATAATTCGGGCATGCCCTCCAAAGGAGCCTGGACTCCCGCGGCGGAGTCCATGGAGGCGCGTCTCTTGCGGTGTCTGAGCTCCATCTGGCGCAGGACGTCCTCCGGAGTCACCACCGCGGCGGGCAGGAAATGGCGCAGCAGCTCCACGATATCCGCGCAGCTGAGCAGAGGATGCTCCTCCGTGTGCATCATCCGCTCCCGGAGTTGGAAAAGCATGGCCAGCATGACGAGGGCCACGTGATGATGCCATGCCAGCCAGCCGCGTGTCTGATAATCGGCGAGGCCGAGGCTGGTTTTGGCGTCCTGGAAGCCGCGCTCCATAAAATACCTTGCGCAGGCCATGTGGATCAGGCGGACGGCGGGAGTGTCCGCGGGGGCGTTGCTCAGAGTCCATGAGATCTCCTCCGGCTGGCCGTTTTTGTCCAGCGCGCGCCGGGCGGTGAGATGCCACAGGCGGGGCTGCTCCTCTTTGCCATCCCATAAATAAACCCTTTCATGAAGGTATTCGACGCGGACCTCACCGCGTGTCCCCCGGCGCAGGACCGTAAGCGTCCAGCCGTCCGCGGGCTGAGCCGCGGTCCAGTCCGCCACGGTGACCGGAGCGGTGGCCGCGCGGGGCGTGGCGGCTTTGCGGCCGCCCCCGGCTGGCAGCGGCGGGGCCGGCCAGGGATCCGTGGTCCGGATGCGCTGGCTGCGCTGGGCATCCGCCACGAAGGTCTCCCCGGCATCATCCAGCGCCCGCAGCAGCGCGGGATCCCTGCCGTAACCGGCATCCAGCACCGCGGCCTCAAAATCGGCCCCGATGCCGCGCAGATGGAGAATGAGCTCCAAGGCCAGGGCGGCTTTGGTTTTAAAGACGCGGTTCTCCTCCGGGATGCCGACCCGCCGGCAGCGGGCGGCATCCCGGCACCACTCCTCCGGCAGATAAAGCCGCGCTCCGGCCAGCACCGCCCGGTCACCGCGGCCCAGGGCCGCGAAGACCGCCACCTGACAGTTGTCCACCTTCCCCAGCCGTCCGTTGTACTGCCGGGCCACGCCCACCGAGGCGGTGCCCTTTTTGGAGAAGCACGTCTCATCAATATAAGCCAGGGCCATGGGGCCCTCCATCAGGCGCGAGGCCTCCATCGCCACGTGGTCCATCACCTGCCGCGCGGACCAGGGGGACCCGGAGATGAAATGCTGCATCCCCTCGTAATCCGCCCCGGCCACCGTCTCCTCCATGCGCTCCATGTTTTTGGAGCCCGGAAGGGCCTGGAACAGTCCATGAAGATAGCTCCGCGCGTGCTCCGCCCCGTTGTTGGTGGCCGTGCGGAAAAGGTGGGAGACCTCCATGCAGAAAGCGGAGAAACGCGCGGCGACGGACAGAAGTCCGGAGCCGGAGTCATTTTTTAATGGCTGGTGTGTCTTTCAGGCCGCGCCCATCGCAGCCATCCGGACAGTGACCATCCGCCCGGAGTATAAAACAGTCTGGAAAAAACGCCAGAATTTTCTCATTTCAAATTACCAAAGCCGAATTATCACCAATAACAGGACCATCCGGCCACCGGCGAGCGCCAGAACCTCTCAAAATCAGCCAGGATGCCCATGCATGGAGTGGATCTGCCGCGGCGGCCCGTTGCTGCAGTTCCCCCCGGATGACGCGCCACTCTGGATTTGAAAGTTTGCGCAGCACTCCTTCAACGGTGATTTCCTGACCAACAAGATACCGCGCCATTAGCTCAAAATCCGCAGCTGATACAGACCCAGGCCCGATTCTGCGCAGTATTTCCACGGAAGAGGTATCGTACACGGACACGCCCTGTGCCTGTCGGTTGCTGTGCACCGCGAAACGTTTTCCGTCTGGAGTCATGGATGCCATTCTTTCTCCGCCAGGCAGACAAGCGAGCACGGCTCCGGAATTCACATCCCAAAGAGTTGCCTTCAACGGACCGTTTCCTAACAGGCGTCGGCATCCCCGGTCCATGGCAAAAAGCGGCCAGTGCGCCCGAATACCCGGAAGATCGAACAAGCGGCTCCGCCTGCCCTCCCGCGAGTCATAAAAATAGAATTCTCCGCCGCTCTGGATGCAAAAACGGTCGCTTCCGGCCGCCCACCCCATGGCATCCGCCTGAAATAGTCCGCTGATTTCCGCCGTCACTTTCCCAGTCAGAATATTCAATATTGATATTCGGGAAGACGTGAGGCGTTGCATCAGCAGGGTGCCATCGGGTGAGGGGCTTCTCTCCAATGCGGCTGACAGACGGGCCTCCGCCAGAACAGCGCCGGAATCGGCGTCATGCAGGACGCAAAAACCGGACTGGTGAAACACGAAAAGTTTTCGGGCGTCGCTGGAAAAAGAAAGTCCGGCAATCCCGTCGCCGGGACTGACAAAAGTGACCACCACCCTGCCGGCCGGGGTTTCTTTGACAACGACTCCTCCGTCCGCCGGATAAGCGATCCGGTCCCCGCCCGGACTGATCGCGCGCAGGTCACCCTTACTCTCAAACACCACCTTTGCGGATGGAACATCCCACCATTGAATGTCTCCAGCCCCTGCCCAAACCCTGTTGGATGAACCGGGGCTTTCCGCTGCCTGCCTCCTTTCCCTGATGGTGAAAACTGCTGGGCAATGCTTGCAAAAGCCCGCCTCATCCACCACACCGACGTGTGAAAGCACCCGCGGTGATTGAGACTGTTCGAGATTCCAGACGCGCACATCTCCATCCCCGTTGAAAGTCAGGAGCCTTCCGCCTGAGTGGTCAAGACATCCTCCCTGAACCGTATCGGCCACATGGATGGCCGGACTTTCGACGGCCGTCTCCCAGACGCGCGTGACAGTGCCGAGAGTTGAAGGAATCGCTGCATGCCCTGAGGTGATAATCCGGTGCCCTTGGGAAGTGAAGACGGCCGACATGGCGGAGCCCACATCCGGAGCACTTTCTCCCGTGGCCCGCATCATTTGAAGCAGTTGGCCGGTCCGGTGATTCCACACCCGCACGAAACCGTCCTCACAGGCGGTGACCAGCAATTTCCCGTCGGGGCTGAAATTGGCATCCGTAATTTCATCCGGATGCTCCAGAATAATCCGTTTCCCTGCATGAAAATCAGGAAAAGGCCAAACCTCCGCGTTATGAATTTCTCCTGGCGAGGACCTCGGCATCCCGGCCCGGTGCCCGTAGGTGATAATGCAAAAGTGATCAGGGCTGAACCGGGCCCTCGCCCGCGCACGGGGAATGGTCCCCAGAGTCCGGTCCTGTGAATCCTTTACCGTGAGCGGGGATTCAGCGTCCGCTTTCCGTGGCTCCGCGATCGAGAACTTGCCGTCCGCTGTAATTGCGAGGACCCCCGGCTCGGGAAAGGTGGTGAGAAGTTCACCTGTTGCCGGACGCCACACGAGGGAAGGCCCCTCCTTTTGCCTCGTAATCAAAAGACCGGAATGGAGAGTCTCCATTCCGGTGATTGTCCCGTCGTGAGGCAGCGCGCGCAGCAATGTTCCGTCTTTGACATCCCACACACTCACGCCTGCTCCCGCGGCGGTGAACAGCAAAGCGCCGTCGTCGCTGAAAATGATAAAAGTAACCGCGGTGACGGGGAGGTGGCACCGCTTCTTTCCAGTCTGTGTTTCCCATAACAAAAGACTGTGGTTACCCCCTCCGTTCCTTTCCTTGTTTGGCCCTGTGGTAACGAGTATTGCTCCGTCCGGAGAAATGGATGACAGAGTGGATGCCTGGGGGGTGATCAAACTTTCGCAGCCCGGCTCTATCTGAACGGCATGCCCGGCTCCGGGGGCCGACAGAGGGATGGTTGAAACCAAGCCGTCAAAGGTGTGGTGAATGGCGCGGCCCTCGTCGGAGGAAACGTTTAAGCTTCCGCCAGCCTCAAACAGCGGCACCGAAAGCCAGAAGCTGCGCCGTGTCAGTGCCTCCCATCCAAAACGTTCCCGGGCCAGGACGTTCTCCGGATCATATACGACGGCGCGCGCCAAATGCAGCAGGGCATTGCGGCATTTTTCGTCCTCGTATAAATTTGGAGGATCAACGACGCTCCGGTTATCCACCACTGCCAGGAGCCGGTCCGCCTCGTAAAAAGCCGTTAAACTTGCTTCCCTGAGCGTTGTCCGCATCCTGTCTGACAGGAGTTGAATCCCCTTGCGCGCCTGAATGGCCCGTGAAGCCTGCCACAGGCTGACCGCGGTGCCCGCGGTCAGGAGCAGGAGGAAGGAGGCGGCGACTATAACACCGGCACGGTGTTTACGTATGAACTTACCCGCCCAGTACCGCACGGAAGGAGGGCCGGCCAGCACCGGCTCTCCGCCGAGATGCCGTCGGATGTCCTGCGCGAGGCCATTGGCCGTCTCATAGCGGCGCGTGCGGTCCTTTTCGATCGCCTTCATCACAATCCAGTCGAGGTCCCCCCGCTGCAGCCCCGCGATTTTAGCCGGATCCGTCTGCCGGTGCCGCGCGACTTTGGTCCTTGTCCCCGGGGCCATCGTCTGCAGCGCGGTGGAGGGTTTGGGCGGCGTCTCCTCCCGGATCAGGCGGCGCATCTCCTCCAGCCCCGCTTTCCTTAAAACCTCCGGGTCAAAGGGGGTGCGCCCGGTGAGCAGTTCGTAGAGGAGCACGCCCAGACTGT
>JAQGPJ010000068.1 GCA_028293125.1 Verrucomicrobiales bacterium | reverse complement strand
CCGGCGCGGGCGGCTGTGCGGGCGGCGGCGGCAGCGTCCTGCTCAGCCTGCCGCACGGCGCGGGCGGCGGCCTGCAGGGCCAGAGATTTGGCGCGGGCGGCGGCTATGGCCTGTTGATAGGCCGCCTCTTCGCGCTGCGCCCCTGCTACGGCGGCGTCCGCGGCCTGCTTGGTTGCGCGCTCCGCCGCACGCAGAGACGCGAGGAAGGCTGCGTTGTTGCCGGTGATGCTGATGTCGATGCCTGCTGATGCCATATTTGTTATTTAGGTTTGGGGTGTGGTTTTGGTGAAAATTGGTGCCGGGAATGGACTCCCGCAGCCTGCGGCCCGGTTTGGTGGCCGGTAACGGGCCGGTGTGGCTGTTACCCTCCTGTTACCTTTTTTGTTACTTCGTAAGTCGTTGATAATCAAAAGGCTTACACTTAAAGGTAACAAGGTAACAGGATTTATAAGGTATACCCCCATGTGGAGAAGGGGCTGTTTACTCGTCTGCATATCCACGTCTCTCTCTCAGGGGGGGGGCTATATTTTGGCCGTTGTTACCTTTTTTTGTTACCTCGATCAACTCGTTGATAATCAGGCGATAATGTGCTGATCTGGGAGGTAACACCTGGTTGTTACCTCCCCTGCCGAGAATGGATTTCGACTCAATCATGGTCCTTCAGGCAGATGGAAACGGACCGCTGGGTGCACATTGACCCGAACTTGGAAACGGGCATTTTCTGAGCGCCGGGCATCCGGGCAAACTGCTGGCCCCACTTTGCCCCGGCCCATGGCGTATCCCGGAACAACAGCTCCAGCTGGGGGTGACGGTTGGCGATCCATAGTCTGTCCGCCTCGACCTTCATCCCGTTCCGTTTCAGGTCTGCCTGCGCATCCCGATCTCCGCCCTTCGCCTTCGCCACCAGTTCCCCCACGGGAACCCTCATCCCATGTCCCAAGGTCACCAAGGAGTTCATCAAATGGCTGTAGCACTGGCTTTCGTCCGAGTCCTCCAGTTCCGGGAGGAACCCACTCAAATCCTGCTTGGCCACGTAATCCCGCGCCGCCTCCGGGGTGACTGGCTGCGTGTTCATCAACGACCACGCGCCGCCCAACAAAGTGCCGAGCTGATCCCCTGACCGTCGGTCCCCCGTGAAGGTCGCTGCCGCCGCGCTGAAAACCTCCACGTTTTTGCGGATGGTGAGGGCGTTAGTGATGGCCCGGGCGCGGATCGCCGCGACCCATTCCGGATTTCCGGCCGTCTCCCTGCACAATTCCTGGAGCTGCTTGAAATTCTCCCGGTCATCAGACTTCCGCAGGTTCAGCACGGTAATCCTGGAGGTGTCCGCTGCCCGTACAGCCGCCACCCCGATGCTCAGAAACAGGAACGCGGCGTGCGCGGTGTATTTCACGCTCCCGCCTGTGGCCGTCCCCTTCAGGATTCCGGCTCCGCTTCCACTGCTGGACTGCCGGGCGAACTCAATCACCTTCGCCATCCGGGCCTGTCCCACCGCGTCCTCACTCTCGGCCTCATCAAAAATCACCGGTCTGGCGTCGCATTTCAGTTCCCCGCGTAAGCCGGCTTCCGTGGAGCTCCCCTGTGCGGACAGGCCGATTTCCCCCAGCAGAGGGGCAAGGATATTGGCCGCCGTCCACGATTTCCCGGAACCTGCCGTGCCTGTCACCCAGAGATGGGGCCGCCAGTGCATGGCCCCGCAGATGACCGCCAGATACACCCAGCCCGCCAGCAAGAGGCCGGAGACAGGCCGCTCCAATGGCAGCAGCCGGCACAGCTCGATCAGCCGGGCACCCTCCATATTACTGGCCAGCGGGCCGTCATGCGTTGGGATGTCCGCCCCGCGTTCATAAATAGCCCCGGTCGGGCTGGTGTAGTGCCGGATGTCCACCGTCTTCCCGTTCACCCGAAGATGCCCCCCGGCATGAAATACCACATCCCCCCCGTCAATCCAGCACCCCCGGCCGCGAACCCGGCTGGGGTTGAATGCCGGCAGCGCGGCGTTCCACTGCATCAAGGCGTTCGCCGCGGCGCCCTCATCAAATCCATCCCTCTTGGGAAATACAGCCTTCCATGCGTCATCCGGGGCCAGACTGAACAGGTTCAACTTCACATGCCCCAGCGGGGACAGGCTCACAGTCTTCAGCTTCGAATCGGGGAAGTAGTAATATCTCTCACCGTCCGTGCCCAGCATGCGGAATGGCAGGTCAGGGTGGCGGCCATCCACCACGCGCGCGGCAGAGGTTTCAATTGGTTCCGGCTTAGGTTCTAGCAGCTCCATCACCCTCTGCTCGGTCCAACCCTCCTCGAACGCGTCCGCAGCGTCCCAGCCCTTCGGTTTACCCGCCGGCGGCGTGGCGATGCGTGCCCTTGGAATCCGCTGCTGGACCGCCAGCGCAGCCCGCGTGCCCGGCTCGTCTGCATCCGGCCAGATAATCACATCCCGGCCAGCCAGCGGGCTCCAGTCGGCCTTGGCGACCGCGTTGGAGCCGCCGGGCCATGTCATCACGCAGGCATCCGGCAGGATGCGGCGGAGGGCATCGGTGGCCTTCTCGCCTTCGCAGATGTAGACCGGCCCGTCCCTGTGCAGGAACTCCAAGCCATAGAGCGGGCGCGGCTCGCGGAATGCTTGGGCCCTCCACTCCTGTTTGCCGTCCGGCCCCTCGCACCAGGTGACCGGACGATAGTCCTTGCGGCTGTCCTCCCGGTTGAACCGGATCATGTAGCCGATGAGACTCTTATCCTGCGTGCGGTATTGCCATGAGGCCACCGCCGGCCCGTGCTCCTTGTGGACGGACAACCACGCTGGCGGCTCCGGCGCGGTGTCCGGAACCGGGATGATGGGTGTCCAGTCGGCCACCGGTCTCCGGGCTGCCTGGGGAGCAGGCGCAGGAGCGGGCCGGCGGCCATTTCCGTTCAGGGAGCGGGCCAGCGAGGGGTCGATTTCCGCCGCAGCCTCCAGCTGAGTGCATCCGCGGATGTGTGCCAGCAGTGAAACCAGATCCCCGCCTTGGGTGCCCTTGCCGTCCAGTGAGAAATCTGACCACATGCCGGTGTGCAAATTCACACTGAGGGACCGTCCCGGCCCCCCATTGCGATCGCCGCAGACCCACTCTGCGCCAGCCCGTTTGCCGCCTGGAAGCCAGGAGAGAACAAGGGTTTCCGCGCTGGCCAGCACGCGTTCATTGACGGCCTTAAAATCCACCGTGGATTTGCTATGCCTAGCACTCATGGACGTTCCTCCTCTCCGCTCAGTCGGAAAACCACGCCAGCTCCGGGCCTGCGTTCCCTGATGACAAAGCCGCTGATGGTCAGCTCACCCAGCGCCACCTGTGCAGCCTGGTAGTTCATGCGTGTGGCCAGCATGATTTCCCCAATAGTGTAGGCGGCCTGCGGATCCTCCGCCGCTCGCCGGCAGAGATGGCCAAGCACTCTGAATCCCCGCACGGAAAGGCGGGCGTCGTCAATTTCCGGCGGAATAACCATCACCGGCGCGGGGGCGGTGATTTCGTGGGAGCCCCGGCACGCGGGGCGGTGGGTTTTTATGGTCACAAATTTTGGTCGTTGTGCCGGACTTGACATCGGGTGCCGAAACCGTAAATTGTGCCCTCTCGTGGGTCAATTTACGCCCCGGCCCAAGCTTTTGGCGAGCTGGGCCGGGGTCCCCGGTCGAAGCCGGCGGGTTACTATTCGAGTTCCTCCTCCAGCAGCTTCAGGTGCCGCTCGGCGGTCTCCACGGTGCATACTCCGGGAACATCCTCAGTTGCCCGACGGAGGCTCGCCAGAGTATCATTGGTGGCCCCACGCGGAATGATGTTCCACAGGCCCTCCGTGAGGGAGACTCCCCATCTTGCATAAGCATCGGAAAGATACTTTTTCCGGGCATCTGTAAGGGTGTTGAGCTTGACGCGCAAAGCGCCCTGAAGCTCATAGCGGATCGAGGAACGATTTCCTTCCGGCAATGCTGCCAGCTCCGCTTCCGCCGCAGATATCCGGGCCTCAGTGATGCCGGCAGCCTCCTTGCACGCCGTGGCCTCCCTGCCATTCTCCAGCGCGTTGCCTGGTTTTGTGAGAGCCTCCTGGGCTTTGATCTTGTATTCACTCAGCTCCGCTTCGAGAGCCGCGATCAGCTCACGCTTCAGCCTCTTTGCCTCCTGGCACGAGTTGAAGTACGCCATATCCTGCCCGTGCTTGGCGAGCAGTTGCAGTAGTTCGTTATTTTTCTTCATGGTATTCAGATTGTTTGGGGAGTGATTTCAGTGATTGCGACCCTGCCCAAAATCTCGCCCCACGCGTCGCGGAGCACGACGGATGGACCGGAGAGGAAGCAGAGCCGGGGCTCCGGTCGGACCGCGCCGAACTGGTCGATGCGGCTGTCAGCGACGAATTTTTCGGCGGCTGCGGTGATGAGGTCATCGGGTGGGCCGGTGATGAATTCCGGCAGTATGTCTAAGTCAGTGAACATGGTTGGGAGGTGGTTGGGATTAGGCCAGGAGCCTGTCCACGCTGGCGCGTTTGATCCGGAGGGCGGCACCGATACGGCGGCTTTCAAGCTCGCCGGTATGGACGAGCCTCCGGACGGTCCAGGGCGAGACGGTGAGGACATCAGCCGCCTCACTGACGCGAAGCAGTGCGGCGGGGATTTGGGTTGGATTCTTTGGTTTGGTCATGGCGTTTTGAGTTTGTTCTTATTTCCTTGGCTCCAGCGTCAAACCGCCGGAAAGCGTGAAGCCGGTTGGCTGGCGTTGATTTAGATAGGAAATTGGAGTACGTTTGGAGTACGGCGTGGTACGTTAGGGGACGGTGGCATACGGGTGTACGTTTGGTGTACGGTGGCGGCGGTTAGTCCGCATTCTCAATGAAGGCCCGGAGCGCATCCTTGGAGATCAACCGGATGCCGCGCAGCGCGCCCCGTCGGCGGATGCACTTTGACTGCAAGCGTCCCTCGGCAATAGCTTGATAGATAGTGGTGCGGCCCAGACCAGAGAATTTGATGGCGGCGGGGATTCTCAGGAATTCGGATTCAACAGTGGTCTCAGTAAATGCGTTCATGTTATCGGGTTAGGTGTGATGCTGTCCGGACTCCTGGCGACATCGCCGCAAGAGCACGAACACACCCGAATAAAGCTGACGTTCGCCGGCTTGTCGTCCTTCCCGGTAAACCGAAAGGCCTTTCGGTTTAAGAAATTTCGCTACACAATATGCTGAATTTCAACGCATTGCACTGATGATGGCCCGAATTTCCTTCAGCATTGTGGCGTAGCTCCACTTGGTCTCTCCCAATTTGAAAAATCCAGCGCCTGACCTCCCCCGGCCTTCAGTGAATACGATAGTAGAAGCCGGTTTTTTAGACTCTTCCTGAATCATTAGCCCGAGAGTCTGGGCGTCACATTCCGGAAAGCGGCGGATGAACTCCGCCACCGCTTCCCTCATAGCTGTAGCAGTGCTGGGCCGTCCTTTTTTTTGCTGGTCCATGAAATGAGTTCCTTGCCGGATAGCCGGCGCAAGGTCATCTATCCCGGCTTTTGCGGCATTGTAACCAGCCCAAAAGCCCACCCAAGCCAAGCGGTCCCCATCCATACCAGAGGCAATGCCGTTGATGAGGTTCCCTATCGCGGTAAGCGCATTTATCCGCTGCTCGCCCAAGGGGCTCTGCCGCCAGCTCAATTTTTCCCGCACTCCACCGCCTTCCATTGGAATTTCCTCCGTTGAAACTATGGGTGGCGGCCAAGGTTTTTACTCCAGTGCCGCACCAATCTCCTTCAGTCTGTCGATTACCGGCTTTGGTTTCACCGCGGGCACCCGCAGCGCGTCTTGGCGCAGGATGACGTTTTCTTTTGTCCGGAAGTGCCGGGTGCGCGCGAAAAACTCCACTTCGGGCCTGCTGCGGCATCTGGACACCTGGCCGTTCCTGATGACCCACCAAACTTCCCTCAGAAGCTCAACAGGCTCCCTTACTTTCTCCCCGGAGGCGAGATCGGACGGCGGGTCAGGCGCTTCATCACACAAATCCCAGCGTCTGGAAATTGCTCTCGGCCCCCAGGAAAAGCGCCGCGTCGCAACAGGACGTTTTCGAATGGCAGTGCATCTTTGGACCCACTGCGGTTTTTCAGCCAACGGAATAAAATAGGTAGTTGTATTCTCAACACCCATACCAGCGTCGCTTACAATCCTCTCCGCCACCAAGGCCACCAGCTTTCCGTGCGGCACTCTGCCCTCCGGCTGCCAGTTCAGCGCCCCTTCAAGCAGGAAAAGGCTCTGCCGTGAAATTACGGTTGGCACCCAGGTTTTTGCCTTCGGCTTTTCAACTGGCGCTTTCTTCTTCGGCATCACGGCGATGGTTGAAATCTTCATTCTCCGCCACCGCCTCCAGATCAGGCAGGCTCTCCGCGGCTGTCCGCAGCGCCTCGTCGGACACGGTGGTGTAATGCGCGCTCATCTGCTCGGAATCGTGCCCGGCGAACTCCATCGCAACTGACACGCTGGCCCCACCCTGCTTCAGCATGGAAACCACCCCATGGCGCAGGGAATGAAAGGACAGTGCCACATGACGGCGCGGCCCGGAGGTGCCAGCGGTATCTTTCCGCAGCCCGCAGCACCGCAGCAGATCCGTAAATTCCCCGCTCAGAGTGTTGCTTTTTTTGCGCGCCAGTCCCGGCACCACAAATCCCTTTGAACCCATGCCCCCGATCTCCTCCAGCCTTCGCAGCAATGCGGGAGCTATGGGCACGAGCATATCCCGGCCGGTTTTGCGGGTGGTGAATCGAAGGATCCGCGCGGTGAAATCAACATTCTCCCACGACAGGAATTGAAGATCCGCCAATCGTGCGCCGGTGTAGGCCCCCAGAAGGGTGAGGGTTTTCCATTCCCCTTCCACGTTCCGCACCAGTGTCCGCAGCTCGTTGAGGGTGAAAGACGCCTTTTTCAGGCTCCCGGCCCCCTTCTCCGCTCTGGCCGCCTTCACAAACTCCGCGGGATTCTCGATCCCGTATTCCTTTCTGGCGTCCCGGAAAAGCATCCTCAGCCCTTTAATCTGATGCTGGACCGTTTTGGCGGAGAGTTTGCCCGCAAGACTTCGGCGGAACTGCTCCAGCTTCTCACGGGTTACCCATGCCAGCGGCTTTTCGGCATCCTTCGCCAGCCAAGTGACGAACCGTCCGGTGCAGTGGGAATAAAACTTCAGAGACGCCTCGGCCACGCCCTCCGCCGCCTTCTGCTCGGTCCAGCGCCGCACAAAATCCTTCACGGACACGTCGGAAATCTTTTCCCCGGTCATCTCCTCATGGGCTTGGCGGATGACCTTCTGCACCTGCTCGGCGGTTCTCTGATTCCGGTAGGCGTCCTCAAACTCATTGGCGATCTTCAGCGCGGCCCGCCGGTCGGTGGTTTTGGTGGACACTTTCCGGCGCTTGCCATCACGCGTGGTGAAGCAGGCGAACCAGAATTTACTTTCAGGGCGTTTCCAAAGCGAGGCCATGCAGGGAGCCTGTGAACCAGACTGTGAACAACCGTGCATGGCCGCCTATGTCCGCGCAAGCCTGAATCGGTCAATTCCCCCGTAAACCGGACATTGGCGGCTGTTGCCGGAACTATCCTGGCAAATCGTAGGTTCGATCCCTACCGCCGGAGCCACGTTGAAGCTCAATGAGTTACAACGAAAAGCCGCCAAATTGGGAATGGCGGTGAGAAGTTGTCCGGAACCGTCCACTCCCAGCGGCCTGCCGGGAGGATGGGGTTGGAATGTGGATAATGCTCAGGTTTTCAGATTTAATGGAATGGATGGATGGGGTTGGAATGGGGTTTGATGGCATTCCGGACACGCCGCCGCCCTTGCCCTTGGTCGCGTAGTGCTGGGGTTCGGACGGTTCATGATGTCTGGACGAAATGGCCACGCGGGATGCGCATGCCTGCCCGGCGCGTGGCCGGATTGGAGTCTGCCGGTGGTAAAGTTGCGGCATGGACCGTTTTGCTGCTGGCCGGCAGTCGCATTCAAAATCCTCCAATGCTTGGACGTTGGGAACGTCCCTTTGCTGCTGCTGTGCATACTGGGGATTGCTGCCGTTCCGGGCCTTTCCCGCTTTGCCTGACGGGCTTCGAAAAATTTTTCCGGTGGCTGGACAGATCAACGGAGGCAACAAAGCCAAAAGCCGGGAGCGCCATGGACCCACAGGCTATTCAGCCTTTCCAGCCACATCCCCCGTCATGGGAGTAAGCCTGTCCTTCCATTCCCTCCGGGACGGTCTGGTATCCATGCTGAAGGCCGTCGGGGCTCCGGTGAGCGTGGCCATGGAGTTTGCCAGGCATGATTCCCGGCAGATGAGCGAGCATGACACCACGGCCAATGAGGCCATGCGGCGGCGGCGGCGGCGGGCTGCCGGAGGGGGAGTGATTCAGCGGGAGAGGGGGAGGAAACCTTTTTTTCCGGAAATCCTTAATGGGCAGGCTTTTGAATATTCCTGCGAATGCATACTGTCGGCATCATTTACATATTTGTGCAAATGAACAGGAAAAACATTGATTTGACTTAATTGATTTAAATAATTTTTCCTCAAACAACAAGTTCGCTATCAACAGTTTATGTGTTTTGTGACCCTGCGTGCCGTGTCGACGGCACCCATGTTGCTATCGTCATTTCTCCATCCATGAAAATTCCCATCATGCGGCATCAGGATAAATCCTGTTCACCGTTATCCGGCAAACTCACAAATTTCGGATGATGCATTATCTCAGCTCCATCATTGGCGAACCGGTCTGCAGCATCGGCGCAGCCGGCGGCTGCTGCCCGGCGGTGCTGACGGAAAAGGGGTTTGCGGTGTGCAACCCGGTGGCCTTCGATACGGGCTCAAAGGTGTCCGATGACGATGATCCCTCCGAACGCTGCGAATTCCGGCGGGGGCAAATCCACATCCGGATCGGGCCTCGAATGAAGGGGGACCCCGAGCGGTGCTGGAATCTGAACCCGGTCCCGGACTGGATCGTGATCCTGCCCTTTGAAAGCCTTCCCTCTGAATCGCGGAAAATGATCTCCGATGCCCTGCCGGAGGGATTCAGGGAGCCATCGGCCTCCGTTGCCCTCCTGCGGCGTGTGGTGGAGGCATACAGAAAGGAGGAAAGACGGCTTCTGAGACTGCGGGACGCGCTGGCGGATGCCGGTTATCCCAGTCCGGTCATCCTCCAGCCCACGGGCCTGCACAGCGCGCCGTTGCGGGTTTATGGAAAAAGCCAGCTTCAACCGTTGCCGCTGCCCAAGGGCTACAGGCTCAACGCCATTCTGCTGCACTGGAGCGGCGGACGGGAGACGGTGGAGTTTAAAAGCTGGCGCACTGAGTCCGCTCCGATGGCGTAAGACTCGGACCGCTGGGAGCGCGGGAATGGGCAAATCCAACCCGCCGCACACTCCGTCATTCAGAGAAGCCGGCTTATAAACCGACTCCCGCGCCGTCCGCTTGCCCGGATGGCAACTGGATCCACACCCGCTGGACTTCAGTCTCCGGAAACTTCCCGTGGAGAGATTCCATGACGGCTGCTTCAAAAGCCCTGATCAGTCCCGCTGGCATCTCACCGGGGAATTGTCCCGTAAAGCGGTTGAGGGTCCCGAGCCGCGAAAAAAACTCCTTGTTGAAGTCATCCGCCGATCGGCCCGTAAGGCGGCACCACATGGAGGTCAGGCCCTGAAGCCGGTTTAACAGCGGCGCGTTCATAATGGGGTTTATTCACGGACGGGAATGGACACCGGCTCCTGGGTGGAGCGCTTGCGCTGCTCCCATGAAAACGTCACGCACCAAAATCCGGGTGTCCAAAATCCGGGCCGGGATGATTTCCTCCATGCCGGCACCAAGCAGCCGGCAGCACCGCCGGGGACGCATCCGGATTTGGTGGTGTCCCTTCCGCCGGGCCAGCTTCTCTATTGCTTGCCGCCTGCCTTGGGCTCCGGGTGGCTGTTGAGCCTTGCGGCAATCATTCAATGGGATGGAGAATTAAGACTCTCCTCAGCGTTCTGCGGCACCGGTTCCAGCACCGCGGACGGCGCGGCTCCTGCGGAAGGAGCCAGCCAAACAGAAAACCAGACTCCAAGTTGAGCCAAAAATGTCAGAATTCTTTACATTTTGCTCCCCCGGAATTGGAATTTGAGTGATGGACCGGTTTTTTTATATCCCTAAGTCGTTGATAATGAGTTTATTGATTCGGGCGAAGCATTGATCGGCATGCTAGTTGCGCAGCAATTGGCTCCGCAACTGAGGGGAGTCCAAAAATTCAAACATTCCCCATCCCGGAAAAAAAACCAAATCAACCAGAAAAAAGAAATGAAACTCAAAACCACTTCAACACTTGCAGCATCCGTCATGGCTGCTCTGGCTCTTGTTTCAGGGGCCAACGCCGCTCAAATCTCAGGCAGTATCAATTTTTCATCGGCCCCGGGTTCGGGCGTCACTTATCAAAGTGATCTTGCTGGAACTCCGACCAATACTCAATCCAATGCTGTCGGGGTGAAATCATGGGGTACAGTCCAAGTGGACTCGCGGGATGGAGATTATTCGTCAGTGGCTCCCGGAAGCGTCGTCACCATGAATGCCACCCCATGGATTTTTGATCCATCCACCCCTTACACTCCATTTTGGACTGTGGGAAATTTCAGCTTCAGTTTGTCGGGTTCGGCAATCACCACCCAAGCTCCAGGCGCTCTTGTGGTAACGGGCACCGGCGTGGTGACAGCTCTCGACAATTCGTTCGAACCGACGGCAGGCACTTGGTATTTTTCCTCAGTCGGTGTAGGAACTGACCCTGACAATAATTCTGATACCCCTGAACTTTTCAGCTTCGCGGCCAATACCACATCGGTGGCGGCTCCATCGGTTCCAGACGGTGGAACCACGGTTGCCCTCCTTGGTGTTTCTCTTTTGGGACTCCACGGCGTCCGCCGCAAATTGATGAAATGATTCCGGAAAGCGGGAATGCAGTCCTGCCTCTGATGCGATTCATGGACCGGTGAGGGATTTTCCTGACCGGTCCTTTTTTTGCGATATGGGAATTGCTGGGGGACTTGAAGCCTCCCGTAATCAGGCTCGCCGCTCCAGGCAGGGAAAATCCGGCATAACCCGCTCCGCCCGGCCTGCGGCACTTATTCCGGTTTTCCCTGGCCTTCCACTCTGAGCCTGATTGGGACGTCATTATCGGATTTCACACGATGAAATGCCCTTCTGAAGGGTCTTTCAGACGATTCCCTGCTGACCTCCACTCCCACCACACCGATTCAGAGTCCCCCGCTCATTCCTGTTACGCCATTTTAAAAATCATAAAAATCACCCCTTCCCATAACGCTTCTTTACTGTGCTGCCGCTCTGTTGATGAGGAACGGCATCGGTTCCGGAGCCAGGGCGCGGCTCCACCCATGTGCTGCCGGTGTAGGGAAACAGTCCGTTATCCGGATAAAACATTCGGTTATCCGGATCTTTCAATGTGGTGGGGAGATAGGTGGGGGCAGTCCGTTTTGCGGCCATTATCACCGCGGGCGCTTTTCCAGCTCTGGACCGGACTGTCGGTTTGCGCACGCCGGCATAATTGATCCTGAGGGAGCCGTCAATGTTCCGCCATGTGGTCACCCGGCCATGCCTGAAGGCCACCCGGCTCCCTCCATACCGCCATTCCTCCTCGTCCAGGGAATCATAACGGCTCCGCACATCCGGCAGCCCCATCACCGCCATCACCTCGCTCTGTGTGCTGTCCACCGCGATGCCGTTGGCTTCCGTCCGTCCCAGCACCGGCTTCGCCGCCACCAACTGAGCCTCCACAGACAGCGAATGCGGAGCCGTCACCGCCTGCCTCCGCGTTCCCGCACACCCCGGCAGAAAAAAACAAAACGCCAGCAGCATCCAAGGCAGGACTGGTTTCATTCTTGAATTTTGATTAATGAATTTTGATTTTCAATCAAAGCATTGGGCATTTTTGTGAATTTTGCAATCATTATGAAAATTTTACCTTTTCCTTTCCTCCTTGTTGCCTCTTTTCCTTCCAGGACGTGACTGCGGAATCAGGAAAAATCCTCAAAGTCACAATGGGGCACCCGACGGACCAGTGGAAGGCCTCACACAGCGGTCTCTGTGGCTCCCGCCACCACGCCAAGGCTGACCTCAATAGCGGCATGCAGGCCCCGCCTACGACTTAATTTTCATCAGAGCATTTCCCCGAATGTCGTGGCCATTTTGAAGCTGATGGTCTCGGGAAGCGGCCACGACCTTGACAGAAATCATCTAACAAAAAGCCATCCGGAAGGCGATATTTCATCGGGACCCAATCATTCACCGGCACTGGAGGGATGAATAAGGGAACCAGCTTTGCGGCCATGGCAACCCTTAAAATAAACCCCCACCACCTTGAAAATCAGTCATCAACCGGGCTGCGGAATTCAAATCTTTGACAAGATTTGTTAACATATAATGTCGCCGCTGGGTGCTCAAGACACCTGATCCGCTCGGCTCCGCCCCCGCCGCGAGGTCAAGGCGGAGTTTTCCCTCCATTTTTGGCTCTCCATGACACTTTCCGGCAGGCTGTAAAGGAGGGTATCAAACCACCAGGAAAGGCCACGATTAAAAGCTGGACGAAGCGGAATCACCTGATAAAAATCCGACCCAATGGATACGCCTTTCATTTTCAAGTTGTTGCTTATCGCCATTCCGGCGGCGGGGGCGCTCTGGCTGATCCCGAGGGCGGCCCTCGCTGAAAGCCGGACCTCGCGCGGGTGCCGGGTAATCAGCTATCCCCGCGTGCTCAGAATCTGCACCTTCATTGGCTGGACAGTGGCCGTGGCGGTGCCGTGGGCGGCCTGGCAGCATGGCATGATCAGCCAACGGAGGAGCATTATTCTCACGATGGCGGGCCTGGTGCTGGCGCTTCTGTTCCACTTCGAAATCCGGCGCTCCAAAATCACCTGGGATGGATACTGGATCTACACCATCTCCCCATGGAGGAAGGACCGCCGGATCGCGTTTGCCTCAGTGATGCAATGCAGCTTTTCCTATCCGCTTCTGTCCCACATCATCCGCACCCGAAAGGATGGGCTCATTTTCCTGCCTATATTCCTCAAAGGTGTTTCCGGTCTTCTTCAGGCTCTTCCGGAGGAATGCCTGCGCAATGTCCGCCTCAAAAAGCCTGATCAGCCTGAATAGAAGACCGGAAAACCCACCGCCAAGCTTGCTGGGAATTCCTGGGCAGTGTATTTCCCGGACTGATCAAGCAGCGCCCGGCATCATCCAGCAGACTGGAATGATACTTTGCATACACGTGACCGCATGGTCTCCCTTAAACCGTGGAGATGGGTGCCGGCAATGCGTTTGGAATGGAGAGCCTCACGCGGCCTCGCATTCGGGCACAGGCGCAAGGATAACCATGCGGCCATCCGGACTGTGGGCGCGGTCGGCCATAAATGCGGCGAATTCCTGAAGCAGACGATCGCGTTCGCCGAATCCTCCCACGGAAACAGGATAGGGAGGGCCGCCATCCATCACATGGATCTCCACGTGCGGACTGGCTGCCGGCAGAAAGAAGGGCGCCACCTTGACGACCTTTTCACCCCGTCGCTCCAGACGCTGAAATTCTTTGATTATAGGATTATTACGACTCATGAACGGCAAAAAGGCGAGGGATGAAAGGGAACGTTAAAGAATACCCGCCATCTGAAAAGGGATAAGCAAAACGACCGTGCCCCTTGGGATGGATACAGAAAACGACCATAATATATCCCCGTTTTCAAGATTCCCAAAGAAACCCTTTTGTTACCCGTCCAGGCACGGAAAATGACCTGAAATCCAATTTTCCTGTAGGAAAAGAAAGGCCCGGCGGAGATCGGAGATGCCCGCCAGGCCGGAAACGGGAACCACACACGATCCCGCCTCCATTTGTTTTACGTTCGATACCCCTTTGGGAGACGGCGTGAAATCAGAGCCCTTTAAATATCTTTATGCTTCAACCAGATGCCCGCCGGTTTGAGACATCCTGATTTAACCACGTCGCAGCCCGGAAACAGGGCGTTAAGATTGGCGAAGCCATCCACCGTCCCTGCCCTGACCGTGACCTATGAAAAATTTGGAAAGATACCTCAACGACCATATCTCGGGATCAGCGGCCGCGCTGAGTCTGCTGGAGACACTGGCGAAAACGGACACTGCGGATGCGGAGTTCCATCTCGGCCTGCGGAAAGAGATTGATCAAAACCGCGCCACCCTGCTGAAACTTCTGGATTCAGCGGGGTTTCACCGCAGCCGCTGGCAGGAGCGCATGGCGACCGTGGCATCCACCGCCGGCCAGATGCGGCTGCGTTGGCAGGGGCTTTCCCCGGGCCACTCCGGCCTGATGGAGGCTCTGGAGGTCCTGGAGCTCGGCATTCACGGACAGCTGCTGCTCTGGCGGTGCCTGAAAGAGACAGGGCCCGCACTGGGGCTGTGGGAGGACACCGACTTTGAAAGCCTCATCACCAGCGCCGAGTCCCAGAAAATCCGCGTGGAGGCCCGCCGGATGATTGCCGCCAAACGGGCGTTTACCCAGGGATTCAAGGCCGCCTGATAAGGGGGAACCCGTCAGCCGCGCTCCATTATCCCCTGCCCGGAGCGTCCGGTCCCGATTCATGGCCCCGCACACAGCGGTCCGCTTTTAATTATCCGGTCACTACGCGGGTCCGGTTTTTAATTCGTTGACGCATTAAAAACAGGATGATCAATTTTCACCTTCCATTAACCAGCTGCCCGCCGGTGCCAACCACCCGCGCTGAAGCACTTATTTTTCCTGACGATACTCCCTTCACAATCACCGTAAAACCAAACCATCCGAAATGAAAACCAAATCCTGGATCATGGCGTTTCTGTTTTTTGCCGGAGCGGGTGCCGCCCATGCCACTGTCTGGGACTTCACCGTGAATCTTTCGGGGGCGAATGAAGCTCCGCCCAATGCCTCGGCGGGCACCGGCTCCGGCACAGTCTCGATCGATGACGCGGCGTTCACCATGCAGCTGGATGTGACGTTTTCGGGGCTGACAGGCACCACTACCAATAGCCATATCCACGCCGCCACGGCGGTTCCCTTCACCGGCACGGCGGGTGTGGCCACCACCGTCCCCACCTTTCCCGGATTCCCGGCAGGCGTCACCGGCGGCTCCTACAACCAGGTTTTCGACATGACCCTGGCCTCCAGCTACAATCCAGCCTACGTCACCGCCAATGGCGGCACCACTGCCGGCGCCTTCACCGCCTTGCTCGCGGCGGCCAACGGCGGGCAGTCCTATCTCAATATTCACAGCACCTTCGCTACGGGAGGTGAAATCCGCGGCTTTCTGACTCCGGTGCCGGAACCCGGCTCCAGCGGTCTCCTTCTGCTGGGCACAGCCGCATGCACCCTGGGCCGCCGCCGGCGCTGAGGCCGTTCACCATTTCCACAAAATGCCGGACCCGGAGCGCAAACCGCCCGGTTTCCGGGTTTTTGCCGTTTGGGGCTCAGCCAATTGCAGCCCTCAGTGCCGGGCAGAGCTGAAGCCGGAACCGCAGGGCTCCTGTTATGGCCTGGCCGTGATGATGATATCGTCAAAATCCACCGGCTGTCCCGAGTAGGGAGCAGCCCACACAGAGGCCTTGCCGGTGGCCGGCGGGGTTTTGACGGCAAAGGTGAGTTGGGCGGTCTCCGGGCGGGACTGCCCCTCCTCCCAAATCCGGCCCTCAAGTGCCGATCCGCCGTCCGCCGTGGAAGTGACGCTGAACTCCAGAAAAGCCCAACTGCCCGATTTCCACTCCAAGGGCACGCGGGCAGCCACCATGTCATCCTTCACCAGCTGCAGCTCCTTGTCCGCCGGTGCCGCGAGCAGCCGATAGCCGCTGACCCCGTGCAGGCCCACTCCAAACCGGGGAAAGCTGCGCCGCTTGCCGGTGGCGTGGATGCGTGCGGTGATGCTGGCTCCGCCTTTGACGGATTTTCCCAGCAGCACCCCCCCGTCCACAATCGGCGAGGGATTCAGGCGCAGCACCCTGTTGCCGCCGTCGTCCTCGATGGTGAACTTCGCCTCGGCATCCGCTGTCATGTAATCCGACGGCAGTTCGCCGGGTTCATCGTTGGAGAAATCGATTTTCACCGGTTCCGGGACAACCGGAGCCGCAGCAGCAGCCGGTGGAGCAGGTTCGGGCTTCGCTTTTTCGTCCTGGGCGGAAAGCACGGCAGGCAGGGCCAGCAGCAGGGAGGCTGCGGCTGTGGACCGGAAAACCGGACGGACAAACAGGGGGACGGGGCGGCGGGGATGCTTACTCATGGCGCAGGGAGTCGTTCAGTTGGCGGCCAAGCGCGAGCCGGGCGGCGATCTGGCAAAAGATAAGCCCGCCCGCGACCAGACCTGTCAGCAGAGTGGCCAGCAGACGCACGGGCATTCCGCCGGTGCCCGCCAGCTTCAGATTCGGCCACACCGCCAGCAGGGCGGTGCCCGTGCCCAGAATGACCGCGGCGAGGAAAAGGAACCAGTGCTCGGCCAGCACCATGGTCCGCAGCTGGCTGCTTTTGAACCCCACGGCCTGCAGCAGGGCAAACTCCGCCTTCCGCTCCAGCACCTGCCTGGCCACCAGCACGCCCAGTCCCACCGTGGACAGGATCAGTGCCAGCCCGCCGAGAGTGGAGAAGATGGTCAGGTAGGTGTTCTGCACCGCCTGGTACTGCGCCAGCCGTTCCGCCGCCGGCATCACGGACAGGCCCCGGTTCGCCAGCTGGCGCATCACGGCCTCGCTCCACACCTTGGCCTGCTCCGGGGAGGCATCGGCCAGGAAATAGCGGAAACCGCCGCTGTCGGGGTAGAGCTTCACAAAAGCCGCGTCTCCGATGATCACATTCCCCTGCAGCACGGTCCCGCCCAGCAGGGCCGCCAGGCGGAGGTTCACCGGATTCCCCTGCCCGTCCGGCACGGTGATGATATCCCCCACTTTTTTCCCGAGCGCGAACATGGCGGAATACTGGTCCATGATGGCCGGCACGGTGCCGTCCGTGGGCTTCAGATTGAGCATGGTCCACGGGGAGGCTCCCGCGGACAGCTGCATGTCCGGCGCCAGTCCGGCAAAGGTGAAAGCCTCCAGGGAGGCCAGGGCTCTCGGATCCACACCCAGCACACGGGGTGTCTGGGCCCGGTTCAGGTTCAGACAGGAGGCCTCCTCGCCATCGCGGGCGCGGAACGGCACCACTTCCACGCCGGCGGTCTCCTTTGTCTCCAGATCCCAGACCGCGCGCCCGGAGGGACTGTTGAGGTCCTCGTAAACCGGCAGGGTGCTGGTGCCGATCAGCGCGAATCCCCCCGTGCCGGTATCGCGTCCGGACGGCGTGAGCGTGGCGTCCTGGCGGAAAGCATTCAGCGCCACCACCATGAAGATGCCGGACGCCAGCAGTCCCGCCATGGCCATGCTGCGGCCCCGGCGGCGCACGGCGTTGCGCACCCCCAGCCGCCACAGACCGGGCACTCCACCCTCTGAAACGGCCTCCTCCGTGCGGCGCAGCTGCCAGGCCAGCAGCCGCAGCCCGTCCGCCAGCACCAGCGCCGCCGCGCCGAAAAACAGCATGGGCACCACGTGGGGGGCCGCTTGCCGGGTCAGATACAGCATGGTCAGGCCCCCGAGGGTCATCACCCCCATGGGCAGCATTCGCCAGCGGCGCGGAGACACGGCGGCGGCTTCCGCCGTCCTTTTGGAAGCCTCGGAGAGGGAGGCGCCGGACAGCAGGTCGCGCGGCCGGGCCTTCAGAATCCGCCGCGTCGCCAGCCACACCGCCAGCAGGCTCAGCACCAGCGTGCCTGCCCAGGCGGTGAGCAGGGTCACCGGCCTCACGGTGTAAAGAAACTTCAGTCCCAGGGCCGCATCCGCCCATTCACGCTCCAGCTTGCCCAGGGTCCAACGGGTGTAAAGCAGTCCCAGCAGCACTCCCGCCAGAGCGGACGGCACCGCCACCCACAGCCCCTCCGCCGCGAACAGCCGGCGGACCTCTTTAGGCCGCCATCCCGCCGCCCGCAGCAGGCCGATTTGCCCGGCCCGCTGGCTGACGCCAAACACAAACAGCAGCACCGCCAGCAGCAGGGCGGTCGCGATCAGAAAGGCGCTCATGCTGACAAACAGCGCGCCGAAGTCCATGCTTTGGGACACCGCCTTGCCCGCCGCCTCCTTCACGGCCACAGTCACCAGACCGGCATCGGCCGGGGTCAAATGCGCCTGCAGCCGGGTCTTCAATGCCTCCGCGGGTTCCGTGGACGGCACCCAAAGACTGGTCACGCCTCCGAAGCGGTTGGTCCACAGCTTCTGGCCGTCGTTCAGAGTCAGGAAAATCTTCGGCGTGCCCTTCCGCTCTTTCCAGTAGGCGTCATCCTTGTCGCGGATCAGGCTTTGATTGATGGGGATGCCGGGCTTCCAGTCGCGGCAGTTCTCCGTTTCAGTGATTCCTGGAAAGTCAGGCGTCCATTCCCGTCTCACGGCGGGATGGTCCATGGGCAGCACGGCATGCACCGGGAAGGTGGCGGAGGCCTCCTCCAGCTGCCGCGCCCGGGTGACGCGGAAATAGCTGATGCTGACACTGTCCCCGGTCTTCAAGCCCAGATCATCCGCCAGCCATTGGGTGATGATCACCGAACCGTCCGGCCATTCCGAAGGCAGGCCTGCCGTGCCCGGAGGCGCGGCGGTGGCCATGGAGTAAGGCGTGACGCCCTCGCCTGTTCCCTGGATTTGATTCACCAGATAGGTCAGCACGCCCTTCGCGTCAGGAAAGGCCGCGCGTGCCGCCGCCTCCGTCTGAGGAGACAGAAAAATGCGGCTCGTGGAAAGCACGCGCTGATCCCCGGCCTCCTTCCAGGACAGTCCGGCATCCTCCTGGGTCAAGCCGGCGGCCAGCGCCTTGGAGACTCCCGCCGAGTCCCCGGAGGATGAAAGCAGCAGATTGGCTTTGCCCGGCACATCCGCCGCGCTTTGCAGCTGGCTCAGAGGCAGATACACGTTCAGCGGCGGCTCCTGCTGGGCTTTCAGGCTAAAGGCCCCCAGGGCCTCATCCGCGCGGACCTCCCGCACCGGCGCGCGCAGGGTGACGGTGAGATCGGACTCCCCGGAGAGGGGCGCATCCCGCGAGATCAGACTGGGCTTTTCAAAGCGCACGATCACCTCCGCCCCCGCCGTGCTCCCGCCCAGGGCCAGCGCTTTGGCCAGCGGATGATTGATCACCAGACCGCCGTCCATTTTCGGCGCTCCGCCGGACTGGCCCAACGTCCAGAAATCATCCCGCACGCCGAACACATTCACCCCATTGGCCCGCTGGCCATCCCCCGGAGCGGAGACCGTCCCCTGCACCAGCAGCACCGGCACCGCGCCCGGGACTTTGGCCGCCAACGCCTCCGTGAAAAACCCATCCGCCGCCGCCACGGCGGTCCCCACTTTGCCCAGACGGAGATCCGCCTGATGGGCCAGCGTGGCCCGCACGGAATCCCCGGTCACCAGAGAGCCCGCGATCACCGCCGCCGCCGCCATCACCCCCAGAGCCAGCCCGATGTGCCAGCGCCAGTAATGGGTCAGTCCCCGTGTCATCAAACGTGTTCGGTTCATGCCACAATCAAACCGCGGCCTCCGCCCTTTGCCACCCGGTTTTCGTTTCCGCACCCGCGCTGTTCATGCCCGTCGGCGGGTATCCATTCCCACGAAAAAGGATCACCGCTGTCCGGACCGAGAGGTGGCCTCGGAAGCGGAATCGGCATTCCCCGGACGCACGGCAAACGGCCCCGGAGGCACGCTGACCCACGGACTGCCGGCCTCCATGAAACGCCAGGGCAGCTCCGCGGCCTTGGTGATGCCGATCCGCCGGTCCGCCACGATTTCAGCCGCCCCGCCGGATCGGAACACACCGCCGGTCAGATCCTTGCCATGGTCCATGCCCGTGAAGCCCAGCGCCTGCCCCAGCTTGCCGGGGCCGGAGCAGAGCGCCCGCAGGTTTTCCTGCCGCCGCCGCGCCTGCATGATGGGAATGCCGAACTGCGGCTCCAACGCCCGTATGAGCAGAATACCCTCCCGCGCCAGCACATTGAGCATCCAGTGTATGCCGTAATTCAGATACACATAAGCGGTGCCCGGCGGATTCTCCTGATAGAAAAGCCGGCTGCTCCTGCGGGTGGCGGTGTGGCAGGCGGCATCGCCCTCCACGGCATAGGCCTCCACCTCCACAATGCGTCCGCCGCAGCCCTGCCAGCACAGCGTGCAGCCGATCAGACTGCGGGCCACGTCGAGAAACGGACGGTCGAAGAATTCCCGGTTCAGGTTGAAATCAGGCATGGGGTGGATCCAAAACAGCGGGCGGGCTGCGGGGCCGCACTTCGTCAGCGCCGGAGCCGGGCATGCCGCTTTTACGGCGTGATTACGCTCCCTGCCTGCCGGCGGGACACCGTGAAAAGGCTGGAAAGCCGGAGCCAAACCATGCTCTCTGTGACTGCATGCTCTCTGTGACTGGCGTTTACAGCAGTCAGTGGCAGCGGACGGAAAGCCAAAGCCGCTGGCGGGTCAGCCGCGCATCTCCTGCGCCAGCTGGCACACCTTCTCCAGCTGGGGCTTGGGCAGATCGTCCACTTGGATCAGGTGATCGTTGCGGTCCAGCATGGAGAAGGTGGTGCCCATCAGCCCCTCCTTCATCTCCACCCGGATGATATCGCGCCACTGGTGATCCTCCATGCGGCTGCCGCCCAGGCCCTGATGGATGACGATGAGGCGCTCGTTGGTCACGATCACCGCGTCGGGCTTGGTCTTCATCAGCTTCCGCTTCTGATGGGCGATGTAGAAGATCTGCTCGTGGCTGCTGATGATCTGCGCGACATGCTGGTAAACCTCGGCCACGACCTCCGCATCCTGTCCCTCGTCCATGTAATGCATGAGAGCCTCCTCCACCTCGAACACCTCCTCCAGCGGTTTCCACTCGCCGAGGCCTTCATAAAAAATGAGATCCCGCCGGTTGAGCTTGCCGTCATTGAGCAGGGACAGCAGTTGCTCCTGATCATAGGGACCATGCTGCTGATTTTCCTTGGAGACGAAGATTTCCATACAGGTGGGGAGGTTTGGGGTGTGGTGCGGTGCGGCCGGGTCTTTACAATGTCAACTTATCCATGGAGCGACTGTACGGCGAGAAAAAGTTACGGAAGGCGTAAAAAATCAGGGCCTCATCCGGGCACCATCCGCAGGAGCGTGGACCCGGTGATTTACTTCCCTTTTGCCGATTCCATGGCATCGGTGGCGGGTCTTTTGCCGGGCAGCGGATTTTCCCGTGCCGGCTCCGGTTTCCTCATTCCCCATGGCCCGCCGTTCCCAGTCCCTTCAAGCTGATGTCCATCCGGAAGCGCCGGAGGGATCGGCGTGCCTGCCCCGGGTGGTTTTTGTGCTGATCCTGCTGCTGCTGGGGACCGTGGCCGGACTGGAGGTGAGGAATGTGCTGCGGCATCCCTCCCTCATCCGCCGCCAGTCGCAGGATGGATCCCGCCTGCTCACCTTTTATCAGAAAGGCCATGCCTCCGCCCGCGAAGCATGGGTTTTTGATGAGCCCAAGGGGGCCGGGGGGCCGCCGCGCCTGATCCAGCGCATCGACTGCCGCCCCCAGGAGACACGCATCGGCGAGGTGCGCTGGACAGCGGATCTGGAGGCGGTGTGCGCCACCGCCCGTCCACCGATGAAGGACATCCGCTGGCTGTTTGAAAGCGGCACCGGGCGGCTGTTTGTGGGCGATCCCGATTTTGCCCTGCCCGGCACCACCGCCATCGCGGAGACCCAGGAGGCTCTGAACGCCCGCTGGCTGCGCCACGGCGGACAGGGGCCGCCGGCGGCGGTCTGGTATGACCTCGGCAATCAGGGGCCGCATCTCTTCTTCTGGCAGACCACCCGCTGGGAGCGGCAGCTGCCGTGATGCTCTGTGCCGCGATGCCGGAGGGGGGGATCCCGCACTCAGCGGGCGGTTTTGAGGTGCAGGTGCAGAATGCGCAGAACCTCGGCGATGCCCTCGGGGCTCTGATGGCCGCTGTGGTTGCTGGGGATGATTTTCTCGCTGCGGGCTCCCTCCAAATGGCTGCTCCAGTAGGGCACGAAGCCATCGCTGCCCAGTTCCGGATTGGCCCTCGCCTTCGGTTTGCCCCGGTCGCCGATGATGCTGTGAAAGGGAATGCGAGGGTTCAGCGGCAGACCCACCACCGTTTTCACAAAAAGATTGTTGGGGGTCAGGCTGTCGATGCTGGTGGGCAGATTCTCATAGGCCATGCCCCCCTCCGACAGGGTGATCACCTGCCGCACCGCATCCCCCAGGGAGATCATGAGCTTGGGCACGCGGATGAGCTTCCGGCCCAGTTTACCCACCCAGTTGCCCGCCAGCACCGTGCCCCGGTGCGGGGCATTCAGGAAAACGGCCCGCGCGATGTCATCGCGGGATTGGAAGATGAGCATTTGCTCCATCAGCGACTTCTGTTTGGGGGACATGCGCACCCTGTCCGGACTGCGGTGGAAGTAGGCGTCCCAGACGGCGTCCCCGGTGTCCGTGATCATGAGGCGGGTGATGATGCCCCCCATGCTGTGGCCGACCGCCACGATGGGCTTGTGGTTGGGAAAGACGATTTTGGCCCGGTCCAGCTCGCGCCGCAGCAGGGCGGCGGTGTAGGGATAGGGATAGCCGCTGGGATAGGAGTAAGCCCAGATCTGGTAGCGGCTGCGGAGCACCGGATCGGCCCGCAGGGCGTTGATCAGCGGCACCCAGGTCGCCGGGGAGTCCATCAGCCCATGCACCAGCAGCAGGGGGATGCGGTCGTCATGGTAGGGCCGCAGCCGGATCATGCGGGCGCTGTCCGAGTACTTGTCCGGATCCAGCAGGCGCAGAATGCCCAGCTTCTCCGGCAGTTCCTTTGAAAGCAGGATCGCCAGTGAGGTGGTGAAATCCGCCGCCAAGGTGTAGGTATGGCGGCCCATTTTCACCTTCGAATCATCCACGGGATCGTGGAAGGAGATGCTGCAGTGGGCTCCCCGGAATTCCGCAACGGCGGTGACTCCGTAGTAGTTCCGCGCCATGCTGAAGTTTTTCAGGAAATTCCGCTCCGGCTGACGGCTGATGGCCACCAGCGTTGCCCCCAGCCCATCGCGCACCACCCGTTCGGTGATGTATTTGCCGCCCAGCTCCACCTGATCATCGGGCTGGAAGTCATACTGCCCCGGATCCCAGCCATAGCGCGGAGCCTGCTCCAGCTGAATGGTGTAACGGCCCATGGGGAAGGGTTTGCCCCACGGCTCGTAACGGCGGGCGCGGATCAGGGAGAAAATGCGTCCCAGTGAGAAGTTATAGAGATTCCGGGCCTCCTGGCTGTTGGGATTCCGGTCCAGTTGGGCGGCAGCGGTTTGGAGGGCGGCCACGTATTTCTCCCCGGCCTGCAGCGGGGTTTTTTCCAGCAGCCCCGGCGCGGTGTCCAGATCGGCGGTCACCGCCAACAGGGGGGAAACCGGGGAACCGGGTCCCGTCTGCACCGGAGTGATGGGCGCATAATGCGGACTCACCTCCTGAATAATGGCGGTGCGGGCGCAGGAGCCGAGCACCAGCGCAGTCATGGCCAGCAGGCAGGCGGAGAGATTTTGCAGCGTCATGCGGGCGGACGGGTGGATGGAATTGGACTGAACACCGGCCATTCCGGACAACACCGCCCCTTACATCCCGCCGCCGGTCCGCGCCAAGGCAAAAATACAGCGCACAATTCCCCGCCGGGGCGGCGCTCACTGCCCGAGGCTCCGTGGAATTTTAAAGGGAATCCTGATGGAAATCCCCCCGTTCCGACGCATCCTGTCCGCCCCAGCCGACTGATTCCCGCTGTTTCCCCGCATGACCGAACTGCTTTCCGTGCTCCGTATCATCGGCACCCTCTTTGTGGCGCTGCTGATTTTCAACTTTGTGATCCTCATCCACGAATGGGGGCATTTTCTGGCCGCCCGCTGGCGCGGTTTGAAGGTGGAGAAGTTCCAGATCTGGATGGGCAAGCCCATTTGGAAACGCACGTGGAACGGTGTGCAGTACGGTCTGGGGTCCATTCCCATCGGCGGATTTGTGGCCCTGCCCCAGATGGCGCCCATGGAGGCCATCGAGGGCCGGAATGAGGAGAAGGCGGAGCAGCTGCCGCCGGTGAAGCCGATCGACAAGATTATCGTGGCCTTCGCCGGGCCGCTCTTCAGCGGCCTGCTGGCGCTGGCCTTCGCTTTTCTTGTGATGTGGGCCGGCAAACCGCAGCACCCCTCCGAGGTGACGACTGTGATTGGTTACGTGAAGGAGGACAGCCCGGCGGCCAAATCCGGCCTGCTCACCGGGGATAAAATCCTGAAAATCGATGGCCGGGAAGTGACCGGCTTCGGCGGCGGATACGGCAGCGTGACGTGGTCCATCATTTCCAGTGAGCAGAACCCCATTGATTTCCTCGTTGAGCGTTCTGGAGCGGCCGCTCCGGTGGAGGTGAAAGTGGATGCGCCGGTCGGCCAGGGCCAGGAAGCCGAGGAGTGGGCTCAAAAATCCTGGTGGACCCAACTGGTGGGACGTCCCCCCTTCCGCCGGGTGGGCATCGGACCGGCGGTGGATTACAGCGTCAAAAAAGTCCTGCCCAACAGTCCCGCCGAATTGGCCGGATTGAAACCGGGCGACCGCATCACCGGCATCGACGGGAAGAAAATTCTCACCGCCGCGCCCATCTTTGAGCTGGCTGAAAAACGCGAGAATCAGCCTATTCTTCTTGAGGTGCAGCGCGGCGGGCAGACGATGAATCTGACGATGGTTCCCGCCAAGCCCCTTCCCTCCGCCGACGGCAAACCGCTTCCGGAAGGCTTGGATAAACCGCAGCCCGGCATGGAGCTGGGACTGGCGGATGAGAAAACGATTCTGGTCCATCCCAACCCTTTCAAGCTGGTTTACGGCATGGCCTCCAACACCGTCAGCACTCTTCGCGGACTGCTGGTGCCCAGCTCCGGCGTGAAGCTGGCCTACATGAGCGGCCCGGTGGGGATCATGAATCTTTACTACAATATTCTTCAGGGGGAGCACCCCATTCTCTTCCTGTTCTACATCAGCGTGATGCTGAATATCGGCCTCGCGATTTTCAATCTCCTGCCCCTCCCGGTTCTTGACGGCGGCCACATCACCATGGGCTTTCTGGAAATGATCCGCGGCAAGGCCGCCAGCCTGCGGGTCATGGAAGTCCTGCAGACCGCCTGTGTGCTGCTCCTCCTGGGCTTTGTCTGTTTTGTGACCGTGAAGGATATTGGAGGCTGGTCCTCCGGTGGCCCTGGCAAGGAGCCCGAGATCAAATTCGCCCCGCCCTCCGCAGTCCCCGCCCCGAATTGACGGATCCCGCCCCCCTCCCTGGGATCCCTTAGCCCGGGACCATTCCACCCCTGTCCACCCGATTCCACCGGGACTCTGCGCTCTTGCGCGGGACGCTCCCGGCGGGCTATTCTGATCCCGTGAACACCGCAGCCGAAATCCTCCGTTATTGCCCTGATCTCCTCCGTTATCAGCGGCGCAGCACCCGTGTGGTCACAGTGGGCAAAGTCGCCATCGGCGGGGATAATCCAGTCCGGGTGCAGAGCATGATCACCAGCGACACGCGGGACACGGAATCCTGCGTGAAGGAGGCCCTGGGTCTGGTGGAGGCCGGCTGCGAAATCGTGCGGGTCACCGCCCAGACGCGGGTCTATGCGCAGAATCTGGAGCACATCAAAGCCGGGCTGCTCGCCGCCGGCTGCGATGTCCCCCTCGTGGCCGACATCCATTTCAAACCTGATGCCGCCATGGAGGCCGCGAAGTGGGTGGAGAAGGTGCGCATCAATCCCGGCAACTTCGTGGACAAGAAGAAGTTCGAGGTCCGCGAATACTCCGACGACCAGTATGCAGAGGAGCTGGAGCGCATTGAGGCCGCGTTCATTCCGCTGGTCAACCTTTGCCAGGAGAAGGGCCGCGCCATGCGCATCGGCACCAACCACGGCAGTCTCAGCGACCGCATCATGAACCGCTATGGTGACACCCCGCGGGGCATGGTGGAGAGCGCGCTGGAGTTCGCCCGCATCGCCCGCGCCCGGAACTACCACAATTTCCTCTTCTCGATGAAGGCCTCGAATCCGAAGGTCATGATCGAGGCCTACCGGCTCCTGATCGCCGCCCTGAATGAACAGGGCGCAGACTGGAACTACCCCATTCACTTGGGAGTCACGGAGGCCGGGGATGGCGAGGACGGGCGCATCAAGAGCGCCATCGGCATCGGCAGCCTGCTGAGTGACGGCATCGGCGACACCATCCGGGTGTCCCTGACCGAGGACGCCATTCACGAAATCCCCGTGGCCCGCGCCCTCGTGGCCGCCATCGAACAGGAAACCAGCCGTTCCCCGCTGCCGGTGACGCCCGAGGCCAGCGCTGAAGCCGCCGCCACGGCCTACGATCCCTTCAGCTATCAGCGCCGCGCCAGTGCCCGCGTGGAGGTCCAGGGCCTTGGTCTGGGAGGCGGGGAGACCGTCCGCGTCTTCACCAGCCAGGCAAACTGGAATGCCGTCGCCCACAAGCTCAAACAACTGGGCGAATACCAGCCGGAGATTGTGAACGAAACCAGCGGCGTGCTGGCGGTGGACCCGTTGGACAGCAATGCCATGGCCGCCGTGAACGCCTTGGAGAAACCGCAAGCGGTCACCCTGCCGGACGGCTGGCCGCACCCGGTCATCGCGTCCTACCGCCTGCTCGCCTCCCGGCTGGAGCCCCGGCATCCCATTCTGCTGAAGGACACCTGCACGCCCGCCACGGATGCCTCCCGGCCTTTCCTGGAAGCCCTGCTGCCCGCCGCCGCCAACATCGGATCCCTGCTCTGCGACGGCATCGGCGACGCTGTGCTCATCCAAGGGGAGTCCGCTCCCGGCGCCGGCCTGCGCCTGGCCTACAATATTCTGCAGGCCGCCGGCACCCGCATTTTCAAAACCGACTACGTGGCCTGCCCGAGCTGCGGCCGCACGCTCTTCAACCTCCAGAGCACCACCGCCCGCATCCGCGAGGCCACCGGCCATCTGAAGGGCGTGCGCATCGCCGTCATGGGCTGCATCGTCAACGGCCCCGGCGAAATGGCCGACGCCGACTTCGGCTACGTCGGCGGCGCTCCCGGCAAGATCAATCTCTACGTCGGCAAAACACCCGTCGAATTCAACATCCCGGAGGGCGAGGCCGTCCAGCGTCTGAAGGACCTGATCCGCGCCCACGGCAAATGGATCGAACCCAAGCCCGTGGAGCCGGAGACAGAGGCCCAGCCGGAGCTGGCGCACGCCTGACCGGGCATTTGCCCAGGAAAGGCCATAACTCCGCTGCGGGGAAGGCGGAAGCTGAAGCCGGAGCCGGAGCCGGAGCCGGCAGGCTGTGAATCACGCGGCCCGCTGTCCGCCACTGGCCCGTGAATACCCTGCCCGGATGCCGCAAAGCAAGGCGCAAGCAGTGAGCTGAGGACCATGGCGGCAAGTTTTTGGGGGCTCATGGTAAAAAACCACTCGGTCGAAATTGTTTGGGCAAGAAAATATTTGTAATAGGTGTTACATATTGCTAAGCGGAATCCATGCCCACTCCCGCATGGCTGATTCTGCTCTACACATTACCGGCCTCCAAAGCCGCCGCCCGCCTCAGCTTGTGGCGTCAACTCAAGCGGTTGGGAGCAGTTTCACTTAAAACCTCGGCCTATATCATGCCTCAACGGCCTGAACATGAGGAATCCCTCCAATGGCTGGCTCAGCAAATCAGAGAGCATGGAGGTGAGGCCAGCCTCCTGCGCTCCGCCGAGGTCGACACTATTTCGCCCCATGATGTGATTGACCTGTTTCAAGCGGCGAGAAGTGAAGATTATTTGGAGATTCTGACGGCGGCGAACGCGCTTGAAGCAACAGGCCGCCGCAAAACCACCGCCGCGTCTTCTGACTTGGCCATTGAAGCCGGGCGGCTGAAAAAGCGTTTTGCGGGGGTTCGTAAAATCGATTTCTTTGACTGTCCAAAAGCCTCCGAGGTAAAAGAGGTGCTGGCGGGTTTGTTGCCCGTTGAGAAACCCCCAAAACAAGGGTTCCCGGCAAACATCGCCGCCTACCAGGGAAGGCTTTGGCAAACGCGACCCAAACCGGAGCTTGACCGTGTGGCTTCAGCCTGGCTGATCAAACGCTTCATTGATCCCACCGCAACGTTTGTTTTTTCCCCGGAACGGAATGCTTTTCAGAATGCGGTGACTTATGACATGCTGCATGCGGACTTCGGACACGAGGGGGACGATTGCACGTTCGAGACGCTGGTGCGGCGCTTCTCGGTGAATGCTCCCGGTCTTGATGAAGCCGCGCAAATTGTGCATGCCGCCGATCTTGAGGATGCGAAATTCGCGCGCACTGAAGGCCTGGGTCTGCTAGCCGTGCTGCGGGGCTGGGCAACGCAGGAACTCGCGGATAACGGGATCCTTCAGCGTGGATTCGATTTGATGGACGGCCTCCTCAGTCACCTCAAAAGCCGCTGATGTCCATGAACACTTCCACACCCCTTGAAATTCCAGCCTATCCCACCTTCCGGGAGGCGTTGCTTTATTGGCTGAAACTTGGTTGCATCAGCTTTGGCGGGCCAGCCGGGCAGATAGCCATCATGCACAAGGAGCTGGTGAATAAACGCCGATGGATTTCCGAGGAGCATTTTCTCCATGCGCTTAATTTCTGTATGCTGCTGCCGGGGCCGGAGGCGCAGCAACTCGCGACTTATATGGGCTGGCGCCTGCATGGCTGGCGGGGGGGCATCGTGGCGGGTGGCCTGTTTGTGCTTCCGTCCGTATTCATTCTGTTCGCTCTGAGCTGGCTGTATATGGCGGGTGGTCACCTGCCTTGGCTGAGTGCCATCTTTTACGGCCTGGTGCCCGCAGTGATTGCGGTTGTCGCGGAGGCAGTGCTCAGAATCGGCGGCAAAGCGCTTAAAAGCCCTCCACTTTGGATCATTGCCGGGCTGTCCTTCGTGGGGATATTCTTTTTTCAGGTGTCCTTCGTCCTGATTATCCTGGGCGCTGCGGTCATCGGCTGGATAGGACATCAGTTTTATCCGCGATGGTTCTCCGCAGGTAAAAATCATCGGATGTCCCACGGCACAGAGCCGGAGAAAGTTCTCCTGCTTCCGCCGAACCCGCGCAGTTCATGGCGGCGTTCCTTTGGCATTCTCGGATTGTGCCTTGTGCTCTGGTGGCTCCCTATTCTGGCGGTGGGCGTTTGGCTTGGCTGGCAGAGCACTGCATTCGGCCAGGGCGTGTTTTTCAGCAAAGCGGCGCTGGTGACTTTCGGCGGCGCCTATGCCGTGCTGCCTTATGTGGCCCAGCAGGCAGTTGAGAATTACGGCTGGCTTTCCCACCCTCAGATGATGAGTGGATTGGCTTTGGCGGAATCAACTCCGGGGCCGCTCATCATGGTGCTGCAATTCGTGGGATTTGTGGGTGGGTGGCAGCATCCCGGTGTGCTCCCCCCTTTGGCGGGGGCCACCATAGGCGGATTGATCACTGTTTGGGCAACCTTCCTTCCCTGCTTCATGTTTGTTTTTTTGGGTGCTCCCCAGGTTGAACGGTTGGGAGAGCAGCCCCGTCTGGGTGCGGCGCTCGCGGCCATAACGGCGGCGGTGGTCGGCGTGATCCTGAACCTGGGGGTGAAATTTTCCATTTCAGCGCTCTGGCCTGAACCCGGTCACCACTTTGACTGGTTTGTGGCGATCGTTGCTATTGCGGCCTTGGTTCTGATGAAAATCTTCAGGATGGGCGTGATGCGGACGCTGGGATTCTGTGCGGTTGCGGGTTTGCTGTGGCGGACCGTAGTGACGGGTTCAGGCTTTTTGGAACTCTGAGGGCTCCAAAACGACCCCGCACGCCGGAAATCACGGAGCCGGAAGCCGTATTGTGAAACAGGCCCCTCCTTCAGTGCGGGGGACGCAGGCAATCGTTCCCTCATGCATTTCAACCAGGGCACGGGCAATGCTGAGTCCCAGCCCGGAACCTTCGCCGCCATCCCGGCCGCGCACAAAGCGCTCGAACATGAGCGGCACCAGCTGGTCAGGAATGACGGGGCCGGAGTTCTCCACCGTCAAAAAACAGCCCTCCCGGCAGAGTTCAAGTTTGGCCCGCACCCATCCGCCCGGGTGGTTATGCTTCACGGCATTGTCCAGCAGGTTCAGCAGCATCTGACGGACGCTGTCACGGTCGCCACGGAGAACGGCCGGGTCACATGTTCCAAGCTCCACGGTGACGGCCCTCGCCGCTGCGAGGTGTCCAGCATCCTCCATGGCCGCCCGCAGCATTTCTCCCAGGTCGATTTTTTCGCGGACCACGACTGGCAGCCCGGCATCGGCTTTGGCGAGGAGAGCGAGGGCATCCACCAAAGCCGCAAGACGACGGATTTCCTCAAACTGGCTGACGAGCCGTCCGTGCTGCGCGGGGGAATTTTCCGCATCCCCCAGCGCAATCTCTGTTTCCGCGCTCAGAATGGTCAGGGGCGTCTTGAGTTCGTGCGAGGCCCGCAGGGTGAAGTCCCTTACGGTTTCAATGCCTTTGCCCACCCGGGCCAGCATCTCGTTGAAGACGGTGGCGAGGCGGTCGAGTTCATCCCCCCGGCCACTTAGGGGAATGGTCTCCTCCAGATTGCCCGCGTGGACGCGCTCCGCCGCCGCTGTCAGCAGTTCAATCGGGCGCAGGGTGCGCCGGATGAGCCAGAAGCCGCCCAATACCACCGTCAGGACCGTTGGCAGGCCGTAAAAGAGGAGGAGATCCTCAATCTTCTCGGCGGGCGTTTCGGGAGCCATGCCACGCTCCGCCTCGCCCACCAGCTCATAGTGGAGCACCCCGCCCATCAGCAGGAGTGATCCGAGCAGCATCCCGGCATACCAAAGTGTGAGCCGTGTGCGGATCTTCATGACTTCAGGCGCAGGGCGTATCCCTCGGCGAAGACGGTGTGAATGAGCTTGTGCTTAAAAGGGGCGTCGACTTTTTCGCGCAGGCGGGTGATGGCCACCTGAATCACATTCGACCCGGGATCGTAGCCCGGCGGATAGTCCCAGACCCGCTCATGGAGTTCATCGCGGGTGCAGGTGCGTTCATTCGCGCGGACCAGATATTCGAGAAGCCGGAGTTCACGCGGACTGAGATCCAGCCGCGTGGAGCCACGCCTGGCCTCGTGGCGGAGGAGGTCGAGAGATAAATCCGCAACCGTCAGCCTCGTGGCATCAAGTGGCACGCCACGGCGGACCAGCGCTTTGACGCGGGCAACGACTTCCGCCAACACGAAGGGTTTGGGCAGGTAGTCGTCCGCCCCGAGATCAAGTCCGCGAATACGTTCATCCACTTCTCCACGGGCGGAGAGCAGCAGGACCGGAATCGTGCGGTGGCGGGCACGCAAGGCCCGCAGGACATCAAGGCCATCCCGGCCGGGAAGCATGATGTCGAGAACCAGCGCATCGAATGATTCCGCCAGCGCCAGCTGGAGACCGGTCTCTCCATCGGGGAAGGTGACCACCTCCGCGCCCTCCCGGACGAACGCCGCTTCGAGCGCGCGGGCGATCTTGGTTTGGTCTTCAACAACGAGCACACGCATGAAGGCGATCCTGGGGGCGGGCTTTGCGTTCGTCAAATTGTCGCGGCGGGCGGAGGCTACTGCTTACAGAGATGTAAGACCTTTCCGTTCGACGTCCGGACGGTGCCGCCCAGCATTGCGGGCGGCGTTTTCCACCCCGGCACCATGAAAAAAATTCTCCTGATCCTGATCCTGGCCGGAAGCTTGATGAGCTCGGCCTATCTTTGGCGGAGCAACCTTTTACTGCGGGCCCAGGTCGCGCAGTGGAGGGCGGAACGGGTGGCAGCCCAGGCGTCCGCTTACCGGACGCGTGCGAAGTCACGTTCAACTCCATTACCAGCCGGGTCCGCCACGATTCAATCCCCAACCCCCAAAACTCAGATGGATCAGGGCCCGGGGAACTCCAATATCCCGGATGCGGCCGGGAAGACTCTGGAGGATATGGTCAACAACGAGGTTGTCGTGAGCTTTGGTTCGGTTGAACAGATGGGGAGCAGTTTCGCAAGTTTTTTTTCCTCCGAGCAAGCCCGCAGGCTGCGGGCAAGGGCGCATCAGCTGGGAGCGGCGGATCAATCACTGAGTGCCGAGGAAGCAGCCCAGGGCCAACGGCAACTAGCCGAAATAGTGGGTATGTTGCCGGAGGTGGAGAAATTCCAGGATAAGCCAGCGGAATACGGGCGCTTTTTTAAAGGATTATTTCAAGCGGGCGGCGTTTTGACGGAAGCGGAGGCAAACCAGATCGAGGCTTTGATGAGACAGAGAGCCACCGAGGGCATCAATCAGGGTGTGAACGCCGGCAGCAAGCCGCAGGAAGGCTCGTGGGCATGGGAGATGAAGCGCGATGCCTTCAATGAGGAGACCGCCACTCAACTCAAAGCCATCCTGCCAGCCAAAGCCCAGGAAACCTTTCCCGTGGATGGTCCGCTGATGGAGTTCCTGGAAATGGATTTCGATGCGGCTGGCATCTCCCTGCCAAAACGATGAGGCTGGAGGTGTTGGGGGGGGACCCCATTCGGGTCCCAAATCCGAAGGGGGCTGCAGACCGCAAGCCGGGTTGCAGCGACGATCAGAGGCTGGATTCACAACGGCCATTTCCGTTTTTTCTGGACCGCATCCGCAAAAGCATAGAGCGGCAGCTCGAGCACCAAAGTGCAGCCCAGTCCCCAAGCGAGGCACAGGGGGATCCCCCACTGGTTTCCGCTGCTGACCCTTACGGGTCTGTTGACCCCCACCCCAAAATACAACCATTGTAAATCAACGAGTTACGAAAATTGATATCGGCGATTTTGAGGTTTTTCAACAGACTCTTAATAACCATTCACCCGCATCCCAAGACCTTCCTTAACTCTTGGCAAGCCGGTGCCCGGCGTGATAAAACGTGCGGAATGAACCGCCGCCACTTCCTCCGCAACGCCGCCGCTGTCACTCCGTTCGCCCTCGGTGGCGGATCTGTTTTTGCCGCGCTGGCCGCCGATGACGTTTACCGCAAAACCATCGGGCTCCAGCTTTACACCCTGCGCAACGAGATCAAAGCCGACACCGCCGGCACCATCAAGGCTGTGGCCGCCGCCGGCTACAAACAGGGGGAAATGTACGGCTTCCCGAACTGCGGCCCCATGATCGCCGCCGCCAAAGACTGCGGGCTGGAGCTGCACTCCTCCCATTTCGAATGGGACACGGTGGTGAATCCCAAGGATGACTCCCTGTCGGATTTCCAAAGAATCCTCGACAAGGCCAGGGAAGCCGGCCTCAGCCATCTGGTGATCCCCTACCTCGCGGACGGCAATCGCCGCACGCTGGACGACTACAAAAAGGTGGCCGCCAACGCCAGCAAGGCCGCCGCCAAAGCGAAGGAGGCCGGCATCCAGCTGGCCTATCACAATCATAATTTCGAGTTCGAGCCCAAGGAGGGCGGGAAAACCGGTTTCGATATTTTCGTGGCCGAATTCTCCCCGGACATGAAATTCGAGGTGGATGTGTTCTGGGTCAAAGCCGGCGGAGTGGAACCGGCGGAACTGCTGAAAAAGCTCAGCGGCCGCGTCTCCCAGGTCCACCTGAAGGACCTGAAAGCCGGTATTGCCACGCCCACCTACTCCACCGGTGTCCCGGCCGATGCCTTCAAGGAGCTCGGCAACGGCATCATCCCCCTGGAGCCCATCCTCGCCGCCGCCCGGGAGGCCGGCGTCAAATACTGCCATGTGGAGCAGGACCAGTCCCCCGCCCCGCTGAAGAGCATCCAGCAGAGCATGGATTACCTGCGGAAGCTGTAGGCGGAATTCGCCGCCGGGATGGCAAAGCGGAGAGCGGACTGTTTGCAGAACATGGGCTTGGAGAAGAAACCGCAAAAAGGCCGCAGGTCCGTTGAGCGGATTTCTGTCTGAGAATGGCTGCGTGCAGCATCACCAAACAATGGAGTCGTCCATTTTTGGAAGGAACCACCCCAGTATGTTTTTGGGGTTTCTGACGCAGATCTGCAGATGATTCTGATGCCGGAGGCCGGCGGTTCTGTAAATGGGGGCACCCTCCGCGAAGTATCCTATGACGCTGTCATACGGCTCCAGCCCCTCATTATCCCGGATGATGTGCAGGGTCTCCATGACATCGTTGTCCAGATACCGGGCCTTTTTTCGGTTCACCGGCATGGCCTGCGGAGGATTGGCGTTCTTTCTGGCGTGCTTCAGGTCCAGGTAAGCGCCCCTGATGGCGTCGATGGAGACGCGCTCGGTCAGATTCAAGCAGCGTCCAAGCTGGATGATGCCTCCGACCACTCCGGGACTGTCCGCGGACTGGGGCCGCTCCGTCGCCCACTCCAAGGCTCTCCTTGGATCATGCGCCCAGAAATAGATTCCTTTGCCGAGCCAGTCGAGTTTGTTCCCGCTCACCCTCATCTCGGTCTCCCCGTTGACCAGGCTTTTCACCAGGTCCGAATGGCAGCCATGAAATCCAAGAATAATTCCCGATGGGATCATGCCCGGCTCTCACGCACTACCTGCGGGCTTTTGCAATTCCATTCCTGCCAGCGGAAATTTTTTGATGGGTTTCAGCACCCGCCGTCTCCGAGGCGAGTTTTTTCAAAAGCTCACGCTGAAGCTCAGGCGAGGCGCGAAGTCTCTTGCTCCCCCTTTTCAAGGCCTGCTTCTCAAAAGCGGCCTCAGCCGGACTAAGGGCATTCAGGATGACGTGCATACTGGGAATTTCGGTGGATACACCACATTCCACCCTCCCCGAAGGCCTTGCAACCAGAAGTTGTCCTCCTTCCATCCGGCCTGCGTCCCCTGCCATTCCGCCTCCGGTTCCACCATGGCCCAGCGGACCGCCAGCAACTCCGCTGTCCTCCGATTGATATCAGCCGGATCATCCCGCATCAGAAGCTCCAGCAAGGGCTCAAACTCCTCCGCGGACAGCGCCGCCGCCTCCATGGCCATATCCATAACCTCCGCTGTTTCACTTCCCGGCCTGCTCTTTTGCCTGAAACTGGCCGCCAGCTTTTCCATACGTTCGCGGCCCGGCTTTCCGGTGCCGGCTTTACCGTCCGAACCTGCCTGCCCGCTGCCATTCCGCACTTCGGATGCGCTCCGCACCGCCGCATTTGGAAGCCGGCCACTCTCTTCTCCAGCCCCGCCGCTCCACCACGGCGGGCATCCAACGACGCAGCCCGGCACCACACCCAAAAGCAGGATGCCCAGTGATCTCATAGCGGACCGGTTCATGGACTGAAAGAACGGGAAGCCGGAGCGAAAGCAAGCGGGCCAGTCCACTGCTGCTGCGGTTGCCTTGCCGGTCCCTTCCAGCCGCAGCGGCAGGCTGGCGCACCGCTCCGCCGGAGCGCGGGACCAAACCCTTTCCCACGGAGCCGGAAATGATAGATATGCGCATTCACGAAGCCGGTCATTATCCATTTCCCGACCGGCTTCCCATACTGAACTTCACCCGCTTTTCCGCATCCTCCCTCAGCGCTCCCGTGGACTTCCGCACCGTCCCCGGCACCCTCGCTCCACTGGGGAATTCTGAAGCCGAACGGCTGGTTTCAGGCTCATTCCACCCCTGTTCCGGAACTCCTCCCGAAGGCGCGTTTTCATGCGTGGAAATCTTCATCTTTCCGCGAAACTCCTTGCTTGGAACAGCGTACGCTGCTCCATTGGGCACCAGCATTTTACTGACATCTAACGCGATTACTGTTCACGTTATGCACACCCATTTTCCGGCCCGCTGAATCTCTCCCGTCTGTCCGCCGCCCGTGAATCCAGCCCGCTTTCCGTGGCTCCGTTTCCGCCCCGCGGGTCGATGACACAGGGCGTCGGAAGCCACCGCGCCGCGGCGCTCAAACCGGCACTGGAGAAGGAGGAAGGCCCACCGCCGGACGGAAAGACGACCGCCGAACCCGCCGCCGAACCCGCAGCAGCCGCCGCCGCCCGCAAAGGCCGGCAGGCGGCACCGGCCGGATCCTGACAAGCCAAACGACCCCCACCCCCCATCCCACCCACCCTCCCCGCGCCGCCTGTGATTTCAGAATTCGCCCTTCACGCCTCAGACCTTGGCTTCCGTGTCACGGAGCCGATCATCCCCGACGGCCGGCTGCGCCGGGTGAACTGGAGGCCGGACAGCGGCACCGTCAAGCCCGGCTGGTATGTGGCCTTCAGCCGCGATGACGCCTCCGGCGGCGGACCGTGGGGAACCGTGGTCTGGGGGGACTGGCGCGACGGCTGGAAGGACATCTGGACCACGCGGCCCGAACGGCGGATGACCCCGGCGGAGCGCGCCCACCTTCAGCTGATGGCCGCCCAGGCGCGGGAGGCGGAGAAGGAGGAGCGCCGGAAGGCTCATGAGTCCGCCCGCCGCCGTGCGCGGTGGCTGTGGGAGCACGCGGAGATTGACCCCGCCGGCCACCCCTACCTGGCCCGCAAGCGGATCACCGCCGAGCCCGGCAGCCTGCGGGTGCGGGAGCATGAGGGCCGGCGGGAGCTGCTGGTGCCCCTCCGCGATGAGGCCGGTGCCCTGGGCAACCTCCAGCGCATCCTCCCGGACGGCACCAAGCGGTTTGTCAAAGGCGGGGGCGTGGCCGGCCTGCACTGGCGGACCGGCCCCCTGCCTCCGGAGGGCTTCACCGGGGATCTGGTGGCGGCGGAGGGCGTGGCCACCGCGGCCACCGTGCGGCAGCTCTCCGGCTGCACGGTCTGGGCGGCTATGAACTCCGGCAACCTGCCCGCCGTGGTGGCCTGGATGCGGCGGCGGTGGCCTGCGGCGCGGATCCTCATTGCCGCCGATGACGACCGCTGGGAGCGGGACGGGACGCCCAGACCGGCGGAGAAAAACGCCGGCCGGACGGCGGCGGCCAAGGCGGCGGAGAGCACCCGGGCCCTGATGGTGCCGCCGGCTTTCGGCGATGTGCTGAGCCGGGGCACGGATTGGAATGACCTCCTGTGCGAGGAGGGCGGGACGCAGGCCCCCGGCAAATGGCGGTGCGCCGTGGCTGTCGCCTCCCTCGACCGCCGGCTGGCGGTCATGGCGGAGGCGGAATATGTCCGCTGCCGGGAGGAGCTGCTGACGGCCTATGCCGCCGCCGGCCTGCCCCGGATGGGAGTGCGCGAGCTGCACCGCCGGCGCAGGGAGGCCGGGGGCACGGCGCCAAAGGAAAGCGGCGGGGAGGACTGCCCTCAGCTGGCCCTGCTGGCAAAGATCTGCGCGGAGGCGGAGCTGTGGCATGACCAGGCGGGCCGCGCCTTCGCCACCCTGCCGCACCAGGGGGTGGCCCTGAACGCCCGGGTCGAGGGGGAGTTCTTCAAGGACTGGCTGCGTGTGCGCTACAACGCGGAGACGGGGGACGGGCCACCGCCGGGCCGGGAGGCCCTACAATCCATTGTGGAGCGGGCGGCCTCCACCGCCCGGCTGGAGGCCCCGCAGCTGGAAAGCCATTTCCGCATCGGGTATGACCCCGGCACCGATGCCTGCTGGCTGGATCCGGGCCGCCGGGACTGGCGCATGGTGCGCTATGCCGCCGATGGCTGGCGGGTGATGGACCGCACGCCCCTGAAGTTCCTCCGGGCCGAGGGCGACTGCGCCCTTCCCCTGCCGGCCCTGAACCCGGCCCTGAACGGATTGCAGCCGCTGTGGGAAATCCTCAACGTGGCGGAGGAGGACCGCTGCCTGATCGCCGGCTGGCTGCTGGGCGCTCTGCGTCCCACCTGCCCCGCCTTCGGCCTGAACCTCCACGGCGGACAGGGCACGGCCAAATCCACGGCCACCCGCATTCTGCGCCGCATCATCGATCCGCAGCCCGCCGCCTTTCAGTCCCTGAATGAGCGCCGGCTGGATGAATTGGGCCTCACCTGCATCGCCCAGTGGGTGCCGTGCTTTGAGAACATCAGCCACCTGGCCCCGGATGTTCAGGACGCCCTGTGCAGCCTCACCACCGGCTTTGCCGCGCGGTCCCGCAAGCTCTTCACGGATGACGGGATCATCAGCTATGAACTCAGAAGGCCGTGGATCCTGAACGGCATCAACAACGTCTGCACCCGGAACGATCTGGCGGAGCGCTCCATTCCCGTCTCCCTGATGCCGGTGCCCCCGGAGGCCCGGAAAACGGAGGAGCACATTCACGCAAAGGCCGACGCCATCCGCCCCCATGTGCTGGCGGTGCTGCTGGATGCCGCGGTGCTGGCCCAGCAGTCGATGGATCAGGCGGAGGACTTCCTCTCCCGCAACGGTCTCACCCACCGCATGGCCGACGCCCTGAAGTGGATCACTGCCGGAGAGGACGGGCTCGGCTTCATGCAGGGGACCTTCATCACCCGGCTGAACCAGCTGCAGGAGGATGCCGGCTTCGAGTCCCTGACCGGAAATCCGGTGCTGTCCACGCTGGAGATTCTACTGGATGAGAACAGCCCCGGCCGCTGGAAAGGCACCCATGAGGAGCTGCTGGACAGGATGCATGAGGCCTTCCCGGAAAGTAAGCGGGCCAAGTATCTGCCCCATGACGCCGTGGGCATCGGCAACTGGTTCCGGCGGGAGACGGACCGGCTCCGGAAGTCCTTCGGCATCGAGGTGGGGGAGCGGCGGAAGGCCCGGATCAACAGCCGTCAGGTATGGGTTCGGGAGATTCACCGAATCAACAAGCCAGCTTCTGCCGAGGCCGGATAACCGCCCGCCGACTTCCATTTCACCCTGTTTTACCCTGCCGGATCATCACTGGCAGGGCTTTTCCGTATCAGGGCGGTGAGACCGGCGCGGCCGCATCCGGGGCCGGCGGAGATGGCCTTCCGGCTGAAGGCCGGAACATTCGAGGACGCCCTCGGAGTTGAGAGCGCCTTTCCGTCCCGGTTCCCAAGCCTGAATTCAGCACTACCCTTCAGCCGTTGAGCGCCAGCGGTTTCAGGGAAAATCAGGGCGCTGTGGCCACCACCCCCGACGCGTCCCCCCCGGATCCGCCGCCACTGATAAAGAGGTGACTCCTGCCCCGCGTCCCCGCCGGATGGGGCCGGATGGGGCCGACTTTCCGGCAGGGGCCGGCCCCACTTAATGCTTTCAATTTCAATGGATTAACCTAGATGAGGCCGGATGGGGCCGGTTAGTCCTTTTCCTTCTCTGGAAAAATATTTAAAAAAAGAAATATGTTCCTCCTCTACTAGAGCCTGAGCGCCCGGAAAACCGGCCCCACACGGGAACTTTCCCCTTAATCTGTTCATTATGAAATAGTTAAGTGGGGCCGACCTTGGGGCCGACCCTGAAACTTGCCCGGCCCCACCGGCCCCGCCGACCGGCTCTGTTTTCAATCTGTGCTTCCGCTTCGCTTGTGAGGTGTCCGCAGGTTCTCAAAGGGGGGACAGGTTTGGTCGTCACTCCCTTCACCTGTGGACACTGTCATGCCATCCCCCCTTCGGCTTGGAACTTGAAACCGCCGTGTCTGTAACCTTTGGCCGCTTGGTTTTGTTCGGCATCGCGGCGGCTTTGGATGCCCCCATTGGAGAAAAGAGGAAAACTTTAACACTTGGGAGGGCCGCAAACGCCTCTTCGATGAGAGGACGCACGTCGGCCCAGTTTAACCCTCCATTGCCGCACCCAAGCGGCGGCACGGCAATACTCCGGATGTTGTGCTCTTGGATTGACGCCGTCAACGCAGTTAATCCGCTCGCGACATCGTCGAGCCTTGACCACCCTTTCCAATGTCGTTTGGTCGGAAAGTTAATGATCCATTCGGGGCCGGTCAAATTAGGGTTCCGGGTCACAAACATTTTCCCCGGCTCCACTTCTTTCCGCCGGCACGCCGTTTGGTATGCCAGGAGGTTTGAGGGAAAGGCTTTGGCAAATTGAAGCGCGATTCCTTTCCCCATCACGCCGACGCAATTCACCGCGTTCACCAGCGCTTCAGCGGGCGAATCAAGTAAATTTCCAGAGCTTTCGACAATCATTTTGGTATGGGATTATCAGTAATACCAACCACGTGCCACTGTAATTTCCGGTAACATGGATTCGTCGGAGAAGATCATATAGTGCTGGCTCATCTGCTGGAGTAAACCATTCCGCTGGGCTGCTCAGCTTGCAGGAGGCTGGATACTATGTGATTTCCCCCAACGGACCCGCTTTTATTCCGCCATAAGCTATGCAACGTCGGCACTCATGTGCGTGGTGAATTCCTCCTCCGTCCACCTGACCCCGCGGCAGACTCTGCTCCTGATTCTCCTGCCGATGGCCGGCACCTTCGCGGTGCTGCGGCTGTATCTGCATTTGGTGCAGGTGCAGCATGTTTATCCGGGCGGGTATCTGGTGCATCATTTGTTCACCGGCACGCTGGTGCTCATTCCCGCCGCCTTTATTCTGGCGTTTGGCGCGAAGTGGCGCATGACCGCCATTCTGGCCCGCGTGGCCGTCGGGATCGGCAGCGGACTGATCCTGGATGAGCTGACCTTCCTGGTCATGACCGGGGCGGCGGACCATGATTACGTTTCCGGCATCTCCCTTTGGGGAGGGGCCGGGTTCACCGCCGTGGCCGCCCTGCTGCTGTGGGGGCTCCACTGGCGGCACCGGCGGTAGAGGTCAGCCATTCCCGGCAATCCTCATGGAAAAATCCATGGAACCCGGGATCACGCCACATTCCCACCAGGTTTTCAGCGCGATTTCTCGATCAGGTCGGCGAACTCCGTGAAGAAGTAGCGGGCATCATTGGGGCCGGGGGCCGCCTCAGGGTGATACTGCACGCTGAACACCGGGGCATCCTTATGGCGGAGTCCCTCCACGGTCTGGTCGTTGAGATTGATGTGGGTGACCTCGACGTTGGAGGGCAGACTGTCGGGATCGACCGCGAAGCCGTGGTTCTGGCTGGTGATGGCGACCTGCCCGGTGCGGAGGTCCTGCACGGGCTGGTTGCCGCCCCGGTGTCCGAACTTGAGCTTGAAGGTTTTGCCCCCCACCGCGTGGCCGATGAGCTGGTGGCCCAGGCAGATGGCGAAGATCGGCGTTTTGCCGATCAGTTTTTCAATCTCCTGGTGGGCGTACCCCAGCGCGGAGGGATCGCCGGGGCCGTTGGAGAGAAACACTCCGTCGGGCTTTTTGGCCAGCACCTCGGCGGCGGTGGCGCTGGCGGGCACCACATCCACATGGAATCCCTCCTGCCGCAGACGGCGCAGGATGTTCAGTTTGATCCCGAAATCGTAGGCCACGATGCGGTATTTCGCCTCCGGCAGGGTGGCGATGGCGGGGCCATTTCCCGTGGGCAGCATCCAGTCCTGGCTCAGACTGCTCTGGGGATCCCACAGGTAGCTCTCCGGGGTGCTCACCTCCTTCACATAGTCGCTGCCCAGCATGGGCTTGCTGGCGGCGGCGCGGGCCGCGGCCTCAACCGGGTCCAGGACCTCCGTGCTCAGGAAGGCACGCATGGCCCCGCGGGTGCGCAGGTGCTTGGTCAGCCGGCGGGTGTCCACACCCTCGATCCCGAGGAGGTTCCACTTTTTGAAATAATCTTCCAGACTCAGCTCCGAGCGCCAGTTGCTCGGCACCCGGCACAGTTCCCCGATCACGAAACCCCGCACATGGGGCCCGCCGCTCTCCTGATCCGTCTCATTGACGCCGTAGTTCCCAATGAGCGGGTAGGTCATGGCCACGATTTGCCCCCGGTAGGAGGGGTCCGTGAGGACCTCCTGGTAACCGGTCATGGAGGTGTTGAAGCAGATTTCTCCCGAGGTGCTTCCGGGAACACCGAAGGCTTCACCGAAAAAGTGGACACCGTCTTCAAGGGCAAGGAGGGCTTTCATGGGCATGCTGAGTTTCTGCCTAATGCACCGCGCCGTGAAATCAAGGCGGGAGGGGTCGGCAAAAGGGGAAAAGAGGCCATGTTCGGGCGAAGTCCGGCAGGAGGATTCATTTCATCTCCGGTTCAGCCGGCTCCTCTGCCCCTTTTGTATTCCGGAGTTTGACTGGCAACTTCACCTCCCGCAGTGCTGCTGCCGCACGGCCTCGAAAAGCACGATCCCGGCAGCCGTGGCGAGGTTGAGGCTGCGGACGTTTTTCTGGGGGATGGTGAGGCATTGCCGCGGGTGGGCGGCGAGGAGGGGTTCCGGCAGTCCTTTGCTTTCCCGGCCAAAAACGAGGTGGTCGCCGGGCTGGAATTGTTCCTCCCAGTAAGGACGGCGGGTTTTAGTGGTCAGATAGAAGAAGCGGGCATCCGGCGCGGCAGCCGCTTGAAGAGTGGCGAAATCCGGCCAGTGGCGGCAGTCCACCTCCGCCCAGTAGTCGAGGCCGGCTCGCTTCAGAGTGCGGTCATCGGTGGAGAATCCCAGCGGCCCCACCAGATGCAGGGTGGCTCCGGTGGCGAGGCAGAGGCGTCCGATATTTCCGGTGTTGGGAGGGATTTCAGGCTCAATGAGGACGATGTGAAACATGCCGTCACTGTGATGTGCACGATCGTTGGCGGCCAGGCCTGAATTGCCGTAAACCAAAAACCCTCCTCCGGCGGCAGGCCGAAGGAGGGCTGGGAATGGAAGGCGGGTTCCTTCGGGAAATGGGGTATTTTGGAGGCGTCAGACTACTTGGCGTCCTTGGAATCGGACTTGCTGTCCGGCTTCATATCCTTCTTATCGTCTTTTTTGTCATCAGCCTTTTTGTCATCAGCCTTCTTCTCATCCTTGTCAGGGCGGACGGACTTGAAATCGGCGACTTTCAAATCCTTCTCATCCTTGAGGGACTTGGAGTCCTTCAGGGCTTTGGTGATGTCGCCGCGGCTGAGGCGGGCTGCAGTGGTGCTGACTTTGGCCTCGTAGCCTTTATCGCCCTTGGTCCATGACATGATTTTCAGATCCTTGATGCCGCCGATCACGGTTTTGGAGAGATCGGCGATGGTCTCATCCTTGGCCCCCTCCAGCACGAAGGTGAAGTAGCTCAGAACAGGCTCTTTTTTGGCTTTTTCCTCTTTCTCAGGGCGGGAGGATTTGCGGTCGGCGGCCGGCGCGGTGACCGTCAGGGCGGCCAGAGTGGCGGCGGTGAAAAGCAGCAGCATTGTTTTCATGAATTTGGAAGGGTTGCGGGTGAGTGGGTGGTTGAGTGGGTTGAACGGTGCCGGATGGCCGTGTTTTCACGGTTACGGCAGAGCACATTCCAGCAGATGCTTGGACCCCGGCACAAGCGGGATCATTCACCGGTGATGGCGGATTTTAGTAGATAGGGGAATTTCCTATCCTGGCCCGCAGACTTCGCCAATGGCCTGGCTCAAGGCTTGAACGGCCTGCCGGAGCGCGTCCTCCGGAATCACCAGCGGCGGCATGAGCACCACCGTGTCCCGGATGGGCCGGGTCAGCAGTCCGTGGGCGCGGGCGGCGAGGCAGACGCGGGCACCGGTCTGGTCCTCCCAGGGATACGGTTCCCCCGTTTCCGCGTCCGCCATGAGCTGGATGCCGGCCATGAAGCCGCACCGCCGCACCTCCCCCACGTGACGGGGATGCCGGGCCCGCAGCTCCGCCAGCAGGCGGGACATCCGCTCCATTTTCGGCTGCAGCCGCGCCAGGGTTTCCTCCCGCCGGAAAACCTCCAGACTGGCCAGGGCCACGGCGCAGGCGAGCGGATTCCCCGTATAACTGTGGCCATAGAAGAAGGTTTTCAGTTCAGCATAAGTGCCGAGAAACGCGCCGAAAATCCGCTCCGTGGTCAGCGTCGCCGCCAAGGGCATATATCCGCCGGTGATGCCTTTGGCCAGGCACAGGAAGTCCGGGATCACCGACTCATTTTCGCAGGCGAACATTTTCCCGGTGCGGCCAAACCCGGTCATCACCTCGTCGCAAATCAGCAGCACGCCCCGCTCGTCGCACCAGGCGCGCAGTCCCGCCAGCATGCCCGCCGGCCAGGGCCGCATGCCCGCGCTGCCCTGCATGAGGGGCTCGATGATCACCGCTGCCAAGGTATCACTCCACTCCTCCGGCATGGCGCGCAGAGCCTGCAGGTTTTGAAAGTGGTGCGTGGTCAGTCCGAACTTCCGGAAGCGGTCCGCGAAGGCTGCAATGCCGCCCAGGGTGGCCGCCGCCATGGTGTCGCCGTGATAGGCCTGGTCAAAGGCGGCGAAGGCACAGCGCTCGGGATGCCCGGTCAGCTGATGATACTGCAGCGCCATTTTCACGGCGCACTCGATGGCGGTGGAGCCGTCGTCGCTGAAAAACACGCGGGTCAGCGTGCCGGCCGGCCACAGATCCGTCAGGGCCCTGGCCAGCCGCGCCGCCGGTTCGTTGGCGAAACCCAAAGCGGACACGTGGGCGATGCGCCCCGCCTGCTCCAGCAGCGCCGCATTCAGCGCCGGATGGGCGTGGCCGTGGATGTTGGTCCAGATGGTCGAGTTGCCATCGATGTAGCGCCGCCCCTCCTGATCGTACAGCCACACGCCTTCCCCGCGGGTGATGAAAAGCGGCTGGTGCTCCGGCGCGCACCAGTCGCGCATCTGGGTGAAGGGATGCCAGACATGGGTTTTGTCCCACAGCGTCAGCTGCGCAGTCTCATCGGGGGTCATCATGGAGAATGGAGGAAACCGCACCGCTCCACCACAGCCGCCCCCGGTGTCAAGCTGGCTGCGGCGGCGGGAGAGGAAGCGGAGGCCGGGAGCGGCAGGATGGCTTTTGCACGAAGGAGAATGATATGCCAACAGCACTGCCGCAGTATGGAGGGCCGTGCGCCGCGGCGGGCTCCGTTTCCGCGGATGCCCTGCCCCGCTGATTCAGCCAGCCAGCCCTTCATCCGTCTAGCCCTTCATCCGTCCGCCCACCCTTCCATTCAACCTCCAGCACCCTGACTTTTCCCATGCCCCAGCTCGCCGCATTTCCCAAAGCCTTCATGCAGGCGCTCTGCAAGGATGGCACCATGACCGCCTCCGAGTGGATCGCCCTAGCATCCAAACTGGAAATTGCCGGACTGGAATGGTACGCGGGTTTTCTGGAAATGGCCGACGAGCGGAACTGGAGCCGCTTCCGTAAAGAGGTGGAGGACACGGGCAAGGTGATCCCCATGATGTGCTGCTCGCCCGACTTCACCAATCCCGATCCGGCCTTCCGTGAGAATGAGGTCGCCAAGCAGAAACGCTGGATCGACATGACCCAGGCGCTGGGCGGCTCCTACTGCCGGGTGCTCAGCGGGCAGCGCCGGCCGGAGGTTTCCCGGGAGGAGGGCGTGAAGCTGGCATCGGCGGGCATTGAGGCCTGCCTGCCCTATGCCCAGGAGCGGGGCATCACCCTCATCCTGGAGAACCATTACAAGGACGACTTCTGGGAATTCCCGGAGTTCGCCCAGAAGATGGAGATCTTCTGCGAACTGGTGGACCGCATCGACCATCCGTTCTTCGGGGTGAACTACGACCCCAGCAACACCTTCCTGGCCGGCGAGGATCCGCTGGAGCTGCTGCGCCGGGTATCCTCCCGCGTGGTGACCATGCACGCCAGCGACCGCTATCTGGCGGAGGGCACCCTGGAGGATCTGTGGCGGGAGGAGAACGGCGCGGTGGGTTATGCCAAGCGCCTGCGCCACGGTGAAATCGGCAAGGGTCTCAATGATTACGACGCCATCTTCACGGAGTTGCGCCGTGTGGGCTTCGACGGCTGGATCAGCATTGAGGACGGGGTGGAGGGCATGGACCAGCTGGAGCGCAGCGTGGACTTCCTGCGCCGCAAAATCGCGCAGCACTGGGGCGGCTGAGCGGGCCGCCCCCGCTTTCCGCGGCCCACAACTTTCGACTTTGCCGCCTGATTGCCGGCAGCCATAATGGCGGCATGGATATCTACCGGCACCCCACGTTCGACATGGCCTGCGCCCAGTTTGACCGCGTGGCGGATCTGCTCGGGATTGATCCTTTGGACCGCGACCGCCTCAAGTATCCCAAGCGCGCCCTGACCGTGGCGGTGCCGGTGCGCATGGATGATGGCACCGTGAATGTCTTCACGGGATTCCGCGTGCAGCACCACCTCTCCCTGGGTCCCACCAAGGGAGGGATGCGCTATCACCCGGACGTGGCCCTGGGGGAGGTGGCTGCCCTGGCCATGTGGATGAGCTGGAAATGCGCCCTCACCGGCCTGCCCTACGGCGGCGCCAAGGGCGGCGTGACCTGCGATCCCCGCCGGCTCTCCATCAATGAACTGGAGGGCATCACCCGCCGGTTCACGCAGGAGATCATTTCCTTCATCGGCCAGCAGATCGACATTCCTGCGCCGGATGTCGGCACCAACGAGCAGACCATGGCGTGGATGATGGACACCTACTCCATCCACACCGGCCACAGCGTCCCCGGCGTGGTCACCGGCAAACCCGTCAGCCTCGGCGGCTCCCAGGGCCGGCGCGAAGCCACGGGACGCGGTGTCGGCTTTCTCGTGGGCCGGGCCATGGAGGCTCTGAAGCTGAAACCGCAGGACTGCACCGCCGTGGTGCAGGGCTTTGGCAATGTGGGTTCCGTCACCGCGAGCTCCCTGGCCCACTTCGGCACCAAAATCATCGCCATCAGCGATGTGGACGGCGGCTTTTACAATGCCAACGGCCTTGATCTCGCGCTGGTGGACCGGCATCTGGCGCAGCACCGCAGCCTGGCCGGCTTCACGGAGGCCGACCGCATCACCAATGAGGAGCTGCTCCTCCTACCCTGCGACGTGCTGGTCCCCGCCGCCCTGGAGCGTCAGATCACCGAGAAAAACGCCGCGCAAATCCAGTGCCGCATTCTGGCCGAGGCCGCCAACGGCCCCACCACCCCCGAGGCCGACGCCATCCTCGACCAGAGGCCGGAAATCTTCCTGATCCCCGACATCCTCTGCAACGCCGGCGGCGTGGTGGTCAGCTATTTCGAATGGGTGCAGGACCTCCAAAGCTTCTTCTGGGACGAGGCCGAGGTCATGGGCAAGCTCTACCGCATCCTCGAAACCGCCTTCAAGCAGACCACCACCCTGGCACGCGCCCGCGGCCTCTCCATGCGCACCGCCGCCCTCAGCCTGGGTATCCAGCGCGTCCACGAAGCCAAGAAGCTGCGGGGGCTGTTTCCGTAGGGCCCGCACGGAAAATCCAGCTATTCGAATACATCAAGGACTCCGTTTCCCTGAACCCGTTCACCGCGTGGATCGGTGATCTTTTTCAGGGGTTGACATAAATCTTTCTTTTGACAGATTTCTATCATGCAGACCACCCTCCGCATCGACGATCAGCTTTACCGTGAGGCCAAGGCCGAAGCCGCGCGGGAGGGGATCACCTTGACCCGTTTTCTGGAGAACGCCCTGCGCTTGAAGCTGCACAAAAAGCAAAGGCCGGCTCCGGGAAAGCCTCATCCGTTTCCGGTCTATATCCCGGAAAAGCCGATGAACCTCACCCCTGAGGAGATCAAGCGAATCGATCAGGAGGAGCAACTGAGGCATGATCTGAAAAAACTGGGCGTCGAACGCGAAGACGCATGACCCGGAACGCTCTTTTCCTACCGGATGCGAACATCTGGCTGAACGCATTGAACCAATCGTCCCGCGATCATGCCGTGTGCCGCCAATGGCTCGACCAAGCCACCTCCACCGGTCAGGATCTGCTGGTCAATGATCTGACGGAGTGCGCCCTGCTGAGGATCGGCACCCATCCGCAACTCGGCATTTCCACCCCGACGGTCGCCTTGGCATTTCACAAGGCCTTGCTGGACTACCCGCAAACCCGGCGTTGCTCACCCGCGGACAGGCATCATCAAATCCTCTCCGGGTTTCTCACCGGCCTTGGCCTCGTGGGGAATGACGTCAACGACGCCTGGCTCGCCGCCCTTGCGGTCGAACACCACGCCACCCTCGTCTCCCTGGACGAAGGCTTTTCCCGTTTTCCCGGCCTTCTCTGGCACAATCCCGCCGCCTCCGCCTGACTCATGCCCAAGGTGCTGCGGGGATTGGCGGGGGTGGTTGAAACCTCCCGGAGAGTCCTGAATATCAGACTCACCGCTCCGGGCCAGGAAAATCCGGCATAACCCGCCGCGCCCGGCCTTCGGCACTTATCCCGGTTTCACATTGCGCTGGTGAACCGGCATCTGACGGAGCGCCGCATCCGCGACCAGAGGCCGGAAATCTTCCTGCTTCCCGAGATCCTCTGCAACGCCGGCGGCGTGGTGGTCCGTTATTTTGAATGGGCGCAGGACCTTCAGAGCTTCTTCCGGGACGGGGTCGAGGTCATGGGCAAGCTCTATCGCATCCTAGAGACCGCCTTCAAGCAGACCACCACCCGGGCGCGCACCCGCAACCTCTCCATGCACACCGCCGCCCTCAGCCTGGGCATCCAACGCGTCCACGAGGCCAAGAAGCTGCGGGGGCTGTTCCCGTAATACGCCCTGATTATCAGGACTGTCTGACTGAAATCAAGTTGGTCAGTCAGCCAGCGCAAAGTTATTCACACTTATTCACACTTATTCACAGTTATTCACATCCTGTCGTTCATCGCTCCTGGTCAACGCCCTCCGATAAAATAGCATAAAGCTTTTTTTTCAGACAAGGCCTTCAGAAAGAGATCACGCCAGAATCCAAGAAAATCGGCCAAAACCTTCGCCGATTCAAAGCACCGGGTCGGTTCACCGCCTAAAAGCACAGCCGCCAGACGGTCAAGGTCCAGACTGGCGAAATCACCACATAACCGGTTTACTTCCCCGGCAGTGAGAAAGAAATCGATATCACACCGATAGCTGTCCTCCTTAGAAACGGCATTCACAGCCTTAACATCGACCAGCCAGCACCAGCAGAGTATTTCGATCAGCACTTTGGATGACTGGTCAACCGTTCCTGGTTTGAGAATTTCATACATTTCGGCAACCTCCTGCCGGAAAGGGTCAAATTCCCACGACCCATTCATCTGATTCACCAGATCGGGTCCATCCACATCCTCCTCAGCCTCCACTGCAGCCTCGTATTTCAGAAGCTCGCGTAGAATCTTATCCTCATCGTCAATATAAAAAGCGAAAGACCTGAAAGCCATGGTGTTGTGGAAAGCGTGATGGTTGGTTCCGACCGCACGCAGGAGAACCAAGGCTGAACGGGCTCAGCCACTATGGGAACACCTGCCGCTGAAATCAATCCGCAAACCAACTCTCCCCCGCCAACGGCTGCACGGACCAAATGTCCCCCGATACCTGAACGAACCCGCTTTCATCCGGCGCTGTCCCACTGTAGATCCTCCTCCCTATGAAATGGTCCGTCAGACTTGGTCGGTTTTTTGGCATCGATGTTTTCCTGCACTTCACTTTTCTGCTGTTCTTCGCCTGGCTGGGATACGGGGCGTATGTGAAGTCCGGGCACGATCCGGTACAGACGATGCACACGGTGGCGCTGCTGACGGGGGTTTTCACCTGTGTGATCCTGCATGAGTATGGCCACGCGCTGACGGCGCGGAGGTTCGGCATCGGCACCCACGACATCACCCTGCTGCCCATCGGCGGGGTGGCGCGGCTGGAGCGGATGCCGGCCAATCCGCGGCAGGAGCTGCTGGTGGCCATCGCCGGGCCAGCGGTGAACCTGGCCATCATTCTCGTGATCATGATCTGGCTGACGCTCCGGGGGCAGCCCCTGATCCAGGACCATCTGTATGTCGTCTCCGGAAGCTTCCTGCGGGCGTTGATGATCTTCAATGGCACCATGATTCTGTTCAACCTGCTGCCGGCTTTTCCCATGGACGGCGGCCGGGTGCTGCGGTCACTGCTGGCCATGCGCATGCCTCACGCCCGCGCCACGCGGATCGCGGCCACCATCGGCCAGGGGGTGGCGGTGATTTTTGTGCTGGTGGGCATCCTGGTGCCGAAACTCTACATGCTGATCTTCATCGCTCTGTTCGTGTGGATCGGCGCCTCCAATGAGGCCGAGGACGCGGAGGAGGATTCCGTGCTGACGGGCCTGAGCGCGCGCGACGCCATGATGACGGAATTCCATGTGCTGAGCCCGGATCAGACGGTGCAGCAGACGGTGAAGCTGATCATCAAGGGGTTTCAGGGTGACTTCCCTGTGGTGCGGGAGGACGGAGAACTCATCGGCATTGTCAGCCGGCAGGATGTGTTCCGCGTTCTCGAAAACGAAACCCCCGGCCCGGTCTCCAGCTTCATGCGCCCCGATCCCCCGCACTGTGCGCCGTCGGACGCGCTGGATGGAGTGATGCACACCCTGCGGGATCCCGCCCTGACCCTGATGCCGGTGATCGATCAGGGCCGTCTGGTGGGGCTGGTGACCTCGGAAAATGTCTTGGAGCTGCTGATGACCCGCAAGGCTCTCTCGCGCCGCCAAACCCCGCTGGCGGCAAGGCCTTTGAGGGCCTGAGAGCCAAGTCCCAACCACACTGCGCAGACCCGCATCCTTATCATAATCCCTCAGCCGGAGCCTGCGGATTTTTTTCAGTTAGCTACAGGATGCCGACCGGGATTTATTGGCAGGCCACTGGCATTTTGAGCATGACGGGGATGACCGCAGGTCGGCCTCCTTCAGGAAAATCCGGACGTCGTACAATTTAGCCGGTCATTTATATTGGCAGAAGGCGGACTTGCGGTTAGCGTTTCAGCTCACCCGCTTCCCATGGACTGGCTGCTCGCACCTCACAACACCGTTTTTGCCGCGGCGTTTGTGACACTGCTGTGCTTTGCCCTGCTCGAGGCCGTGAGCCTGATGATGGGCCTTGGGTTTTCCGAATGGCTCAGCGATCTGCTGCACCTGCCGGACTCCTCCGGGCCGGATGCGCCGGCAGGGGGCCACGGGCCCGGGATGGCTGACAGTCCCGACACCGGCGGCCAAGCGGACAGCGGCGGCCATGGCCACGGGGACGCCGACAGTGGTACTGAGGCCGGGGGCGGCTTTTTCGCCTCCATGTTCGCCTGGCTGGGGATCGGGCGGGTGCCGGTGCTGGTTTCCCTCTGCGTTTTTCTGGCGGCCTTCAGCATCGGAGGCATGACTCTCCAGCAGGCGCTGCTGCTTTCCGGATCCCCGGTGCTGGTGGAGCTGTGGGCGGCGGCGGCGGTCTTTTTCCCGGCTCTGTTGGTGATGAGGTTCCTCAACCGCCTCCTGGGACGCGTGTGGCCGAAGGATGAGACCAGCGCTTTTCCGCCGGAGCATCTCGTGGGCTGGGTGGGCGTGGTGACCATCGGCACCGCCACCGAGGACCGCGCCGCGGAGGTGCGCGTCACCGGTCCGGACCGGCGCCCGCATTACGTCATGTGCCGGGTCACCGGTGAACCCGTCAGCCAGGGCGGCGAGGTCCTGCTGCTGGGCCGCGATCCCGCCACCGGGTTTTTCCGGGGCAGGCTGAACACGAATCCGGACCTTTCTCCGAAAGTTTACTCCTAACCACACTTTTCCCCCAATGATGGAACTCGTCAAACAACCCGCCGTGCTCAGCGGCGCCGCCGCCTTTGCCCTGATCGTGATCATGCTCAGCATCGCCTCGCGGTTTTACGTGAGGGCGAGCAAGGAGAGCGCCTTTGTGCGCACCGGCTTGGGCGGACAGAAGGTCATCGCGGACGGCGGGGCCATCGTGCTGCCCATCTTCCAGCAGATCACGCCGGTGAACATGATGACCTTGCGCCTGCAGGTGGAGCGCGCCAACAATGAGGCCCTGATCACCCTCGACCGCATCCGCGCGGACGTGAAGGCGGAGTTCTTTGTCCGCGTGAAAAAGGACACCGAGGCCATCGCCCAGGCGGCCCAGAGCTTCGGGGGCAAAACGCTGCACCCCGAGGAGCTGCGGGAGATTCTCCAAGGCAAGTTCGTGGACGCCCTGCGGGCTGTGGCCGCCGGCATGGACATGCAGACCCTGCATGAGAAGCGCGCCGATTTTGTCCAGAGCGTGCAGACCACCGTGGCCGAGGATCTGGCCAAGAACGGTTTGGAACTGGAGTCCGTGTCCCTGACCGGCCTCGACCAGACCAGCGTGGAGTATTTCAACGCCACCAACTCCTTTGATGCCCAGGGCCTGGCCAACATCGCCCGCATCACCGAGGCCAAGCGCGAGGAGCGCAACAAGATCGAGCAGGAGACCCGCATCCGCATTGAGCAGAAAAACCTGGAGGCCGAGCAGCAGTCCCTGACGATCCGCCAGCAGGGGGAGTTCGCCCGCCTCAGCCAGGAACGCGAAGTCTCCATGCGCCGTGCCGAGCAGGAGTCGCTGATCAAGACCGAACAGGCCATGCGCCACCGGGAGGCCGAGGAGTCCTCCATTCTGGCCGCCAAACAGATCGCCCTTCAGAACATCAACAAGGAGCGCGAGCTGGAGCAGTCCCAAATGGAGAAGAAGCGCCAGATCGAAACCGCCGACATCGCCCGCCGGCAGGCCGTGGAGATGTCCCAGCAGGAGGCCGCCATCACCATCGCTGAAAAGAGCGAGGCCAAGTCCAAGGCCGAGGCCGACGCCTCCAAGGCCTTGGCGGAAAAGGTCCGTGAAGAGGAGAACGTGATCACCGTGCGCATGGTCGCCGAGGCCAACCGCCGCCGCGAGGTGGAGGTCATCTCCGCCCGTCAGGAGGCCGAGCGCGAGGCCACCAAGGTGACCGTCGCCGCCGAGGCTGAGAAGAAGGCCGCCGAGGACCTGGCCCTGGCCCGGCTGACTGCGGCCCGCGCCGAAGCGGAATCCGTCATTATCAAGGCCGATGCCGACCGCAAAAAATTCGAAGCCGAGGCCTACGGTGCGCGGGCCATCAACGAAGCCAAGAACATGCTTGGCGAGAACGTCATGGCCTATGAAATGAGGACCGTCCTGGCCCAGGTTGCGCCGGCGCTGATCGCCGCCAGCATGAAGCCTCTGGAGAACATCGAGAGCGTCCGTGTCATCAGCACCAACGGGCCTCTTATTGGCGGCTATGGCGGTGGAGGCAATGGCTCAGCGGGCGACGGCGGCGGGGAAGCCGGCGGCGGCAACGTGCCGGACCAGTTGGTGAATGCCCTGCTGCGCCACCGCGTGCAGCTTCCCATCGTCGATGACCTTCTGAAGCAGCTGGGCATTGCCAGCCCCACCCCTGCGGGCATCAGCAACGCGCTGCTGCCCGCACCATCCAAACCGCCCGAACCACCTGAACTCCAATCCCTGGCACACTCCTGAACCGAGCTTTGCAGACAGCCTGCGGGCGCCGCTTAAAACTTCCTAATCCGCTGGTGCGCCGCATCCCGCCCATGCCTATAGGAGGTTTGACATTCACCCATTTGGCGCGTCAGTCACGGCCACTGGGCGAACAATCGAGTCAAATGAAATACCGGAAATAATTTCGGGAATCTGAAACAAAATCCAAGGCGGTCACCGCCTTCAAATCACCCGGCCACCCCGCCCCATCCACACCACCACCGACATGAGCCTCTGGGATAATCTGAAAGACAAAGTCTCCGCAATGAACTCCTCATTGCAGACCAACATTGGAAAATTCAAAAATGCGGACTTCGCCAACGGCACCATGGCCATGTGTGCCATGATCGCCGCCGCCGACGGCAGCATCAGCGGACCGGAGAAAGCCAAAATCGCCAGCCTGATCACCCAGAACGACACCCTGCGCATCTTTCCGGCCGCGGAGCTGAAGAGCAAGTTCGACCACTACTGCGACAAGCTCACCGCCGACTATGATTTCGGCAAAATCGAGGCCATCCAGGCCATCAGCAAACTCAAGAGCAAGCCCGACCAAGGCCGGGCCCTGGTTCAGATCGGCATCATCATCGGCGGATCGGACGGAAACTTCGACGCCGACGAGAAGAAAGCGGTGAAGGAGGCCTGCCACGCCTTGGGAATCGCGGCTTCGGAGTTCGATCTCTAGCAGGCCGCTTGTCCCTCTCCGGCCTCATTTCCTTCCTTTCCCGACCTTCCCTCCGGGATCCCAACCACCTGCCCGTATTCCAACAGCATGAAACCATTCACGCGCGGCCAGAAAGCCTCCCTGGCCAGCCTTGGCATTACGGCGGCGGCCCCCGCCGTCACCCTGTCGGTGTCCCTGGAGCTTTCCGGCAATCCGGAGGTGGACGTAAGCTGTTTCGGGCTGGATGCGGAGGGGAAGCTCTCGGATGACCGGTATTTCGTCTTTTACAATCAGCCCCAGTCCCCCTGCGGCTCCCTGACGGCCAAAGGGCCGTCAGGGAAGGCGCGCCAAGTGTTCGAGGCCGATTTCTCCAAACTGCCTGACAAAATCAAACGCCTTGTGTTCACCGCCACGGTGGACGGCAACGGCTCCATGCGGCAGATCACCGGCGGCGGCGTCCGGCTGTCGTCGGGCGGCACGGACATCGCGGAGTTCCAGCCCCAGGCCGGCGACTACAAGGACGAGAAGGCCCTGATGCTGGCCGAGCTTTACTGGAAGGACGGCTGGCGCTTCGCCGCCACCGGCCAGGGGTTCGCTGCCGGCCTCGGGGGGCTGCTGAAACACTTCGGCGGGGAAATCCTGGAGGAGCAGAAGCCGGGCGGCGCGCCGCCGCCCCAGCCCCCACCGGCCATTCCGCCCTCCATGCCGCCGATTCCCCCCATCCCGGCAGGCCCACCGCCGGTGCCCGTCAATATGCCGCCGCTCCCGCTGCCGGCGGCACCACCACCGGTTCCTCAGGCTCCTCTTTCCCTTAAAAAGCTGACACTGGAAAAACCCGGCGAGCGCAAGACCATCAGCCTGCGGAAGAGTCCCGGCCAGGAGGTCATCCACATCAATCTCAACTGGGACCGTAATCTCAAAAAATCCTTCTTCGGCGGCAGTCAGGAGGCGGATCTGGACCTCGGCTGCCTGTATGTGACCCGCGACGGCTCCAAAGGCTGCATCCAGGCGCTGGGCGGCAGTTTCGGCAGCCGGACTGCGCCTCCCTTCATCCACCTCGACAAGGACGACCGCAGCGGCCAGGCCACGGACGGCGAGAACCTTTATATCCTCCGGCCCGACCTGATTGAGCGGGTGCTGGTCTATGCCTTTGTTTACGAGGGGGTGGCCAACTTCAGCACCGTCAATGCCCGGCTGACCTTCAAGGAGTCGGACGGCAGCGAAACCCTGGTGCGTCTGGACTCTCCGACCACCGGGGCCACCTTCTGCGCCATCGCCATGATCACCCGCACCGCGCAGGGGGTCGAGCTGGTGAAGGAGACCCGCTATTTCAGCAAAGGCCACCGGGAGGCCGATGGCCACTACGGCTTCGGCTTCCAATGGAGCAAGGGGTCCAAATAAACAGACCGGCAACCCACCCGGCTCCCGCGGACTCATTCCCCGCATTCACTTTTTCCTCAGCAACCACAACAATCAAACCCAACTCAATCCAGATATGGCTATCTCCCTCACCAAAGGCGGCAACGTTTCGCTGACCAAGTCCGCTCCCGGACTCACCAACATCGTGATCGGCCTCGGCTGGGACACCCGCGCCACGGACGGCGCGGCCTTCGACCTCGACGCCAGCGCCTTCCTGCTCAAATCCGACGGCAAGGTCTCCAGCGACGGTGATTTCATCTTCTTCAACCAGGCCGCCTCCGCCGACGGCTCCGTGAAGCATCTGGGCGACAACCTGACCGGTGCCGGGGACGGCGATGACGAGCAGATCACTGTCAATCTGGCCGCCGTGGCCGCCACCGTGGACAAGATCGCCCTGACGGTGACCATCCACGAGGCGGAGGCCCGCCGGCAGAACTTCGGCATGGTCAGCCAGGCTTTTGTGCGCGTGGTCAACGCGGCGGACAACAGCGAGATCGTGCGCTACGACCTGAGCGAGGACTTCAGCGTGGAGACAGCGCTGATCTTCGGCGAGGTTTACCGCAATGGCACCGAGTGGAAATTCCGCGCCGTGGGCCAGGGCTTCGCCGGCGGTCTGGCCGCCATGGCCAAAAGTTACGGGGTCAACGTGTGATCCTCTCTCCCATTCATTCTTTTTATTTCCGCCTCAACCTGGACGGCCATGCCTATTAATCTTCAAAAAGGACAGAAAATCTCCCTCACCAAGGAGGCCGGCGCCGCCGGACTCTCCCGGATCGTGATGGGGCTGGGCTGGGATGCCAAAAAGACCAAGGGGTTCTTCGGCCTCGGAGCCAAGGATCAGGAAATCGACCTCGACGCCTCCTGCGTGCTGTTTGACGAGGCCAAAAACCCGCTGGACGTAGTCTATTTCGGTCAGCTGGCCAGCAAGGACGGCAGCATCAAGCACAGCGGCGACAACCGCACGGGTGCGGGCGATGGCGACGACGAGCAGATCCTCGTGGAGCTGAGCCGCGTGCCGGACGTGGCGAAGTCCATCCTCTTTGTCGTCAACAGCTTCACAGGCCAGAACTTCAGCCAGATCGAGAATGCCTACTGCCGGGTGGTGGACGGTGCCACCGGCACCGAGCTGGCGCGCTATGACCTGAGCTGCACCGGCGACCACACGGCCATGATCATGGCCAAGGTCTATCTGCACAGCGGCGAGTGGAAGATGCACGCCATCGGGGACAACACCTCGGGCAAGACCTTCCAGCACCTGATGCCCGCCATGCAGGCGGCTCTCTGAGACCGTTCCTCCTGTCCATGCCCGTTTCCCCCTTACCGCACGCTTCTGTCCGTGTCTGGTTCAACAAATCCTTCTCCAGCATTCACGGAGTGCTGCGCCAGCTCCGGGAGGACTGGGGGCCGGGTCTTCATCTGATCGGCAGCCACACGGCGCGGGATTTTGCGCCTCTGGCGGTCTGTGACACCGCCGCCGTCGAGCCTGCGGGCCTGACGGCGGCGGATTATGCGGACTGGTGTCTGACCTTCTGCCGGGAGCACCGGGTGCAGGTCTTTGTGCCGGGCCGCATGCGCGATGTGATCGCGGACCATCGGAAGTCTTTTGAGGCTCTGGGGGTCCGACTGGTGCTGGCCGGGGACGGCCCCACCCTGCGGCTGCTGGAGGACAAGGGCCGCTTTCTCGCCCAAGTGCCGGAGGGCGTGGCCGTTCACCACTTTCACCGGGTGCGCACGTGGGAGGAGTTCGCCGCCGCCTGCGCGCAATTGGAAAGCGAAGGCCTGCCCGTCTGCTTCAAACCGGCCACCGGCACCTTCGGGCAGGGCTTTTATATTCTGGACGACGCCATGACGCCGCAGAAGCGGCTGCTGCGCAGCGAGGTGCACCGCATCTCCAAAGCGGAACTGCAATCCATCCTCCAGCCGGCGGACTCCTTTCCGGAACTGCTGGTGATGGAGTATCTGGACGGCAGTGAGTTCAGCGTGGATGTCCTGGCCCACGCCGGCGAAGTGCTGGCCATGGTGTGCCGGCGCAAGCCGCTCAATGGCCGCGTGCGTCTCACCGGCACCTCCCGCACCCTGCTGGTGCAGGAGGGCCAGTCCCAGCTGCTGGCCCCCGAACCGGGCATTGAGTTCATGGTGCGGCTGCTGGCGCGGCATTTCCATCTGGGCGGATTGTTCAACGTGCAGTTCCGCACGCGGGCGGAGCTGCCGGAGCGGCCCTGCCTGCTGGAGATCAATGGCCGCATGTCGGGCGGTCTGCCGTATATCAGGCTGGCGGGACTCAATCTGGCCCTGTGGGCCATCCGCGTGGCGCTTCTCGATTCCGGTGAGCCGCTGCCGGAAATTCCGGAGCCGGAACTGCCGGTGCGGGTGCAGGAGCGCCCGGAGGTTTTCACTGTGCCCTCCCTCCCGTCATGAGCCGCCCTTTGCCCACCGAATGGCGCGAAGGGCCGCCCGGTTTTTATGAAGCCCGTCTGCCCGGCGGAAAGTTTTCGCTGCAAATGGCCCGCGAGGACCTGCCCCTCCGCGGTCTGTGCGACCTCGCGGTGCGCAACAACGCCAAACGGCGGTTCCTTTTTGTCAGTCAGGTGCTGGGCCGTCACTGCCCGGTCCGCCCGGCGGACCTGCGCCGGGTGTCGGCGGCGATGGCCGCGAAAGTGGGACCGCATTTGACGGACGGGCCGGCGGTTTTTATCGGCATGGCCGAAACCGCCACCACCCTGGGCCAGGCGGTGTTCCGGGAATTTCTCGCGCAGGGCGGAACCGGACTCTATCTGGAAAGCACCCGCCGCTCCACCGGCGGCCCCCGGGCGTTTGAGTTCGCGGAAAGCCACTCCCACGCCACGGCCCATGTCATTCACCTGCCCTCCCCGGAGGACGATCCTGACCATCTGCTGCGCACCGCCCGGCAGGTGGTGGTGGTGGACGACGAGGCCACCACGGCCAAAACCGCCGCCGGGCTGATTCAAACTCTGAAAGCCTGGCGGGGGCCGGACGGCATTCCTTTCAAGGCCTGGCTGGCGGTGATCCTGCGCTGGAACCAGGGCGGGGAGCACGACAGCGCCTTCGCCGGCATCGAGTCCTTGGCGGAGGGACACTTTGCTTTTGAGGAGGATGGCCAGCCCATGGACTTCCCCGCCGCGGTGGACCGTCTGGACAGCCGGGTCACCGCCCGGCGCGGCATCCGCCATGGGGCCCGGACCCCGCAGCCGCTGCCGGCGGCCTGGGACCTGAAGGCGCGTGACGGCGAGAAAATCCTGGTGCTGGGCAATGGGGAATACGGATTCCAGCCCCTGCTGCTGGCCGAGGCTTTTGAGGAGCGGGGAGCCGAAGCTTGGGTGCAGGCCACCACCCGCTCGCCCATTCTGCCCGGCGGCGCCATCGGGCACATCCGGGCCTTTGATGCGCTGTCCGGAGAGGGCCACGCGGAGTTTCTCTACAATGTGCCGGAGGACCACGGCTACGACCGGGTGGTGCTTTGCCTGGAGGATGCGGAGCCCGCTCCGGACCATCCGGTCCGGCTCATCCCCCGGCTGGAAATACGCTTATGATGATGAAAGACTGGATCGCCACGGATCTGGACAGCACGCTCTTCACCCGCGCCTGGCAGGCGGACGATGCGGTCGCCGCCACTTGGAATGCGCTGGAGGACGGCTCGCGCCAGCCCTCGAGCTGGATGAGGGCGGCCACGCACCGCCTGCTGGCGGCTCTGGCCCACTCCTTCGCCCTCGTGCCGGTGACGGCGCGGGACATGGACTCCTTCGCCCGCGTGGAGGTGACCGGCCTGCATCTGCGCGGCCCCGCGGTGGTGGCCAATGGCGCCATCATCCTCGGCTGGGACGGCCTGCCCGACCCGGAGTGGGAGGCGGTCATGACGGAGCGGCTGGCCCCCTGGGAAAGCCGGCTGCATGACTTCTGCGCCTGGCTGGCGGAAAAGAGCCGGGGTCTGGCCCGCGCCCGGCTGGTGCCCGGTCCCGGCGGACTGCCCGCCTATCTGGTGGCCAAAGCCACCGTGGAGTGGTGGCGCACCCCGGAGGCCCGCGACATGATCGCGGCCATGGACTGGCTGGACTGCCGCGTGGAGGTGCTGGGATCGGAGCTGCAGGTCCTGCCGCCCGGGGTGGGCAAGCGCGGTGCCACCCTGGAGGTGCAGCGCCGCTGGTTCGCCGGGCAGCCTCCTCTGCTCTGCATGGGCGATATGCCGCTGGATCTGGAATTCATGCGCCTCGGCGGCCTGCTGGCCACGCCGACCGGCTCCACCCTCGACCTTTCCTGGCCGGCCAGCGCGGTTTCTGCTGTTGCTGTATGATCGAATCTTTCCCCGGAAGTTACCATCCTGCCGAAGTGGCGTTCCTGATGCGCCGTCTCACCCTCGCCACGACGGCTCTCGATGAGCGCGAGCGCCTGATCCAGAGTGGCCAGCGGCATTACAGCGAGATGATAGGACCGGAGGACGCCCCCACGCGCGGCCGTCTGCGGCTTTTCCGCGAATGCCTTGGCGCCAATGGAGTCCGCATGGCTGAGGATATATCCACCCTGGCCGCCGCCATGGCCGCCAGCGCGGTGGATGGGGAGCTGACGGTGGTGTCCATTGCCCGCGCCGGCACCCCCGTCGGCGTGCTGCTGTGGCACCGGCTGCGGGAAACCGCGCCCTGGCTGCGGGTGGCCCACTACTCCATCTCCGTGATCCGCGACCGGGGAGTGGACTATGCCGCCCTGCGCTGGATCATGGAGCGCCATGCGCCGGCCAGCCTGCGCTTTGTGGACGGCTGGACAGGCAAGGGCACCATCGCCCGCGAGCTCCATCATTCACTGGGTGGCTGCGCGGAGTCGCCCGCCGGTCTGCGGTCCGGCCTGTGGGTGCCGCTGGATGTGTGCGGGGCGGCGGAGTTCGCCGCCAGCAGCGGGGACTATCTGATTCCCTCCACCCTGCTGGGCGGCACCCTGTCCGGTCTGGTTTCGCGCAGCGTGCTGCCCGCCGGGGAGGAGCACAGCGGGGAATTCCATGGCTGTGTGCCGCTGGATTCCCTGCGCCGCTATGATCTCAGCCGCTGGTTTATCCGGGAAATGCGCGCCCGTCTGGCAAAAATTCCCGTCCCAACGACCCCGCCCGCCAACGCCAGCGGCGGCCCGGAACGACGTGCGGAGACGGAGCAGTGTCTGGATCAAATGCTGGCCCGCCACGGCATGACGGACCGCAACCGCATCAAACTCGGCATCGGCGAAACCGTCCGCGTGCTGCTGCGCCGCAAGCCGGAGGTGGTGTGGCTCGGCCCCGCCGCCAATCCCACCGACGCCGGTCTGATCCACCGGCTGGCCGGTCTCCGCCAGGTGCCGGTGCGCACCGATGCGGATCTTGCTTTCGACGCCGTGGCGGTCATCGCCTCAGCCTGATTTTCCCTCCCGCTTCTCTTTCCTTCTCTCCTTTCCTCCTGTCCCTCATGAACCGACTGCTCGACGATCTTCCGATGCTGGCTCCGATGCTTTATGTGCCGGCGGACCGTCCCGATCTGGCCGCCGTGCTGTCCGGGGAACGCGATCTTGGCGTATGCTCCATCGCCGTCTGTCTGGAGGACGCCGTGCGCCCTGACAACCGTCAGGCCGCCGCCGCCGCTCTGGTGCGGGTTCTGGCGGAACTGCCCGCCGCTCCCCGCACCATCTTCGTGCGTCCAGCCGATGGGGAGGCTTTTGGATGGCTGCTGGAGAATCTGCCCGCCGGAAAGGTCGCCGGCTTCATCCTGCCCAAAGCCACCGTGGCCTCCATTCACCAGTGGATTGAGAAAAGCTTCGGACTGCACCCGATTCTGCCGATCATGGAAACCCGTGAGGCGTTGGATCCCGTGGGCCGCCGCGAACTGGCCCAGGCCTGCGCGGCCCATCCGCCGGTGATTGCGGGAGCCCGCATTGGGGTCAACGATCTGTTCTCCCTGCTCGGCGGCCTGCGCCGCCCTCTGGGCCGCACTGTTTATGAAACCCCCGCCGGGCGGGTCATTGACGGCCTGCTGGAAGCCTTCAGCGCCTACGGGGTCCGCCTCTGCGCCCCGGTCTGCGACCGCATCAGCGATCATGAAACGCTGGAGCGCGAGGTCGCCGGCGACATGCACCGCGGCCTCTTCGCCAAAACCGCCATCCATCCGCGGCAGGTTCACACCATCTGGCAAGCCTATGCTCCGGATCCGGCGGAGGTCGCCGAGGCCCGCCTCATCCTGGACCCCGCCGCCCCCGCCGTCTTCGGCTCCAACGGGGACATGCTGGAACCCGCCTGCCACGGGGAATGGGCCCGCCGCCTGCTGCACCGGGAGGCCCTGCACCGTTCTGTGGAAGTCAGTGCCACGGCCTGACAGGAACGGTTCCAGAACCGTAACGGGTTCCGGCAGAATCCTCACAGGAATTTCCGCCTGACGTTATCCACTGCTTGGAATCCGCTATCACCAGACGCCGGCCTGCCGCTCAGGCAGGATAAAGTTTGACACATCATCCGCTGGTGTGGTTTACGTTTTTTAATTAAAACCAACTCTCCCACCCCAACCTCTCCGCATCCCATGCGTCTCAAACTTGCCTCCACCGGAATTTCCGCCCTTTTGCTGGCCCCTCTTTCCTCCATGGCCGGAGTGATGAGTGTCGCGATCGTGAATCCCAGTTTCCATGCGGATGCCTTCACGACGTTCCCCGGATATTCCGGTCCCGGCAATCCCATCACCGGCTGGACCTCCACCGGCGGCACCGGCATCAATGGGCCGGATGGCGCCGGTTATCCTTTTTCCGATGACACCCGGGTGGATGGCAGCCGCCTCGCTTTCATTCAGGGAGCCGGCAGCCTCAGCCAGACCATCAGCGGGCTGATTGCCGGACAGCGGTATGTCTATCAGGGCTGGTTCCGGGGCCGCAGCACTCCCGGCGTGCCGGTGTTCAGCGTCACGTATGATGTCCAGACTCTTCTGTCCGGCGCGACCGTGGCCCCGGGCTCGCCGTGGCAGCCTTTCAGCGCCTCGTTCATTGCCGGCTCCGCTTCAGGACCACTGAGCATCGTCAACACCGTGCCCAATGGTCAGGACGGCACCTTGGCCTTGGACAGCATGCTGCTTTTCAGCCAGTCGGCCGATTATGTGAACATCTGGAATCCCAGCTTCGAATCCGGCACCTCGTATGCTTTTCCGGGGTATGAGGGCACCATCGCGGGCTGGACCGCCACCGGCTCGACCGGCTTCAACTTCGCGGGCAACAATCCCTTCACCCCCACCGGCGCCATCCCTGACGGCAGCACCGCCGCCTTTATCCAGAACGACGGCAGCCTGTCGCAGACCCTCACCGGCCTGACCGCCGGCCAGCAGTATCTGCTGGAGCTGGATTACAACTCCCGTCAAAACTATGCCCAGGGACACCTCCAGGTGAAGCTCGGCGGCGTCAGCCTGATGGACAGCTTTATCGATGCCGTGAGCGGCACCGATCCCTTTCACCGCCTGAGCGCGTCCTGGACCGCCGGCGGGGATTCGGCCCTGCTGGAGATCATCGGCATAAAAAACGGGGCCGACTCCGCCATCGCCTTCGACAATATCTCCCTGCGCGCCGTGCCCGAGCCCTCCGCCACCCTCAGCGCCGTCCTCGGCCTCAGCCTGGCCGCCCTGCGCCGCAGGCGGAGCCGGTGAGGCAGGCGTGGAGCCTAGAGGATTGAATGTGTTGTCGCCTGGTTCAGCCGCTGTCGGATTCCGCAGGGGGCGCATTCCACCCGGCCAACCGCCGTGAGGTTGGAGTGTGGCAGAGAACCAAATCACCAATGGAGGGACTCGCCGGTTCTCCATCAAACAACGGTTCCTTCCAATGCTGAGGACTGGAGCCCTCATCGTCCCACATGATGTGATATTCCCCAAAGTTAAGGCTCATATCCGGCAGCTCATAAACCTTCATAAAACCGCTGATGCCATGCGGCTCCGCAAACTTCAGCAGTTTGATGGCGTTTACGCATTCGTCCTTCCATGCGACAGCTTCAGGACTGGAGCCGGATCGACGGAATGAATCTTCAAGCTGGGCTCTCCACTCCTCCATCCGCCTGATCGTTTCGGTGAATGATATCATGAGAATTGAGAAAGAAACCTCCTGCCATTGCCGGAGGTATCCACATGATTTCCCGCCCATGCAAAAATGAAAACAGTCACCGGCTGCCCTGACCGATCAGACTGGCCAGCCAGCCGGCGAAGCCGGTTTTGTTGCGGGAGGCGACCATGACCTGGCCGGAGCCGCTGAAGCGGTTGACCAGGCCCTCGCCGCTGGTCACGGAGTTCACCAGCCCGCTGAAGAAGCCGCGCTGGGCGGTGGCGTGGCTGATGTTGTAAGTCAGCCCGGCGTCCCAGGCCACCACGTGGGTGTTGTCCACGATGGCGTCACTGCCGGGTTTCACATCCAGCGCGAAGATGGCTCCAAAGGCGGAGATCGCCAGCTTGCCCCGGCCACTGGTCTCCATGATAAAAAAGCCGCCGGTCCCGCCGAACAGCGCCTGGCCGATGCCCTGATTTTTGATCTTGATATCCAGGGTGGTCTCGGCCGCCAGAAAAGCTCCGTCATTCAGCCGGAACTGCCGGGCACCGCACTCCAGCACCATCACATCCCCCGGCAGCGTGGGCGCGAACAGAGCGTCGCCTTCCCCGCGCGCCGCCTCCAGCGTTTGTTGGAAGAAGGACTCGCCGCTGGTCATTCTCCGGGCCAGGCCGCTGAGCAGCCCGCCGCGCATCTCCCCTTTGAGATCCAGGGTGGCGTCCATGGAGACCATGGCGCCGCGCTCGGCATAGATGCTTTCGCCCCTTTTCAGGCTGACATGCAGAAAGGGGTCCACGTTGCCGACGACAGAGAATTCAGGCATGGTGAGGGGAGGTTGGTTATTGGCTGATTGATGGGTGATGCGGAGGGTGGCCCCGGACGGGCGGGCCGGCGGCGCCCTGCGGTGGATCAGGGCAGAATATTTTTGGCCCGGGCCGCCTGGAGCCATTGGGGGAACTCATGCAGCAGCCGTTCGTAAAGCTCCTGCTCACTGACGCCGCGAATGTCATCGAGGGCGAAGAAACCGCAGTTGTCCACCATGCGGCCGCCCATGGTGTCCAGCTTTTCAAGGACGCCGTAATTGGCGCCGCCGATGCCCACGAATTGCCAGAAGATAGGCAGGCTGGAGGCCTCGGTCAGCAGGCGCGCGATTTCTCGGCCTGTGGAGGACACCCCGCCATCGCTGATGAAGATGACATACGCGGGCAGCTTCGAATGCCGGTAGTGCTCCATGATCTCCTGGATGACTGGTGGCTCGTTGTTGATGGCCCGGCCCAGCTTTCCGCGCCATTGGGTCCAGTCCCCGGATCCTTCTGTAATGTAGTTCCGGATATTCGCGGCGGTGACGGCGGGCAGCGCCTGCTGCTTCTCCGCAAAGGCCCAGGTGTCCAGAGCGCCGTTGTCATCGAAATGCACCGCCAGCGGAAAGATGCGGTCCACCACCGTCTGCACATCCCCGTTTTTATACTGGCCGTACATGGAGCCGGAGGTGTCCAGCACCAGGGCCACGCAGGCCACCGTCTCCTCCAGCCGGCGCTTCTCCAATGAAACCTTCAGCGGCTTGGCCAGGCTCAGAAGATGCGGGGCCGCCTTCTCCAGCTTTTTCTCCAACGAAACCCTAACGGGGGCTGCCGCCGCCGGAGCTGGCAAAGGCGGAGGCGGAGGCGGAGGTGGAGGCGCGGAAGGAGGCGCATCCGCGGCCTCCTCTCCTCCAAAATGCTTCAGCAGCGCTCCAAGTCCGCCCTCGAATCCCTGCCCCGTGGCGGTGATCCGCCAGCCGCCGCGCTGATAGAGCTCCCCGGCGATCAGGGCTTTCTCTCCGCCGAATTCCTGACCTCTCAGCGGAAACTCCGCCAGTCCCCGCCCCTGCGCGTCACTCAGCCTCCAGTGCCCGGACTGGACCTGCCGCATCTCCCCGGTCCCGTCGATGGTGGCCACAAAAACCAGCCTCTCGATGGCGGCGGGAATTTTGGCCAAATCGATGACAAACTCCCCCGGACCGCCGCCCAGGGCGATGCCGCCGCAGGGGGAAATTTTCTGGTTATAAAAAATGAAATACCGCTCGTCCGAAAGCCGGCCCTGCCCGTCCAGACCGAAGCAGGAATAATCCAGCACCGCGCCCGGCAGCGTGATTTCCAGAGCGATTCCCAGCCGACCTCCGGGGGAAAAAGCCTCAAGCCCCAGCCGTTGCCCGCGTTTCAGAATCTCCATGCTCAAAAGGAATGGGAATGATCACAAAAAATGGAATGGAATGCGATACGCGGTCAGCCCTCGCTGGCGCGGATCTTGAAGCCGTCACCGCCATCCTTGCGGGTGGTGAGCTGGGCACCGCACCCGGGACAGACACTCCGGCCATCCTCGCCCCGGGCTCCGCCGCAGAACACGGCACCGCAGTTGCCGCACGATCCCGCCCCCTCGCTGCCGCAGTGCGGGCAGTCCGGACAGCCATCGACCTCGCGGGAGTCCACCGGCGCCAGACTCTGCCCGCGACCGCTGAAATCGGCGTTCTCCCGGTCCAGCTTGTGGGCGGCGGTGGGATGGTAAACCCCATACTGCGGATCGTATCCATAACGCATCAGGTAGGGCAGGCGCTTCACGCCGCACAGGCCATAGAGAAACAACTGCCGCGGCGGTCCTCCCCGTTCCGCGCCTGAACTCCAGTGCCCGTCCTCCACTTTTTCAATGGAGTCCGGCAACCGGGCCAGCATCGCGGCTTTCTCATCTCCCTCCGCCGTGCCCATGCTGGCGGTGCCGAGGGTGTCGCTGATCCAGACAAACAGCTTCGCCCAGCCCTGGTCATCGGTCTGCTGCAGGTTCAGGACAATATCGGTGACCTCCCGGAGGCCGTCGAAATCGATGTCATCCCCGGCCCCGATGGCGTAGAAATTCCCCACCGGCACCGACTCGTGCAGGGCTTTGAGCGCCGGCCTCCAGTCATCGCTGGGCTGACCATCGGTGATGAGCACCACGATAGGGCGGAAGTCGCCCTTGGCCCCCGGCTGATTGCGGCGGACCTCCTGGAGCATGCGCTCGCCCAGCAGCAGCAGGGCGCTGCCGAAGGCGGTGCCGGGACGCACTTTCAGTTTGGGCACCTGCACCTCGTCGAGCGGCTGCAGGGGGGTTTTCAGCTCCGCCCGGCTGTCAAAAGTGATGAAGGAGAGCCACGCGGTCTCCAGCGCGTGGGGATTGCGCTGCAGGGTGCGGATCATGGTGCCGATGCCGGCCTGAACGCCGGTCATGCCGGTGCCAATCATGGATTCCGAGCAGTCGAGCAAAACGTAGATGGGCAGGCGGCGCATAACAGCATGGCTGGAGGTTGAAATTCAGGCAGCGGGCGGAAAACCCGTCATCATGACATGCGCCAGACGGCCTCCCGCCTCTGGACTGAGCAGGAGTTTTTGTCCGTTTGCCAGCACAATCGAAGAGCCGGGAGGGACAGGCCGGGCCTCGGCGGAGGTGATGTCCTTCAATCCCGTCAGGGTCTGGTTCACCAGCATCCACTGGCCGCCGTGAAACACAAAGTATCCCACCGGCCGCCGCTGCTCCGGGGTCACCCTCTCATTGGGAAAGACCAGGCGGGAGACATGCCAGGGATACAGATACTGGTTGTGGTAAACCATCAGGCGGTGCTGGTCGGGGAGGAACGGACCGTCCTCCGCACGCTGGGAGTGGAAGCCCAGCATGGGCACCGGACCGGCCGCCGCCGTGCCGCAGAAGGGGCAGCAGGGCGGCGTGGTGTTGTCAAAAACGAACCACTTCTGGTCACAGCCCGGATTGGCGCAGGGCTGCATCAGATCCACCGTCCTCACCAGGGCGCGCTCCATGTCGTCCGCCGAGGGACGCTGCGCGGGGTCGTGCAGACCGGTCACAAACGCGCGCTCGAAAACCTCCTTCAGCAAAGGTCCGCAGACCGTGAAGGGGATGCTCTCCACATCCCCAAAAGGCGCCACGCCCGGCCTCGCCGGCGCGGGATCGGGGCGGTTGGAGGGATCGGTGGGGTGTTCCACAAAAAGCGCTTTTTCCCCCATGCCCAGTTCCTCGTCCCGCTGCGGATCGTCGTCGTGGACCTTTCGTCCGCGCAGAGGGTGCCGGTAGAGCAGATACATATACACCAGCACCGCCAGGGCATGGCGGTCGGTTTCAATGCAGGGCAGGCACTTGCCGGCTGTGCCGTTGGGCAGCTTCATCGTGCGCAGCACCTCGGGAGCGATGAAGTCCGGTGTGCCGGCCACATCCGGCGGGAACTTGCCGGGCACCACCAGGGTATCGAGGTCGATAAGGCAGGCATTTCCGCCCGCGGGATCGAGCAGCACGTTTTTATAGGACAGATCGGAATGCGCCAGGCCGGCCATGTGCAGCCGTTTGACCGCGCGGGCGATCTTGATGCAGACCGTGAAGTAGCTCAGCCACGACCCGCGCTCCCGCTGGTCCAGATGCCGCTGCTGGTGACTGGCGGAGGCGAACCATTTGCCCTCCTTCTCCTTGCCCCGGATGCCGAGGAAATCCTCGTTTTTCGAGCCGTGGGCAAAAAAGAAGTGCGGCTGATAGGCGGGCATCACCACGCCCACGAATCCCTGGGCCTCGATGACGTGGCTGGGCCAGCAGAACAGGGATTCCCAGTAGGTGCCGCCTTCCTGGCTGAAGATGCGGTCCCGGTAAACGCCGGTGATGGTTTTCAACCGCTCCATGGCGTTGGCGTCGGGCTTCTTCCGGTACCACCCCACCACATGCCGGCGGTCCTTGGAGAAGAACACCTCCTTCATGCCTCCGGAGCCGGCGGGTGCCGAGTCGTCAAACTCGAAAAACGTGCCGTCAGTGGCCTGAAGCCGGATGCTGCTCATGCGCGGGGCGGGGCGGGGGATGAAAGGGAGAGCGGGGACATGGCCAGCACCATGGTACGGTCATCATGATGGCCGGGCGAGTGAAACTCCATCCAATGCAGGAGGGCCTCCGCCTGCGCCTGCGGGGAGTCATGGGCGTTCAGCAGCAGGGGCTGGATTTCCCCCCACAGCCGCGACCAGCCGGCGGGGTCCGCCAATGCGGTGTCGGAGGGGAACCACGGATCGGAAACACCGTCCGTCACCAGAAACAAAGCCTTAAAACCCGGCAGAACCGCCATCCGGACGCGGGCGGCCACGGCTTCCGGCGTGGCCAGCGACTGGTCCAAGGTGAGAAAAACCGTCTGTCCGGCGAATTCACCGCTGTCGGCCCGCGTGAGCAGCAGGCCGGACACCGCGCCCGGCAGGCCAATGACCGCCGCCGCGCCGTCGCCAATGGAAAAAGCCGCCGCAAACCATTGCCCGTCCGCCAGCGGATGCAGCAGGACGGTAATGAGAGTGGTATGGAAGTCGCGCAGTTCCGCCCGGTTTTTCTGAGCGGTGGCCTCCAGACTCCGCCGGGCCAGAAGCGCCGCGGCCTCGAAATGCCGGCAGAGCTCCGACTTCAAAACCTGGGCGGCGGACGCATCGTCCGGACACTGGGCGTGGGCCTCCGTCCGTTTTGCCAGGGATTCACCGGCACCGTCCTTTTCCAGTTCCGAAAAATAAGCCTGCACCACCGCGCAGGCCGTCCGCGCGCCCTCGCGGGAAAACCGCGCGCTGCCCGCTCCGTCGGCCACCGTCAGGACATACCATCCACTGCCCGGATGCCACGCCATGCCCAGATCGTCATCCCGGAACCCGCCCACATGGGCATGGGACCGGCCCCGCCGGCTGGCTCCGATAACCGTTAACCGCCCCTCCCCGCCGGAACCCGGCCCGGTCAGAAACCTTGTATCGGTGTCCGGTCTGGCAAACAGGGCACCGGGATCGGACGGCAGATTCTTCCACAGCGACTGCGGGCTGGGATTCACCATCAGCTGCAGCATCCGCCTTCCGGCAGGGGAGCCTCCTCCGGCAGACGGGAGGTGGAGGACTATTTCAAATTCCCCAGCCTGGCGCGGCGTGCCGGTGAGCAGTCCGTCATCAAAGTGCAATCCCTCCGGAAGCCCGCCCGTGATTTTCATCCCTGCCGCCCCTTCCGCCGCACCACCGGCGAACTCCTCCAAGGCCGGCAGCTCCACCGCGTAGGGCCGGCCCATCATGCCATTGGGAAGCGGCACCGATGGCAGGCCGTCATCGGAGGCAGGCGGTACGGCAACCGCCGGGGGCATGGGCGGCTCCTCCACGCCCAGAGCCTGCATCCAATCCGTCAGCGCCGTCAGCGGATCATCCGGGCCGGCGTCCAGCACACGGTCCACAAGGCCAATGAACGCCGCCGGCCAAGCCTGGGCCAGCGGATGATCCGCAAGTTTCCGCACCCGCCTCGTCCGCCGGGCCGGCGGGTGATCGGTGATGATCAGGTGCACGACCGCCGCCAAAGCCCGGATGTCCCGGCGCTGGCGGATTTCCAAAGCCAAATCCGGGGCCGTCGCCCCGCCGCCGTCCGGATAATAAACCTCCAGCTCCAGTGCATCCGGCGAGCCGGCGCGGTTTTTGAAAAACTCCAGATCCCAATCCCCCCCGGGCAGCACCAGCAGCCGGCCTGGCATCACGGCCCCGTGCGCCTGCCCGGACTGATGGAACTCCCGTAGAAAGCGGATCAGCGGCCCCAACAGCCGGCCCGGCTCCGCGGCAAAAAGCGCATGTCCCGAGTCCAGAAAACGCAGCAGCAGCTGACCGGGCCTGCGGTTTTTGGAGAAGGCCAGATCGGCGGACATGGGAAGGAAATAAGGGGGGCCTTGAGGATTTGGAATGGCGGCAGGCTCAGAACACCAGATTGATCTCCGGCGGGGGCGGGGGCAGCGCGGGCGGGGGCGCGGTTCCGCCGCCCGGCTCCGCGGTGCCCGCGGCCACACTGGCGGACACCCAGCGGAAAAAGCTGACAAACCCGTTGCCGTCCATGGTCTCCAGGGTCACCACCTGATCCGCCAGCGGCTTCAGGTCCTCCTGACGGGCTTTGGGACCGGCGGCACAGGCGATGATGGAGGCGAATCCCGCGCTGCGCACACGGGGGATCATCTCCCGGTAAAGCTGAAGGTCCGAGGGCACCCCGTCCGTCATCACAAAGAGCAGCGGTCTCCAGTCGCCTTGACCTTCCTGAGTGGAAAGCACCACCTCCGATTTCACCCGCTGGCACAGCACTTCCAGCGCCTCGCCCAGATGGGTGGGGCCGGATTCCGGGCAGGTGATGACCGGCAGCTGCAGCGCCTGCAGGCTGGTCAGCGGCAGGACGGTTTTCACCTCGCGGTCGAAGGTGATGATGGAAAGATAAAGGGACTCCAGCGCATGGGGATCCTGACGCAGCCCGCCCAGCATAGCATGGATGCCGGTTTTCACGGACTCCAGCGGCTCACCCTTCATGGAGCCGGAGGTGTCGAGCAGCAGATAGACTGGCAATCGTCTCATGGGAGGGAAAGGCGTGGGAATTTCCCGGATGTTATCAGGAATTTATAACAAATGGCAAGCGGCACCCGTGATTTCATTTACTGCCTGCCGAAAGTGGGAGCCGGACATGAAGCCGGGAAAGCAGGCGGATGAACAGGCATTTTTATACAGAAGACCCGGAGCGGCCGGCCATGAACGCCAACCGCTCCGGGCAGTAATTCCCCGCCGGATGAAAGGCGGGGGGAGGGGAATCAGGATACGGTCACACCCTGGGTTCCGGCAGGGCCTCGGGCTCCTCCGGTTTGGGGAACTTCAGAGACCAGACGATGCCGCCGGCGAGAATCAGGAGAACGATGGTGAGGCTGACAGCATTCGGCAGATGGAATTTGAAAGCGGCGCCGATCAGCTTCAGGGAGACAAACACCAGCAGCAGCATCACCGCCTTGTCCAGAGCCCAGAACTTGTTCTGGGCCGCGATCAGCAGGAAGTAAAGACTGCGCAGACCGGCGGCGGCCCACAGACTGGAGGTGATCATGAGATAGGGATCCTGCACCACGGCCACGATCACCGGCATGGAGTCGAAGGCGAAAATCAGGTCGCAGATTTCAATACAGACCAGACACAGGAACAGCGGGGTGACGCCGTTATGGAAAAACCGGTGGGACTCGATGGAGGGATTCACGGTGGCGAATTTTTTCACCATGTTCACCGACCAGTGGTTGGAATAGTCCACCTCCTCGTCGGAGTCACCGCTGCGCCACATTTTATAAACCGTCCACAGGACGACCGCCGCGAAGGCGATCAGCACAAAGGGTCCGAGATTGAGCAGCAGCGCGCCGGCTCCCAGGAAGACGATCCGGAACACAATGGCTCCCAGAATACCCCAATAGAGAATGCGGTGCTGCAGGGGCTGATTGGCCTCCAGGGTCAGGCCGAAGGATTTAAAAATCAGGAAAAAGGCGAACAGATTGTCCACCGCCAGAGCTTTCTCCAGCACATAGCCGGTGAAGTAGAGGCTGGCGGCCTCCGCGCTGCGTTCCTTCCAGATAAAGGCCCCGAACGCCATGGCGCAGGCCACCCAGATGGCGGACCACATGGCCGCATCCTTCATGGTCACGGCGTGACCGCTGCGGTGGGCGCGCAGGTCCACCCAGATGGCCAGCACAAAGGGGATGATAAAGGCAAATACCTCCAGGGTGGAGATCCCGGCAAAAGGATTGAATGATGGAGTGGGAGTGGGAGGCATGAGTGAATAATTTGGGCTTATTACGGCGACAGATGGTTTTCACGGTCCGGAACACGGATGTGAACGTGAACGACCCGAGGCACGTGGGAGCGCCACCATTGGACAGGGTTTTTTTATTCCAAAAAGAAAAAATCAAAAAGATTTCACTTGTGTCTTTATTAAAAAATCCTCGGCGCTTTTCGAAGGAAAGCAGTGGTGGACCCATTCCCGTTTTCCGACTGCCGTTCGGTCCGGCTTCCCATTTTGCGGCGCGCTTCTTCTCCAAGGCTTTCCTTGCGCACCCGGGCGGGTGTGGCATACTGACAACGGCGGCACCCGAAACGGTCGCCGGAGCAGCGTCCCCGGATGCCGCTCCGGAGGAAAGTCCGGACACCACAAGGCAGCGTGCCGCGTGATGAACGCGGGCGGCGGAGGGCGAAAGCCATCGCCGACGGAAAGTGTCACAGAAAACAAACCGCCTCCCCGCCGCAAGGCCGGGGGGCAAGGGTGAAAAGGCGGGGTAAGAGCCCACCGCCCCGCGCCGCAAGGCCGGGGGCACGAAAAACCCTGCGCGGTGCAAGACAAACAGGGAAAACAGGCCGCCTGCCTGGCCCCGGCAGCTCAGGCTGCAGGGATAATCCCGGGTTGGTTGCACCCGGCCGCAAGGCCGGGAAGTCAGGCTGCGAAGCCAGGCTTAGAGGAATGGCCGTTGATCCGCCGGGCGACCGGCGGGGGACAGAATCCGGCTTATGAAGGTGCCGCCACTCCTTCCCTTTTTCCTTCATCCCGCTCTCTCCCCGAAGGAGAAGGGCCACGCCTCAGAGCCCATCCGGCCAAGCCAAAGCGGCACCGGTTTTCCACAGGAACGACGGTGATTGGAAAAACGGGGCCCCCTGCCCCGCTGTCCGGAGAACTGGTTTTACAGAAGTCTACCGCCGCTGGCGGACGCATTCGAAAAGCACGACACCGGTGGCCACGGAGACATTGAGGCACTCCACCTTGCCCTGCATGGGGATGCGGGCCAGAAAGTCACACTTTTCCCCCGTGAGACGCCGCATACCCGGCCCCTCCGCTCCCAGCACCACGCCGATGGGGCCTTTCAGGTCCAGATCATAGACGGGCTTCCCGCCTTTGTCAGCCAAGCCCACCAGCCACAGTCCCAGCGCTTGGAGTTTCTCCATGGTCCGGGCCAGGTTGGTGACTTGGATGAAGGGCACACTTTCAGCTCCGCCGCAGGCGATGTGCCGCACGGTTTCCGTGAGAGTGGCGGCCCGGTCCTTGGGTGCCACCACCGCGTGAACCCCGGCACCGTCCGCCGTGCGGAGGCAGGCTCCCAGATTGTGGGGATCCGTCACGCCATCCAGAATCAGGATCAGCGGCGCTTTTTGATCCTTCACAATCCGGTAAAGGTCGTCCTCATTGCCGATGCCGGGCGCTTTTCCGTAATCGGTGTGCTGATGACGGCGCACCTCCTGGCCCTGACGGGGGGCGGTACCGGGGGGGGTGGCGGAGGCGCGGGCGGGACGGGGGGACTTCATGTCGTATCCATGAGGCGGCCAAGGCCGCCTGAAAAGCGGATTTGCACCGCTTCAGCACTTCCTCCCCTCATGACTGGCAAAGCGCGGCGGCCGGATGACGGGAACTGGAACTGAAACTGAAACGGGAAACTGGAAACGGATTCGCTTCCGGACTCCTGTTTCAGGTTTCCCGTCACCGGGGCACAGCCTGGAGGCAGCCTCCGGCGGCTTTGAATATTCTCAGGCCCGGCGGCGGCGGAAACCGGCGGCCATGGAGAGACCGGCCAGCAGCAGCGCGGCGGAGGGCTCGGGAATGGCATTCAGTTCAAACCCGTTGATAAAGGCGGCGGTGGCGCTGTTGCTGTCCACGATGACTCCCAGCAGAATTTCACCGTCGCCATTGGCGGTCACGTTGGAGGTGATGGAGAAATCCAGATTGGAGGTGGCGGTCAGCGGGTTGCCCCCGGACTGCGGTCCGTTGTAAATGGAGCCCAGGGATGCCGAGCCGATGGAGGTGTCGTACCAGGTGTAGGTGGTGTTGGAGTCCGACCCGCTGCTGGCAGTCCACAGTGTCAGGGAAAAGGAGCTCCCCGGCACCAGGCCGCTCAGCTTCAGGCTGTAGTCACCCGCCGAGTTGGTCAGCCGGGTGCGCGCGATCCCGTCGCGCAGCATGTCCCCGTAGGTGAAGGCTCCATTGTCCAGTGGATTGTTGCGGTCACGACCGCCCATGCTTCCGGCGGCGGTGTTGGGATCGCCTTGGATGGACACCGTGATGCTGCTGGCGGCGGCATAAATGGAATCAATCCCGCCATAGGTGAGGCTGGCGACGCCGGTGAAATTGCCCCCCGAGGTCGACCCAGTGAGGTAAAATCCCTGAAATCCCGGCTTCAGAGCGCTGCCCCCCGTCGTCCCCGCAACCCCGAGGGCCAGGCTGTCGTTGCGGCCAAAGTCCACCGCCAGCACGGCGGCGGCGCTGGCATGGCCGGCACTCAGACCGGCAGCGGTCCAGTAAAACAAAAGGGAAGCGGGGATGCGGCGGCACTTCATGGTATGGGGGGAGGTGGACGGTTAAGGAAATATAAGGGGAGAACTATACTCTCCATGGCTACAGATTTTGGAGAAAACTGGTCAATTCAAAATTAACGGAACCTCCTGGCCGGCAGATCTGACCGCCAGCATCCGCGCCCAAGACTTGACCGCCTCACCAAACGGCTCATGGCCCGGGCAAAGCACAAATACCGGCGGTGAAGCCAGGCTTGCAAAATCCGGATTCCCAGCAGGACTGCACCCCGGTTTTCAGGCAGCCGGCGCGTTGTCCAGAATGGCCTCGTCCCAGTCCTTCCAGACCGGGTCCAGGCCCAGCCGGCGCAGCAGAACCTCGATTTCCCGGGGAGTGCGCTCGTCGGCGATGTCAAACTGGCCAGTGGCGCGGTCCTCAACGGATTTCTCCTCCAGCTCCACCCGGCGCCCTTTGCGGGTGATGTGCAGATCGTCCTTCCCCTGGCCGGTGTAGCCGCCGGGCTCCGTGTGGCTGCCGGCGCTCATGGAGGTGACCCCCAGCGGCAGGACGGCATCCCGCAGGGCCGGAGTCTCCCGCGTGCTGAGCACGATCCCGACTTGGGGAAAACAGAGGCGGAAGGCGCAGAGCAACTGCACGAACTCTGCATCGGTGAAGCCGAATTCCGGCACAAATCCCCCCGCCGCCGGTCTCATGCGCGGCATGGCAACGGTGTAGCTGGCCTTCCAGCAATGGCGCTGCAGCCATTCCAGATGCGCCGCCAGGGCCACGGCCTCCTCCCGCCATGGAGCGAGACCGAAAAGCGCCCCGATACCGATCCGCCGGAAGCCGCCCTCATACCCGCGCTCCGGGCACTCCAGCCGCCAGTCGAAATTTTTCTTCGGCCCGGCGGTGTGCAGGCGGGCATAGGTCTCCCGCTGATAGGTTTCCTGGTACACCACCAGCCCCTCAGCCCCCGCCGCCACCATGCGCTCATACTCGGGCGCCTCCATGGGTCCCACCTCGATGGCCACGGTGGGGATGAAGCCCTTGATGGCGCGGATGCACTCCTCCAGATAACCGTCGCTGACAAATTTCGGGTGCTCGCCGGCCACCAGCAGCACATGCCGGAAACCCTCCACCGCCAGGTGCCGCGCCTCCTTCACCACCTGATCGATGGTCAGGGTGACCCGGAGAATGGGATTGTCCCGCGAAAATCCGCAATAGGCACAGTTGTTGACGCACTCGTTGCTGACATAGACCGGCGCGAAAAGCCGCATGGTTCTGCCGAAATGCCGCCGCGTCACGCGCATGGACTCCTGCGCCATGCGCTCCAGCCTCTCCGGGGCCACCGGTTCCAGCATGGACTCGAACCGCCGCAGCAAGGCCGGTTTCCCCTGGGGCAACATATTGAAGGACTCCACAAAGCTCACATCCCCACCAACATCCCGCCGGGCGGCGGCGCAAGGGGATTGGCAACGGGAACATCGGTCCGACGGCGGGGCCGGCTTGGACTTTGCGCGCGCAAAAAAAGCTTCCGCCGCCGCGCCCGTCCCTTCGAAAAGGGTTGGGCCGGCGGCGGAAGCGGAAGGTTGACGCTCCACTCAGAAAAACCGGCGTGCCGGTCTGAAGCGGATCAAATCAAAATCGAAATCAAATCACCGTCGGGTCTATTCGTCGCCGTCGTTGCCAATAGCCTCGACAGGGCAGCCCTGCATCGCCTCCTCGCAGGCGGAGATTTCCTCAGGGGTCTCGGGCTGCTTGTAAACGAAGGAATAACCGGCGTCGTCCTGACGGGTGAAGTTGGACGGAGCCGTTTCACGGCAGAGGTCGCAGTCGATGCACTGGTCATCGACGAAAAATTTTCCGGGCGTGTTTTCCGCGTTCTTGTTGTCTCTGTCAGCCATTTTTTCGCAAGTGAGTGGGAGGAACATGGACCCTTAAAGTCGGAGGGCGGGGATGCAATCGGTTTTTGAGCCGGAGCTCTGTGAATTCCCTGTTTGTAATGGGCGGCGGGCCGGATATAACTGGGACCCTCCTTTCCGCCGGACGCCCTCCGACTGATTTTTTCCGCACCCTTCAGCTCCGCTCCAGGCATGGCCAATCCTCAAGATCCCTCCGGCATTCCCTTCCGCAGAAACCCGGACGACTCCGGAGCCTCGGATGGTTTTTTTGAAAACAGCCGTCCCGCCGCCGGGGAAACCCCGGAGGGGGAGGAGCCGCAGGAGAGACCCGTCCGCCGCTCCCCCATCACGCCGCCTTCCAGCGCCTTCAGCTTTGAGTCCAATCCCGGCGTTTCCTCCTCCCCGAAAAACCGCCCCTCGCCCGCCCCGTCCCCCCGTCCGGATGATGAGGATTTTGAGCTTGATGAGCCGCAGCCGGATTCCCTGCCTTCTCAAGGTCCTGTTGCCCCGTCCCGGGCTGCGGCCCGTGACCCCGCCGCCGCCAGGCAGGAGGGAAAAAAGAATGAGGAGGAGGTGGAGGAAATGCGTCCTGCCCGGCCACGCCGGGAAGCGGAGGCCCCCCCGGAAGTCACCGCCCCCGCACCCACTCCGGCGGCCGGCACCTCCGCTTCCCGCAGCTGGTGGCATACCTCCAAAACCGAAAAGCTGGGTATCGCCGCCGTGCTGGCGGTCATGCTGATCATGGCGGGCATTTTTTCCTCCTCCCTGTATGCCGGGCGCCCGGCGTCGGCGGATTCCAGCGCCCAGGCGGTTCCATCCCTGCCCATGAAGGGGAATGTGGCCACGATCACCAAAATCGACACCCTGTGGCGGCCCACCAAAACCTCCGACCGGGTGAGCATGGTGGACACCCTGTTGCCGGAGGTGTCCCGATATCCATCGGCCCTGCTGCCGGAGGTCAAATTCAGCATTGATCCCGGAGCCTCCAAAACCGGCTTTCTCCGCTTCCTTTTCCTGGATTCCGACGGGCAGATCACCGGCGACGTGCTGGTGCTGAAGGTGAATCAGGGCAAGCTGGAATCCGTGAACAGCGGAGCGGAGGTCGCGTCCCCCACGGACGGCGTTCTTTACTGCTCGCTCGGTTTTCTCGACAAGGCCTCCTACATGTCCTACGCCCTGAGCGGGCTGCGACGCTGGTCCGTGGAGATCAGCGAGAGCACGGACTACAGTGCCCGCGAGGAGGGATGGAAGCGCCTGGGACTCTTTGAAGTCCGCGACCATCAGCTGTAGGAGAACGGCATTTTGCGTCCCCCTTCCGGAGGAGCGAACGCCTCATGCCGATGCCCCGCATTCCTGCTTGCCTCCAGACCGCTGCTCCCTCTCTTTCCCTTTTCCCACCACCCTCCGCCCCCTGACCCGCCGTGAGCGAACACATTGCCCTGCCCCAGCCTCCTCCCCCGATTGTGCCGCCGGAAGGCTGGCATGCAATCCATCTTTTTTACCGCATTGAGCGCGGCCTGTGGGAAGCCATGGGCGGCGAGGAGCGGCTGCGGGCCAAAACGGAGTTCTCCCGCCTGGTGCAGGACATCCGCGCCACCGACCGCACCCAGCTTCTCACCTTCAGCATGGTCAGCCCCAAGGCGGACCTGGGGTTGATGCTGCTCACCCCCGACCTTCAGACCGCCGACGCCTTTTCGAAAAAGCTGGGCGTGGCTCTGGGGGCGGACGTGCTGACCCCGGTTTACAGCTACCTGTCCATGACGGAGTGGACGGAATACTTCACCACCGAGGAGGAGTACACCGCCCGCATGGTGCAGGAGAAGTCCCTGACGCCGGGCACTCCGGAAATGGAGGCGGAACTGGCCACCTACCGCCAGCACATGGCCAAATACCGTCAGGACCGCACCAACCCGAATATGCCGGACTGGCCGGTCTTCTGTTTCTACCCCATGAGCAAGCGCCGGGGGGAGGTGAACAACTGGTATGCCCTGCCTCATGACGAGCGCAAAACGCTGATGGGCGGACACGCCATCACCGGCCGCAAATACTCCGGAAAAGTCCGCCAGCTGATCACCGGCTCCACCGGCCTGGACGACCAGGAGTGGGGAGTCACGCTTTTCGCCCACAACACCTTCGACATCAAAGCCATCGTGTATGAAATGCGCTTCGATGAGGTCAGCACCCGGTTCGCGGAGTTCGGCGAGTTTTTCATCGGCCTGCAGCTGCCGCTGGACGAGCTCTTCCGCCGCCTGATGCTTTAGTGAGAATGGGCGCAGTCCTTTCACGGTTTGTTGTGGGGAGCATAAAACGGATATCCACCGGACCCGCTCCGGGACTGGCTCTTTCCCGCACAGGTCTCATGGTGGGACGCGCCGCCACACCCGCCCCGGAGTCAATCAAAACAGGCTTCCAGCGTGAACGGAAAAACAGTCCGTCACCGATCCCTTTCCCTCAAGAGCCCCACTCACCCAGGCTGAGCCCAATTTCAATGCCGCCTTCCCCCAATAACCAATAACCACCCACCCATAACCCTCTTCACCCCTCCCCCAACCACCATGCTCAGGATCGCCGACCGCACCTTCTCCTCCCGCCTGCTTGCCGGCACCGGCAAGTTTTCCTCCATGGAGAGCATGCAGGACGCGCTGGAGGCCTCGGGCACGGAGATTGTGACCGTGGCCCTGCGGCGGGCGGACCTTTCGGGAAAAGGCGATCCCTTCGCCAATATCCTCGACTTCATCGATCCGGCAAAATACCTCCTGCTGCCCAACACCAGCGGCGCCAACACCGCGGAGGAGGCCGTGCGCCTGGCCCGTCTGGCGGTCACCGCCGGCCTGCCGAACTGGGTGAAGCTGGAAATTCATCCTGATCCCCGCTACCTGCTGCCGGATCCGGTGGAAACCTTCAAAGCCGCTGAAATCCTGGTGCGCGAGGGCTTTGTGGTGCTGCCCTATATCAACGCCGATCCCGTGTTGGCCAAGCGCCTGCAGGATATTGGCACCGCCACCGTCATGCCACTGGGCGCGCCCATCGGCTCCAACCGGGGCATTGAAACCCGGCGGCAGATCGAAATCATCATCGAGCAGGCCACGGTGCCGGTGGTCATTGATGCCGGCATCGGAGCCCCCAGCCACGCCGCCGAAGCCATGGAGATGGGAGCCGACGCCGTGCTGATCAACACCGCGATGGCCATCGCGTCCAATCCCGTGCGCATGGCCCAGGCCTTCCGGCAGGCGGTGGAGGCCGGACGCACCGCCTATGAACTCGGCCTGCCCGCCCCCCGCCGGGAGGCCTCCGCCACCAGTCCGCTGACCGGGTTTCTGTTTCCGTCCTGAAAGGGCACTGAGGACGGGGGCGTTTGAAGTCCCGGCTCCGGTCCCGGCCCATCGGTTTTCCCGATGATGCCCGACCGGGAGCTTCCAATCGGATCCGCCATTCATCGGAGCCCAGGGGAGGAAGGATTCGCTCGGGACTCAGTGGATACTGAAGACCATACTTGGTGAAACCGGCAAAAGCGAGTACACAGTCCCGCCGCGGATTTCCTCGCCGTGGCGGGGACAGCACACCGGGAAACGGCAGACGCCGTCCAGAATCTCAGCCAGCAGGCTTGGTCCTCAGGGGGAATGTGCAGCACCCCAAAAACGGGCACCGCCAGGTCCGCTGGCAGACCGGCCGCCACCTGCTTCAGCGCCTCCACACCGCCCGCCGAAGCTCCAACCACAATACACCGCCTGAGTTTTAACATCATGACCGGCTTAAAGGGCAGGGGGCAGGGTGTCAGCACCGTGCGGACGAACAATCTCTACCTGACAGCCGGAACACAGGTCATGAAAGTGGTGTGGGTGAGTATCAGGCGGCGGATCAAAGGCGGTCCGCTGGTTTCAGGTGACATGGCGGATTACGGGGAGTCAGGCTGATAATCAATGATTCCGCTGTCCGGCATTGCCGGAGGCTTCAATTTCAAATAGGGCTTTGCGCTGGCCACATGGCAGGCGTAGCACGCGGTCAGGGCCGCCTGATAGCTCTTTTCAAACGCCGGGAGGTCCGCATTCCTGATGGCCGTCTGCATTTCCGGAATAGGACCGCCGGAAATGGCATCCGCATAAGGCTGAAGCGGGAAATCGCTGTTGTCAGGGCCTTTGCGTATGGGTTTTATGCGCACGGCCCATCCGATATGGCTCATGGTTTCGTCCACGTTGAATTTGGCGAGAGGCCAGTTTTTCGCCTTCGCCGCAAACCAGGCGTGGGACATATGGTAACCCACATCCGCCATCGCATGGGACTGGTCGGGCAGCAATCCCTGCAGCCGAACGATTTCATCTGTAAGTTCCTTAATGGTTTTATCCGGGGCTGGATTCGAGGTCTGGCCCATCAGATTGGAACCGGCGGGTGGAATCAGAAAAATTTGCCCGGCAATCACGGCCACGGCAATCAATGCTAATCCGGCAACAGGCGGCTTGGGGGTTTTCATGGGCGGGTTCACGTCAAGGGGCTGCGCCCCGATTTGGATGCGGCATTGGATTCCACGCGGGTTTGGGCATGGTTTCAATAGCGATCGCGCCGACGGGGGACACCCTGCCTGCGGACCATTTCCGGGATCATGGACATGGATGAACTGTGTCAGGCAAGCCCCTCCTTTTCCCTCCTTCAGGGAGGGCCTCCGGTATTGGCCGCAGCTGGGGCGCCTCAGCTTTGGGAGTCCTGCGGGGCCGGACCGCCGTCATGCGCGGGGATCTGGCGGTGTGCCGGAACAGGCACGCAATGATTGCAATCCCCATGCATTTACAACGCAAATCCGTTATCCGGATCCGCGCCGGAAAACTTAAAAATGCATAATCCATTCATAATGAATGGTTTTAATCAAAATGCAGGGTTTGGCCCCCAAAATGCATTAAAACCCTCTGTCTCCAAACATCCGAAAAATCTCCGCCCCATGAACCCACCCAGATTTCTTCCCGCCCTTTTGCTCCTTGGCACCCTTGCGGCGGCTCCGGCGGCGGTGACCTCCGCCCTGGGGATCGCCGGCAACACCAACGTCTTCATCATCGGCAACGCCGACGCCCCCTACGGCGGGCAGGCCCAAGGCTCGGTGGTGGTGCAGGGAAACTTCTCCGGCACCAACTACGATGTCCGTCTGGTGAAGGGCACGTCCACACCCGGCAGCCCAATTCCCGAGAATGCCGATCTCTATATCGGCGGCAATGACACCGTGGACGGCGGCCAAGGAAACGAAGCCGCGGTGCGCGCCAACTCCGGCGACATTTACATCGGAGGCGCCTACACCAACGAAAATCTGGTGGCCAAAAACGGCAATATTTACAATAAGTCCTTTGACTTGGCACCGACGGTCGAAAACCTCGTCAAACTCTCCTCGGAACTGGCCAAAATGGACAGCGTGGCCATCTCGCTGGACCCGAAGGAGGTGAGCGTCAAGGTCGATCTCGACCAGAACACCGTTAACGGAAAAGGTCTGAAGGTTTACACCGTTGACGGCTCCATGCTCGGCTCCATCAACAACCTCAGCTTCAGCGGCGGCACCGGCGGGGAGACCATCGTGGTCAACGTGCTGGGCCACACCGTGGACTGGGGCCTCTCCACCAACTCCGCGGACGACGGCAGAATTCTCTGGAACTTTGTGGATCAGGCGAGCGGTGAAAAGGGTGACGACTCCGCCCAGACCCTCAATATCAACACCATGTTCAAGGGGACCATCCTGGCCCCCGCCGCCGATGTGAACCAGAACGCCAACATCAACGGCACGCTGATCGCCAACAACTGGAACATCGGGAAGAACGCCACCATGATGGACGGAAAGTTCACGGGCGAGATCAATCTGGTGTCCGCCCCCGAGCCCGCCGGGCTCCTCACCATGGGAGGCTTTCTCGGGCTGGCGCTTTTCTCCCGCCGCCGCTCCGCAGGCGGCCTCTGAGCGCAGGCTTCAAGCCTCCGGTCTCCGGATTGAGGGATTGACCTCAAACCACCGGCCGGGGGCCTTTGCCTTTTGCGCCAAGCGCGGCTTTTTCAGGCGGACAGCATGGGATGAAATGAAGGCATGCCCCCCGGAGCTTTGGACGCCGCGCGCCGGTTCCTGCTCCCCGCGCCGGAGAGTGGAACCGGCTGACTCAACAATCCCCCGTTGTCGGGTTTTCCATCCAGCCCAGTGGCCCGTTGGCAATTTCATTTTCTTCAGGACGGCCACTGTGGGCCGCACCCGCGTAAAAGTATGCACCACCCCCGCAGAATGATGAATGAGGCCCTGACCGCCAGGGCGCGCATGATGGCCTTCCTCTGGGATGAACTCGCGCGCTCCGGCTCCGCCGCCCTTTTCCATGAGCAGTTCATGGAGGAGCTTGACGCCCTGAAGCGCTTTCAGAAGTGTTTCCCCCAAGGTGATCCGGCTCCGCTTGTCCGTCTTCTGGAGGCCCGGATCATGCGGGCGTTCAGGCTGAGGTTCTCCCGGGAGGAGATTCAGCGGTGCCGCGCCCGGCTGAACCGGATGAACTGAGGGAAATGCGCCGGAACTGCCATGGCCGGGCATGCCCGCCGAGGAGAGGCATCGGTTTTCAGAGTTTCTGTCCGGGAGTCCGCATGGCCGCCCCATGGCGTCTGAACGGCCGGGCTCCAAGCGCGCGCAGCGGGCTCACCGTCTATCAGTCAGGGGACAGGGCAGGCTGATTTTGTGAAATGGCGGTTTCCCGGTTCCGGACAGTGCCGGGGATGCTCCAGCCGGAGCTGAGGCCCCGATGGTCAGCGAAGCCAGGCCGCGGCCGGCGGCTATGGCGGTGATCAGGGGCCTGTGTTTAAATTTCATGGTTTTTATCAGGTTTTGGCGGTGCTGCAAAACCGGATTCCAGGACCCGCCCGCATCCAGTAACGAAAGACGGGCTGTCCAGACTTTGAAAAGCCCGGACAGCCCACCGCAGGGAAATGGGATGGTTTTCAGCCGCGCCGAAGAGGAGAGGCCGGCGTCCATCCCGTGAGATCATGCCGCGACCTTGATCTCGATCTGCCTGGGCCGGGCCTGTTCGCTTTTGGCGATGCGGATGCTCAGCAGGCCGTCCCTGAACTGGGCGTTCACTTGGGAGGGATCGCTGCCCCCCGGCAGGGAGAAGCTGCGCAGGAAGCGTCCGTAAACGCGCTCGGTGAGATGGTGCGGAGTTTTTGTCCTCCCTCTCCAAACGGCGCTCGCCGGTGATGCTCAGCGTGCCGTTCTCCATGGTGATTTTGACATCCTCCGGCCCAAGCCGACCGGTTTTTCAGAGCACTTCCCGGCTGGAAGCTTCTGAATTCCCTCCGCCTAGTTGCCAAACAGTCTCCGCCATTCCTCCGGCTTGAAGCCGACGGCGCCGCCCGTCTCAGTGAGCAGAAACGGGCGCTTCACCAGATTGCCGTTCGCCGCCAGCAGGGCCAGCGCCTCATCCTCCGTCAACCCCGGCAGCCGGTCCTTCAGCCCTTGGGCTCTGTAGTCCATGCCCGAGGTGTTGAAGAGTTTTTTCAGATCCCCTTTGATCTCCAGCATCCGCCGCAGCTCCGGCACACCGGGCGGCTTTTCGCGGATGGGGATCTCCTCCCGTTCAATGCCCTGCCCGTCCAGCCACCGCGAGGCATCACGGCAGGTGCTGCAGTTTTGATAAAGGTAAACGCGGACAGGCGGGAGGTTGGGCATGGGCTGTCTCTGAACCCGTTTCCCGGAACCTTCAAGGCAGGGCGGCCCGCTCAGCGCCGCATCTTTCCCGCAGGCCGGCATCCGGGTTTTCCGACCCTTATTTTCCCCTTTCCCATTGTCACCCTCCACTGCCCCGCCACGGTGGGCGGCATATGAAGAGCATGACAGGATTCGGACGCGGTGAAGCCGACGGGGAGGGCCTCCGCTGCGTGGCGGAACTGTCCTCCGTGAACCGCAAGCAGGCGGATATCGACCTGCGGCTGCCGCGCGACGGCCAGGCGCTGGAGGCCGGCGTGCGCAAGCTGCTCAACGGTGCTCTTTCCCGCGGGCGGCTCTCCGCCTCCATCAATCTTGAATCCACAACCTCCGCCGCCTCCACGGCCCTGCGTGTCGATGAGGCCCTGGCAGTGGAATACGCGGCCGCGCTGGCCAAGCTCAGTTTGACTCTGGCGACTCCCCTTCCCCTCTCGGCCGATGCCCTGCTGCGGGCTCCCGGTGTTTTCACGGTCACCGCCACCGAGCCCCTGCCGCTGGAGGTCACCCAGCCCCTAGTGCTTCAGGCGGTGGCCCAGGCGCTCATCGCCTGGGATGAGGCCCGGCTGCGGGAGGGCGCCTATCTGCGGCAGGATCTGACAAACCGGCTGGAGACCCTGCAGGATCTCTGCACCCGCATCGCCGCCGAGGCTCCCCGCGTGCCCATGCTGCACCGCGAGGCCCTGCGCCGCCGGCTGGAGGAAATCGGCCTGCCCCTTCCGCTGAATGACGAGCGACTGGTCAAGGAGATCGCCCTCTTCGCGGACAGATGTGATATTTCCGAGGAGATTTCCCGCCTCGCCGGTCATCTGCTGGAGTTCCACCGCCTGATGGACAGCCGCGATCCCAGCGGCCGCCCGCTCGATTTTCTGACCCAGGAAATGCACCGCGAACTCAACACCATGGGCGCCAAAGCCAGCCACGCCGGCATCGCCCACCTCGTCGTCGCCGGCAAAACGGAAGTGGAACGCCTCCGCGAGCAGGTGCAGAATGTGGAGTGACGCCGCCGCTGGCACGGCGGGGAAGGGGGAGGGGTTATTAGTTATTAGTTATTGGGCTCAGGCTCTGGAAAAACTATTTCCCAGCCTCCGCTGCCTCCGAACTTTCTCCCATCCCACCTTTGCAGCATCCTCCCCAATAACTAATAACCATTAACCAATAACCCTCTCCCCTCCCCCATGCGCACCGGTATCCTTCTCGTCGTCTCCGGCCCTTCAGGCTCGGGCAAAACCACGGTTTGCCGGAGCGCCAGCGCGGTCACTCCGCTTTATTACACCGTGTCCTGCACCACGCGGGCCATAAGGCCGGGGGAGGTTCACGGGCGGGATTACTTTTTCCTGACGGATGAGGAGTTCCAGCAGCGCATTCAGGCCGGTGATTTCCTGGAGCATGCCCAGGTTCATGGCCGATGTTACGGCACCTTGAAAAGCGAGGTCCTGCCACGCCTTGCCGCCGGGGAGGATGTGATCATGGACCTCGATCCCCAGGGAGCGGCCCAACTGCGGGCCTGCGAAGACGCGGCCATCCGCCATAGTCTGGTGGATGTGTATATTATGCCCGGCGGCATGGAGGAGCTCCGCGCCCGGCTTGCAGGCCGCCAGTCTGAAAGCGAGGCCGAACTGCAGTTGCGGCTGCTGAATGCCTTGGATGAAATGCGGCACTGGCCGGAATACGCCTACACCATCGTCAGCCGCACGAAGGAGGAGGATCTGGCCGGGTTTCTGGCGGTGATCACCGCCGAGCGCCACCGCAGCGCCCGACTGCTTCTGCCCGCCCTGCCCCGGCGCCCTTGAAATCAGGCCCAAGCCAGCGGTTCATGGATGATGAAACCCAGTGTCCTCCTCGGCATCACCGGCTCCATCGCCGCCTACAAGGCGGCTGAAATTGCCAGCCAGCTAACCAAACGCGGATGCGATGTCACCGCCGTCATGACCAGTGACGCCCAGGAGTTCATCACGCCGCTGACCCTTCAGGTCCTGACGCGCAATTCCGTGGTCACCGGGCTCTACGACGAAAAGCAGTCGTGGCGCCCCGGGCATATCCACCTGGCGGACAATGCCGCGCTGGTGCTCATCGCCCCCGCCACCGCCAATATCCTGGCCAAACTGGCCGCCGGTTTTGCGGATGATGCCCTCAGCGCCATTTGCCTGGCCACCCGTGCTCCCATTCTCCATGCCCCCGCCATGAATGGAAAGATGTGGGCGCATCCGGCCACGGTGCGGAATGTGGAAACCCTTGCCGGCTGGGGGCACCGGTTCATCGGTCCGGAAGCCGGTCTGCTCGCCTGCGGTTATGAGGGGCTGGGCCGCCTTTGGCCGGTGGAGGGCATCGTCGAACGCGCCTTGGAGATACTGGCGGAGCGCGGGCAAAATGGTGCCCCCGGCATCGAAGCGAAGGAAACAAATGTCCGGCTGGGCTCCGCGGAGTGCTGACCCTGACCTCGGACCGCGGATTTCCTCCCTCAGGCTTTTGCGGCGGGAGCAGTGCCTGCCGTGACGTGCGCCTCAAGGCGTTGATCGATCAGGCCGGAACCGGCTCCATCGGCTGCGTCAGGCGCGCGCGGGGAGTCAGGATTTCCGGACCCTCCTCCGTGATGAGCACCGTGTGCTCAAAGTGGGAACTGGGCCGGCGGTCCCGCGTCACAGCCGTCCAGCCGTCGGCCAGGACCTCCACTTCCCCCGTTCCCATATTCACCATGGGCTCGATGGCCAGCACCATGCCCGGCATGAGGCGGGTTTTGATATTGCCGGAATCGAAATTGGGGACCTCCGGTTTTTCGTGAAGCTTCCGGCCCAGACCGTGGCCCACGAACTGCCTGACCACCGTGAAGTTGAAGCGCCGCACAAACTCCTCCACGCTGCCGCAGAGTTTGCGCAGCATGCCGCCGGGCACCGCGTGGCTGATGGCGACATGCAGGGACTCCTCCGTGGCTCTCAGCAGCTGATGCACGTCCGGACGGATGGCTCCCACGGGCACGGAGGTGGCGTTGTCACCGATCCAGCCATTCTTGATCACCCCGACATCGATTTTGACGATGTCCCCATTCTGGATGATCCGGCCTGCCCGGCCAATGCCGTGGACCACCTCCTCATTCAGGGAAATGCAGATATGGCCGCTGAATCCCCGGTAGCCCAGAAAGGCACTGCGGGAGCCGGCATCGGCCATGAACTGCGCCGCGGCGGCGTCGACCTCCCCGGTGCTGACACCCGGACGGATGAGGGCCGCCGCTTTCCCCAGCACCTCAGCCGCAGTGTGGCCGGCCAGCCTCAAACCATCCAGCTCTGCCCCTTTGCGGATGGCAATGCCGTTGTTGCCGTTGCTGCGCTTCATGGCGTGGCGTGATTGGGATTAGGCCGTATGCGGCTGTGGAAAATCAGGGTAAACCTGCAAAGCAAAAACGGAATCGGAAAAATCAGCCCACCGTCTTGCGGTAGATGGCATAGCTGACACCCATCAGGACCAGCAGGCCCAGCGCGGCATACATCCAGACCATGCGGGAGGCGGTGGCGGTCAGGCCTTCACGGATGGTGCCATCCCCCTCATAACGGCCGCGGATACGGCCTTTCTTGAGGAAACCGTCGTAATTCTGCTGGATGAGGTGGGTCTCCACCTGACGCATGACGTCCAACAGCACACCCACCAGAATCAGAATGCTGGTGCCGCCGAAGAACTGGGCGGTGTTGGCGGGAATCTGCCAGTAGTAGGACATGATCTGGGGGATCACGGCCACCGCTGTCAGGAAGATGGCGCCCGCGAAGGTCAGGCGGCTCATGGTGTGGTCCAGGAAGTCCGCCGTCGGTTTGCCGGGACGGATACCGGGAATGTAGCCGCCGTTGGATTTCAGGTCCTCGGAAATCTGGGTCGGCTGGAACATGGTCGCCACCCAGAAGTAGGCGAAGAAGAAAATCAGGACAAAGAAGATGAACCAGTGCAGGGGGCCCTGATGGTTCATGAGGTTCATGAAGTCATTCGCCCACTGGGCCTGCGGGAAAAGATACTGCAGGATCACCGCCGGAAAGGAGATGATGGCGGAGGCGAAGATGATCGGCATCACGCCGGAATAGTTCAACTTCAACGGCAGATGGGTGGACTGGCCGCCCATGACCTTGCGGCCGACCATGCGTTTGGCGTAATTGACCGCGATCTTGCGGGTCGCCTGGGTGAGGACAATAATCGCCGCGATGGAGATGAAGAAGAGGATGACCATGCCCACAAAAAGGGCCGCCTTCAGAGGCTCACCGGGCTGGATGTAGCGGGTGAAGGTGCCCACCAGGGCATTGGGCAGATCGGAGAGAATGTTGACGCAGATAATCAGCGAGGTGCCGTTGCCGATGCCCCGCTCGGTGATCTGGTCCCCCAGCCACATCAGGAACAGAGTGCCGGCGGTCAGCGTGACCACGGCCATGGAGTAGAAACCGAATCCAGGATTGAAGACAAGCTGCGAGCGGGAGGACTTGAGATACTCATCCATCCCGTGGAGCAGCGGATTGTTCGCCGGAAACACCAGACCGCGCGCCAGGAAATACCCCTGAACCAGGCAGAGGAAAATGGTCAGGTAGCGGGTGTACTGATTGATCTTCTGGCGGCCTCCTGTCTCCTTGGAGAGCTTGCTCAGGCGCGGCACCACTGCGGTCAGCAGCTGCACCATGATGGAGGCGCTGATGTAGGGCATGATGCCCAGCGCCAAAATCGCGCAGGCCTTGATACCGCCGCCACTGAAGGCATTGATCAGCGTAGCCACCGTGGAGCTCTGCTGGCTGCCAGCGGACTCCAAATATCCCTGCACCACCAACGGATCCACCCCCGGCATGGTGATGGCTGTGCCGATGCGCACAACCGCCAGCATGGCGAAGGTGAAAAGAATGCGGGAGCGGAGATCCGGAATTTTGAAAATGTTGGCAAACGCGGAGATCATGGGCGGCTGATACGGAAATGGGGAACGGGATGGACAGACAGGAACAGGGCGGGCGCAACTTTTGTTGCGCCCGCCCGGAGGAGTTCTGTTTGATTATTCAGCGGCGGGCGTGCCGGCATCCACTTTGCCGCCCGCTTTTTCAATCTTCTCTCTGGCGGAGGCGCTGATGCGGTCCACATTCACAGTGAACTTTTTGGTGAGCTCACCATTGCCGAGAATTTTGACACCATCCCAGCGGCCCTTCACGAATTTGGCCTCCCGGAGGGTTACCTCGTTGATTTCCATGCCGTCCTCGAAGGCGGCCTCAAGGTCGCCGACGTTGATCACGGCCCACTTGTAGCCGAAGGCCACGTTGTTGAAGCCCTTCTTGGGCAGGCGGCGGTAGATGGGCATCTGACCACCTTCGAAGCCGTGGCGGACAGTGCCGCCGGCGCGGGCCTTCTGACCTTTGTGACCCTTGCCGGAGGTCTTGCCGTGGCCGGAGCTTTCACCGCAGCCGAGGCGTTTGGTGCGGTGCTTGGCTCCCTTGTTGGGAGAAAGAGTGTTGAGTCGCATATTGCTTGGAGCGGATGGGTCCCCTCCGGCCCGCCCAAAAGGGCCGGCCGGATCAGGAGACCCGGATTAAGCCTTGTCGGATTTCAGTTTGCCGCGGGCGCTGAGAAACTGCTCACGGGTGCGCATCTGGGTGAGCGCGCTGAGGGTGGCCTTGACCACGTTGGCGGGGTTTTTGGAGCCCAGGCTTTTGGCGAGAATGTCGCGCACGCCCGCGGCCTCCACGACGGCGCGGACCGCGCCGCCGGCGATGATGCCCGTTCCGGGACTGGCCGGCTTCAGAAGCACCCTGCCGCCGCCGAATTCGCCCAGCACCTCATGGGGCACGGTGTTCTCCCGGAGGGAAACCGTGACCATGCCCTTGCGGGAGCTTTCGCTGGCCTTTTTGATAGCGTCGGAAACCTCGTTCGCTTTGCCGAAGCCGAAGCCCACTCTGCCCTGACGGTCACCCGCCACAACCAGTGCGCTGAAGCTGAAACGGCGCCCCCCCTTCACCACCTTGGCGCAGCGGTTGATGAAGACCACCTTTTCGGTGATCTCGCTCTTGCTGGCCTCGGGAGCCGAATCTGATGTGTAAACAGTGTCTGCAGCCATGTGAGGGAACGTTAGAATTTGAGACCGCCTTCGCGGGCGGCGTCGGCCAGGGCTTTGACCTTGCCATGATAGATGTGGCCGCCGCGGTCGAAGACCACGTTGTCCACGGAGGCGGCTCTGGCCCGCTCAGCGATCAGCTGGCCGACTTTGAGGGCCGTCTCAGCGTTCGCCTTGGAAACGTTGACAGCGGCATCCTTGGTGCTGGCGGAGGCGATGGTTTTGCCGCTGACGTCGTCGATCAGCTGGGCATAGACGTTTTTATTGGAGAAATGGACGGCCAGGCGCGGACGCGCGGCGGTGCCGGCCACTTTGCGGCGGATGCGCGTGTGGATGCGGCGCCTTGCTTCTTTACGGTTAACCTTCATTTATTGAAATGGAGTAAGAGTTTGAGGAGGTGAAGGATCACTTCACTTTCTTGCCTTCCTTGCGGCGGATCTGCTCGCCGGTGTAGCGGACTCCCTTGCCTTTGTAAGGCTCGGGCGGATAGTAGCCGCGGACATCGGCCGCAAACTGGCCGACGCGCTGCTTGTCAATGCCCTCAACCTTGATCTTCGTGTTTTCAGACACGGTGACGGTGATGTCGGACGGGATGGCGTGCAGCAGCGGATGGCTGTAGCCAAGGCTGAGGTCGAGCTTGTCGCCCTTCACGGCGGCACGGAAACCGGTGCCGTGGATTTCCAGACTGCGGACGAATCCCTCGTTGACGCCGGTGATCATGTTGGTGATCAGGCGCTGGGAGGTGCCGTGCAGCGAGCGTTGGCGGCGCTCGTCGCTGGAGCGGATCACGGATAGGGTGGGGCCCTCCTGCTTCAGGCTGATGCCTTCCGGCAGCACGTAGCTGAGATTGCCTTTGGGGCCGGAGACGGAGACGCTGCCGTCCTTGTTTTCAATCGTCACCTTGGCGGGGACGGTAATGGATTTATTGCCAACTCGGGACATGGTCGGAGTGTGGGTGGGAGTTGGAGGGATTACCAGACGATGGCGAGGAGTTCGCCACCGACACGCAGTTTTTTGGCTTGGGAACCGGTCATCAGACCTTTGGAGGTGCTGAGGATGGAGATGCCGAGGCCGTTAAGGACACGGGGGATTTCCTCCACCGGCACATACTGGCGCATACCGGGGCTGGACATGCGCTTCAGGTTGGTGAGGACAGCACGGCCATTGGTGGTTTTGGTTTTGACCACGATGGTCGGATGGCCCTTGCCGGTGACGACTTCGTAGGACCAGATGTAGCCCTCCTCCTGGAGGATGCGGGCGATTTCCGCTTTGATGCGGCTGAAGGGAGCGGAGAACTCCTCCTTCCGGGCCCGGCTGGCATTCTTCCAGCGGGTGAGGAAATCGGAGATGGGGTCGGTGAGGACGGCCATGATTTAAAAAAGGATAAAAGGTGGAATAAGGATTAAGCGGCGGCTCCGGTCGGGGCGGCTGCCGGCTTGTGGTCGCGGAACGGCATGCCGAGGGCACGGAGCAGTTCGCGGCCGGCGTCATCGCTGGTGGCGGTGGTCACAATGCAGATGTCAAAACCCAGCGTGCGCTTGATCTTGTCGATCTCGACTTCAGGGAAGATCGATTGATCCGTGACTCCGAGCGTGTAGTTTCCCTTGCCGTCAAAGGCCTTGGGGCTGACGCCGCGGAAGTCGCGCACCACCGGAAGGGCCATCTTGATCAGCCTCTCCAGGAACTCCCACATGATGCGTCCCCGAAGGGTCACCTTCACGCCGAGGGGCTCACCTTCACGCAGTTTGAAGTTGGAGACCGCCTTTTTCGATTTGGTGATCACCGCCTTCTGGCCGGTGATCGCCTGCACATCGTTCAGGGCGTCATCCACCGCCTGCTTGCGGTCCGCCTGTTTGCCCACGCAGCAGTTCACCACCACCTTTTCAAGGCGGGGAATGTCGTGGATGTTCTGGACTCCCAGCTTGCTCTTGAGCTGCTCGGCTACTTTTTCCTTGTAAAAAACTTTGAGTGTCGGTTCCATTGCCTTGGTGTTTCAGGGGCTTATTTGGTGGCCTTGGCCGGAGCCTCGGTCAGACGGACGTTGGAGATGTGGACGGGGCCCTCTTTTTCAATGATGCCGCCTTCCGACGTCTGGGTCTTCTTCACGTGCTTCTTGATCAGATGCACACCCTGGATGATCACTTGGGACTTGGCGGGATGAACCGCGAGAATGGTGCCGGTCTTCCCTTTGTGTCCGCCGGAAATCACGGTGACGAAATCGCCTTTTTTGACGTGGGTCTTCATGGTTATCAGAGAACTTCGGGGGCGAGGGAGACAATCTTCATGAAATTCCGGTCGCGGAGTTCACGGGCCACAGGGCCGAAAATACGGGTCCCACGGGGATTCTGATCTTTGTCGATGAGGACAATGGCGTTGGAGTCGAACCTGAGGATCGATCCGTCATCGCGGCGGATGGGGGCGGCGGTGCGGACGACGACGGCCTTGACGACCTCGCCTTTTTTGACTGCACCGGTGGGGTTGGCTTCGCGGACGTGGGCGGTGATGATATCGCCGATGCCGGCGCTGCGCGTGCGCTTGCCGATCACGCCGATCATCTTTGCAACACGGGCTCCCGTGTTGTCCGCCACCTGCACCTTGGATTCCATTTGAATCATGGTATTATGTTTGGGATGTGGTTTGGCTTGGTTGTATGGGATTCAGGCACTGACTAGTGCTTGAGAACTTCGATCAGACGCCAGCGCTTGAGCTTGCTCAGCGGGCGGGTTTCCATCACGCGGACGCGGTCGCCGACCTTGGCCTCGCCAGCGTCATCGGCGGCGTAGAGCTTGGTCGTTTTCTTGACGATCTTGCGGAACTTGGGATGGGGAACGCGGCGGACCACGCCGACGACGATGGTCTTGTCCATTTTGTCGGACAGGACAACACCGACACGGGTTTTGCGCGCGGGCCGGTTATCTTCCGGCGGAGTGGTGGATTCTTCGGACATGGGAGAGCGTGAAGAGGGACAGGGCCTTACTTGGCGGGGGCGGCGGCGCGCTTGCTGGTGAGGGAAGTTTCGATGCGGGCGATATCCTTGCGGATGATCGTGAGGCGGGCCGGGTTTTCCAGCTGGCCACTGCGCTGCTGGAGGCGCAGGTTGAAGGCCTCCTGCTTCAGTTCACGGCGCTTTTCAAGAAGCTCGTCAATGGACTGATCGCGGATTTCGGAGATTTTCATACGGTCGGGAAGAATCAGGGATTAGACAGCCGCGGGGTTGCGGCGGACGAAGCGGCAGCGGACACCGAGCTTCTGGGCGGCGAGACGGAAGGACTCGCGGGCGAGGGATTCCGGAATGCCGGCGGTTTCGAAGAGCATGTTGCCGGGACGGACCACGGCCACCCAGAATTCCGGAGCGCCTTTGCCCTTGCCCATACGGGTTTCCGGCGGACGGGCGGTGACGGGCTTGTGGGGAAAGATACGGATGAAGACCTTGCCTTTGCGCTTCAGGTTGCGGGTGATGGCGACACGGCAGGCTTCGATCTGGGCGCTCTTGATCCAGCCCCTTTCCAAGGTCTGAAGACCGAATTCACCGAAGTCCACTTTGGTCCCGCGCTGGGCGTTGCCGGCGCGGCTGCCCCGCATGGTCTTGCGGTGCTTCACTCTCTTGGGGAGCATTGCCATAAAATTACAAAGAAAGAAGTTGGAAGTTAAAAAGGGACTTTACTGGGCACTCAGGCTCTGGCCGGAGCCGGGGCGGATTCGCCTGGACGGGGACCGCCACGGTCGCCACCGCCGAAACCACCACCACCACCGCCACCGCCACCGCGGGGGCCGCCGCGGCCGCGGCCGCCAGGACCACCACCACCACCGGGACGGTCACCACGCGGACGGTCACGGCGGGCGTGAGGAGGAGGAGGAGGAGGAACTTCACCCTCCGCAAGAACGCGGCGGTTGATCCAGCATTTGACACCGATGATGCCGTAAACCGTGCGGGCCTCCGCGAAACCGTAGTCGATAGGGACGCGGAGGGTCTGGAGAGGCACTTTGCCTTCCTTGTACCATTCCGCACGGGCGATATCGGCACCGCCCAGACGGCCGGCGGCGCGGATACGGATGCCGAGGGCACCGAAGTCCATGGCGGTCTGCACGGCGCGCTTCATGGCGCGGCGGAAGGAGATACGGCGCTCCAGCTGGGTGGCGACGTTTTCAGCGATGAGCTGAGCCTCGATTTCCGGCTGCTTGATTTCAAAGATGTCGATCTTGACCTGCTTGCCGCCGCACATCTCGCTGATGTCGGCGTTCATGCGCTCAATTTCGGAGCCCTTGCGGCCGATCACCAGACCCGGACGGGCGGTGAAGAGGGTTACGCGGACGCTGTTCCAGGCACGCTCAATCACGATGCGGGACAGGGCGGCGAACTGGAGCTTGCCTTTGAGATAGTTGCGGATCTTCAGGTCGCTGTGCAGGAAGGCGGGGAAGTCCGCTTTGGTGGCGTACCACTTCGAGCGCCAGTCCTTGTTGACCGCGAGCCGGAAACCGATCGGATTGATTTTCTGTCCCATGGAGTGATGTCAGTAATGGATTGAGGGCCGGAGGGGCTTATTCCGCGGCGGCGGCGGTGGCGGCGGCAGCGGGTTTCTTCGCAGTTTTGTCCTTCTTTTTCGGCTGCGGTTTTTCGTCGGAAACGATGACCTGAAGGTGGCTCATCGGCTTGCGGATGGCCGCGGAGGAGCCTTTGGCAAGGGGCTTCATGCGCTTGTGCACCGGGCCGAGGTTGGCGACAGCGGACTTCACGATGAGATTGTTGGCCTCAAGACTGAAGTTGTGCTCGGCGTTGGCCACCGCGGACTTGAGCGTCTTGGTGAAAAGCACAGCGGCTTTCTTGGGCGTGAAATTCAGCAGGCTGAGAGCGGCGGAGACCGGAAGACCTTGGATTTCGCGGGCCACATCGCGGGCTTTCAGCGGCGAGATGCGGACATATTTGGAGATGGCTTTAACGTCCATGACTGGTTATTTCTGTAAATTAGTGAGAGTCGTTTCCGGTTTGGCGGAGTCACCCACCTGAATCTGACCGCGGCTGACCGCGGAGGTGACAAGGATACCGGCGATGCGGTTGCGGACATCGACCACAAGGCCGGTGGCCACGGTCTGGTCCCCGCGGACGATCCGCATCGGGGCACCGGAGCGGAGGCCACTGTCGCGGCCTGTGTTGATGACCGCAAGGCCCAGATCGCTTTTCAGTGAAATCACTTTGGCGGCGTCCAGAGCCACCGGAGGATTCTGGTGGTTGCGGGCGGCGGACTGGAGACCGCGGTTGGCGGCCGCCAGTTCATCCTGCAGGCGTTTCCGCCCATTGGAGTCGGTGGGGTCGCTGAGCAGTGTCAGAGCGGCGTCGGAAAGAGCCGCCAGCCTTTCGGAGAGGGCCTTCTTGTCCAGATCCGCCAAGCGGTAGTCGTTGAGGGCGCTGATGAGGCGCACTTGGAGGGTGCGGACCTCCGGCTTGAGGGCGGCGATGCCCAGCGTCTCCAGTTGAAGGCGCAGACGCTCATACTCCTCCCTCATGGCTTCCGAATCCCGGTTGGAGGCCGCGAGGGCCTCGCCGAGGGAGTGCAGCCGGGTCTCCAGCTCCATCACTTTGGCATCGCTCTCCGCCAGGCGGTCGGCGGCGGCCGAGAGGGACAGGGGGGGAGGCTGCGCCGCCGCCGGTGCGGCATCGGAAGTTGGAGTAAGACTTCCGGCAGCCGGTGCGGGAGCCGCAGCCTCCTGTGGAGCCTGCTCCTCCCCCGCCATGCTTTCCGTCACGGCGGCAGCCGCGAAAGCCGCAGCGGCGCAGAGGGGAAAGAGGCTGGGAATACAGAGGCGCATGGCGGCGGCGGTGAAGCGGATTACTTGCTGATCTTGACGGTCGTGGCGCCGTGGCCCTTGAACGTGCGGGTGGGGGAGAACTCCCCGAGGCGGTGGCCCACCATGTTTTCCGTGACGTAGACGCTGGGGAAGTCCTTGCCGTTGTGGACAAGAAAGGTGTGGCCCACAAAGTCAGGGGATACGGTGGACGAGCGGGCCCAGGTCTTGATGGGGCGCTTCTGTCCGCTTTCGTTCATTTTGTCGATCTTCTCCAGCAGCTTCTGGTTGATGAAAGGACCTTTTTTGAGTGATCTGCCCATGATGGTTGTCGATTAAGGGATTGGCTTGGCGTGACGTGCGCTGAAAAGGTTACTTGCCCTTCTTCGCATTGCGGCGCTGCACGATGAAGCGGTCCGTTTTGTGATATTTCTTGCGGGTCTTCTCGCCCTTGGCGTGACCCCACGGGCTCAGCAGGTGCTGGCGGCCGCCACCGGACTTGGACCGGCCCTCACCACCGCCGTTGGGGTGGTCAACCGGGTTCATCGTCATGCCGCGGACCGTGGGACGGACCCCCAGCCAGCGGGTGCGGCCCGCCTTGCCGGAGACCACGTTCATGTGCTCGCTGTTGCCCACAGTGCCGATGGTGGCGTAGCACTCGGCGTGGATCTTGCGGATTTCGCCGGAGGGCATTTTCATGAGGGCGTAGTCGCCCTCACGGTTGTTCAGCATCACGGACTGGCCGGCGGAACGGGCCACGCGGCCGCCCTGGCCAGGCTTCAGCTCCACGTTGTGCACCGCGGTGCCGAGAGGAATGGAGCGCAGAGGAAGGGCATTGCCGACTTCAGGAGCCACCTTCTCACCGGCGGTGACTGTCATGCCGGCCACCAGACCGTTGGGGGCGAGAATGTAGGTTTTCACACCGTCCTCGTATTTCAGGAGGGCAATGCGGGCGCTGCGGCCGGGATCATACTCAATGGCCTCCACCGTAGCCACGGTGTCACGCTTGACGCGCTTGAAGTCGATGATGCGGTATTTGCGCTTATGGCCTCCGCCGATGTGGCGGCAGGTGATCACCCCCTGGTTGTTGCGGCCGCCACTGCGCTTCTTGACGTCGAGCAGGGATTTTTCAGGCTTCTTTTTGGAAAGCCCGGTGCGGTCCGGCCACTCCTTGTAGCGGTTGGTGGGGGTGTAGGGACGGAAAGTTTTGAGTGCCATGATGATGAGTCAGGTTGGCCTTGAAGGCGGGGGGGCAATTACACCAGATCGATCTTCTCCCCTTCGGCGAGACGGACGATGGCTTTTTTCCAGTGGTTGGTGCGGCCGGCGATGCGGCCCCGGCGGCGTTCCTTGCCGAAGTAGTTCATCGTGCGGACAGCGGTGACCTTCTTGCCGAAGATGGTGCTGATGGCGGCGGCGATGGAGACCTTGTTGGCCTTCGGATCAACTTCGAAGACGTATTCGTTGAGGGTTTCGGTAAGCACCGTGGCTTTCTCGCTCAGACGGATGTTTTTGATGACAGAATAGACGTCTTTCATTAGGCGGTCCTCCGGGAAAGGGTTTCGAACGCGTCGGCGGTGACGATGATTTTCTTGTAGTTGAGCAGGTGCTCGGTGTTCACCTCGCTGGCGCTCATGAGGAGGGCGCCGCCATAGTTGCGTCCGGCGAGGAAGGTGGCGGCGGCGAAAGCCGAGGCCACAACCAGCACCTTGTTGGAATCGGTGATTCCGGAGAGAAGGCTGATGAAGCTTTTGGTCTTGCCGTCGGTGACGTTGAAGTCGCTGACATTGAAGACATCACCGGCCTTGATGCGCTCGGAGAAAGCCTTGCGGAAAGCCAGGCGGCGGGTCTTTTTGGAGACCTTCTTCGAGTAGTCGCGGGGCTTCGGGCCGTGGGCCACACCACCGCCGGAGCGGGTGGGGGATCGGCGTTCGCCGGCACGGGCGTTACCGGTGCCCTTTTGACGGTAGAGCTTCTTGTTGCTGCCGGCGACTTCGCCGCGGGTCTTCGTGCAGGCGGTGCCGGCGCGGCGGTTGGCCCGCATGGCCACCACGGCGTCATGCACAGCCTGGGTGCCGCGGCCGTTTTCGATGACGGAAATGTTGAGAGCCTTGGCGGCTTCGAGAGTGAGCACTGAGGATTCCATGAGAACAGTCCTTTGCGGAGGTCAGTTAGAAGTTACTGCGCCGCGGGAGCGGGGCGTTTTTTGGCGGGACGGATGACCACGAGGCTGCCTTTGGCCCCGGCGATGCTGCCGCTGACAAAGATTACATTGTCCTCGGGGCGGCTGCCCACGATCTGGAGATTCTGGGTGGTGCGGCGGTCGCAGCCCATGTGACCGGGCATTTTCTGGTTTTTCCAGACGCGGCCGGGAGTAAGACGGCAGCCGATGGCGCCGGTGCGGCGGTGCATCATGGAGCCGTGGGTCATGCGGAGACCGCCGAATCCATAGCGCTTGACGACGCCGGCGAAGCCTTTGCCCTTGCTGGTGCCGATCACGTCCACCCATTGGCCGGTGGCGAAGTGCGTGGTGTCCAGTGTGGTGCCGGCGGCGGGGGCGCTGCCCTGCTCCACCCGGAATTCACGGGCGTGGTATTTGGGGGCGGAACCGGCCTTTTTGAAGTGGCCGATTTCGGGCTTGGTGGAGCGTCCCTCACGTTTGTCGATGAAGCCCACCTGCACCGCGGAGTATCCGTCGGTTTCAGTGTTCTTGATCTGGATCACCTGGTTTTCACTGACATCCACAACGGTGACGGCAACGGCCTTGCCCTTGTCATCGTAGATGTGGGTCATACCCAGCTTTTTGCCTAAAAGTCCGAGGCTCATGATAAAATTGCGCGGTGGTGACGGCGGTTGCGGCAGCGGCGGCGGTGCCGGTGATGACGCTGGGCCGTCGGGTTAAATCAGATCTTGATGGAAATATCGACGCCGGCGGGAAGGTTGAGCTTTTTCAGCTCGTCCACGGTGCGGGCGGTGGGATCGACGATGTCGAGCAGGCGCTTGTGAGTGCGGATTTCGAACTGCTCGGCGGATTTTTTGTCCACGTGGACGGAGCGGTTCACGGAGAACTTCTCAATCCGGGTCGGGAGCGGCACAGGGCCGGCGACGCGGGCGCCGGTGCGCTTGGCGGTATCAACGATTTCCGTGACGCTGCGGTCGAGGGTACGGAAATCATAGGCGCGGAGACGGATGCGGATGCGCTGGTTTTGCATGATATTGAAAAGCGGGGATTGGGAACGGTCGGAAGCGGGGAATTACTGCTGACCGCCGCGGCGGTTGCTGCCGCCGCGCGCCTCGACGACCTGCTCGACGATGTTGTTGGGAACACTTTCGAAGTGGCTCGGCTCCATGCTGTAGGAGGCGCGTCCGGAGGACAGGGTGCGGACAGCGGTGGAGTAACCGAACATTTCGGACAGCGGCACCTCGGCCTTCACGATGGAGGCGTTCTGACGGCTCTCCATGCTGTTGATGCGTCCGCGGCGGCGGCTGAGGTCGCCCATGATGTCGCCCTGATATTCATCGGGGGTGGTGACCTCCACGCCCATGATGGGCTCCAGCAGCTGGCACTTGGCTTTCCCGAAGGCATTCTTCATGGCGAAGATGGCGGCCATTTTAAAGGCGTTTTCGTTGGAGTCCACTTCGTGGAAGGAGCCGTCCACCAGATCGATGTGCACATCGATCACCGGATAACCGGCGATGATGCCGTTGAGCGTGGCCTCCACGATGCCGTCCAGGGAGGGCTTGATGTATTCCTTTGGAATGGCGCCGCCAACGATCTTATTGTCGGTGGTGACACCCTTGCCGCGCTCATTCGGAGAGATTTTCAGAACCACGTGGCCATACTGGCCGCGTCCGCCGGACTGCTTGACCAGCTTGCCCTCGCCGTCGGCGGGGACCGTGATGCACTCACGATAGGCGATCTGCGGCTTGCCGGACTCGGCCTCCACCTTGAACTCGCGGAGCATGCGGTCCCGGATGATTTCAAGGTGCAGCTCGCCCATGCCGGCGATGATGGTCTGACCAGTCTCCTCATCCGTGCGGACCACAAAAGTCGGGTCCTCATCGGAGAGACGCTGGAGAGCGTTCGCCATCTTCTCCTGGTCGGCCTTGGTCTTCGGCTCGATGGACATGGAGATGACGGGATCCGGGAAGGTCGGGGGCTCGAGCAGGATTTCCGCGCTCTCATTGCACAGGGTGTCTCCTGTCCGGAGCTCCTTCAGGCCGACAATGGCCGCGATATCACCCGAATAGCAGGTTTCGATATCGGTGTGCTGGTTGGCCTGAATCTGGATCAGGCGGCCCACCCGCTCACGTTTGCGGGTGCGGGGGTTGTAAATCTGGTCGCCCTTGGTGACTTTGCCGCGGTAAACGCGGAAGAAGACGAGCTTGCCGACGAATTTATCGGACCAGAGTTTGAATCCGAGGCTGACGAACTTGCCGTTGTCGTCCGGGGAGACTTCCAGTTTCTTCTCCAGATCATCCGGATCGTGACCGATCTGGGGCTCAATGTCGAGAGGGTTGGGAAGGTAATCCACCACCGCGTCCAACAGAGCCTGGACCCCTTTGTTTTTGAAAGCGGAACCGCCGGCGACGGGGACGATCTTGTTGGCGATCACGGCGCGGCGGAGAGCGGCTTTGATATCCTTGACGGTGATATCGCGCTCCTCCAGGAACATCATGCCGATCTCGTCATCCACATCACAGAGAGCGGCGGTCAGTTCATTGTAGGCCTTGTCGGCGATAACCTGCTGATCGGCGGTGAGGGGGCCGTATTCGTAGGTGGACCCGAGCTTGTCGTTGTCCGAATAAAGGATCGACTGCTTGCTGACCACGTCGATCACGCCTTTCAGCTGATCCTCGGCTCCGATGGGAATAAGGATCGCATGGGCATTGGCACCGAGCTTGGTGCGGATGTCCTCGACAACTTTGTTGAAGTCGGCGCCGGTGCGGTCCATCTTGTTGACGAAGGCCATCCGGGGAACGGAGTACTTCGTGGCCTGGCGCCAGACGGTTTCGGACTGTGGCTGCACGCCGGCAACACCGCAGTAAACCAGAATCACACCATCAAGCACGCGCAGGGAGCGCTCCACCTCGGCCGTGAAGTCCACGTGGCCGGGGGTGTCAATGATGTTCACCCGCATGTCCTCACCCTCGAAATTTTTGTAAACCCCGTCATTTGAGAGCTGCTTCCACTTGGTGGTGACGGCGGCGGAGGTGATGGTGATCCCGCGCTCCTTCTCCTGCTCCATCCAGTCCGTGGTGGCGGCGCCGTCATGCACCTCACCGATGCGGTGGATCATGCCGGTGTAGAACAGAATACGCTCCGTCAGGGTGGTTTTGCCGGCGTCGATGTGCGCGGAGATCCCGATGTTTCGGGTGCGCTCAAGCGGATATTGACGGTTGGGACTGTTGCGGGGATCAGCCATTGGAGAAGGAGAGGAAAAGTGGGGTAGGAAAAAAATGGCCGGTGCGGAGTGGAGGCCGCCCGGCCGGATGAAACAATTACCAGCGGAAGTGGGCGAAGGCGCGGTTGGCCTGGGCCATCTTGTGCACGTCGTCGCGCTTGCGGACGGCGTCACCCTGGTTGGTGCTGGCGTCGCGGATCTGGTTGGCCAGGGCAAGGTGCATCGGCACGCCTTTCTTCTTGCGGGCGAAATTGATCAGCCAGCGCATGGCCAGGGACTCGGAGCGGTCGGGAGCGACCTCCAGCGGCACCTGATAGGTGGCGCCACCGACGCGGCGGCTCTTCACTTCCAAGCGGGGCTTGGCGTTCTCCACGGCGCGGGTGAGGATTTCCAGAGGATCGACGGTCTGGGCGGTCTCATTGACCTTGTCGATGGCGGCGTAAACGATGCGCTCGGCAGTGGAGCGGGAACCATCAATCATGAGGCGGTTCACCAGTTTGGCGACCACGGAGCTGTCGTAGCGGGAGTCCCGGAGTTCGGGTTTCTTATAAACTCGCTTTCTGCGTGCCATAGGACGGAATCAGTAAAAAATGGGTGGAAAGGGGAGAAGACGCGGGTGGGTCGGATCAATCAGCGTGGCGCATTACCGCTTGCCGCCCTTCTTGACGGGAGCTGCGGGCTGGCCGGGCTTCGGACGCTTGGCGCCGTATTTCGAACGGCCGCGGCGGCGTTTATCCACGCCAAGGCAGTCGAGCGAGCCACGGACGATGTGGTAACGGACACCGGGCAAGTCCTTCACACGTCCGCCGCGGACGAGGACGATGGAGTGCTCCTGGAGATTGTGGCCTTCACCGCCGATGTAAGCGATGACTTCAAAGCCGTTGGTCAGGCGGACCTTGGCGACTTTACGGAGAGCCGAGTTCGGCTTTTTGGGGGTGCGGGTCATCACCTGAAGACACACCCCGCGGCGCTGCGGGCAATCCGTCAGAGCAGGCGACTTGGACTTCTCCGCCTTCGCGCGGCGGCCTTTGGTGACAAGCTGATTAATGGTGGGCATGGCTTCTGAAAACTGGGTTACCCCTCACCATGGGATTCACCGGGACAGCCAACGCCGGACGGCAAAGCGTCCACCAGACTTTTTCGCAGCAACTTTTCCGGCGCCGCGTTCCGATAAATCCTATGCGGAGCGCTCAGCGGGGAACGCGGGTCCGAGGAAGGAGGGGCGATTATAAATGACCTTTTCCGGTTCGCAACTTCTTTTCCGGACTTTTTGCTGTTTCTGCAAAGCTTTCCCCGTCGTGGGCTCAGGAGGCATTTTCGATACCCTGCCCCGGGAGGTCCGCATCAAAGCCTGATTCCCCACCGCTGATCCCATGGGCCGCCAGTTCCGCCGCGAGCCGCAGAGCCGCCGTCATACTGGCGGGGCTGGCCATGTTTCGGCCGGCGATATCAAAGGCGGTTCCGTGGTCCGGGCTGGTGCGGATCACCGGCAGGCCAAGCGTCAGATTCACAGCCTCGTCAAAATCGAGCAGCTTCAGAGGAATCAGGCCCTGATCATGATACATGCACAGCACCGCGTCATAGGCGCCGCGGGCGGCTTTGTAAAACAGGGTGTCCGGCGGCAGCGGACCGTGAAAAACCGGCTCCGCCTCCGCGGCATTCAGCTCCGCCACCGCGGGCAGGATGGTGGTCTGCTCCTCCGTGCCCATGCGCCCGTTCTCGCCGGCGTGGGGATTGAGCCCGGCAACGGCGATGCGCGGGTTTTTCCTTCCCCGGCGGCGGCAGAAATCCGCCAGCAGCCGGCCGTGCCGCACGATTTCTGCCGTGGTCAGCAGGCCGGGCACACGGCTCAGGGGCTCGTGGATGGTGACCAGTCCCACTGTAAGGTGCGGACCGGTGAGGCACATCTGAAAATCGGAGACTCCGAACCGCGCCGCATAAAATTCGGTCTGGCCGGGAAATTCAAAACCATGGGCAGCCAGCAGATCCTTGCTGACGGGAGCGGTGACGACCGCCGCCAGTTCCCCTGTTTTCAACAGGCGCACGGATTCCTCCAATGAATCCAGCGCCGCCCGTGCGGTCACCGCGTCCGGCTGTCCGGGCACCGCCTGCGGGCACCGTCCGATGACGCGGTATTCAAACCGCGGATCCAGCTTTCCGCCGGCCAGGGCGCCGCGGGTGACTTCGGGGCCGATGCCGGCGGCATCCCCCAGGGTGATGCCGATGACCGGCGGGCGCGGAATCACGGCGGTCAGCGGTCGTAATAACGGATAGTGGCCTTATCCTTCAGCCCGCTGATCCATTTATCATAGGCTTTCCGGCGCTTCTCCGCCAGCACGGCCTGCTCCAGCGCGGGCTCCACCTCCTCCTTGGGGCGCATTTTGCCGGGGTTTCTGGCCTCGACATAAAAAATAAAATAGCTGCCCTCGTACTCAATGATGTCACTCACCTTTTTCACAGGCAGTTTAAAGACGGTGTCCACCAGCCGCTGGGTGAAATCCTTGCGGGTGATAAAACCCCAGTCGCCACCGTTGCCGGCTTTGAGGTCCTGGGAGTAGGTTTTGGCCAGAGTGCCGAAATCACTGCCGCGCAGCAGCTTGGCGCGGATATCCTTGACCAGCGCCTGCTGCACGGCGGGAGTGGCGCCGATAGCCTCTCCAATCTGGGGAATGGTGATGGACCACAGCTTGATCTGGTCACCTTCACGGAACTCCTCGCCGTGCGCCGCCAGGTAGGCCGCCTTTTCCTGGGAGGTCACATAACCCACGTCACGCGTGTTCTGACCACGCATGATGGACACGATGGTGGCGTTGCGCTGCATTTCATAAAATTTCTTGTAGGTCAGCCCCTGGGACGTCAGGGCCTTCACCAGCTGGGTGCGCTCGCCATTGAACTTGGCACCGATGATCTGGGTGCGGATGTGCTCATCGGTCAGGGCATTGACCTTGTCGCCAAAACTGGCGGCAAAGGGCTCGAACTCCTTCAGGATCAGTTCCTGCTCGATGAGTCCATCAAGGGTTTTGCGGCGCAGATCGGCCAGTTCCCTGTCCAGCTCCGCACGGTTGCCGATCGTGCCCCGGGCCTGCATTTCCAGCATGGCCATTTTTTCCTCAAGCTCGGATTTCAGAATCGGACGACCGTTGGCCACGGCCACGATTCCATTGGAGCGGCCGGAGCCTTCAGGCTGGACATCGGGGGTCTCCGGAACGGCGGCGGCGGACGGAACCCTGACAGCGGTGATGCTCCCTGAGGATTCGGCCAACGGAGCGGGCCGTGTTTTGCCGGCCCCCAGGCTGGACGCCGGCGGAGCCAGCACCGCCAAGCCCGGAAGCAGCAGGACAGCGCGTAAAGTGGAGTGCATTTTCATAGGCATCGGCGGGAAGCGGAGCATGCCGGCATCGTGGCCGGCACTCCTGCAAGGAAACGGAAGGCCTTCACTTTTGCCACGTTTGCCTGAATTTCCACCGAATAGAATGCAATTGGATGCGTCGCCACAGGCCCGGGCAGCGTGTCCACTGCCGGCCCGGCCAGGGAATATCCGGAGCCGGGCAAAGTTTTCCCGCTGGATGCGCCGGGCGGACCGCGGAAAATTCAAAAAAATCAGGGGTGCGGAAATCCAACCGGCCCCGCCGGGCGGAAGAGAGGCTGACGCCCTGATGCCCTTCACCGCCTCCATCGACCAACGCATGATCCCGCGCCAGCCTCTCCGCCTCCAGCTGGACGCGCCGGCCACGGGTCATGGGCGTGACGCCGCGGAGGAGGCCGGCATCCTGCACCGCATGGCCCTTGGCGAAACGGAGGCTCTGCACGATTTATGGGAAGTCTGGAGCCGTCCCCTTTTTGCGGTGGCGGTGCGTGCCCTGGGCAGCATGGAGGACGCCGAGGAGGTGCTGCAGGACGCCCTTGTGCGTTTTTGGAACAAAGCGGCGGAATACGATTCCCGGCAAAGCCAGCCCTTCACCTGGGCGGTCATGATTCTGCGCGGTCTGATCCACGACCGCCTGCGCGCCCGGCGGCGGCGGCCGGTGCTTGTCTCCTCCCATCTCCATCCGGACTTCGCGGCGGAAATCCATTTGCCCGGCCAACGCGGTGATCTGGAGCAGGCCCTCTCCCTGCTGACGCCGGATGAGCGGCAGGCCCTGGACATCGCCGTTTTCCATCCCGCCACGCATGAGGAGATTGCCACCCGGCTGGGCCAGCCCCTGGGCACTGTGAAATCCCGCATCCGCCGTGCCCTCGATAAACTGCGCTCCGCGCTCACTGATGACGCTCCATGAAGCCCTCCCCGTCCCCCGCTGATCCTTCCGGGGCTTCCGAAGCCCTGGCCGGAGCACCGCCGCACCTCGTGGCGCGGCTGGCCGGGCGCGCGCCCGATGCCGGCCAGCCCAGCCGGGCCGTGCTTTCCGCCGCTCTGCTCCGGATCGAGGCGCAGAGAGCGGTGCCTGCCCCTCCCCCCCGGCGGGGCCGCCGGCTCCCAGCACTCCCGGCCTGGTCCGGATGGGCCGCCGCCGCGGGACTGACGCTGCTGCTGGCCTGGGAGCACAATGATTTTCTCACGCATGGATGGCACCGGCATGGAGACGCCGGTGGAGGACTGGCGCGTCATCCGGAGTCTGCGGGGATTCCGGAGGATGGACCGTCCTTCACCGGTGATGACGGTGCCGGCCCTGACGGGAGCGCCGGCCCTTCAGCCGGTCCCCATGAAACGAAACGCTCCCTCTCCGCCCGGAACGCCCGGCTGCGGGCCGCCCCCCTGACAGCCGTGCAGGACATGGCCCGGCTGCGGCGGGATCTGGCGAAACTGCGTGCCGCCAACGAGGCGCGGTTCCAAGCCTATGCCGGACTTTCCCGCACAGTGGTGGTGGAAATGACCGATCCCACCGCTCCCCGCGGCCAGACCGCCCGTCTCGGCGCCATGCGGCTGTCCGACCGGGTGGCCGAAAGCATCGCCGCCGGGATCACCGGTGACAACAGTGGCAGCCTGGCCGCCACGGCATCCTCTGACGGCTCCGGTCCGTCCCCCCAAACCCCTGAATCCCCCCGCCGGCCCCCGCCGGAGCAGGACTTGGTCCTCTCCGGCGGTGACGGGTCGTGGAGCGGGGATATCGTGATCGAAAAGGGCCTGCCCAACACCGGTCTTCTCAATCTTCCGGAGGGTACACAGATCAAGCACCTCGATTTCCCGGTGGAGGACGCCTCCCATTACCGGGGACTTCAGGATCTGGGCGCGGGATGGTTTTACGATCAGTTCAGTGACCTGGTTTGGCAGCCCACCGGGGAGGGCCGGACCTATGTCGGCAAAAAAGCGCCCGCCGGCTTCGATATCGAAACCTTCACGCCTCCGGACACCGCCGTCCCGCAGATGGTGGAGAATCCCACGGCCACCACGCCCTCCGCCCAGCCCCAGGAAACGCCCGCCCACCCTGCGGAGGATTCCAAACCCGGCAGTTCCGCAACCATTCCCACGGAAATTGCCGCCAATACCCTGCCCGCGCGCGGTTATCCGATTTTTGACGAAACCACGGGCTCCGGCTCCATCATTCTTCAGAACCTGCCCAACCTTTCCACCACCGGGACTTTCGCCTCCGGGGACGCCACTGGATCCCTGCAGCCCACGGAAACAGCCGGCCCGGGACAGACCTATCAATTGTGGATCACGGATCCCGCCGCCGCGGCCCCCATCAGCGTGGGTCTCATTCCCCAGCTGGAGGGCGGCAATGGCCGCGTGTGGTTCGATCTCGGCAGTCCCGGTGTCGCCCCCTCAGGCTACCTCCTGACTCTGGAGCCGGCCACCGGTTCAACGGTTCCCAGCGGCCGGGTGGTGCTGCAGGGACCCTGAGAAGACCCGGCATGACTGCCGCGCCGGCCCTTTTGGCCTGCGGCCAACCGTGTCCGGATTCCGGTCCCCGTTCATGCCCGACGGTTCCCTGCCAGCGCCTCCGCGGCGCCTTCCCATCCATCCTTTCCGCCGGCCGCGCTTCCTGCCGCGAAACATTCACAGGTCAGCCGCCACCGTTTTCCCAATCATGAAATCATTATTCCGCCTGCCCCTGCTTTCCATGGTGACAGCGCTCATGGCCTCCGGCACCGCCGTCCGCGCGCAGCTGGACTTTGTCCCGCCGAACGATCTCTTCGCCAACCGCACCAGCCTCGGCTCCGGGGAGGCTGTCGAAGTCAGTCAGAAAGTGCTGATCGCCTCCTCCGAATTCGGCGATCCGCTGGAGAACTCCGTCTGGTGGGAATGGACCGCCCCGGATGATGGGTGGTGGGAGGTGGAGATGCACCCCGAATCGGACATCATGGTTTATGCGCCTTTGGTTCAGGTGTATCAGGGGGACAGCCTGGACACCATGGTCACCGCCTCCGACGGGGGGCTGGCTCCCCCTCAGCCATCCACCGGGCGGCGTCTTTTTCACGCCGGACGGGATGCCCGTTATCAGATCGGCGTCACCAATCCCTACCCGCCCTACCCCGATATCCGGTTCGCCATCCGTCCCGCCGGCATCGCCAACAACACCTCCTTTGAGGCGCGCCGGCGGCTCACTCCCCTGAATGGCACGTCCCCGGCGGGTCCATGGGGCGGAAACGGATGGTCGGTCCGGGCGGCGGACGCCCCGTTCACCACTCCCGGCGGCAGAACTTTGTTTGCTCCGCTGTTCTGGGAGTGGACCTGCCCGGAGGACGGCCATTATGTTTGCGCCGCCATTTCCCCCTCCGCCTATGAGCAGACGGCCACCGCCGCCTTCCGGAATCAGGAAATCACCGCCGCCGGCGAGGTTCCCGCCAATGACCAGTTCGCCGCGTCGGCGGGTGAAACCTTCCTGCTGGTGACCGGCGCCGCCCACCAGGCGGCCAATGCCGTCCAATACCACGACCTGCAGGTCATCCGCCCCCTGGAGGACACAGGCCCGCCCTCCAATTACAGCACTCCCTGGCCCATTCAGGGGCCTTTGCCGGTCACCCTCACCCCTCCGACCAACGCGCCGCAAAGCTTTGAGCTGTACTGGACCTGGAGCTGTCAGGAAACAGGCTGGGTGGAATTCGACGGCGGCAGCCTGGTGCCCATTGTTTCAGGTATGTTTCCCTCCGCGATCGTGCCGCCGGTCCTCGCCACGGCGGGACGGCGTTATTTCTGGGTTGTTCCGGGCCTGTATTCCCTTTGCATCAATGGCTGGGAATGGCCCGCGCGCGGCAGTTTCACCCTGCGCAAAAACAGCCCGCCGGCTCCGCCCAATGACGCCATCGCCAATGCCACTCCATTGGGCAAAGACCGGACCGCCACCGCTTCCGGCACCCTGCTGGGATCCACCCGCGAACTGGGTGACCCGCCCGCCCGCCAGTCCGGCTATCCTCTTCCCACGGTCTGGCACCAGTGGCAGCCTTCCGGCGGCGGCGGCACGGCCGCGGTTTACCTGTCCTGGTCCGGCGGGGATCTGTCCGACATCATGGACCTGCGGGTTTTCTCCGGCGGGGATCCGGCCTTTTTCACGGAGGTGCCGGTCACGGGGACCGGACCCGACAGCTTCGGCCCGGGGCATTTTCAGTTTCCGGTCACTGGCTCCGCCGTCACCTACTGGCTCTGCCTCGCGGGGCGCGCCGCTGATTATGAGCTGCATGCCGCTCTCAGCCCTTCAGGAATCACCGGCACCACCCATCCCAACACCTATGTGATCAGCCTGGGGTCCGGGGGCACTGTCCGTGAGGCCATGGCCCTGCAGGAGCCCGGCGACACCAACTTATTCACCTGGACGGCCACTGACGACGGCGCCTTCACCTGGCTCACCAGCGCACCGGCCCTGCGGGTCACCAAAGGAGGCGACATCCGGGTGCAGTATATGGTTCATGACAATGCCGCCCAGCCTCTGCCCACCCCGGTCAAAAAAGGCGAGGTTTACTGGTTCCGGTGCCTGCCGGACAATGCCACGTCCGGCAAGCCCTACAGCCAGCGGCTGCGGCTGATGTTCTCCCCCGCCAAAAATCCGGTGCCGGGCGATGACGCCGCCAATGCCATTTCCCTGGGGTCCCAGCTGCCTCTGCAGACGGCATGCCCGATCTTTGCCGCAACCGTTTCACCATCGGAGCGGGCTCTGAGCCGCCCCTCTGTCAGCGAAAAACTGGCAAAGGCCCTGTGGTATTCATGGACCGCCCCTCCCGAAACCGCCGGCTGTGAAATAACGGCATACTCCCTGGGATGCGAGGTCTTTGCGGATGGCCCTCAGGGACCGCGTGTCGCCTCGGCGGATCCCCACACTGCGGATGGGGACACGTTTTTTGTTCCCCAGCCCGGCCGCACCTATTTCATTATGGTCCAAGCCACCGCCGGCATCCTGTTAAGTGATAAAATGATGTTCTCCATGCGCCGTTACCTGACGCCTCCGGCGGCCAACGATGATTTCGCAAACGCGGGGCTTCCCGGCATGTCACGCTATGGCGATGCCGACAACCGCTTCCGCTTCAGCGCCGAGGAGGGGGAACCGCCGCCCGACCCCTCGCAGCCCGCCCTCAACCGCAGCGCCTGGTGGAAATGGACCGCGCCGGAGTCCGGTATTTACCGTATGATTTACCCTTTCCGCCAGCCTCTGGACAGCGGGAGCATTCTGGGATCCTACACGCGCGTTTTCGCCGCCGCTGTCTATCAGTCCAACGGTGCCGGGAGTGGATTCCGGAGCCTGAGCCGGGTTTCCGGCATTTCCGCCACCAACCATCCGGACACCAACTCCTATCTGTCCCATTTCCGCACCACCAGCGACCGCTCCTTCACTTTCCAAGCGGAGAGCGGCAGGGAGTATTACCTCCAAGCCGCCTCCGCCGATGAGTTCGGCGGCCTGGCAGTGGCCGTGCTTCCGGGCGACGCCTACGATGCATGGTCCATGAACCGCGCCGGGCTGGATGCCCTTCAGAGCGGCCCGGACCGCAACCCCTCCGGCGACGGCATGTCCAATCTGCTCAAATTCTGCCTTGGCCTGGACCCCGCAAGGTCATTGACCTCCGATCCCGCCGCCAGCCGTGCGCCCGCCTTCAGCATGGCCCAGGACGGCTCCGCACTGCAATACACGTTCTGGTCGGACCGCTTCAACACCGGCTTCCAAATCCCTTTCCCCGCCAATGGCAGCCCTGTTTTCGCCAATACCGCCCGGCTTGTCGCGGAACGCTCCAGTGATCTGGAGAACTGGACACGGGTCACGGACGCGGAATCCCTGGGCGGCAACCGTTGGCGGGTGACCCTGCCGCTCAACGGCACCCAGCCCAAACGCTTCGTCCGCCTGCGGGCGGAGTGGGTTCTGCCCTCCTGGCCACAGTGAGGCGCGCCGCCGCCATCGCCGTCCTGGCCGTCTCCGCCCTCGTTTCCGCGGGTGGACTTCCGGAGGCGCGGGCCGGCGGTGGCGGCCCTCCTGTTTTCACCCGGCAGCCGCTGCCGGCCGCTGTTCCCTTTGGCCACACCGCGGTGCTGGCGGCGGACACGGAATTTGAGCCAACGCTGCGGTGGGAGTGGCGGAAAAACGGAGTGGTGATTCCCGGCGCGGCGGCATCGCGTCTGACCCTTTACAATGTCATGGAGGACGACACTGCGGAATACCACGCCGTGGCCCTCAGTGATGCCGGAGCGCGCTGGTCCAGCCCGGCGGCGGTCATCGTCCAGCCGCCGGATACCGCCCCGGGCCGGGTGGACGAGGCTTTTACAGATCCCGGTTTTGGCGGCCCTGTCTCCGCTCTCGCGCTCCGTGCCGATGGCTCCTTTCTGGTGGCCGGGGAATTCCTCAGCGCCCGGGGAATTTCCAATGCGGCACGGCTGGCCAGGATTCTGCCCGGCGGCATGCCGGACCCCGCCTTCCGCCCTGACGCCGCCGGACCGGACGGGGCCGTTCACACTCTCGCCTCCCTGGGCAACGCCGTCTGGGCCGGCGGCGCTTTCCGGAATTTCGACACCGCCGCCGCGCCCTGCCTGGTGAAACTGACGTCCTCCGGCCAGCGGGATGCCGCCTTTCTCCCGGGGCTTCCCGCCGGAGCCGAGGACGTGCGGGTGCTGGTCCCGCTGCCGGACGGACGGATTTATGCCGGAGGACGCTCGCGTCAGGGCAATACTGTCAGTGACTGGCTGGTCAGGCTGTCCGCCGACGGCAGCCGCGACCTGACCTTCACACCTCCGACTTTTCTGAATGGCCGGCTGCGCGCCGCAGCGGTGCGGCCCGATGGCCGGCTCTGGCTGGGTGGGAATTTCTTCCGTCCCGCCGGTTCCGTCACCACCTTCAACCGTCTGGCGCTGATTGAATCCGACGGGACTGTCAGCCCGGTCTTCAAACCCCCGGCCGGTGCCGACAGCGGGACCAATCTGGAAGTCCGCTGCCTGCAGGCACTGCCGGATGGTTCCGTGGTGGCCGGTGGAGTCTTCAGCAAAGTCAACGGCCTGACCCGCTATGGGCTGGCTCGGGTGCTGGAAAACGGATCAGCCGATCCCTCCTTCGCTCCGCCGGTCCTGGACGACGCCGTGCAGACTTTGGCGCTGGACGGTCAGAACCGGATTTACGCCGGCGGCGATTTCTCCCTCTGTGGAACCCGGCCCGTGCGGTCCATCCTGCGGCTCCAGCCTGACGGCACCTTGGATCCCGGATGGCAGCCACCCATGGGCAATGGGCCGGTGCAGACCCTTCTCATGACGCCGGCGGGACTGCTGACCGGGGGCGCTTTCAGCCTGCCCCGGCTGGCCTGTGCCCGGCTGGCACTGGAGTTCCGCTCCCGTCCGCCATTCGGTACCGCGGTCCCTCTGCCGCTGACCGAACCGGCCCGGCTCTTCCGCCGCACCCAGGCGGTGGCCACTTTTCCCGGACCGGCGGCGGTGCCCGACCATGGCGCGGCCACCTTTCCCATCAGCCTGACAGCGCCCGGAAACATTGAGGAAATCCGGATCTGGCTGGACCTCAGGCACCCCGACACCCAGACGCTGACCCTCACTCTCGAGACGCCGCCGGCTCTGCTGCTGCCACCGCTGACGCTGGTGGACGGAGCCCGCCTCCGGCATGGAGCGGACTTCCGCCGGACGCTGCTTTCCCCGCACTCCCTGCGCCCGTTTTCCCAGTCCGGCCCGCCCTGCACCGATGCCCTGCAGCCCGCCGCCGATCTGACGGTTCTCACGGACCGCGCCGCCGCCGGCATCTGGACTCTCCGGGTCATGGACGACCGGCCCGACACCCAGACCGCGGTGCTCCAGTCATGGACTCTGGAGATTTTCACCCCCGCCGCACTGCCGGACTACCGGACCTGGCTGGCCAACCGCCCGGCCACGGCGGGGACCTTCACCAGCTTTGCCTTCGGGGAAAGATACGGACAGCCGCCTGTCACCGCCCTCAACGGATCCCTGTTCCGATTCAGCCATCACGGCTGGCCTAGCGACACGGCGGACAGTTTCCTCTATCAGATCACTACGGATCTGCTCTCCTGGCGGAACGTCGTTCCGGTCTCCCGGACCACAACCATCACCCCCGCGGAGACTTTCCATGAGGTCAATCTCCCCCGGCCTGCTGGTCCCCGCGCCTGGTGGCGCGCCGTGTCCACACGGGCTGCGGAGTGAACCGGCAGCAGGCTTCCGGGCTCCGCAGGACTGATGCCCGTTTACTCCAGCTCTCTCCAACCCATGAGCCGGTGAAAATCCGGGCGCTCACCGCCACCGATGGCGGCCAGACTGTAGTAGGCGCGGGCGTCCGGAATCGCCACAACCGCCGTGAAATTCACGACAGGGCGGCCCGTCGCGGCTTGCGTGGCTGCAGGCGGGGGAAGGGGGCAGATCATGCGGCCCGTCCAGCCGGTTTTCGTCCAGCCGGTTTCGGTTACGATGCCGGCCCGGAGCCAGTCCGGCTGTGGATCGCTGCGCTGGCGGGGTGCGGTGTAATGGCAGGCCCACCAGGCTCCCGCCGGGCTGAGATTGTATTCCGTATAGTGGCCTGTGCCGGGGTCCGCGATGAAGCACTCCGCGACATCCTGCGTCCACAGGCCTTCGGTGAATCCGTCAGCCGCCGTTCTGAACGCGCTCCGCGCCGCGAGTGGCGGAGGAGCTTGGATCTCCCAAAGGAGCGCTCCCGCACCGCACCGGGTCCAGCGGACACGTGGCACGGCATGATCCGGCGTGCTGATGAGATGCGGCCAGGGAAGATGCAGAGGATGCCAGCCGGAGCCTCCGCCCGGGGGCGGGAAATCCGGGTGTTCAAAAAGCCGGGACCGCCGCTCAGGCATGGGGTGGCGGCTCACGGCCGGCTTCGTCCGTGCTCCGCGCCGCCCGCGGGCTTTCAGCGGGGTTGTTTCCAGCCGGGGGAGGGGCTGGACGCCGTTCACGGTCCCGCTGGTTGGCTTTGATTTTGGCGACCACCAGTACTGCGATGACGGGGATGGTCACAATCATCACTCCAAGCACGATCAGCAGCGCTTTCCGCAGACCTTCGGTCTCCGCCGGAGTGGGCATTTCAAGATTCATGGCGTTGTGAAGGGGACGGAGCGGGCCTCAGCGGGCCGGGCAGTCCTGGTTTTTGAATTTTCCCGCTCAGGATTCCCCCTCCGGCGCGGAGTCACCGGCGGATTCCGGACTGTCCGGAGAAGTATCCGCTTCAGAGGCGGCCACGTGGTCGGGTTCGGCGATCACTCGGGCGATATCCTGAAGCTTCTCCTCACCGCGCAGGGTGATGAGCTTCACGCCCTGGGTGTTGCGCCCGGCCTCGCGGATCTGGGAGACAGGGATGCGCACACTCTGGCCGGTGGTGGTCATCAGCATGACCTCATCGGTTTCATGCACCACCAGCGCGCCCACCACTTCCCCGGTCTTCCCGGTGGTCTTCATGGTGATGATCCCCTTTCCGCCACGGGCGGTGATGCGGTACTCGTCAAAGGGGGTCCGCTTGCCAATGCCGTTCTCGCTGGCCACCAGCAGGGTGCCCGCTTGGTCCACGATGGAGAGACTCACCACCTCGTCACCCTTCCGGAGCTTGATGCCGCGCACGCCGGTCGCCTGGCGGCCCATGTCGCGCAGACCGCCCTTCTCCTTCGCTCCTCCCTCATCCCCGCCGGTGTCCGTTTCGGCATCGGCGCCGGCATCCGTGCCGGCGGCCTCAGTCTCATCCGCATCCGTATCCATCTCCGCATCGCCGTCCGAAACCCCGGAACCGCTGTCGCCGCGGGCCTCCGCATACTCCTTGAAACGGGTGCTCATACCGGTGCGGGTGACGAGCATGATCTCATCCCGTCCCTCCGTGAGGGCGCAGCCGATGAGGTCGTCGCCCTCCCGGATGCCGATGGCGATGATGCCGTCCTTCCGGATGTTGCGGAACTCGCCCAGATTGGTGCGCTTCACCACGCCCTGGCGGGTGGCGAAGATGACAAATTTCTCCGGATCCCAGGTCGCGTCCTTGTCGCTCTCTCCGAGGGTGGGGATGCGCAGCACGCTGGCCACTTTCTCCTCCGGACGCACGTTCAGCAGGTTTTTGATACTGCGGCCCTTGGCCGTGCGGGAGCCCTCGGGAATCAGATACACACGCTCGGCGTAAACGCGTCCCGTGTTGGTGAAGAACATCAGCCAGTCATGCGCGCTGGCGGTGAAAAGGTGCTCCACAAAGTCCCCGGCCTCCGGCTCCTCGCCAACGCCGGCGGCGTTGCCTTTGGTGGTCTCCATTCCCCTCAGTCCCTTCCCGCCGCGCCGCTGGCTGCGGAATTCGCTGACCAGGGTGCGCTTGATGTAGCCGCGGTGGGAAATGGTGATGATCATGCCCTCGTTGGCGATCAGATCCACGACATTGATCTCCCCCTCCTCCGCCGCGAAATCCGTCAGCCGCGGGTTGGCGTGTTTGGCTTTGATGGCCAGCAGTTCGTCCTTGATGATGGTCAGCACACGGGACTCGCGGGCCAGGATGTCCATCAGGTCCGAAATCTCGGACATGACCTCGTCATACTCAGCCTTGATCCTGTCCCGCTCCAGCCCTGTGAGCTTGTAGAGCTGCAGCTCCACGATGGCCTTCACCTGGCGCTCCGAGAACTGGTAGCGCCCGTTCACCACGTGCGGCTGGCCGCGGATGATGATGCCCACCGCCTCGGCGGCCTCCACCGTGAAGGGATAGGCCCGGATAGCCGACTCCGCGGCGTCGCGGTTGGCGCTCTGGCGGATGATGCGGATAAAATCGTCGATCTTCGAGGTCGCCAGCAGCAGTGCCTCCAGAATCTCCGCACGGGCCTCCGACTTGCGCAGCAGAAAGCGGGTGCGGCGCAGCACCACCTCCCGCCGGTGCTCGATGTAACAGGCGATGGCGTCCTTCAGATTCAGCAGCCGCGGCTTGCGGTTGTCGATCGCCAGCATGTTCACGCTGAAGGACGACTCCAGCGCGGTGTGCTTGTAGAGATTGTTGATCACCACCTGCGGGCGGGCATCGCGCTTCAGCTCGATCACGATGCGGGTGTTCTCGTCACACTCGTCGCGCAGCCCGCTGATTTCCGGGATGATCTTCTCCGTCACCAGCTCCGCGATGCGCTTGATGAGCGTGGCCCGGTTCACCACGTAGGGGATCTCCGTGATGACGATCTGATCCTTGCCCCGGTCATCCTGCTCAATCCCGACACGCCCGCGGACCTTCACCGAGCCGCGCCCGGTGTGCATGTAGGAATGGATGCCGGACTGGCCGTAAATGGTGCAGCCCGTGGGGAAGTCCGGGCCCTTGATGTGCCGCATCAGCTCGCGGATGGAGATATCCGGCTGGTCAATCTGGGCGCAGATACCGTCCACCATCTCCCCGAGGTTGTGCGGCGGGATGTTGGTGGCCATGCCGACCGCGATCCCGGTGCCGCCGTTGACCAGCAGATTGGGAAAGGCGGAGGGAAACACCACCGGTTCCGTCAGGCGCTCGTCATAGTTGGGGACAAAATCGACGGTGTCCTTGTCCATGTCCTCCATCAGGAGGCCTCCCAGATGCGTCAGCCGGGCCTCCGTATAACGCATGGCCGCCGGGGGATCGCCGTCCACGGATCCGAAGTTCCCCTGCCCGTCCACCAGAATCTCCCGGATGCCCCAGCGCTGGGCCATGTTCACGAGGGTGGGGTAAATCACCGCTTCGCCGTGCGGATGGTAGTTCCCCGAGGTGTCACCGCATATTTTGGCGCATTTAATGTGCTTTTTCCCGGGATAAATTCCCAGGTTGTCCATGGCGAACAGGATGCGTCTCTGGGAGGGTTTCAGCCCGTCGCGCACATCCGGCAAGGCGCGGCTGATGATGACGGACATGGAATAATCCAGAAAGGACTTCGCCATTTCATCGGCAACATTGATGGGCTCGATGCCGCGGTGCTCGGGTTCGCTCACAGGGTAATGAAAATGAAAAAAGGTTGCTGTTCCCGCAGGCAGCCCGGCGGGAATCATCATCCTGGAGCAGCCCTCTCCCCCGTGCAAGGAGGATTCATGACTGTTCAAATCCGCCTGGCTCCGGAAGTTCCCGTCAACCGCACCGATGAGCGGTGGCGCGGATGCGGAGACCGTGCATTAAGGATCCCACCAGAGCCATGACACCCACCCGTTTTTTCCTCCTCCCGCTGGCCCTTATCGGCCTGACCCTGCCCGCCCGCGCGGAGGGTGAATGGAATCCCGACACCACTTTCCCGGCCCTGTCCCCGGAGGAGTCCATCCGCACCATCGAGGTGCCCAAAGGCTTCCATCTGGAGTGCGTGGCCAGCGAGCCCATGGTTGAGGAGCCCTCCATGATGGCCTTCGACGGCAATGGCTCGCTCTACGTCTGCGAGTGGCGCACCTACATGCAGGACGAGCACGCCACCGGCCAGCTGGATCCCGTGAGCCGGGTGGTGAAACTGACGGACACCGACGGCGACGGGAAAATGGACAAACGCACCGTCTTTATCGACAACGTGGTCCTGCCACGCGCGGTGCTGCCCCTGCAGGACCGGGTGCTGGTGTATTTCACGGAGGATCAGACCATCTGGTCCTATTTTGACGACAACCGGGACGGCGTGGCCGACCGGAAAGAGGTGGCGTGGCGAGGAGAGTCCGACCATGGAAATATTGAGCATCAGCAGAGCGGCCTGCTCTGGAATCTCGACAACACCATCATCACCAACGACCGCCGCCTCCGCTGGAACGGAGGCAAACTGGTGGCCATGCCCCACAGCCGGGGCCGCGTCAGCCAGTGGGGGCTCGCGCGTGATGACGACGGGCGGCTCATCTGCTCCTGGGGCGGCGGGGCCAATCCCGCCCACAGCTTCCAGCTGCCCGCCGGCTACCCTATTCTGGATCTGCCGGAGCATGAGGAGGGGTATTTCCGTCCCTGGGGCATCTGCCCGGTGTGGGACTTCAGTGACGGCGGCTACGATGTGCCGCGCCAGGCGCAGCTGACGCATTTCTCCGCCACCTGCGGGCAGAGCGTGGTCCGCAGCCCGCTTTTTCCGCAGTGGAACGGAAACTCCCTCGGCTGCGAGCCGGTGGGACGGCTGATCCGCATGACGCGCTATTCGTGGCAGGATGGCAAAGGCACCGCGCACAACGCCTTCCCCGGCAGCGAGTTTGTCCGCTCGCGGGATGCCTATTTCCGCCCGGTGTGGACCGAGTGCGGACCCGATGGCGGTCTCTATATCGCGGATCTCTACCGGGGCATCATTCAGGAGAAGGAGTGGTTTCCCACCGCCGTCACCCCGGAACTGCGCGCCCACTATGTCGAGGACTACCGCAAAAACAAGCTGGAGCTGTGGGTCGAGCGGTATGAGCGCATCAAGCGCTGGGGCATGATCAAAGTCCACCGCCATGGCCGGATTTACCGGCTGCTGCCCGACGGCCAGTCCGCCGCCAAACTGCCGCGTCCCCGCATGCTGGACGAGTCCTCCACGGAACTGGCCGCCCACCTTTCCAATCCCGGCGGCTGGTGGCGCGACACCGCGCAGATGCTGATCGTGTCCCGGGGCGGTAAATCCGCTGTCCCGGCCTTGGAGCAAATGACCAAACACTCCGACACCAACGCCCGCCTCCACAGCCTCTGGTGCCTGAGCGGGCTGGATTCGCTGAAAAAGGAGACGGTTCTCGCCGCCCTCAAGGACAAGGAGCCCCGCGTGCGCCGGGCCGCCGTGCAGCTTGCCGAGCCATGGCTGCTGCAGCGGGATGCGGAGACAGCCGCCGCCATCAGGGGCACGGACACGGATCCCGATGCCCACGTGGCCACACAGTCCTTTCTGGCTTGGCGCGCCGCCGGCCAAACAGGGAATTTCCAGCTTGGAAACCGTCCGCTTCCCCTCGTGGACGCCGTCAAAAACCATGACATCGCGGAGAACCTCCAGAGCCGGCTCAGCCCTGCCGCGCAGCAGGGGCGTCTGGTGTACGAGACGCTCTGCATCTCCTGCCACGGCCCGGACGGCATGGGCCTGAAGGCCGGGGATACCCTGCTGGCCCCGCCTTTGGCCAAATCCAGCTGGATGGCCAACAACGGGGACGTCACCATCCTTGCCCGCATCCTCCTTCAGGGCCTGACCGGCCCCCTCGACGGCGTCAGCTACGGTGCCGGCCTCATGCCCCCGCTGGAGAAAACCCACACCGACGAGCAGCTGGCGCAGGTGCTGACCTACGCGGGCGAGCACTGGCACGGCTGGAACCGCATCCTCACCGCCGGTGACATCGCCAAAATCCGCAGGGAGACGGAAGCGCGGACCTCTCCCTGGACGCAGGAGGAACTGAAAGCGGTTGGGAGATAGTTGTGTTCAGCGCCCGGACCGGCCAGCGCCGATTTTCATCCCGATTCCCTCCCGCGCTCAATCGGCGAACAGGATCTGGAGCCAATGGATGAAAAGGTCGGCCTGCCGCACATCCCCATGGAGATACCGGGCGGTGATCGCCTGGCCAAAGGGCTTTCCGGGCTCCTCCCGCCACGCCAGCCACGTGTGCATGAGAGCCTTGGAGCGGTCCTTGTCAGGAAACGGCCTGTCCGGCAGCCGGTCAATGGCCTGCTCCGCGGTTTGAATGAGCCTGTCCTCCGGCGGAACCAGAAACCTGAGAAAATCCTCCAGAATTCCCGAGGTGGAGTTGTCCGGCATCAGCCAGATGCCCACTCTGGGAAGCAGGGTGCCGGCGGGCGGCATCAGGATGGTGCCTTCCGGCGCGGGATCCGCCGGGACATCAGTATATCCCAGCCGCTCCATCCTGCCGCGTATGCCGCGCCAGCGGTCCGCCAGACTGGTGTCCGCATCAAGCACCGCGCCCACAGCGCCGCCCTCGCTGGCGCGGATGCGCACAGGCAGGCTTTCAAGCAGGTTCTCCACGCCCTGCAGATCATGGATCTGTTTCTTGTCCAGAATGCGGAGACCGCGCGACCCTTGGAGATTCAGGATGACATGATAGTCATCCGTGCCCTCAACAAGAAGCTGTTTGGGAGCGGCCATGATCAGCGGACTTCAATTTGATCCCTGGCCGCGATGCGCAGTTCGTTCTCACTGAAGAGGGTGGGGATAATTTTGCCGTTCAAAGAGGTCAACCGGGCCAGCACACCGGTTTGCGGGTGGACGTTGGCGGCCTGCTGAAAGGAGTCCACGCAATCCCAACTATGGGACGTGGCGAAAATCTGAACGTTCAGTTCATCCGCCATTTGAAAAATGATCTTCCATACATCAGGAAGAATGGAATGGTGCAGCCCATTCTCGATCTCATCCACCAGCAGCACCCCCCCAGCGGCATTCACAAGGGAAAGAATAATTCCGAAAAGGCGGTTCACGCCGTCGCCAAACGTTCTCAGGGAGACAGGGGCGCGGAACTGACGGCTTTTGGCAATGGCCGTTCGGAAGCGGTTGCCATTCCCACTGCCAATCATGGAGACAGCCTCAATATCCGGGCTAATAATCCTGAGCGCCTCAACCACCTGTCTCTCACGGCTGGTGAGGGCGATGGCATCCCACAAAACTCCAAGGTGGGACGGGGAACGGCCACTGAACGGATCAAGATAGAGGCAGGGCATCCGCAGTCCTTCCGTTCCCATCCCCTCAACCACTCTGCGCCCCGCCATGCTCCGGAGGCTGTCGAGGCGGATTCTCCGTTGCCGGTGGGGGGCTTTGATTTCCAGAAATGGCACTGCCTCATTCTCATCAGGCGGATCTGTTCCCGTTACGGGAATAAAGCGGTGGTTGCCGGTTTCATCATCCACCTGCTCAGAATACCAACCCACTTTGATTTCCACCGTTTTCAGCGGCATGGAATCACCGGCGGCGCTCGAAACCGTGAACGGCTCACCGCATCCGGTCAAATCGGGAAAATCAGAGAAAAGACTGGAAAACCACGGTGAGTCCAGTGGTGTGATGGGCGCCTCCCGGTCGGAAGCGGTGAGCTCCTCCCGGTAATTGAGAATACTGAAAAGCGTGCCGGGAGCGCCATCCGTCACCAGAACACGGATGGCCTCCAGCAGAGTTGATTTGCCGGTGTTGTTTTTCCCTGTAATCAAATTCACCCTGCCAAAAGGCCCGGCAGTCAGACCCCGCAGCGAACGGAATCTGGTCACGGTGAGCGTGGAAATGGGTAACAGCATGCCCATGAAGGTCCGGGTTCATCGTGAGGCGCACGATTTGCCCTCCACTAAAGTCATTTCCAGCACCCGTCATCCCGAATTTCGGGTCGCCACAAAAACTTGATCAGAAATACAACTCCAAAACCCCGCCGCCCCAACCGCACTGCTGCATGAGGGCTTTTGACAGCCGGCTGTTGATCGTTAAAGTGGCAGCCCTCTTTTCCACCCCCTTTTCTCCAACCAGAATGCCATGAGCACCGATACTGTCACCCACCAACCCTTTCAGGCCGAAGTCCGCCAGCTGCTGGACATCGTCATCAACTCCCTTTACACCGACCGCGAGATCTTTGTCCGCGAGCTGGTGTCCAATGCCGCCGACTCCCTGGAGAAGCTGCGCCACCTGCGTCTGACGGAGCCCTCCGTTTTCGAATCCGAAAAGGAGCCGGAGATTGAGATCACCTCCGATGCCGAGGCCAAAACCCTGACCATCACCGACTACGGTATTGGGATGACCCGCGAGGAGCTGATCAGGAACCTCGGCACCATCGCCCACAGCGGCACCAAGGCCTTTCTTCAGAATCTGGAGGCCGGCGCGCAGGCGGCGGGCAATGTCATCGGACGCTTCGGCGTCGGGTTTTACAGTGTCTTCATGGTGGCGGACCGGGTGGAGGTTTTCACCCACTCCTGGCGGGAGGACGGTGAATCCCTGCTGTGGACCAGCGACGGACGTGGCGGATTCGACGTCGCGGAAGCTCCCGGCCAGCACCGCGGGTGCCGCATCGTCATCCATCTGAAGGAGGAGCACGCGGAGTTCGCCGCCAAGGGCCGTGTCAAAACCATTCTGGAGCGCTACTCCAACTTCGTGCCCTTCCCCATCCTCCTGGATGGGGAGCGCGTGAACAACGTGGAGGCCCTCTGGCTGAAGAAAAAGAGCGAGGTCACCGACGAGCAGTACAATGAATTTTACAAATTCATCGCCCACGCCTGGGACGAGCCCCGCTACCGCCTGCACTTCAGCGCCGACGCGCCGCTGGTGATCAATTCCCTGCTCTTCATTCCCCAGGAAAACCCTGAGCGCTACGGCATGGGCCAGATGGAGCCCGGGGTGGCCCTCTACTGCCGGCGCGTGCTCATCGATCCCAAGCCCCGCGGCCTGCTGCCGGAGTGGCTGCGCTTCGCCAAAGGGGTGATCGACAGCGACGACCTGCCGCTGAACATCTCCCGCGAGTCCATGCAGGACAGCGCCCTGGTGCAGAAGCTCGGCGACGTTCTGACCAAGCGCCTGATCAAGATGCTGGAGGGCGAGGCCAGGGACAATGCCGAGAAATACAACGACTTCTACAAAGCCTTCAGCCGTTTCCTCAAAGAGGGCGTGGCCGTGGACGACCGCCACCGTGCGGCCCTGTCGAAGCTCCTGCGCTTCGAGTCCTCCCTGACCGAGCCCGGCGTCCTGACCGGCTTTGACGAGTACCTCAGCCGCGCCAAGGACGGCCAGAAGGATATTTACTTCCTCATCGCGCCCAGCCGTGCCGCCATTGAGGCCGGCCCGTATCTGGAGGCCTTCAAGGCCCGCGGTCTGGAGGTGATTTACCTCTTCGAGCCCATTGACGAATACGTGGTCTCCTCCCTTTCCGAAGTGGAGGGCAAGCGCCTCGTCTCCGCCGCCAGCGACGACCTCGATCTGGGCGATGCCCCGCCCACCGAAGGGGAATCCCTCACGGAGGAGCAGACAAAGGAAATCTGCGAATGGCTGAAGGAAACACTCGGTGACAGCGTGGAAAGCGTGCGCGCCGGCTCCCGTCTGGTCAGCAGCCCGGCGGTCGCCCTTCAGCCCGAAGGCCAGGTGAGCCCGCAGATGCGCGCCATGATGAAAGCCATGAACCAGGACTTCGGCGGAGGAGCCAAGGTCGTTCTGGAAATCAACCCCCGCCACAACCTGATCCGCAAGCTGGCTCTGCGCGGGAAGAAAAACGATGAGCTGGCCCCGCTCATCGCCGAGCAGATCCGGGACAACGCCCTGATCGCCGCCGGCCTGCTTGACAGTCCGACCGGCATGCTCGCCCGCATGGAGAAGGTGCTCGCCGCCGCTCTCTGACCGCTGCCCCGCCATGCCCGGCTTCGGGCCGGCACCCGGCATTCCTCATTCATCGGACACCCGCCCCGCGAAAGCCGGGCGGGTGTTTTGTTTTTGAAACCGGCCCCGTATCACAGCGTCGCGGGCGCGGACAGCCATAGTGAATCCGTCCGCCGCCTTCTGTGTTCCCGGCTGCCCTCACCCTGGCAGCACCTCCACCACCACCGCCGTCAGATTGTCGCGCCCGGAACGGGAGAGGGCTTCATTGATCATCTGCTGGGCGGGGGTGATCACGGCATCCGGGGTTCGCAGGAACTCCTCCAGATGGCGGTCCCAGAGGCCGTCGATAATGCCGTCGGTCACCAGCAGGAAAATATCCCCCGGCTGGCAGGACACCGCGCCCACCTGCGGATCCACAAACTGATGGCCCGCGCCGAGGGCTTTGTTCAGGACGTTTTTACGCGGATGGGTGCGGGCCTCGCGCTCGTTGATTTTCCCCTGACGCCGCAGCCAGCCCACGTGGGAATTGTCCTCGCTGATCTGCCGCAGCGCTCCGCCGGCGGGCAGGTAATAAAGCCGGCTGTCCCCAATATGGGCAAAATACATCCAGCCCGGCGCGAACCACGCCATGGTCAGGGTGGCTCCCATGCCCGCGCACTCCTCGTAGCTTTCCGCCAGCAGCGTCAGGTCGCGGTGGATGGAGGTGACCAGTTCCGGCAGCACGTCCTGGTAATTCACGGACATGCCCAGGGCGGCCCGCCGGAAACTGCGGGGCAGCAGATGGGTGATCTTATCCACGGCGATGCGGCTGGCGAACTCCCCGGATTTCGCGCCTCCCATGCCGTCGCTCACGGCAAAAACAAAATCGGCGTCCGACAGCGGAGCGCTGCCCACCTTTCCCAGAAACTGCACGCCGCCCCCGTTGAAGTTCAGCGCCAGAAAAGCGTCCTCGTTGTTGGGCCGCACCTTTCCCGGATGCGTCAAACCCGACCAGCGCAGGGTGAGGGCCGCCGCCGGCTCCGCACTGGCCAGCCAGGGCGGGGTGCCGGACATGAGGGATTCATCCACCCATTCCACGGCAGGGCTGGTCCCGGCGGCGGGAGGGTTGTCCGAAGCGGGAGGCGGGGATGACTGGCTCTGACTTTGGGATTGGGATTGGCTCATTCGGGTGGCTGCTGAAAAGGGCTGGTCCCCGGCAAACGGATGATTGGAGACGCTGGGCCGGATGGAAAAAGAGGGAAGGCTGACGCTGAGGTGGATCCGGTCAGTCCGCACGGTCGAGGTCGATCACCCCGCTGCTGGTCTGCTCCAGGCCCTCGCCGGTTTCGAGGATGGTGGCAAATTCGAAATCGATCAGGCAGAAGCGCGCCAGCTGCTGGCTGTAGGTCACATTGCGCATAAAGCGGTCCCCGTGACGCACCCCGTAAGTCTCCAGCTCGTCGTAAAGACCGTCCATCCGTCTTTCATCCAGCTGGTTGACGCGGGCTCCGCAGTTGGTGGTCACCAGCCGCAGGGCTTCGGGATCGCTCTCCAGCACTTTGGGCACAAACGGGCAGCCGCGCTTCTCAAGATACCTCAGCACCCGCTCCTCATTGGCGAAGCGCTCCGCCGCCAGCGGCCCGCGGAAGGTTTTATGCACGCGCCCGTCATATCCGATGCGGACCATTGCCCTCGCCGTGTCTTTCACTTGCTGCATAGGCTGGCCACTCTGGCGGTTCCGGCACCGGTTGTCAGGCCGGAAATTTGAATTCCCGTCGGCTCCGGGCAGACAAACACACGGCCGCCCGGACTGGAAAACAGGTATTAAACATCGGAAAAACCGAATTAATCCAGGAAAACGAAAAAAGCGGTTTTCCATTCCGAATGAGTCAGGAATCTGTTTTAATGCCGTTTTACTCTTTGTGATCCAATCTTTTCCCTTCCCTCCCTCAGGCCTGCTTTTGGGAATCCTGATTTGGAGCACTGTCATCGGAATGCAGGCTCAGGACCCGGCACTGACGCAGGGGCTGAGTCTCAATGAGGTCATGGCCTCGAACACCGGAACCCTCAGGGATAGTGATGGAGATTGGAGTGACTGGATCGAACTGCGGAATGCCGCCTCCACTCCGGCGGATCTTTCCGGGATGCACCTGACTGACGACCGTGCGGTCAAAACGAAGTGGGCTTTCCCCGCCGGCACCGCCATTCCCGCCAACGGGTATCTGGTGGTTTTCGCCTCCTCCAAAAACCGGGCCGGGGCCGGGGCTCCGCCACACACCAATTTCAGTCTGGGCACCAACGGGGAATACCTCGCGCTGACGGCGGCGGACGGGGTGACGGTGCTCAGCGCCTTTTCGCCGGCTTTTCCCGCGCAGTCCGCGGACATCTCCTGGGGGCACACGGCACCGGGGGGGACCGGTTATTTCCTTCAACCCACTCCCGGTGCGGCCAATGGGGACCACGGCCTGCCCGCCGCCCATGTGCTGATCCATGAGCTGCATGTGGATCCGGCGGACTCCAAGTCGAAGCTGGTGGAGTTCATCGAGCTCTTCAATCCTCTGCCCTCCGAAGTGGATCTCAGTGGCTGGAGGTTTGTGAAGGGAATCAGTTATGTTTTTCCCGACGGAACCAAAATTGCCCCCGGCGGCTATCTGGTGATCGGGGAAAATCCCGCGCAGCTGCAAACCCATCTCGGCTCTCCCGGCGCACTGGGACCCTGGACCGGCGGGCTTTCCAATGAAGGGGAGGAGATCACCCTGACAGATGCGGCGGGAATGACGGTGGATTCCCTCAGCTACGGTCTGGGCACTCCATGGCCGGTGGTGGGCAGCGCCGTGACCGGAGCCCAGACAGCTCCCACAGGGAACTCCATGCAGGTCATCCATCCGTCGCTGGACCGGACCCTGGGCGGCTCGTGGCGTCCCGGCAAACCCACACCCGGCGCGGCCAATGCCGGGGTGGCGCGGGAGATTCCTCCGCCCGCCATCCGGCAGGTGGCCGCGGTTTCCGCCCAGCCGTCCACGGTGCCCACGGGGGTTTTCCCATCAGGCCAGCCGGTGACCATCAGCGCCAAAGTGACGGACCCGCGCGAGGTGGCGTCAGTGATTCTGGAGTATCAGGATGTGGCCCCCGGCGCCTACATCCGCAGCACCGACGCCGCCTTCACCTCCACGGATCCCGCCGTCAGCAAATGGCGGGACCTGCCCATGCACGACGACGGCCTGAACGGCGACGCCACGGCGGATGACGACACCTTCAGCGCGATGCTTCCCGCCGCGCTTCTGGTCCACCGGCACCTGATCCGCTGGCGCGTCCGTGCGGTCAACACCGCCGACGCGGGGGTGCGCGTGCCCACGGAGGACGATCCCTCCAAAAACTTCGCCCTCTTCTGCTATGACGGTGTGCCGGCCTGGACGGCGGCTCTGCGCCCCGGCATCACCCCGGCCTCCACGTTTCCCGTGGAGACCATGCGGCGGGTCCGGCCCTGGCATCTGCTGAGCCATGCCACGGATGTCCAGAACTGCCAGTACAACCCCGCTTACAACGACGGCACCTACCGTTTCAAGGGAACGCTGGTCATTGACGGCAAGGTTTACGACCACGTGCATTACCGGGCCAAAGGTCAGAACTCCACCTACAACACCGGCAAGAACAAATGGAAGTTCAAATTCAACCGGGGCCGACTGCTGGAGATGCCCGACGACTACGGACTGACCACCACCACGGTGGACACCCTGAATATCTCCTCCCTGGCCGCTCCGTGGGCACCTTGGAACCGGGGACTGGCCGGGCTGGATGAGGCGGTCAACTACCGGCTCTGCAATCTGGCGGACTCCCCCGCGCCGTATGGCTGCCACATCCAGTGGCGGGTGATCGATGCCGCCGCCGAAGCCCCCGCCGACCAGTTTGGGGGCGATTTCTGGGGACTGTATCTGGCCTTTGAAAACCAGGACAACCGCTTCAAGGAGTCCCACCGCCTGCCGGATGGAAACATCTTCCGCCTTCAGGTCACCGGAGCCGGCAACAGCCTGCTGGACCAGGGCAGCGGCCAGCCCTCCAACCTGAGTGATCTCAACAGCTTCACCAGCACCGGCGGCACCGGTTACCGCAAGGGCGGCGGCTCGGCCTCGGCGGCTCCCCTGATCAACAACATCCAGCCCGTCAGCTGGTGGCAGGCCAATGTCCATCTGCCACGGTATTACAACTGGCGCGCGGTGACCGAGGCGGTGAACCAGACGGACCGCCGGGAGCAGGAGAATGTGGTCTATTTCCGCAATCCGGGCCCGCAGGACCGCCGCTGGGAGATCTATTCCTGGGACGTGGATCTGCTGTATGAACGGCTGGACCGCTGGGGTCCGCAGGCCACGCAGAACGGCAATGACCTGAGTCAGTATGAGCAGATCAGCCGGCTGCTGCTGCACCCCTCCCTGCGCATTGAATTTCAAAACCGCGCCCGCGAACTTCAAGACCTGCTGCTGAATGATGATCAGGCGTGGAAGGTGATCGATGAGTTCGTTTCCCTCATCACGGACGGTCCGCCCCGCGTTATTCCCATCGACGGCGCCATCGCACCGGGGTTTGTGGAAGCTGACCGCCGGCGATGGGACTACCGTCCCGGCAATCCCACTCCGCCAAGGGGAGCCGGGCCCACGGGGAATTATTATAAGACTCCCTACCCCATCGGCAATATGGGGAATGGACCGCCGCAGCCCTTCTCCCGCATCCTGGCCACCCCGGATTTCGCCGGCAGTGTGCGCTGGGTGAAGGAGTTCATCGCCTTCGACGCCCACGGCGGAGGCCGGCTGGCGAAGATGGCCGCCGGCACCGTGAACCCTTACACGCTGGCGGTGTCAGCCACGCCGGCCGTCATCCCGGACACCCCGGTCATCAGCTACACCGGCCCCGCAGGCTGGCCAGTCAATGCCTTGGGCTTCTCCAGCAGCGCCCACCACTCCCCCGACGGACAGGGCTTCGCGGCCATGGAATGGAGAATCGGGGAAATCCACGATCCCTCCGTGCCCGGATTCACGGCGGGCACTCCCTGGCGTTATGAAATCACGCCGGTGTGGACCTCCGGCGAACTCACGGTTTTTGCCTCCGGCGCCTCGCCGCCCGCCACCGGACTGGCCGCCGGCCGCACCTACCGCGCCCGGGTGCGGCACAAAAACGCTGCCGGGCACTGGAGCCACTGGAGCGCCCCGGTGGAATTCACCGCCGGAGCCCCGCCCGCCGGGCAGCTGGCCACGGATCTCATTATCAGCGAAATCATGTACCACCCGCCGGACGCCGAAGGCGGGGACACGGAGTTCATCGAACTGCTGAACAGCGGCGCCTCCACCCTGGATCTGACCGGGGTCCAGTTCACCGCGGGCATTCTGTGGTCCTTTCCGGATGGCGCCACCCTCGCCGCCGGGGCACGCCTGCTGGTGGTGCGCGACCGGGCGGCGTTTGAGGCCCGCTACGGTCCGGGTCTTCCGATCGCCGGTGAATACCTCAACTCCTCCAGCAACAGTCTCAACAATTCCGGTGAAACGCTCACTCTGAGCCTCGGCTCCGGCCAGGTGCTGCGCACCGTGCCCTATGGGGACAGCGCCCCGTGGCCGGAGGCCGCGGACGGCGGCGGCTCCTCCCTGGCCCTGATCCCGCCGCAGACAAATCCCGACCTTTCACTTCCCGCCAGCTGGCAGGCCGCCTCTCCCACCCCCGGCACCGGCGGTGCCGCTGTCCCTGGATTCGCCGCGTGGAAAGCCAGTCATGGCATCGCCAGCGACAGTGATGACCGCGATGGGGACGGGCTGACGGCCCTTTTGGAATTCGCCACCGCTTCCGATCCTGACATCATCAGCCTCAGGGTCCTGCCTGTTTTCACCCGGCAGGCCAACGGCGGCTTCACGGTGGCTGTCACCTGCCTGGCCGGAGCGGGGGTTTCCTGCCTTATCGAGCAGTCCGCGGATTTGAAAAACTGGACTGCCGCCTCCGGTGCCGCCTTGGAAAGCACCGACGCCCAGGGGGCACGGGAAATCCGCCATTACCGCCTCCCCGCATCTCCGGCGGAGCCCCGGCTGTACCTCCGTGTCCGGTTTCAGGTTCCTTCCTGAATTCCGCTCCTGCTCCGAATCCCTCCAAAGTTCCACGCCATCACCCATTCCCATTCAATCCAACCAATCATATGAAGTCATCACGGTCCCTTGTTCTCAGTGTCCTCGGCGGCCTGACCCTGTCCGGCCATGCGCAGACCCACACCGCCTTTGTGGTGCCGGAAGGCCAGCAGGGAAATCAGGCTTTCGGCGGCGCGCTGGGCATGGAGTTCAATGTGGTCAGCGCCGTCACCGTCAGCAAACTCGGCTGCTTTGATGACCTATCCGACGGTCTGCAGCTTCCCATCTAGGTGCGGCTTTATGACCGCAGCGCGCCGACGGTTCCCGTCGCCACTTTGGATTTCAATGTGGACGATCCGGAGACCCCGGCCCGCGAGGATGGCAACCTGGAGGGCGGCAGCCGCTTTCTGCCGCTGACGGCCCCGTTGACTCTGCCCGCCGGCTTTCAGGGTATCATTGTCGCCAATGGCTATGGCGACGGTGAGCGGAACGGCAATCTGGCCACCGGCCAGCCTTGGACCGTGGATGACAATGGCGGCATCCTCAGCTTTTCCGGTGCCCTCTCCTACTGGGGGTCGGGTGATCCCTTCGGTTATCCGGACATGAGGGACACTCCCTCCGGCCAGTATGCCGCCGGCACTTTCCAGTATGCAGCCAATGGCGTGGTGCGCCCGGCCCCGCCGGAGCTTTCCGTCACCGGCTCCAATGGTCAAGTGAAGCTGGTCTGGAATGCCATCCCACTGCCGGTGGCCGCCGCCAATTACCGGATTTCCCGCTCCGCAACCGTGGACGGCAGCTTCAGCCAGATCACGCAAACCGCCGCCCTGGAGTTCACCGACACCGGTCTCACCAACGGCACGACTTATTTCTACAAAGTCCACGCCGTCACTTCGGACGGCCTTCTCAGCGCGGACGGCCGGGTTTACCGCGGCACGCCCTATCAATTGGCCGCCAGCCGCCATATCGCTTACTTCACGCCCTCCAATGCCATCGGCAACCAAGCCTTCAGCGGCACGCTGGGTCTGGATTTCGATGTGCAGAATCCGGTCAAAGTCACGCGGCTGGGAGTGTTTGACTCCGGCTCCGACGGTATCCGCCCGGATCCCGGCCCGGACGGCATCACCGGCACGGACGACGACACCCCCCGCATCCTGACCGCCCGGCTGTACGACCGCGACAATTTTGCGGAGCCCTTGGCCAGTGCGGAGTTTTCAGCGGAGGATCCAGGCACCCTCCTGGGCGGCATGAGGTTCAAGGATCTGGCGGAGCCCGTGGTCCTTTCCACCGGTTTCCACGGCTGCATGGTCGCGGACAGCTACGGAGCCGGCGAGCCGCTGCTGAATTCCAGCAACATCCCCGCCAACGCCATCTGGATTCTGGATGACGGGCAGTCCTCTCTTCAATTCACCGGCACCGGGCGTTATGGCGTGGCGCAGGGGGGGTTCCCCGACACCGTGGACGGCAGCCTGGCCGCCGCCTATGCCGCGGGCACCTTCGAATACGAAACCACCGCCAGCGTGACCCCCGGCAGGCCGGTGGTCCGGATAACACCTCTGATTTCCGATGCCTCGGCCAATCTGGTCTGGGAGGCGGTGACCGCTCCCGCCGCCGCCGCCAAGTACCGTGTTTACCGTTATGACCCCGACACTTTGGAATACACCCTGATTGGGGAATCCACCTCCCTGGGCTACCGTGTCAGCGGCCTGGTCAATGAGCAGCCCGCCACCTTCGTGGTGCGTGCGGTGTCCGCCGGCGGCGTGGAGGGGCTCCCTTCCGACATGCTCACCACCATCCCCTCCGTACCGGCGGCCGGTGCGGCCTATGCGGTTCCGGAGGGCACATTCGGAAACCAGAGCTTTGGCGGCAGTCTGGGGATGGACTTCGATGTCGCGAATCCGGTCAAGGTCACCAAACTGGGAGCTTTCGACAGCGGTGCCGACGGCCTGTTGGTGCCCATCACGGTGGCCATTTACGACCGGACCACCGGCACCCCCGTGACGCCGCTGATGGAGTTTCCAGTGGACGATGGCTCCACGCCCACCCGTGAGGACGGGGAGTTGCTGGAAAGCAGCCGCTTCCTTCCGCTGAATCCTCCCGTAGTGCTGCCGGAAGGGTTTCAGGGAAGCATCGTGGCCTACGGTTACGGGGTGGATGAGCAGAACGGCAATGCGGGAGGCGGTGACTGGACCACCTTCAGCGGCGGCAGCCTGGTCTTCACCGGCACCTCCCGCTGGGACACCGCCCTGGACGTCCTGCCCGTCAATATCGACGGCGGCCCCGCCAACCGATACGCCGCCGGCACCTTTTACTTTGAGCCCGCCGCCACCGGGGTCATTGTTTTCGACGCCAATCTGGCCATTTCCCTCCAAACCGGCAATCAGGCCCGGATCTCCTGGACCGTCACTGAAGGCGCCGTCCTCCAGCGCAGCCCGGACCTGAAAACCTGGACAGCGGTCCCCGGAGCCGCCCCCGGCTTCATCACCCCGGTCAGCGGACGGGAATTCTTCCGCCTCGCCAAGCCCTGATTTGCTGAAGGTTGTCCTGAACGGAAATCCCCACCAGGGAACATCGGGTTAACACCTCCGACCGCCGTTTCAAGACCGTCCCCGGCTACTTGCCGGGGACGGTCCCATATCGGCTTTTCAAAATTCGCCTTGCACCTCACTCCATTTTTCTTTCAGCTTCCTTATGGAGGAAGAGTGCGTCATCCTGGCAAAAACCTATCCACAACCCAGCGTCAAATACCGGGAAACCACCTGCGTTGCGGCTATTACGGATCAAAGGCAGTTCCGCAGACTTTTTCCTGTGCCATTCCGGTTTTTGAGCGGCGATCAGCAATTTAAAATGGGAACGCATCCGGTGCCTTGTGCAGCGGGCACCCTCCGATAATCGCCATGCAGAACAAGGATCTGCGTCTGATCCTCGGGACCATACACCGTTTTCCCGATCAGTGGCTCATCGTTGGCCTTATTTACCCGCCTAAACCTCCTGATGGCACCGAAGCGCGGGTACAACCGCAGTTCGATTTTTCATAGGGCCGGTGAGGTGCCTGATGGTCACTTCCTCTCCCATGGCCGCCGCCATCTCCTCCGCCACATACGTCCGATGGCAGAAATTATAATCGTCCTCCAGACAGAGAAGCGCCAGACGGCACTCCAAAGCTGCGGCTCCAAGGGCTTCGAGTTCCTTGTGGCGGGTTTTGATGTAGTGTTTGAAACTCACCGTGTAGGCTGACCAATCGTTTGTCTCCCGGTAAGCATTCCGAACCGGCCTGGGGCACCCAAAATACTGGGCATGGCTGTAACCGATGCCATTTTCCTCAAGGGCTGCCCTCAAGGCGTTTTTAGCGAAGCCCTTTTTCCTGCTGATAGGCAGTTCCCGAACATCGACAACATGCTCCACAGCGGAGCGGGACAACCGAACTGTGAAATCACCAGCTGTAAATTTTTCGTATCCGACGGTGTAGATTTCAATCACGGGAGCTTGGGTACCAGTCAATCTCCGGGTTTAGCACAAATTGCTTAAAAGCACAGCAGTTTTACCCAGTCCTGCAAAATGACGGACATGGCCATCTGCGAATCCCGTTAAAAATATTCTGCCCTGGGCTCTCGACAACCGGTTTCACAAACACGGGAGGAAATCGTCACTCACGGCGCAATAGCCGTGGCGACAGCCACCTCGCAGCCGGCCGCCAAGGCCGCGTTCTGCACCTCCTGCATCAGGCCGACGGAGGCGGCGCGGTCGGCGTGGATGATCACATGGCGGCTTTCGTCCCGACCGGCCTCGAGTGCGGGCTTCAGATCCTGGATGCCCACTTCACGCTCGCCCAGGAACACCTGAGGGGGATCCCCGGCGGTGAGGGTGATCTGGTGCGCGCGCTCCATCGGCTTCAGGCTGGAGGCGGAGACCGGCAGATCCACCCGGATGCCGCTGCGGATCACGAAATTCGAGTTCAGCAGGAAAAAAATCAGCAGCAGCAGCACCACATTCAGCAGGGGGGCCAGATAGAGAAAATCAGGCCGCAGGACGAGATTGCTTTCCAGCTTCATGCGGGGAGGAGGAAACGCAAAAGAAGGGGCGGATCAACCGGAGGATTGGGAAACCAGGGTGAAAGCAAAGCGGCTTTCCTCCCTGTGGGCTGGTTCTCCGGCTGGGCGGTCCCGTTATTTGACGAGGGAGGGACCGCCGCCGCCAGCCTTGCGGCGTTTCTCCTCCACAGCGCGGGCTCCCTCCTTGAACTCCACAATGTCGGTGCTCTGGCGGCTCTGCATCAGCAGGTTCACGATTTCGATGCCTGCCCGCTCCATGTCGTGCATGAGGCTGCGCACATTCTGGGCGAGGTAGGCGTAAAGCAGGTAGGAGGGAATGGCGACCGCAATCCCCGCCGAAGCGGTGACCAGGCTTTTGTAAACTCCCCGTGCCAGCTCGGTATTGGTCGCATAGCCGTGCTGGGCCACCGGGAGAAAGGTGTCTACCAGGCCGAGCACGGTGCCCAGCAGTCCGATCAATGGAGCCACATAGGCGATGGAGAGCAGCACCGGCAGCGAGCGCTCCAGACGGGGCACCTCCAGTTGGCCGGCCTCTTGGGCGATCTCCTTCAGTTCCGGACGGGAGGCTTCATGGCGGGTGAGCACCGCCTTCATGACCCGGGCCACCGGGCCCGGGGTGCCGGCACAGACATGGAGCGCCTCGGCATAGTTTTTCCGGCTGATCAGGTTTCCCAGCCCCTGCAGCAGATCCTGCACAACGATCGTGGAGCGGTGGAAATGGAAGAACCTTTCCAGAAAAGTCCCCATAGCGAGAAGACTGCACCCCAGAAGTAGAAAGATGAGGGGGCCTCCCTGATAGATCAGTTCCTTCATGGTGCCGGTATTTTAAAAGGGGCGGAAACCGGGGACAACCGGTAAATTCAGAAGGTTTATATTCTATAAAAGCGAAATATTTCACGCCGCGCACCCGAAAATTCCCGCAGTTTTCGCTTCGGGCAATCCAAAATTTTACCTTTTACCAAGGATTCGAAAGTTAAATCGTGGATGAAAACAACTCCCGCCTGCCTTTCCGGAGATTCGCTCCTCAAAGAGACGGGGCCTGCGGAGCTTTCACACTCCGCAGGCCCCGCCGGGGTTTTATCCGGAATTTTCCGGGCCGTGATTCCCGGCATTCAAATGGCGGCTCAGTCCCAGCCGTGGGCGTCGCGGACCTTGAGCATGGCGGCGAGGATGGTGTTCCAGGTCTTCTGCTGCTCCAGCACCGCGTTGGGGAACATGCAGCCGTCCCAGCAGATGTGCTTGATTCCACGGGAGGCGGCGTCCTTCAGCCAGTAGCCGGAGGCGGCGGTGATGTCGAGCTTGCCGTTGGGGTCGTCCGCCTGGCAGTGGCGGCCGGTTTTGTCATGGCTGCCGGAGCCGTGCACGGTGCCGTCGTTCTGGGCGACGTGAAAGTCCAGGGTCCACGGACGCAGGGCGTCGGTCATGGTGGTGTAGGCGGCGTGGAACTCCTCCGGGGTATAACCCTCTTTCAGCAGCGCGGCCTCGGGGGCGTTGTAGCCCATGAGGTAGAGGTAGGTGTGTGCCAGGTCCGCCTGGAAGCCGACGGTGCCAGGCATGTTGGTCTGCTCCAGAGTGTCCAGCATCGCTTTCCAGGAATGCATGCCGCCCCAGCAGATTTCACCCTCGGCGGCCAGACGTTCGCCGTGGTCGGCGGCGACTTTGCCGGCCTCACGGAAGGTTTCGGCGATGCGGGTGGTGTTGCCGGCGGGATCCTCCGACCACTGGCCAGGACCGCCGGCGGAGTCGATGCGGATGACGCCGTACTGGCGGACGCCGTGGGCGTTCAGCAGGCCCGCGATGCGGCAGGCCTTTTTCACCGCCAGCACGAACTTGGCGCGCGCCTCGGCATCCCCCATGGCGCTGTCGCCGACGGTGCCCGGCCAGATCGGGGCCACCAAGGAGCCCACCGCCAGTCCGAGCCCGGCGATCTTGTCCGCCATGGCCTTGAGATCGTCCTCGCTGATGTCGATGTTGGTGTGCGGATCAAAAAGGAACAGATCCACACCGTCGAACTTCCGGCCGTTCACCTCCGCTTTGGCCGTGAAATCCAGCATGGTGTCCAAATCGATGAACGGCTCGGCGCCAGGGCTGCCTTTGCCGACAAGACCGGGCCACATGGCGTTGTGAAGTTTCGGAAGGGAGTGTGACATGAAGTGCGGAGGTGGTGAGTTGGAGGTGGCTTCGGGAAAGGTCCCGGTCCGGACCGGAAAAGCCGGTCCGGAATCAACCAATGAGACCGGTTATTACGGGTCCACGGCGCTGGCTGTCCAGAAAAAACCCGCCGGGCGGCAGCCGGAGGAATTTTTGACCTTTGGCAGGGGGGGAAATATCGGATACTCCATGACCGTGACCGCAGTCCCCGGTCTGACCACAGGGTCTCCCACGCTATGGGAAAGCCTGCTCTGTTCCTGGGATTCCCTCCTCAAAGAACGCCGCCATGCATCCTTCCCTGCTCGAAACGGACCACCGCCCCTGGCCGTTGCCGGCGGCACCCTGGAGGTGGCGGCAGTCGTGGCTGGATCTGGCGTTTATTCATTACCGGGTGCCGGCGGCCCTGCTGAAGCCGCGTCTCCCCGCCAAGGTTGAACTTCAGGAGTTCGATGGGAGCGCCTGGCTGGGGGTGGTTCCCTTCCGCATGTCCGGGGTGTCGCCGCGCCTGCTGCCGGACATTCCCTTTCTGCACACCTTTCCGGAACTGAACCTGCGGACCTACGTGGAGTGCGGAGGAAAGCCGGGGGTCTGGTTTTTCAGTCTCGACACCTCCTCATGGCCTTTTGTCCTTGGCGGAAAGCATGTCTATGGCCTGCCTTATTATCACGCCTCCACGCAACACGGATGGAAGGATGGCCGGTGCCATTTCTCCAGCATCCGCCGCCATGGGAAGGCGGGGTTCGAGGCGGCTTACCGGCCGGTGGGCGAAATCTTTCATTCCCGTCCCGGCACCTTTGAGCATTGGGCGACCGAGCGTTACTGCCTGTATTCGCACTCTCCGAAGCGCGGGCTGGAGCGGGTCCAGGTTCACCACCCGCCCTGGCCATTGCAGCAGGTGGAGATGACTTTGAAAACCTGCGCTCTGCCCGCCGCCGCCGGCCTGCCGCTGCCGGGGGAGGACCCGGTCTGCCACTTTTCGCCGGGAGTCAGCACGGTGTCTTGGGGCGTTGAAAAGCTCTGACGGCCAGGGTGATGCCCGCTGGCGGTCACCGCATTCCCATGGCCCGCCGGGGATTGGCGGAGGTGATGCGGGCAATCTCCTCCGGCGTCAGCCCCATGGCGGCGGCTGTTTCCTGAACGCGCCCCATGGTGGCGGTGGAGCCTACAAAATGCGCCCGGCCCGGCCCCCAGGCGATGAGGTCCTCGCCGATCTCCAGCACCTGATTGCCCAAAGTGAACCGGCCCGGTCCCAGACCCGCGGCGGAGATGGCGTCCGTAACGGCGATCACCCGATCCAGACCAGCGGTGCGCCAGTAATTTCCCAGCGCCACCGACGGCACGTGCGTGCCATCCACCACAAAGCACAGCCACAGCCGGTCCGCCAGACTGAGGGCGCGCTGGATGATATTGTCATGGCGGTGCAGCTGCTGCGGGCAGCCATTGCCCACATGCGTGAACATCGACAAGCCGGCATCCGCCGCCGCCTTCAGCGTGTCCAGCGGAGTGTCGCAGTGGCCCGCCGAAACCACGATGCCCTGCCCCGCCAGCCAGCGTGTGACCGCCAGGCCGGGATCACATTCCGGCGCCAGAGTCACCAGCCTCACCAGGCCCCGGCCGGCATCGATCAGCCGGCGGGCGCTTTCGAGGTCCGCGGGGCGGGCATGCTCCACGGGATGGGCACCGATGTAGCCGGGGGCGGGATTCAGGAACGGCCCCTCCACATGCAGTCCGGCGATGATGCCGCTGACGACCTCATCAGCCTCCCGCAGAACCGCCAGCCGGTTCAACCGGCGGGCCATGGCCTCCAGGGAATCCGTGATGACGGTGGCGAAAATTTGGTCCGCCCCCGCCGCCCGTGCCGCCACGCAGGCATGGCGCAGGGACTCTGCGGCAAGGTCGCCGGAGTTGAAATCCACGCCCGCAAATCCGTTCACTTGAAGGTCCAGAGTGGTCATGCCGGCAATCGTTTTCATTCCATGCAAACCTGTCAGGAATGTCCGGGTGCGGCAGCCAGCAGGGAGGCCGACTGGCTGTCCAGAAACAGCCGCACATCGGCATGGGTCTGAAGGATGGACGCCGGCGCTTCCGGGGTCACCGGTCCCTCCAAGGCGTCGCGCACAGCTTTGGCTTTGCGCTCATCGGGCACGGTGCAGACGATGCTGGCGCTGCGCAGAACCTGGCGCACGCTCATGGAAATGGCGCGCTCCGGCACGGCTTCCAGCCCCGGAAACCACCCCTCGCCGAACTGTTGGCGGCGGCAGGCGTCGTCCAAGGTGACGACCAGATACGGCTCCTCCGTCTCAAAATCCGCCGGGGGGTCGTTGAAGGCGATGTGCCCGTTCTCCCCGATGCCGATGAACGCGATGTCCACCGGATGGGCCACAATCAGGGCCCCCAGCCGTGCGCATTCCGCCGCCGGATCGACTTCGCCATTGATGTAGTGAAACGCCTTCACCGGCAGCGGCAGCCGGGAGTGGAACCTCTCCCACAAATACCGTCGGAAAGACGCCGGATGGGTGATGGGCATCCCCACATATTCATCCAGATGGAAAACCGTGACGTGATGCCAGGAAATACCCGGCTCCGCCGTCAGCGTGGCCAGCATGTCGAACTGGGAGGCACCGGTGGCCACGATGATGGTGGCCTCCCCGCGCTCGGCCAGAACGGCGCGCAGCATTCCGGCCCCGCAGGCGGCAGCGGCCTCCCCGGCGTGGGCCGCTGTGGCGGCAATGTGTTTTTCCATGGTCTGAATGAGGATCAGGAGTGGGATTTTGCCACCAGTAGAGACAGGATTTTTGCGGAATGCCAGAAAAGACCATTCCGCCTGCGGGGAATTATACCTGTCACGATTTATGCACTACTGTACTCCTGTGGGCACGCTCACTTGGACACTTGGAAAGCCATTGCAGAAGAACATCCCTTTCCCTTGGGACTCCAACCCTGAAACCGTCATGAAAACCCCCGCTTTTCTCTGCCGTCTGAAACTCAGTCCTGCCATCGTCCTGGTGATCGGCAGCCTCGGCCTCACCGGAATCTCACAAGCCAAGCCTGATCATCGCTCCGGTCATGGCGGCTATGGGCATTCCCGCGGGCAGTCCTACTCCCCCTACCGGCACTACAATCCCGGCCCCCGGTATGATTCCGATCGACACGGATACATGAACCATCCGCGCAGCAGCTTCGGCCTTTCCATCGGCAACGGCTATGCGGGCCGTGGCTACTATTACGGACCTCCGCACGCCGCCTACTATTATGAGCGCCCCGGTGTCACCTACTACCGCACGCAGGCTGTGGTTCCCCGTGTTTATCTGTCATCACCGGGTTATTATTCCGCTTCCCCGCGGTATTATAGGCGCAACGATGCCATCCGGTGTCAGTCCGCGCTGTCACGCATGGGGTATTATTACGGTCCCATTGATGGTGACATCGGCCCCGGTTCCTGCGCCGCCATCCGCCGCTACCAGATGAGAAATGGTCTGACGGTAACGGGTTACATGGACAGCGGACTGCTGCTTTCCCTGGGTATCCGGTAATTCCGCCCCCACCTTTTTACATCCCTTTCCGGTGATCCTGCCCAATGAGAAAAGGAACAGGGCCTGATCATGGTTCCCAAAATCCGCCGGCACCGGTCAACCATCAGGGCCAGTAGAGCAGTCAGCTCCGCCATGCACGTGAAATCACGGCAGGCGGGGCTGGCTGATTTTTAAACTGTCCTATGCCTCCGGCTTACCGGCGGTTCGGAATTTTGTGTATCCCAAACAGGCGCATCTCAGCGGCGGTGACGGCGGAGGCCGGCGATCAGGCTCCCAAGAGCCAGCATGGAGACCGAAGGCTCGGGAATCAGGGTGGTGGCGATGTTGAAGAGCACCAGACCCTCCGTGGCACGGGTGCCGTCCCCCTCAAAACCCACCACCAGCATCGCCTGACCGGTTGGGCTGTCCGCGGCAGAGATGAAGTTGATGGATTCCGGACGGAGAAAGGTGTCGCTGCCCAGAACAAAATCCTGGATCGCCGGAGCGGCGGGATCAGTGATGTCAAAAAGGAAGATATGGTTGGAGCGCTCCATACCTGCCACCAGCAGTGTGCGGCCATCCACTTCACCGATCGTCAGCGCTTCAGGCTCCGGTCCTTTCTGCGGGCTGCGGTTATCGGCATAGTGCGTGGGATCGTTGGCCGCGATGTAGGTTTCGAGAAGATTTCCGGAATCCCAAACCACGTTCCCGTTTTCCGCGTCAAAAATGGAGATGCTGCGGGTGCCGAAGGTGGTGATCACATTGATGGCGCCGTCCCCATCCGTATCCCCGTTCATACGGCTGATGCGCAGATTGGCCAAAGCCGGGTCCAACGGGGTGTCGCCATCGTAGGCAGGAAAGCCGGGCTTGCCCAGATCGCTGACGCGGATGTCATCCCTCGTGGTGGCGTCCCCGGTGTTGTCCACCCGCGCATCCCCTTCATTGGCGCTGGCGATATAGGTTTTCCCCCCGGTGGTGAAAGCCGCGATATTGTCCGGCATGGGCAATCCGGCCACGGTATGTGTTTGGAGCGCTTTGGAATCCGTCAGCGCGTCGACGGAATGGGTGATGGTGCCAAGGGAGCGCACGGAGGACCACGTCATGGTGGACAGATTCAGCTCCGCGAGGGCATTGTTGTCCTGCAGGGAGACAAAGGCGCGGTTGCCCACCACCGAGACATATTCCGGCTCCATGGCCTGCACCATGGTTTCAGAGCCCCCGGCACCTGGCAGGGAAACGCCGGGAGCGCGCAGCCCATTCAGATTGGCGCTGCTGAAGTCAAGCGTGTTGACCTGGGCGGCGCTGAGCCCCGGAATGGCTGTGCCCTTGTTCAGGGCGGTGATCCCGGAAACATCCACCACGCTCACCGATCCCGGCCTCTGATTCGAGCCGGGCACCACGCTGTATTCCCCTTCATTGGAAACCAGGATACGGCTTCCATCGGGGGAAAAAGTGACGGAGTCCGGATGGTATCCGACATCCAAAGTCTGGAGAATCGTGCCGCTGGCAGTGTCAAAAATACCGATCAGCCCTGTGCGGTAATTCCCGCCCGCGGGAGTGTTTACTTTGGGCACGATGCTGGCCACCCCGAACCCGCGGCCGGCGGGGTCCGCCGCCACACTGGTCAGGGAGAAAATCTGGCTGGCCCCGCTGCCCAGGACGTTGGAGAAGTCAATGAATCCCAGCGGCTGGGGGTTTGAGGGATTGCTCAGGTCAAAGTAGTTCACCCCCGAAGCGGTGTCTGTATGGGACCGGGTCACGAACAGGCGGTTGGTGGAGGAGTCGAAGGAGGTGATCTCCCCGGCACCGGAGGCGGTGTCCCCCATATTGGCCGGCAGACTGGCGATCTGCTGCAGTTTAAACTGGGCGTGGGCGGCGGTGGCGGAGACCGTCAACAGCACGGCGGTGGAAAGAGGGAGGTATTTCATCAGTGAGAGGATGGTGAGAAGGGCACACCATATCCCCGTCAAATGAACCTCAATCAATCATATGAAACGTTTTGGACATAAATGGATTACAAAAACCAAACAAAGCGGCCCTGTGTCTGCGGTGTCACCTTGTTGCAACGGCCATCGAACGGAATTGCCCCTCAAATCCTTATCCCTTTGAGATACGGCATGCTCCAGACCAAGTGCCATCACGGAATGACGCGACACCCATGACCTGCGTTTATTTTTACCTTAAATTCGCGCTGGCATATATTTAATGGTGCCGCGGGAATTGGTGGGGGTGCTTGAAGCCTTCCGGGAGGCTCTGAATATCAGACCCGCCGCTCCGGGCCAAGGAAAATCCGGCATAACCTGCTCCGCTCGGCCTCCGGCACTTATTCCGGTTTTCCCTGGCCCTCCACAGCAAGTCTGATTGGAGGTCATTATCGGATTTTACAGGGTGAAATGCCCTTCTGAAGGGCATTTCAGAACATTCCCGGTGATCCTAACTTTTTATGCGCCGCTTCATTGCCCCCCACCAGCTCCCGTTGCGCCTATTTAATATTCTTTCCGACCATTCTCCAAGGATTGAAATGCCCGAATTGCTTCAAATGTGCAAACGTCCAAATTTTGAAGCTCTCCATTTCATCCCATGCAAGGTTGAAGGGTTTTCAGCAATTGACACAAGTTAAATAAATCGTTAAAAATTAGACTCTTTTGAAGGTTTCAGTAAATTTCCAAAATCTGCGGGTGTTTTTGCGGATGGAATGATGGAGACTGACAGTATTCCTTTCCATGAAAATCTCCCCTGTCCTTTTCCTGCGGGCCGTTGTCCTGACGGCGGTCTGCCTGCTGGCCGCGCCCGCGGTTTCACGGGCGGAGAATCCCCTCAAAAACATCGGCGGCAAAATCAAAAGCGGTGTCAGCAACGTCGGCTCCGCCATTAAAAACACCGCGAAGGCGGCCAAAAACATGGTGACGACCGGAAAAGCGGAACCGGTTAAAGCGTCTCCCCCCCGTGCCACCGTGGTCCAGTCCGTCAAACCGAAACCGAAACCCACCGGCACCGCCTCTTCCAAACCCAAACCGCAGGCCGCCGCCAAACCGCGGAAAGCTACCACTGCCGAGGCCTCCTACAAGCCCAAACCGAAGACCACGGGCACGGATTCCAAACCCGCCAAACCCAAACGGAAAACCACGGCGGCGGACGATGACGACAGCAGCGAGGGCGATAAGCCCAAAACCCGCAAAAAACCCTCATCCACCCCGGATGAATCCGACACGCCGCCCGCAGCCAAGCGCACCGGCAAGCCCGACGGGGAAAAACCGCCTGAAAAATCCACGGCCACTCCTGAAGGCTGGATTGAAGTGCCGGATGCCTCGGGAGAGGAAACGCCGGCTCCCTCCACCGAAACGCAGCCTTCCGCACCGGCTGAGGCTCTGCCCTTCGGCACTCCGGCCTTCGGCCGCAAAGGGTTCGTTTACAGCCCCTATGCCCCGGAACAAGGCCTGATCGATGTCGCCAATGTGGCTGCCGGCACCAAGGTCCGCTGCCCCTATACGGGCAAGGTTTTCCGCGTGCCCTGAAAAGGGCTGCCTGCCAAGTGGCGGAACGGGACTGAGGCCATGGCCGGCGAATGGAGAAAAATTCCTGGCCGCAGCGAAGGGATATCATAAGTCCGGGAAGGATTTTGTCCGCGGATAGCGAATTTGCTCCAAAATTTAAATCGCCCGCAAAGCCGGCGGCGTGAAAGGTGGCGCACGGTCCGGCAAGCCCTTTCCCGGCAAGACTTCACCCGTGTCTGTCAGGGAGGAAAAGGCGGTCCGGCCCCACCTTTTCAGCCATGCCAGGAACGTTCGTCACCAACACCCCGGTCCGGTCGGGTTTCACCCTGCCACAGGCCGCTCCGCCGAAATCCGCCCGGGTGATCATCGTGGGCGGCGGCATTGCCGGCTGCTCCGTGGCCTATCACCTGGCCAAAGCCGGCTGGAGGGATGTGCTGCTGCTGGAGCAGGGCCGCCTGAGCAGCGGCACCACCTGGCATGCCGCCGGCATGGTGGGTCAGCTGCGCGCCAGCAACAGCATGACCCAGATCAACAAATACTCGGCGGCGCTTTACCCTGAATTGGAAAAGGAAACCGGCCACAATGTCGGCTGGGTGCGCACCACCGGCCTGACTTTGGGCACCAATCCCGCCCGCATGACCCAGCTGCGCCGCACTGCCGCCATGGCCGAGGTTTTCGGGGTGGAGGCGCATCTGGTCAGCCCGCGTGAAGCCCAGGAGCTTTGGCCGCTGATCCAGACCGGGGACGTGCTGGGCGCGGTTTACCTGCCCGGCGACGGGCGCGTAATTCCCGGGGAATGCACCGTCGCGCTGGCCAAGGGAGCCCTGCTTCACGGGGCCGACCTGCTGGACGGAACCCGTGTGGTCTCCCTGCTCACCAGACCCTCCAAGCATGGCCGCCTGCGCATCACCGGCGTCAGGCTGGAGGGCGGCCACGAAATTCTGGCGGATCGGGTGGTTCTCACCGGCGGGATGTGGACCCGGCAGCTGGGCCTGGGCATCGGCGTGGATCTGCCGATGTATCCGGTGGAGCACCATTACGTGCTCAGCGAGCCGATCGAGGGCGCGCGGGTGGATCTGCCCTGCGCCCGCGATCCCGATGCCGCGATTTATTTCCGCACCCTGGACGACGGTTCCATCAAGCTGGGTGCCTTCCAGTGGCGATCCAAGCCCTGGCAGATCGGGGACACGGTGCCGGCGGACTTCGCGTTTGGCCTGCTGCCGGACGACTGGGAGAAATTCGCCGAACCGTGGGCTGCCGGCAAGCACCGCATTCCGGCGCTGCGGACCGCGCAGTTCCCGAAATTTGTGAACGGCCCGGAGAGCTTCACGCCGGACAACAATTTCCTGATGGGTCCGCCCGCCGGCACGGAGGGGCTTTTTGTGCTGGCCGGCTTCAACTCCGTGGGCATCGCCAGCGCCGGAGGTGCGGGAAAGTTCGCCGTGCCCTGGCTGGAGACGGGGGAAATGCCCATGGATCTGTGGAGCGTGGATGTGCGCCGCTTTGTGCCTCTGCAGAATGGCCGCGGCTATCTTCAGGCGCGCGCCGCCGAAGTGCTGGGCCTGCACTATCAGATGGCGTGGCCGAACCGTGAGATGGAAACCTCCCGCCAGGCCAGGACCACGCCGCTGCACGGCTGCACTGCCGCCGCCGGAGCCTGTTACGGCCAGACGGCGGGATGGGAGCGGGCGCTGTGGTATGCGCCGCCGGGCGTGGAGCCGGAACTGGCCTATGCTTTCGAAAAACAGAACTGGGCTCCGCATGTGGCCGCCGAGGTCCGCCAGTGCCGGGAAAGCGTGGCCCTTTTCGACCAGTCCACCTTTGCGAAATATGAGATCACGGGCCGCGATGCCTTGGCGCAGCTGGAGTGGCTCTGCGCCAACCGCATCGGAGTGGAGGAGGGCCGCATCGTTTACACCGGCCTGCTGAATGACCGCGGAACCTATGAATCGGATCTCACCGTGGTGCGCACGGGGCCGGAACATTTCTATCTGATCACCGCCACCCAGCAGGTGCGGCATGACGCCGACTGGATTCTTCGCCAGGTGCCGGCGGAGGCGGATTTCCACCTGCGCGATGTCACGGAGGAGATTGGCGTGGTCTCCCTCATGGGGCCGCAGTCCCGCACCGTGCTCAGCCGGGTGACGGACGCTGACCTGTCGAACACCGCCTTCCCCTTCGGCCACAGCCAGGAAGTGGAAATCGCGGGTGTTCCCGCCAAAATCCAGGCTCTGCGCGTGACCTATGTGGGGGAGCTGGGCTGGGAGCTTCATGGTCCCGCCACCGCCATGTCCGCGGTGTGGCAGGTGCTGACGGCCGCCGGAGCGCCGGAGGGCATCCGCCCCGCCGGGACTTACGCCATCAATGCCATGCGGCTGGAGAAAGCCTACCGCGCCTGGGGACATGAGTTGTCCGTAGATGAGAACCCCTTTGAGGCCGGCCTCACTTTCGCCCTCGACTGGGCCAAGGATTTCATGGGCAAAAAACGCCTGTTGGAACTCAAGGGCCGCCCGCTCCGCAAGCGGGTGGCGTCGCTGGTGATGGACAGCTCCGATCCCTCTGTCACCCTGTGGGGCAATGAGCCGGTTTTCCGCGCCGGCGTGCTGGCCGGCTACACCTCCAGCGGCGCTTTCTCGCCCACGCTGGGCCGGCCTATTGCCATGGCTTACCTGAAACGTCCGCCGGCGGAGTTTGAAGCCGGGCTGGGGGTGGATCGGGAATGGATTGAATCCGGCGCATGGACCATCCTGCAGGATGGCCGCTCCTGGCCCGCCCGCGCCATGCTTGAGGCTCCTGTGGACCCCCAGCGTTTGAAAATTGCCGGCTGATTCTTTGATCCCGGACAGACTGGATAAGGCCTGTCATCAACCGGCCCGGACTTTGCTGAACCGACGTCGTCATGAGCGATCCATCCCTTTCCGGAATCCTGACCGGCTCTCTCCACGCCGCTCTGAAACCGTGGATTGGCGGCACTCCGGAAATCCAACCCCTGCCCGGCGGGCTGACCAACCGCAATTTTCGGATCAGCGGCGAAAACGGCGAACGCTTTGTGCTGCGGATGGCGGGCGCGGAAACCAGCGTTCTCGGCATCCGGCGGGCCCACGAATGGGTGTGTCTGCGGCAGGCCTTCGCGCTCGGCATCGGCGTGGAGCCGTTGTTTCGGGATGAAACGCAGGGGATTTTCCTGAAGCGTTTCGCCGACGCCGCGCCGCTGGATCCGGCATCCCTTGCCGGCAATCCGGAATTGCTGGCCAATCTGGCCACCCTTCTCCGCACCCTGCATGACGGTCCCGCCATTCCGGGAAGGTTTGATGTCTTTGAGGTGATCGCCTCCTATCAGGAATCCGCCGTCCGGCGCGGCCATCCCTTCCCCGCCGCTTTTGTGGACACCGCGCCGCAGCGCGCCCGGCTGGAGCTTTTTCTCCGTCAGGATCAACCCTTGGTTCCCTGCCACAATGATCTGCTGGCGGGCAATCTTCTCCATGACGGCACGCGTCTCCTGCTGCTCGACTGGGAATACGCCGGCATGGGCGACGTCCGCTTCGACCTCGCCAATCTGATCTCCAACCTTGAACTGGAGGGAGCGGACCGCGCCTGTTTTCTGGAAGCCTGTTTCGGCTCTCCTGACAAAGCCCGCACCACGCAGCCGGGCATTGATGCCATGCGGATCATGTCCGACCTCCGCGAGGCCGCATGGGGATTCCTCCAAGCCGCGCTGCATGCGGCTTCCTCGACGGAACAGACTCAGAAGCCGGAAGACTTCGACTACGCAGCCTACGGCCATCAGTTTCTGGAGCGGGCGCTTCGGCGGGAAATGCCGGATACTTTCCTAAAGCACAGTGATCCGGCATGATTTCCCGAGGCCGCTTGCGCCGGCATAGAGAATGCATCAAAACGGCGGATGCGGTGGTGGCTTCATTTGAAAACGGGATTGAACAGCTGCGGGCAGGCTCTCCGGCTGACGGCTGCTGGTTTATGAAACTGGAGGCTCACCCAACTGGAAGGTCATCAAGCACCGGATGTCTCGATGGGTGATGAAGAAGCTGAATTTCCATCCCTTGCGCTACCGGGGCATCCGCGATTCGTGAAGTCCATGCCGTCCCCTCAGGCTGTTGCGCCATCCGGAGCCGCCGGCTGACTTCCGGCGTCAGTCGGCGCAAGGGTTTCAGCGGGTGGATTGGCGGGAGCGCCCGCCGGATTATTTTCGGAGGCCGCCTGCGCGCTGTTGGAGCTGAGAAGACGGGACACCTCCTTCTGCACCTCCTCGATCTGGTCCAGCCTGAGCTCCGGATCCCGGATGAGGTAAATCTCGCCGCTTTTGGAATGCTCGTACACCAGCACCGTGGCCTCGGCGGTTTCCCGGGTGCCGGTCTGCTTCAGCTGCTTTTTGCGCTCCAGCATCACCGCCAGGATGTAGCGGGTGTTCTCCGTGGTGATGGAGTCCTCGGCCACCAGCCGCCGCAGCAGGGTTTCCGCCGTCTCCTTCTCCGCGATCTCCGCCCGGGCATTGCCCTCGGATTTGTTGACGGTGAATTCCGTGCGCCAGAAGAAGAAGGGGGTGGTGAGCGTGGATTCGACTTCCTTCCACGACGCCTTGGAAAAATCCTTCCGCAGCAGCTCGCCGGTTTTTTCATCCTCCAGGAGGACCGTGACCAGCACCTGCCCGTCCTCAAAAGGCACGCCGGAATGGGCGCAGGCGTGGGCGCGGGAGCGGATGTTCCAGTTTTCGTTGATGGCCATGGAAAAATATACAGACCGGTTTCCTGCCGCCGGCCAGCGGAGCAGTCAAACGTCCCGGCTTGAGACCTCCACTTTTTCCCAGCCTCATGCGGGAGCGGGCATGGAATCGCGGCTGATTCCCTTCCTTCTCAGATCAGGCCCAGGGTTTTCAGACAATGCCGGTGCAGTTCCCGGAATTTTCCGGCATTCTCCGGCTGCCGCAGCTCCTCACCGCGTGCGGGGATCATCTCCCGCATCCGCTCCCGGCCCTCATCACTGTCCAGCAAATGCGGCAGGCAGGCGCGGATGACCCCGACAGCGATGTGAACGCATACCGAGGCTCCGGGCGAGGCTCCCAGCAGAGCCGCGATGCTATGGTCCGCGCTTTTGATCAGTTCCGTGCCATAATGGACGATGCCGGCCTCGCCATCCGTCTTTTTGATAGCCTGCACGCGGATGCCGGCTCTTTCCAGGGTCCAGTCCTCCTCATGGGCTTCCGGATAAAATTGGCGCAGCATCGCCAGGCGGGAATCCATGGACTGCGCGCCCTCCTTCATGAGATAGTGGATAAGGGGAAGATTGCTCCACCCGATGCGCAGCAGAGTGAGCAGATTGTCCGGACGCACTGAGAGCGGAAGGTCCAGCCAGCTGCCCTGCTGTTGCAGGAATTTACCCGTCCATGCCGCAAAGGGTCCAAAAAGAAGCGCCTTTTGCCCGTTGAGCACCCGCGTGTCAAGATGCGGCACCGCCATGGTCGGCGCCGCGTCCAAGGCCTGGCCATACACCTTGGCCTGATGGCGGCGGACAATCTCCGGCTTCCGGCACACCAGCCACTGGCCGCCGATGGGGAATCCTCCCAGACCGCGCGCCTCCGGAATGCCCGCTTTCTGCAGCAGCGGCAGGCTGCCCCCGCCCGCCCCCACAAAAACAAACTTCGCCCGGCAGGTGCGGGAGGTGCCTGCGGCCAAGTCCGTGACCTCCACCTCCCAGCCCCCGTGGCACCGCCTGAGACCATCCACCCGGTGCCGGGAGGCCACCGCGCAGCCCTCCTGAGCCCCCAGCCACGCAAGCAGCCTCCGGGCGAGCACTCCAAAGTCCACATCCGTCCCGGTGTCCACTTTGGTGGCCGCCACCGGCATTTTTTCCTGTCCCTCCATCAGCAGCGGGGCCCATCCGGCGATGACGTCCGGATCAGTGGTGAACTCCATGGTTTCGAAAAAGGGATGCCGGGACAGCCCCGCAAACCTTGAGCGCAGAAACTCCACCTGCTCCCGCCCGTGGACGAAGCTGAGATGCGGCACCGGACGGATGAAGTCCGCCGGCTGCTCCGCCATGCCGCTGGCGGCGGCATAACTCCAGAACTGAAGCGTCTCCTCAAATTGTCCGAAGATCTCCAGCGCCTTGTCCACGTTCACGGTTCCATCGGCTCCGCGTGAGGGAGTGTAGCTCAGTTCACAAAGCCCCGCATGGCCGGTGCCGGCGTTGCTCCAGCCATTGGAGCTTTCCATCGCCATCGCCTCCCCCCTCTCGAACACCTGAATCCGCAGCCGGGGATCCAGCCGTTTGATCAAAGCGCCCAAATTGGCGGACATGACGCCGCCGCCGATGAGAATAATGTCCGGATTCGCGCAGGAGGGAGCCATATCCTGAAATAAGCGTGGTGCGGGGAATTAAAAATGAAATAAGCCTGCGCGGACAATCCCTCTCCTCTCCCGTAAATCGTCCTCACTTTCAGCCAGGAGCCGGTGCCTGTTTCCGCGGCCTCCGCCAAAACACGCAAAGGCGCGCAGGAGAGCTGTCCTCCCGCCAAGCCCGGCACCGGCCTGGAGCACGGTCCCCGTCCTTTGGATCAGGAGTGCTCCTTTTTGCTGTTCACCAGCAGAATGGGCACCCGGCTCTGGCGGATCATCTCCGTGGTGGTGCTGCCGGTGAAGAACTGGAGGAAGCGCGAGTGGCTGTAGGCCCCCATGACGAGCAGGTCGATGTCATGAGCCGCGGCCTCCCAGGCGCTGACGGCCTCGGGATCGCCCTCGTGCAGATGCGTCTCCACTGTGAAGCCGGCATTCTGAAGCTGCTGGCGGGCGCTCTCCAAAGCCGCCGCGTTTTCCGCACTGGGCTCACCGGCCATCACCAAGGTGCAGGCGAGTCCCTTGAGCAGTGGACTGGAAATCACAAAATCCAGCACCGCCAGAGACGGAGGACCGCCATCAAAGGAGAAAAGGAAACGCTGAATGGGATGGAAACCGCGGGTGGCGACCAGCACCGGCCAGTGGCTGGAGCGGATGAGGGACTGCAAATGGTGTCCGATGTTGCCCTCCTCAGTATCGGTTTCGTCCCCGCGCTTGCCGATCACCAGCACCTCAACCGGCTTTTCCCAATGCTTCAGCACATCCACCAGCGAGCCGTCGCCGGAGGTGAGAACGGGATTGGCCACACCGGCCGCCTGAAGGGCGGTCCGGGCCTCATTGAGGATTTTTGCGGATTTCTCGTTGGCCAAATCAATGAGTTCCCGGTCCAGTTCCGCAGTTTCCGGCGTGTAAACCGGCGTAATGGCGATGCCCGCGCCGCCGGCAAAATCCAAGGCGGGGGTGAGAGCCGGAAAGGGCTCAACCACATGCAGCACCTCCACCCCGGCCTGAAGCCGGGAAGCCGCCCAGGCGGTCAACTCATAAATACCGGGCGCGTATTGAGAACCTTCAGTGCAGGAAAGGACAGTGGCCATAAGTTCAGGAGGATGGAGTTCGGTCAGACTATTCCACACGATGTGTGGAATGCACGCCCCCCCGGATGACGGGGAACGTTTCAATCTTCTCACCCAAAAAGACTTTTGGTCCACCGGGAAACGGGCACTCCCGACTAACGCGGTTTCGCCCAGCCCTCCTGCAAACGGTAATACCCTTTTGCCGGCGCATCCGCCGGCGGGTTCCACTGGATCACCTGGTCATTCTCCAAGCCCCCTTCGGTGACATCGGCCCAGGTTTCCAGATCGGAACTGCGCTGGAGATGCCAGTGGGAGGCGGATCGTGGCCATTCCAGCTGAACGGGTGTCTTTCCTCCGGTGCCGGAACTGATACTGAGGGCCGGCACCGATGGAGCCGAGGCGGAGAAGGAATCGAAGGTGCCGTCCGCCGCTCCCGCGGCAGGGGTGTCCGCCTGAAAAATAAAGATTCCGCTGTCGCCGGAGGCATAGGTGTCATCCTCGGCGGAAAGCGTCACCAGCGGCAGAAGCGGATTTTGATGCGAAAACACCGAAGCTGTGAGCGAGGCGCCCGTGCCTGTGAACACCAAGCGGCAAGGCTCACCGGCCCGCAGCTCCAGCGGCAGCCGGACCAGGGAGACAGGCTGCTCGTTGTCCAGGCGGTTGATTTCGATATCATGGTCCCGCGTCTGATAATTCACGGAATAGCCGCTGAGGGCTCCTGGCCCCGGATCGGGCTGAATGCGGGCCAGAATGCCCAGCGCCTGGTCCAGGGACTGATCCCAGGCCGCCAGATCAACAACAATCACAAAATCCGTCAGGACACGGTCCGGCCTGTAAGCCCCGGCCCGCGCCGGGCCGATACTGCCGGGATCCGGAGACGGAGGACAGGAAATATGATAAGCCCCGGACTCCGCCTTGATGGAGGCGAAGGAGGAGCCCATGACGGTCCCGATGGGATCCATATGGACCCAGCCAGTGTCATCGTTGTCCTCAAAACCATCAAAATCCACGGGTGTCTGGGCGGACAGCCGGAAAACCGGGAGAAGCAGGAGGGGCAGGAGGAGAAGGCGGAAACGCATGATGCCGGGCGGAGCGGAGAGATGAAAAGGACTGGCGGGCACGCTCTATCCACCGCGCCGTCATCCTGGCAATACGGGATTTCCCTGGCTGCTGCAAATCTTCTGGCGGGGAAGTTTTTCCAAGCCATGCTGGGCCCATGCGCCGCCCTGTTTTCACCACCTCCATACCGCTGGCCTGGCTGCTTCTGACAGCCGCCGCCACCCCCGGCCACAGCCAGCAGGACACCTCCTGGCAGATTTATCTGGACCGCCCGGCGGCGGTGGGGGACCGCTGCTCCGTCTCCTCCACCGGCAGCCAGACCCGCCGCCTCCGCACCAACCTTCCGGGCCAGATGCCTGAGGACTCCCTGGACACGCTGGAGATTTCCTATGCCGCCACCCAGGAGGTGCTGGCGGTGGGAAAAAACGGCCAGCCGGTCCATGTGCGGATCACCGTCGAAAAGCTGGAGACCAACGACGGATCCGGTCCCCAGCAGCAATTCACGCCCGGCACCGTGCTGGAGGCCACATCCGAGGGTGATGAGACGCACTTCCACCAAGGCCGGGATCTGCTGGAGGGCACCCTGGCTGACGCCCTCAACCTCGCCGGCGCGAACCTGGGGTCCACCAATGAGCCCTCCGAGGACGCCGTTTTCCAGAACAGTCAGCCCGTGCGCCCCGGCACCAAACTTCCCGCCGATCCCAGACTGCTGGCCCGCGCCATCACCCTGACCACTCCCTTCATGACCCATGTGAGCGGCACCTCCGGCGAGCTGTTTTTCGACAAGGCGACTATCTGTCAGGATATCCCGGCCCTGTCCACGGAGTCCAAATTCAACATTGGACTGAAGGGATTCAAATCCAGTCCCGACCGGGAACTGAAGGAGAGCTTCATCCGCGCGGTCAACACCCGCGTGCTGCCCATCGATCCATCGCTTCCTCTGCTTCATGAGACCCTGGAGACCGATATGCGCATCAGCACCTGCACGGAGAAAGAGGAGGAGGAGACGAAAAAGGCTATTGAGAACGGGGAGGATGAGGAGCCGGGATTCACCACCGTCTTTCACCGCAAGGCCAGCCGGGAGGTGAAACCCCTGCCCCCGGCCGGGAAACCCTCTTAAAGGAAAAAGAAGGAGCCGTAACAGAAGCCTCTCACCCTGCCCCGCCCAACCGCCGCAGGATGGCATCGGCATCAAAGACACATCCTCCCCAGGTGCCTCCCCCAGCCTGCTGAAGGGCAGCCCACAGCCGGGTGTCATCCGGCAGGTCAGGATGCGGGGCGAGGCCGGGATGCGGGGGACGCTCCGCCAAGAGGGCGGCCCCCTCCTCCCGGGTCAGACGCTTGGAGGAATCCGCCAGGCCGTTGAAATTCACCGTGCCGGTCAGCTCCCTCAGATCAATTTCAATGCGCAGCCGGTCGCCCTCCCGCAGCCTTCCCAACGGACCGCCGGCCAGGGCCTCCGGTCCCGCGTGGCCGATGCAGGCCCCGGTGCTGACACCCGAAAACCGGGCATCTGTCACCAGCGCCACCTCCCGGCCGAAGGGCAGGAATTTCAGAGCGGACGTGAGCTGATAGGTCTCCTCCATCCCCGTTCCCATGGGGCCACAGCCCGCCAGCACCATAACCTGACCGGCGCGGACGGAGCCCTCTTTAATAGCCGCCATGGCCTGTCTCTCACTGGTGAAAAAGCGCACCGGCCCCTCGAACCGGTAAACGCCGTCGGCATCCACCACCCGGGGATCGATGGCCGCGCTTTTGATAACGGCCCCCTCCGGACAGACATTGCCCTTCAGGAAAGTCACGGTGCTGGCCATGCCCGCCGCCTTCGCCGCCGACGGGGACAGGATCACCTGATCCGGATCCACGCCATCCTTTTCAAACAGCACCTCCCGGAACCGACGGCGGCGCTCACTGGCCTCCCAGTCCTGGAGCACCTCCTCCAAGTATTGCCCGTCCACGGTGCGCACGGACAAATCCAGCAGCCCCAGGCCGCGCAGATGCAGCATCACCTCCGGCACCCCGCCGGCCAGAAACACGCGCACGGTGGGGTGGTGCACCGGCCCGTTGGGAAGCACGCTCACCAGGCGCGGAGTGCGGCGATTGACCTCCGTCCAGTCCGGCACCGCCGGCCGCCGCAGCCCTGCGGCATGGGCGATGGCGGGGATGTGCAGCAGCAGATTGGTGGAGCCGCCGAAAGCCGCGTGCACCGTCATGGCATTCCGCACCGCGGCGTCCGTGAGAATATCCCGGCTGCGGAGCCCGGCGGCCTCCAGCCCGGTCAGCGCCCGCGCGGAGCGCCGGGCGATTTCCCGCCACACCTTTTCTCCGCTGGGAGCCAGCGCGCTGTGGACCACACTCAGGCCCAGGGCCTCCCCCACCACCTGGGAGGTGGCCGCCGTGCCCAGAAACTGGCATCCGCCGCCTGGCGAGGCGCAGGCCCGGCAGCCCATATCCGCCGCCTCCTCCAGTGAAATCATGCCGTGGGAATACCTTGCGCCCAGCGTCTGCACCGCGCCCGCATCCTCTCCGGTCTCCGGCGGCAGGGTGACGCCCCCCGGCACCAGCACCACCGGCAGATCCCGCATGCCCGCCAGGGCCATCATCATCGCCGGCAGTCCCTTGTCGCAGGTGGCCACTCCCATCACGCCCATCCGCTGCGGCAGGCTGCGGATGAGCCGGCGGAAAACCTGGGCGGCGTCGTTCCGGTAAGGCAGGCTGTCGAACATGCCCGTGGTGCCCTGGGTGCGGCCGTCACAGGGGTCGGAGACAAAAGCGGCGAACGGCAGTCCCTTCAGCCGCCGCAGCTCCAGAGCGGCCTCGCGCACCTGCTCCGCGATTTCCCAGTGTCCGGTATGATACCCCAGCGCCACCGGCCTGCCCGCCGGATCCCGCATGCCGCCCTGGGTGCTGAGGATCAGCCACTGCTTCCGTCCCAGCTCATCCGCCCGCCAGCCCATGCCGGCGTTCTGGGAGAGACCGAACAGATGCCCGCTCGGCCACTCCCGCAGCATCTCCGGGGTCAGGGGCAGAGCCCCCGCCGGTCCCGCCGCCCGCGTCCGGACATCAAAAATATCGTTTGCGTCCTCGGTTCCGTTTTCAGCCATAAGGGTGGATTCACAGGTTCAGTGTCAGCGGGCGGCAGCCGTTTTTCACGAAAGCCGGAAGCCGGATTCAATCCGCTCCCGGCTTTCTCCGCCAGCCGATTCCGCCGTTTTCACCTTTCGCCCATTCCCCTGCCCCGCCAATCCCGGCACTCAGTTGGGAACCACTTCCATCTCGTAGGCGTCAGCGATTTCCGGGGGCACCAGCGCGCGCCAGCGGGGATCGTGGTTGGCAATCATGGAGCGCACGTCGGAGGTCCAGAAATCAAGCACCAGGCGGTTGGCGTGCTGGGCGATGTTCAGAATGCGGTCGTTCTCCAGCAGATAGTCGAAAAGGCTGCGGAGATGGCCGGGAATATTGGCCTTCTGCGCGGTCCGCACCCGGTCCAGATCCCGGTCGATAATGGGATACACATACAGCCGCAGGGCATGTTTGAAAAGGCGGCCGAAGTTTTCCAGAATGCCGCCTGGCAGGTCGTCGTACCAGCGCTCCTGAAAGAGTTTCTCCAGCACGTCCACACTGAGCACCAGTCCCACCGGCTCCTGGGTGTAGCGGCTCAGATAGGTGCCCAGACGGTGGAAGGCTCCGAATTTGGAAATAAGCACGCTTTTGCCCAGGCGCTGAAGCACATCCGCGCGGCAGAGGAAGTCCTGATGCGTCAGCGCGGAGTCCCTTGCGGCGAAAAGATTGTTCATGCTGAACTCCATCAGTTCGATCCACTCCTGATTGGGATCTTTCAGGCGCTTGCGGAATTCCGCCCCCGCGCTGGCCAGCATGTCGGTGTGCACCAGGGTGACCGGATTGAAGCTCCCGCGCAGCACCAGCACGGGCTGCCGGTAGAGCTTTTCGGAAACCTGCATCACCTCGCCCTCGCTGGTGAAAAAGGCGGCCTCCGTCAGATTGCTCTCCACCAGCTGCAGCGCCACCTCGCGGTTGTCGATGTGGCCGAAGTCCGGCCCCGTCAGCTTGAGCATGTCGATCTCCAGCGACTCCACCCGCAGATCGTCGACCAGGGACTCCACAAAGGTTTTGATGTTGTTCCGGTTGAAAAGCGCGGCCCAGATCAGATTCACCCCCAGCACCCCCAGCGAGCGCTGCTGTTCCAGATTGGTGTCGTCCAGCATGCGGACGTGCAGAAGGATGTCGTTGGCCGGGCCACCGGGACGGAACTGGTAGCGGATGCCCACCCAGCCCTGGCACTCGGCCCCGCCCTTGTCGCTGTAGGCCCGGGCGCGGACCGTGTTGCAGAACGCGAAGAAAACGGTGGTGCCGCCGCGCTTGGGAGCCAGCCGCTCCGTCAGGAGGGCGTATTCGTGATCCAGCATGGAGGTCAGCCGCTCCCGTGAAACATAGCGCGGGCTGGGACCATAGATGGCGTCACTGATCGTCATGTCATAGGCCGAAATCGTTTTCGCAATGGTGCCGGAGGAGGCCCCCACTCTGAAGAACCATGCCGCCGTCTCCTGTCCGGCTCCAATTTCCGCGAAAGTGCCGTAGCTGGAGGGGTCGAGATTCAGGCGCAGCGCCTTGCCCCGCGTGGAGATCGGTTTGGTGTTGTTGGTGTTCATGGGGATTTTGACCGCCCGTTTCCGGGGAGGAGATCCGCCCACCATGAAGCCAACCCGGACGCCTGGCATCTGGATTTTTCTCAATGATCCGCCTTTCCGGTTTTTTGGGAAGGGCACCTGCTTTCCGCATTTTTAATTTCACCACGGTCAGCCGTGCCTTTTGGACCTTCCGTTTCCGGTCATGCGAACAATATTGAATTCAAGCAGGAAACCGTTTTTCGGCTGCCCGTGGCTCCTTGGACAATGAACAATTCAAGGCTGCGGCTGTCCTGTTCTTCCGAGCGCGTTTCCTCTCGCACATCAGAGGGAGAACCTTCAAAGTTAAACAGTTTTATCCCCCCCATGTCTTTTCCAACCACCCGCTGGACCCGTCTGGCCGAGGCCACCCTGAACGGGGGCACGGAGGCCAAGGCCGCCTTGGACGCCATGTGCCGCAAGTACTGGCAGCCGGTCTATCTGTCACTGAGGGGCATGGGCATCAGCGAGGAGCAGGGGCGGGATCTCACTCAGGGGTTTTTCCTGCACACCATGCAGCACTCCCTCTTTCGGAAAGCGGATCCTCTGAGAGGGAAATTCCGCTCCTTTCTGATGGGATCCCTGCGGCGTTATCTGGCCAGCGGTGAAATCCGCAAGGAAAAGCGCCTGCGGAACCGGGGCATCGAAATCATTGCTCTGGAGGACACCGGCTGGGACCTCATCGCGGAGGATGGTCCGAACCAGCGGATTTTTGACCGGGAGTGGGCGCTGACCACCATGGAGGCCGCCATGGTGCGGGTGCGGGTGGAGTATGAAACCAACCGGGGACGGAAGGAATACGAAGTGCTGAAAGGTTTCCTGCCCAATGCCGGCAGTCCGGTGCCGGATTATGCGGATGCGGCGCTGGCGCTGGGCACCACTCCCGGCGCTCTCCGCACGGATGTGAGCCGGCTGCGGAAAACGTTCCGGGATATGCTCCGTCTGGAGGTGGCGCGCACGGTTTCCGCCCCCCATGAGATCGAGGAGGAGCTACGGCATTTAAAACAGGTGCTGATCCATGGATGAAGCTGAGGAACCCTGTCCCTGCTGCTGCCCCGAATGCGGTGCGGTGATGACCTCCAACCGGCTGGACGGCATTTGTCCGGTCTGCCTGCTGGATGAAACCGACGCCACGGCGGCCGGCACAACGAAAAACCGGGAGGAGCCCACCGGCCCCCAACTGCTGAAGCTGCGCGGCCACCGTATCATCCGGGAGATTGCCCGCGGCGGCATGGGCATCATTTACGAGGCTGAGCAGACGGAGCCCCGGCGCCGGGTGGCGGTGAAGATGCTCCTGCCCCACCTGCTGGAGGACCCCGGCATGAGGGAGCGGTTCCGCATCGAGGTGCAGGCTATGGCCGGACTGGACCACTCCGGTATTCTGCCGGTGTACGAGGTGGGGGACTGCAACGGGCTGCCTTTCTTCACCATGAAGCTGGCCTCCGGCGGCAATCTGGCGAAAAATGCAGAACGCTTCAGAGGCAACTGGCGGGCCATCGCCGCTCTGACCGCGCACCTTGCGGACGCCATCCAGACGGCTCACGAATATGGTCTGCTGCACCGCGACCTGAAACCGGCCAATATTCTGTTCGATGAGAAGGACCGGGCCAGCGTCAGCGATTTCGGCATCGCCAAAAGGCTGGACGACGGTGAGGGGCACCATCATCTGACCAAGTCGGAATCCCTGATCGGGACTCCGAATTACCTGCCGCCGGAATGGGCCTCCGGCACCGCCAAACGTCCCACCACCGCCGGTGACATCTATGGGCTGGGAGCGATTCTCTACGAGCTGCTGGCAGGCCGCCCTCCCCATCAGGACAAGCACCTGACCGCTCTCCTGCGGCAGATTGCGGACGAGCCCGTGAAGCCTCCCCGCACGCTCAATCCCAAAATCCCCCGCGATCTTGAGATCATCTGCCTGAAGGCCATCCGCAAGGAGCCCACACAGCGCTACGCCAGCGCCTCCGCCCTGGCGGCGGACCTGCGCAACTGGCTGACGGGGCGGCCTGTGCAGGCGCGGTCCGTGACCCGCGGTGAGAAAGTCTGGCGATGGGCGTTGCGCAATCCCCTGCCATCCACCCTTGCAGTGCTTCTGGGTCTGGCCCTCACGGTCGGCGGAGCGGCACTGTGGCAGGCCCTGCGCACCTCCCGCCAGCACCTGCATGATGCCCTGCTGGCGCAGGCGTCGGCCATGAGGGAGAATGCCAGTCTGGAAAATCAGGACGAGGTGCTCAGCGCCCTGCGGCAGGCGGCGGATATCGATCCCTCCCCCGCGGTGCGGGAGGAGTATGTCAGCGCGCTGTCCATGACCAGCTTTGAGGAGGTGCGCAGCATCCGTTACGGCATGCATGATGTCACCAACCGGGTGCACACCGACGCCGGGCTGACCTGCTACACCCACCGCGACGCCACAGGCGGCCTGACCATCCGCCGGATGGACAACTCGGCAATCATCAGCTCCGTCGGTGCCACCGGCCTCAGCCCTGACAACTACGGACCTGTCAGCCCGGATGGAAAATATCTGATCGTGCGCCCGGTGAAGCCGGCCAAAAGCGAAAATCCCGTTGCCCAGGACACACCGCTGTATATCTGGGACATCCCCGGAGGTTCGTGGGTGGAAAAGGAGCTTCTGGGCTTTTACGGCTGTTTTTCCCCGGATGGGCGGACCATGGCCATCAGCTCCGTGGACGGCACGGTATCCTTTCTGGATCTGGTGAACGGAGACCGACGGGGCCCTTTCACCACCTGCTTCACCCTCCAGGCCCGCCCTTACGCGTTCAGTCCTGACGGAAGCAAACTGCTGATAGGTCAGGTGGGCAACCCGCCCCAGGAGAAATCCCTGCATGTCATTTTTAAATCCCTGCAAACCACATTCATGGTGATGGATGTGGGGACCGGTGGTGAAATCCTTCGCAACAAGAATCCCTCCGGCGCCTCCATGCGGTGTGTGGCCTGGCGGCCTGACAGCCAAAGCTTCTTTGTGGGATCGGAAAACTTCCGGATTTACGAATGGCAGATGAACCCCGGCAGCCTGCCGCGGCAGTATGTCGGCCATCAGGGCAGCATTACCGTCATGGAGGTCAACGGGAATGGGGACATGCTTCTCAGCCAGGCGGAGGACAAAACCACGCGCCTGTGGAACACCGGCAGCGGCCAGCCCGTGGCCACGCTTTCCTGCACCGGGTCCGAAGCCCGCTTCTCCCCCAACGGCGACCGCTTTGTCTGCGAGGACCGCGACGTTCGGCAACTGCGGGAATTCCGCCTGGACCGATCGGATATCTGCCGGGAGTTCCCCATTTTTCACCCGCTGGAGGGCGGCACCTCCTCCATAGGATGCTACACTCTACTTTTCAGTCCGGACGGGGGCCTGCTGACGGTGGGGGATCTGGCCGGACAGCTTCATTTCGATGGCTTCACTGGGGCCCCACTGGGAAGAAGCAGACCGGATCCCTGCTGGAGCATGCAGTGGAGTCCGGAAGGCAACCGCCTTTACTCCTCCAGCAAACTCGGCCTCCACCTCCGCTCCGTCATCAGGACGGAGGATGGCGTTTCCGTGCTTCAGCCCGTCCGGGATGACGATGCGTGGATCGGCCCTGGCAATGAACGCACCCTGAATCACTGCTCCCTCAGGCAGGATGGCCGTGCGCTTCTGATGGGACGCAGACACTGGCTCGAGGTTTATGACACCTCCACCGGGCGGGTGAAATCCCGGATGGACCCCATTGGCGATCGACCCAAGGATGAAAAACCGTCGCGGGGTGGAATTGATGTGTCCCGCATCAATCAGAATGGCACATTGGCGGCGCTCTCGCAGGAGGATTACTGCGATGTGCTGATCTGGGACCTGGCTGCCGGCCGCCAGCTGGGAAAAATCACAACCCGGTTTCCCGAGGCTGCCGTTCTTTTTGGGCGGGATCCCGACACACTCTACATCGGCACCCAGGATGAAGTGGGCTGCTGGGATGCCCGGACCCTCCAAAACCGCTGGAGACTGGCGGTGCATCCCAAGCTTCCCATGCCCGCGCAGCTGGCGTTCTCCGGGGATTTCTCCGTACTGGCCGCGACCCTCACTCCGGATTCGGTTTCCCTGCTGAGCCCTCAAACCAAAGAGGAAATCATCCGGCTGCGCCATGCCTCGCCCCACCCCATCAACAGTCTGGCCCTGTCACCGGACGGCACCCGGCTGGCGGTCTTCTGCCTGGGGCACATGGTGCAGCTGTGGGATCTGGCGCGTCTGCGGACCCTGCTGGCGGAGCGGAAGCTTGACTGGAGCGGACCCCAGGCCAAAGTTTCCCCTCCCCACAGGTGGAGGATTCTTCCGGAGCCGGAATGACGCCTGGCTTGGTTGAATTCAATTCACATGCCGCAGCGCGTCGATGGGATGCATGGCTGCGGCCCGCCGCGCCGGATAAAGGCCGAAGAGGACACCGGTCGCCAGGGAAATACCCGCCGCCAGAGGCAGTGACCAGGGAACCACCACAGGATCCAGATTCCGGATGGTCTCAGGCGCGGAGGCGAGCAGTTTGGGAAACAACAGAGTCAGCAGTGAGCGCAGCCCGGTCAGGGCGGGACTGCATGCCAGACCCACCAGAATGCCGACCGCGCCGCCCACCCCGGAAAGCACTGCGGTCTCCGCCAGGAACTGCCGCGTGATGTCCCGCCGCCGTGCGCCCAGCGCCCGGCGGATGCCGATCTCCCGGGTGCGCTCGGTGACGGTGGCCAGCATGATGTTCATAATGCCGATGCCGCCCACCAGCAGGGAGATCGCCGCCACCAGCCCCAGCATGGCCATGAACATGAGCCGCGTGCTCCTCGCCTGCTCCAACAGCTCCAGCGGCGCGATGACCTCGTAATCCTTGTCGCGGTGCGTGCGCTCCAGATCGCTGCGGATGAGATCGGCGGCGGGCAGCACGTCCTGCTGGCTGCGCAGCACCAGGGTCACCTGATCCACGGACAGTCCGCCGTCGGTGGCACGGCTGCCGGGATCGTTGATGTTGGTGTAGTAGGTGGAAAGGGGAATGCAGCCCACCATGAGCGGATTCGCCGCCTGCGGGCGGCCCTGTCCTCCAGCGACGGCCTCGGTGCTGACATCGGCATCGCTGATGCCCACCACACGGTAGAAGTCGCCATTGAGCTGCACGGATTGTCCGAGCGGATCCTCGATGCGGAACAGCTGGTCGCAGAGAGCCTGCGAAAGCACACAGACCTTGGCCTTGCGCTCCATGTCCAGACTGGACAAAAAGCGCCCGGCCTTGAGCACCTGCTGGTGCAGCGGCGCGTAGTCCTCCGTGCATCCCAGCAGGCGGGCGTAAACCATGTGTCCCCGGGCCTGGCAGAGCGAGTGCGTGTACTCCTGCATGGGGACGGCATTGACGATGGACGGCAGCAGGCGGCGCAGGCGCCCGTAATCCGCCACGCTGATACCGAAATTGCTGCGCCGCGACTGTCCGGGATCTGTCGAGGGAGCCACGGTGCGCAGGATGATATTGGACGCGCCAAGCTTCTCGATCTGCTCCATGGCCTGCCGTCCGATGCCCTCGCCGATGGCCATGAGCCAGATGACACTGGCCACGCCAATAAACATGCCCAGCACTGTCAGCGCCGACCGCAGGGGATGCAGAATCAGATTGCGGAATCCCAGCTGCACCGGCTTCAGCGCCTGCTCCAGGGAGCTCCGCCAGGATAGCTTTGGCTGCACCGCCATCCCTGTGCGGGGGGATGCCTCCGCCAAAGGCGCCGCCGGATCAACCGTTATCCCGGCCTCCGTCCCCACATCCCCGGCTTTGGCGGCTCCGGGCCCGGATAGGGCAGGAACGGGCGGGCCTGCGGGCGGGCGCAGCCGCTCGTCGGAAACGATGACGCCGTCCCGCAGCCGGACGATGCGCCGCGCACGGTGCGCGACCTCATCCTCGTGCGTGACCATGACGATGGTTTTGCCCGCCCCGTTGAGCTGGTCCAGCAGATTCAGAATCTCCGCCGTAGTGACGGTGTCCAGATTCCCCGTGGGCTCATCCGCGAGGATGAAGGCCGGTGCATTAACCAGACTGCGCGCGATGCCCACCCGCTGCTGCTGCCCGCCGGAAAGCTGGGTCGCCCGGTGGTCCAGGCGTGTGCCCAGCCCCACTCGCTCCGCCAGTTCCTGACACCGCGCCAGCTCCTCCGGTCCGGCCGCGGCGCGGTATTCCAGAGGCGTGGCGATGTTCTCGATCACCGTCAGCTGGGGAATGAGATTGTAGGACTGGAAGACAAAGCCGATGTGATCCCCGCGCAGCTGGGAGACCTCGTCGTCATTGAGCGCCGCCACATCCTGCCCGCCCAGCCAGTAATGCCCGGCGGTGGGATGGTCCAAGCAGCCCAGCACATTGAGCAACGTGCTTTTGCCGGAACCCGACGGGCCCATGATGGCCACGTAATCGCCCTCCGGCACATCAAGGTCGATGCCCTTCAGCACTGGCACTGCCTCCGCCCCCACCAGGTAATCCTTGCGCAGGCCGCTGATCCGCAGCGCGCTCATCGGCTGGCGACCGGGGATCCGGCCTGGCTTCCTTTGCGGGGACCGGGGTCCGGAGCATCCGCGGGAGCGGACCGCACCGTCGCCCGCGGAGCCGGCAGGCTCACATCATGCAGCCATGGCTGCGGGGACAGCACCACCTGCTCGCCATCCGTCAGGCCGTTCTCCACCACGGCCATGGCATCGTTGGAGGCGCCCACCGTGATCTCGCGGGCCTCCATGCCCTCATCCTCATGCCGCACCAGGCAGTAGTGCCGGTCATCCCTCGCGAACACGGCGGCCAGCGGCACCTGCCGCGCCTCCTTCAGCTGTTCGACCAGAATGGACACGCTGGAGGTCATGCCCGGACGGATATTGACCGGCGGATTCACCACCGGAATCTCACAGGCGTAGTACTTTAAATTGCTGTAATAGGGATTCGGCGGCATCGGATAGTCACTGACGCTGTCCACCTTGCCGGTGAGCACCGTTCCCGGCAGGGCGTCCAGGGAGATGCGCACCTTCTGGCCGTTGCGGATGCGGTCCACGCGGGACTCGTTGATCCGCGCCAGCACCTGCATGCGGGTGGGGTCCGGCAGGCGCACCAGCACCTGGTTCTCGCGCACCACCTTGCCCTCCGCGATCAGTGGCTCGGAAGAGCCGCGGTTGCGCTGGTCGTTGGCGTAGACCACCTGCCCGTCCAGCGGCGCGGCGATTCTGCAGAAGGCGATCTGCTCCTTGATATCCTCCAGCCGCCGCACGTCGATCTGATAACTGCGTTCGGAGGTGGCGACCTTGGTTTTGAATTTCTCCACATTGGCCATCAGCTCCTTGACGGTCTTTTCCTTCGTGAACAGCCGCAGCACATCCAGTTTGGTTTTGGAAAGCTCCAGCTCCTTGGTGGCCTTGCCGAGGGCGAAAGTGTCAGCCTCCAGCTGGACTTCGGATATATACCCCTTCTGCGCCAGGTGTTTGCTGTAGCGCAGATACTCGTTGGCGCGGCGCAGGTTCTCCTCAGCCACGAAGGCCGCGCTTTCATAGGTCTTTTCGGTTTCCAGAAAAAGACCGGACTGATATTCCCTCAGCGCCATCTCCGAACTCGAAAGGTCCGCCTGGGCCTGGGCCAGCTCCGCCGCGCTTTTGTTGACATTGATCTGCTGGTCCACCATCCGGTTTTTGAGATCGGAATCATCGAGCTGCATGATCAGATTGCCTTTTTTCACGGCCGATCCCTCGGTGACCAGAGTCAGGATGGCCGCGCCCGCCATGCTGCGCACGCGGCAGCGGACCTCCACATTGCTGGCGCTCTCCAGTTCCCCGGACTCCAGGATTTCCTCCACAAAGGGCGCGGTCTGAACCGCCGCCGTGAGAATGGCGGCACCGCCGGCGGAGGGCCGGGAGGTGCGCAGCGTCAGAGCCAGCGCCCCGCCCAGCAACAGCACCCCCGGCACCCACACACGCGGGCGGCGCACGGCGGGCGGAAGTTTGGCTGCCAGTTTCGGAAACAGGGTGAGTTTCATAGAATTCGCTAGTTGACGGAAGTCAGGGAAGGAGCCGGCGGCAGGCGGCGGGAGACGGATTCAGCCGTTATCGCGCCGGGATCCGCCCATAGGCCGTGGTCATCCAGCCGCATGGTGCCGAGTTCGAAATCGAGAGTGAGCCGCAGGACGTCGTAAGTGATCCAGGCGCTTTGGAAGTCATTCTGCGCGTTCAGCAGATCGTTCAGCGCGGACACAAGGTCGCGGGCCGTGGTGGCGCCGAAGGGTGTGGCCGTCTGGTCGGGACGCGGCGGCTCGTTCAGGCGCAGACGGGCCAGATCCACCTGCGAGATGGCGGCGCGCACGGCGGCGCGGCGGATTTCAAAGTTCATCTGGATCAGGCGGATCACGCGCAGGGTGTTCTGAAGACTGAGCGTCACCTGGTCGCTGAAGCGGATGAAGTCGCGCCGGGAGCGCTGATAGCTGATGAGCGACTCCTGATAGGCTCCGCGTTCGTCCACCTTGTCCCAGGGCAGATCCAAGTTCACTCCCAGATTCAGGGTGCTGCTGCCGTAGCTGAATTCGGTGCCGTCATCCCCCGCCGTGGGGATGCGGCCGCTGACCAGCAGGTCCAGACCCGGCTTCAGGGCCTCGGCGCTGACCGCGATTCTCCGCCAGGCGTCCACCAGCCGCGACTGGGCGTTGGCCCAGTCCAGACGCTGGGCGCGAGCGAGTTCCAAGGCGGTCTCCGGGGGCAGCTCGATGGTCTCCAAGGTGGCGGTCTCCAGCCGGCTGGCGGCCTGATGCAGGGAAAGCTCCAGCAGCTGACCGGAAATGGAACCCGCCAACCGCTGCAGATCCGCGCGGACCTCCGCCGGCGGACGGTCCGCCGGCACCGCCGTGCGCAGTTTCTCAATCTCCGCGAAGTTCTCCATCATCCCGCTCTTCAGACTGGGAAAGGTTTTGACCAGACGGTCATGGGTGGACTCCGTGGCCGCAGGATCGAAAAGTTCCGACGCCGTGCCCATGGTGGCCACCTCCGGGCGCTGGCGCAGGCGGGCCAGCTGGTCCTGCCGGGGCTTCAGTCCGCCATGAAACTCATTCAGGTTCTGTTCCGCCGCACGGATCCGGCCCTCGGCGCGGGGCTTGAACTTCAGCAGCTCCCCGGCCTCCCCGCCCAGCACCTGAAGCGTGGTCAGGTCGGTCCGCTGGCGCAGGGCGTTCAGTTTGGCGGTGAGGTCCTTCTGCAGGGCGGTGGTGTCGGGATCCACCAGCCGGGACTGTTCCAGCAGCGGATCCTGAATCGCCACCGGCAGCGACGGCGGCAGGCCGAGGCTGATCTTGTAATTGTCCAGCTGGGTGCGCCACGATTCACGGGCCGTGAGCAGCACACTCTGGCTGTTGTAAAGAGCCTGACGCGTCTGCAGCACCTGGAGACGGTTGGAGATGCGTCCGGCCTCGAAGGCGGCCTCCAGCTGGGCCAGGCTGTCCTGCAGCGCCTGAAGCACGGCCTCCTGATTCCTAATCTTCTGACCGCTCAGCAGTAGACCCAGAAAGCCGCCCGGCTCCTGCGCTCCCGAGGTTCCGCCCGGAGCTCCGGCCAGCAGGCCCACGCTTTCCGCATCGCCCTGCCCCCGCACCGGTCCTTGGGCCACACTGCGGCCGGCGGTCGTCTGAATGTAGAACCCGCGCCGGAACTGCTCCAGCCGCCGGACATTGGCCACCAGATTGCGCTGCGCCTGGGTGAGATCCTCCATGACATACTTCCGGGACCCGTGGCGCAGCAGTGGCTGGACCACGCTGAGGTTGAGGGCGGAACCGATGACCTTGTCCGGCCCGCCGCCGAGGCTGACGAGCACGGAGTTTGCCAGATCCAGCAGGAAACGGCCTCCGGTTCTGGTGGTTTTGCTCAAAGCCGCCGAGGACTCCACGGAGCCCGTGGAGCGCCGGGCGCTTTCGTCCGCCGCGCGGGCACCGGTGAGGCGGCTGCCCCGGCTCGTCAGGCCGCCCTGAAGCTCAAATTTGTGCTCCTCCCCCCTCAGATCCTGGGCGGAGAGAAAAAGATCCTCGCGCTCGCGCTGGAAGTCCGGCGAATTCAGCAGCGCCACCCGCACCGCCCCGGCGCGGTCCAGACTCACCATGCCATCCGCTCCCCGGGGCAGCGCCTGTTCCCATGTGGTATTGCGCGCCGGTTCCCCAAACCCGGCATCCGGTGGCGCGGACGTCCGCGGCGAAGGGGAGGGATCAGCATAACGCGACGCCGGCGGGGGATGCACCGCCTCCGGCAGTTCCACCCCGTGCGCCTCCAGACGTTTGACCACCGCGGCCTCCGCCTTCCGCTGCTGCCCGTCCTGACGCTCCGCCGCCCGCGCATCCGGAGTGCCGCAGCCCTGCAGCGCCAGACACGAGCCAACCATCAGCATCCGCCAAGCGGGAATGTTCCGGACAGGATCCATGTGAAAATCAGAAAGGTGCCGCCAACCGTCCAGCACCCTGACAGCAGGAGCGGTGGCGGTGGCGGCGGCGGCAGCGCGGAAACAGAAAGCGGGGGTTCACAGGGATTTCACAATTCAGGGCAACAGCATGGGGACCGGGAAAACCCTACGCCCCGCCAACCCCAGCTTATTTCATTCCCAAGGGAATTTCCGCGTACCCGGATGCGGGAATCCTCCATGGCATGGCATTCCAGGAGCCGCTTTTTCAAACGGCTTCGCCCATGAGAACCTGTTTGATCCGGCTGCTGGAGTCCCGGGATCACGGGTGACTGTGGAAATGAGGATCGTGATCCCCGGAGCAGAGGGTGCTTTCCTCATAGTCCCTGCTCAGATGGAGCTGGCCCTTGCTCAGGCGGGGATGCGCTCCGTCCAAATCAGTCATGGGGTGTCCAGGGCAAGCCGCTTGCGGCAACCTTTGACCAACGCCGTCCGGCTCCGGAAAATGACGGAATCATCAAGTGACGGAAAAATCCAAAGGGTTTCCTCCGGCCATGGTGTTTTACCCGTGGCAGACTCTCTGACTCCACCCTTTTAGAGAAAGATCACTATGAACGATTCCGAGTTTGACGACTTGCTCCGCTCCGCGCGGGGCAGCCAGCCACTGCCAGCCTCCTTCCGTCAGGGAGTCTGGCGGCGCATCGAAAACGCCCAGGCTCCGGTCCCCTCTCCATGGTATGAGACTGTCATTGGCCTGATCACCCGTCCTCTGGGGGTGGTCACCGGTCTCGCCTCGACTGTCGCTTTCGGGCTCTGGCTTGGCGCGGTCACCGCTCCGGGGCAGCCGGACAGCCGGAGCGCCTACATTGAATCGATCAATCCCTTCTCCCCCACTCACCTGCGATGAAAAAGCCGCTCCTCATCCTGCTGCTGATTCTTTCTGCCGGAGCCTGCGCTTTCTGCTTCACGCATTTCCGGAAGCAGCAGGAGCGCGGAGGAGTGCTGCTCGACACCATGCCAGAACTGGTCTGGCTGCGAAGCGAACTCAAGCTTTCCGACGATCAGTTCCGCAAGGTGAGCGGGCTTCACGCGGCCTACCAGCCGAAGTGCGTCGAGATGTGCGCCCGCATCGCGCGTGCCCACCGGAGGCTGGAGACCCTGGCCAGGGAGGGGACCTCGCTGAATCCGGAACTGGAGGCCGCGCTGAAGGAGCACGCCGCCGTCCATCTGGAATGCCGGCAGGCCATGCTGAACCACATCTACCAGACCTCCGCCCAGCTCGACCGGAAGCAATCCGCCCGCTATTTGGAGGCCGTGCTGCCCTACGCTCTGGATTTCTCACGCAGTGAACCCGACCGGAGCCGCGGCAACCAGGAGGCCACCCACGATGGAGCCCTCCGATTTTGAACTGATGGCACGGCTGGCGAAGGGGGACGACCTGGCGCTGAACGCCCTTATGGACCGATGGGGGGAAAGGGTCACCGCCTTCCTTTTCCGCATGACCGGGAACCGCGATACCGCGGTCGACTTGGCGCAGGAGACATTCGTCAAACTTTATCAGGCGAAAAACCGCTACCGGCCGGGCGGCAATTTTCCGACCTATCTTTTCGCCATCTCCGGGAACCTCGCCCGAAATCATGCGCGGTGGAACCGGCGCCACCCCACCGTTTCGCTGGATGCCCCCCGGGAGGAGCCGTCCATCTGCCCGCAACCGATCGACCCCGGCCGCAATCCATTGGAAGCAGCCGAAGCCATGGAAACAACCTTGGCGGTGGACCGCGCGTTCCAGACCCTTCCTGACGATCTGCGGGAGGCGATGGTCCTCTTCATTTACGAAGGGATGAGCCACGCGGAAATCGCCTCCATGATCGGCTGCAGCCCCAAGGCTGTGGAAACGCGTATCTATCGCGCCCGCCAGCTCCTCAAGGAACGGCTCAAGGATCTTGCCAACTGAGACAAAAGAATGTGATGGGCACGACCGTGAAAAACCGGTCGTTTTTCCAAGGGTTTTCCGCCGTGCCGGACATTAACCCATGAAGGCCATCAAATCCCTCCAATCCCAACCCACTTATCGAATGAAAAGGAAGCTGCTCATGACCGCCGTTCTCGCCATCGCCGTGAACTCCCTGGCGATGGCGGCGCCATCCCCGGAACCCGGCAAAGAGGGAAAGCCAGCCAGGCAGGAAAAGGCGGGGAAGGTTAAACCCTACCCGCTCAAAACCTGCATTGTCTCCGGAGACGCTCTGGAGGCCATGGACGATACAGTGGCCTTCACCCACAAGGGCCAGGAGATCAAACTTTGCTGCAAGCCCTGCAAAAAGGACTTCGACAAGGATCCCGCCAAGTATCTCAGGAAACTCAAAGCCAGGTAATCCGCCGGACCCCACTTTCCCTGTCCGGCCATGAAAGTCCTTGTTCTCCTTCTCCTCTCCATCCTCGCGGCCCACGGCCGCATGGTGGAGTACGATCTCAGCATCTCCGAGCAACGGTGGTCTCCACCCGGTCACCCGGCGGCGCGGGCGATCACCGTGAATGGAGGCATCCCTGGACCGACCATCCGTTTCAAGGTCGGAGACACCGCCCGCATCCGCGTGCATAACCAGCTCAGGAAAGAAACCACCTCCATCCACTGGCACGGCCTGCTGCTGCCGAACGAACAGGATGGAGTGCCCGGCGTGACCACCCCGCCGATCGAGCCAGGCACCACCCACACCTTCGAATTTCCCATCATCCACTCCGGCACCTACTGGTATCACAGTCACACGGCGCTCCAGGAGCAGATCGGAGTCTTCGGCTCCATCGTGATTGAGCCGAGGAGCGGTGAGCCCGTGAAGGCGGACCGTGATCATGTCGTGGTGCTCTCCGACTGGACCCGGGGATCAGCGGAGGAAATCATGCGGACCCTCAACCGCGAGAGCGAGTGGTATGCGTTTAAGAAAGGCAGCATCCAGAGCCTGACCGGAGCCGCGAAGGCCGGAGCCCTGAAGGAATTCTGGCAGCGCGAGCGGAGCCGGATGCCCGCCATGGACATATCGGACGTGGCCTACGATGCCTTCCTGGCCAATGGCCGGGAATCCACCACCATCCCGGGCCAGCCGGGGGAAACCGTGCGCGTCCGCTTCATCAACGCCGCCGCCGCCACTTATTTTTACCTCCAGTCCGCAAACGGCCCGCTCCGGATCGTGGCGGCTGACGGCCCTGACGTTCAACCCATTCAGGTGAAGCGCCTTCTCATCGGCATGGCGGAAACCTACGACCTTCTCGTCACCATCCCCAAGGCTGGCAAATGGGAACTCCGCGCCACCGCCCAGGATGGCTCCGGCCATGCCTCCCTGTGGTTCGGCGAGGGCGGGGAGCATCCCGCGCCGGAGGTTCCCAAGCCGGACAACTACCGGATGGATGCCCATCTGATGGCGGCGATGGAGGACATGGACGCGAAGCCGGTGACGGATGCCCAGGCGCTCGCCACCGAACCTGAACGCCCCCTCTCCCCTTACTCCCGGTTGAGGTCCCCGAAATCCACAGAGCTTCCCAAGAGTCTGCCGCGCCGCACCCTCACTCTGCGGGCGACCGGAGACATGGAGCGTTATATCTGGTCCTTCAATGGCCGGACCTTTGCCGAGGACGGCGTGATCCCGATCAAAAAGGGCGAAGTCATCCGTCTGGAGTTCATCAACGACACCATGATGCACCATCCGCTGCATCTGCACGGCCACTTCTTCCGGATCCTTGCAGGCCAGGGAAAACTGTCGCCGCTCAAACACACGATCGATCTCCCCCCGATGGGGCGACGCACGGTGGAGTTTGAAGCCAATGACCGCGGCGACTGGCTGTTCCACTGCCACCTTCTCTATCATATGCACGCGGGCATGACCCGGATTTTCTCCTATCAGGACAGCAGCTGGCAGCCTCCCCTCAGCGACGGGGCGGCCGGTGGTGCCGGCGGCGGCGGCGGACATTCCGCCAAGCCCGGAGAGCACGGAATGCCAGGCATGCCCGGCATGCCCTCCGCATCCGGAGGCTCAGGTCATCAGGCCGGGCTTTCGCACACCCCCAATGGCGGCGGACATGAGCACGATCCTGTTTACCTCCTGCTGGACGGAACGCTTCAGAGCCACATGAGCGAAGGCCGGCTGACCGCGAGAAATTCCCATAACGACTGGTATGCCGACTGGGAAGCCGGCTACCCGGACGATGACACGGAATATGAAATCGACCTCGGCTGGCGGAGGTATTTCAACCCGAACTTCTCCACGATCCTTGGATGGCGTATCACCAACGGAGAGGATTCCGAAGACCGTCCCTTCGCGGGAGTCGAATACCGTCTGCCGTATCTCATCAACAGTTCGCTCGCGGTCGATGGGGAGGGGGACGTCCGCGCGGGACTCAGCAAACGCCTGCAGCTGACCGACCGGGTGAACCTGTTCGCCGAGGTCCAATACGACACCGGCTCCCAATGGGAGTGGAGCGCGGGCGCCGAGCATCTGCTCAACAAAACCTTTTCCCTGATCACCCAGTATCACTCCGACTACGGCTTTGGCGGAGGCCTCCGTTTCCGCTTCTGAAGCCACCATAACCCACCCACATCAACCAAAAGCCATGAAAACCATTCTGACACTGATCGCCGCCGCCGGACTCGTTTCCTGTGCCGGCACCCCTGCCGGCACCGCGGGCGTGAAGCCTTACACCAAGGACACCTGCGTCCTCTCTGATAACAAGCTGGGGTCCATGGGCCCCGTCATCACCAAAACTTATGATGGCCAGCAGGTGAAATTCTGCTGCCAGCCCTGTGTGGCGAAATTCGAAAAGAATCCACAGCGCTATCTGGCCGAACTCTGAGTACGGATTCGTCAATATACAATTTTGTATTTATACAATTTTGTATTTTTTCAAAACCGAATATTTTGCTCCATCCACTCCTCAAAAGCCGATCAATTTTTCTTAATTTTTACTAAAATTTGTAGGGATAGCTCTACTTCGGAAGCAGCGCCTGGTATTTCAGCACGGCCTCCTCGGTCTCCTTTTTCTTGGCCTCCACTTTGGCGGGCAGGATTTCGAGTTCCTTTTTGATCTCCTCCAGGCGCTGTTTCCGCGATTCCTGGGCCGTGGGTTTCACAGCCGGGGCCTCCAATTCGGAAAGCTCGCTGCGGAGGTCCTCCAGCTTGGAGTTCAGGGTGCTGGTCTCCTCGCGGAGGGACAGCACGGTGACATTCTGGAGGGCGGCCTCCCAGCGGGCGCGGGCGCGGGTGATTTCGGAAGCCTGCTGGCGGGCGGCTTCCAGTTGGGGTTTCAGACTCTCCACCGCCTGTTTGGCGGCGGTGAGGGACTTCTCCTCCTCGGGCATTTTTTTGCGCATCTCCTCCAGCCGGGCATTCAGGCTTTCCACTTCGGCGGAGACTTTGGGCACCTCCGCCATTTTGGCGGCGAGGGTGTTGTTGGCTTTGGAAGTGCGGGCCTCGAAGGCTTTTATCTTCTCCTCCCGGATTTTGCCCGCCAAGGTGTTCAGGGTGGTTTCCGTCTCCGTGATTTTGACCATCGCGGCCTGCACGGCGGTGGGCATGGAGGCGGTGTCCGGCGTCACCGGTGCGGGCGGCGGCGGGCTTTTGCGGATTTCCTCCAGGGTTTTGGCCAGGGTGCCGACGGTTTCCTGAAGTTTGACGGTCTCCGCCTGGAGAGCCTCCCGGTGTTTGGCGGCCTCAGCGGCGGCGGTCTCGGTTTCGGTGATGGTTTTGCGCAGAGCGGTCACACCGGACTCAAGGTCGGCTGCGGCTTTCTCCTTCTCCGCCACGGCGGCGGCGGCCTGATTCAAAGCCGCCTGTTTGGCGGTGATGTCGGCGGTCAGGGAAGTCAGACGGGTTTCGATGGTGGGGGGATTGCTCACCAGCACCACAGGCGGAGCCTCAGTCTCGGGCTTGTCGGTCAGGAAGGATTTCACCTCGCCGCTCCAGGCGCCGGTGAGGATGCGCTGTCCATCATCCGAAAACAGGGTCCGCAGGATCAGGCTGCCGCTGGACGGCACCCAGTCGCGCTTCTGCGCGCCATTGGCATCCCACACCCGCGCATGGCCGTCGCGCCCGCCGGACACCATGCGGCCGTCCGGGGCGAACCCCAGGGCCAGCACTCCGCCGTGGCTGCCGATTTTTTTCACTTGGGTGCCGTTCTGCATCTCCCACCAGGTGATGTTGCCGTCCTCGCTGCCGGCGGCCAGGAGGTTGGAGTCCGCCCGCCAGGCCAGCGCGGCGATGCGCTTCTCATGGTCGCGCAGGTTGTAGAATTCATTGCCCGTGCCCGCCTCCCACACGTACAGCCCGCCATTGCGGTCGCCGGTCGCCAGCAGCACGCCGTCGGGACTGAAGGCCAGTGAGGTCACCCAGTCGGTGTGCTTCTTCATCGTGGCCAGCAGCTGCGAGGTCTTGGTGTCGTAAAGTCTCACCTTCTTCCCCGGACCGGCCATGGCAATGCGCGACTGGTCCGCCGAGATATCCGCCGCCAGCACGGTGTCGAAATCCTCGGCCATGGGCAGGGTGATGACCTGCTGCCCGGTCTTCACATCCCAGACCACCACCAGTCCCTCCTTGCCCGCAATACCGCCGCCAGCCAGCAGCAGCGATCCGTTGCGGCTGAAGGACAGAGTTTCCACCGCCCCTTTGTTGGGAAACGGCAGCACGCCCATCAGATCGCTGGTGGCGGACTGGTAAAGCAGCACTTGGCGCGGCGCGGCGATGGCCACCAGCGGAGCCCACGGACTGTGGGCCATGGCGGTGATGGCATTGGGCCGCACCGGCGCCACCACCGGCTCCAACAGCAGATTCTCCGGCATGGGTGGCGGACCCTCCGGACGCTGGGAGGAGACCGCGGCGGTGTTCATGGCGAAGCCGGCCTTCTTTTTCACTTTGGCCGCACTGCCCGCCCCGTCCAGCAGACCTCCCTGAATCCACTTGGCGATCAGTTCGATCTCGGCATCCGGAATCTTCCCTCCCTTGGGCGGCATGAGCGGCTCCTTGATGTGCGACACCACCTGCCACAGAGTGCTGGCCGCGGAATCCCCCGGCTCCACTGAGGCCCCGCCGGAGCCGCCCGTCATCACGCCGCCGAAGGTGGACAGGTCGAGATCCCCCTTCTTTTTGTCAGGGTTGTGGCAGTTCAGGCAGCGGTTTTCAAAAATCGGCCGGATGTGGTCCTGAAACGTGATCTTCTCCTGGGCTCCCGCAGACGTGGAGGCCAGAAAAAACACCGGAAATGAATACAACAACGGGCAGGGGGACATGCTGAACAAATAATGAATCACCTTTCCCCGGAAAACGCGTCTGTGCGGCCCGATTTCTCGGGAAAATGCGCTGATGCCCTCAGCCAGGAGATTCCCCGATGCCTGCCCGGTCCCTCCCACCGCTTTTTCCTGACATAACCATCACAAATCAACCTGAATCCGTACGGGAAAGCGGTGGGGTGAACAGGAAATTCCTCTTTGACAAAGCCAAACTATTGAGACTGAGTCTCAATCTCCCACTCACGGAGGTGATCCAAGATCCGGCGGTGAAGAGAAATCCGCTCTGTCATGTCTGAAACTGCCCCTGCCGTCACTGAACCGAAAATCCCTTCCCCCACCGCGAGGAAGCGCAAGGCATTCTGGACCAGGCAGTTTTACCTTTGGCACTGGGTCAGCAGCGCCCTGTGCCTGGCATCCATGCTTTTTTTCGCCTTCACCGGCATCACACTGAACCACGCGGCGGACATTCCCGCCAAGCCAGTGGTGAATGAACGGAAGCTGACGCTGCCCGCCGGTCTGCTGGGTGCCGTGGCCTTGGAGCAGGGAGCGGCGGCGGAGAAAAAAGCCCCGCTGCCGGCCCCAGTGGCGGAGTGGCTGGGAAAGGAACTGCGGCAGAAGGTGGCGGACCGGGGCGCCGACTGGTCGGAGTTTGAGATTTACCTGAGCCTGCCCCGCCCCGGAGGGGATGCCTGGCTGACCATTGACCGGGAATCCGGCGCCGTGACCCACGAGCTCACCCGTCGGGGAGTCATCTCCTATCTGAATGACCTGCACAAAGGCCGGCACACCGGACCCGGCTGGGCGTGGTTTCTGGACATCTTCTCGGGGGCCTGCGTGATCTTCAGCCTGACCGGGCTGGGACTGCTGTGGGTCCATGCCCGCCGCCGCCCGAGCACCTGGCCGGTGGTGGCCGCCGGAGTGCTGGTGCCGGTGCTGATTGTGATTTTCCTCGTCCACTGATTCCACCCTCATGGCCCCCCCTCCTCCTTCTCTTTTCTTTTCCCTGCTTATGAAACCGACCCTCCTCCTGCTCCTGCTGGCGATCCTGGCCACAGCCTCCGCCACCCGCGCCGGCGATATCGCGCTGACCATTGAAATCCCGCGTCTCGAAGTGGCAGAATACCACCGCCCCTACATCGCCGCCTGGGTCGAAAACGCCGACAAGGCCGTGGTGGCCAATCTGGCGGTCTGGTACGACACCGAACAGCCCAACGCCAAGGGGGAGACCTGGCTGAAGGATATGCGTCAGTGGTGGCGCAAAAGCGGACGCTCCGTGAAGATGCCGGTCGATGGCGTCAGCGGCCCCTCCCGCCCCGTCGGCACCCACACCATTACCATTCCCGCCAAAACCGCCACTCTGCCACCTCTGTCCGCAAGCAGTGAATATGCCCTCGTGGTGGAGGCCTCCCGCGAGGTCGGCGGTCGGGAACTGGTGCGCGTCCCCTTCAAATGGGACGGCAAAACCGCCGTGGAGGCCGAAGCCAAAGGCACTGCGGAGCTCGGCAAAATCAAAATCGCCCTAAAGCCGTGAAAAAGGGAAAAGGTTTCAGGGTTCAGGGTTCAGAAAAGACCCGCCTGCCCCCGCCCTCTTTCCAACAATCCCGCGCCCCTTTCTGAATCTTTTTCCCTTCTGCCTGAACCCTGAACTCTGAACCCTTTAACCTCTTTTTATTATGAAACTCAGAATCCTTGCCGCCTCCGGCCTGCTCGTCCTGTCCGTCAGCCCCGCGCTGGCCCACCGGTTCTGGATCATCCCCTCAAATTCCGTGCTTTCCGGGGATGACCAGTGGGTGACCTTCGATGCCGCCATCTCCAACAACCTCTTCTTTCCCAACCATCATGCCGCCCCTCTGGCCGGCTTCACCGTGACGGGGCCGGATGGCAAAGCCGTGGAGATCCAGAACGGCAAAGAGGGTCAGGTGCGCACCACGTTCGACGTCAAGCTCACCCAGCCCGGCACCTACAAGGCCGCCACCGTGCGTGAAACCCTTTCCGCCGTGTGGACCGAGAACGGCGAGCAAAAGCGCTGGCGCGGCAACGCGGAGACCTTCGCCTCCGAAGGCATCAAGGACAAATCCGGCGTCAAGGTGTCGCAAAACGTTTCCCGCGTGGAGACGGTGGTCACCTCCGGCGAGCCCTCCCTCGGCGCGCTGAAGCCCACCGGCAAAGGCTTGGAGCTCGTGGTTGATAAGAACCACCCCACCGACTTGGTGAAGGGTGAGAAAGCCTCCTTCCTCCTGCACTTCAACGGCAAGCCGGCCGCGAATCTGAAAGTGACTGTTGTGAAAGGCGACGACCGCTACCGCGATGAGGTTGGCGAAACCGCCGTCACCACTGACGCCGAAGGCCGCTTCCAAGTCACCTTTCCGGAAACCGGCCGCTACTGGCTCAATGCCGTGACCGAAGGCGAGGGGTCCAAGGTGGACGGCGTGCCCACCACCAGCCGCTCCTCCTACACCACGACCTTCGAAGTGCTGCCGGAGTAATCCATTTTATAGAATTTCCGGCTGAAGCCGGCTGGACAGCCGGGTAGAACAGGCGTCCCGCCTGTCCCGCCGGGCACCCTGCCCGGTGCCGGAGCATAGGTTTTTCAGTTTTCCGGAATGCCGGCGCCAGCCATCCCGCTTCAGCGCAACTCATCATATTGCGCATTCACAGCCAAAGGATTAAAGGGTAAATCCCCTCCTTGAAAGGCGGCTTTGAATCTGTAAAAAGCGGAAATGGCAA
>JAQGPJ010000047.1 GCA_028293125.1 Verrucomicrobiales bacterium | reverse complement strand
AGAAATGGCTCCAAAACATTCCAGACCCGATCCGGTAAATCATGGCGATGATAATCCTCAGACATGGAGACAGAATTTCCTTGTTTGGAACATCAAGTCAAGTAATTCTTGTGACGACACGCTCTAGGGGAATTCCAGACCGGCCAAAAAAAATCAAAAACTTCAAATCAAAGGCTTGCAAACTTCATCGGGACGGTTCAATGGTCACGCACTGTAACGGAAAAACCGTCGCGGGCTGTAGCACAGCTTGGTAGTGCGCTTGCATGGGGTGCAAGAGGTCGTGAGTTCGAATCTCGCCAGCCCGACCACCTTGATTATCATCGGGTTACACCGAGTTAAATGTCCGGTAAAAACAGGAACAGGCCCGTTGCTGTATGCCCGCAGCGGCTCAATCCGGCAGGCGGCTTCCGGATCTAAAATCAACCGGCTGGGCTTATTAAGCCCAACACCCTTTATTTGACCCGGTTTCGCTCTAAGTCCATGCACCGCCTTTGCTTCCTTGCCGCTCTCACCTTCGCATTGGCCACCGGAGCCGCACTCAAACCGCGACTGACCGGCAGTCGGAGCACGCAGGAAACTGCTCCCTGAACGCCTTCGCCACCTGTTCCCCAACAGAGGCACCTGCACCGCCTGCTCGAACTGCTCTGCCTGCAAACATTGCTCCAAAAATGGTGGGACGTGCAGCGTTTGCCGGTGAGACGCGGAGACGGAACCGGCTTCTGCATGAACTGAGAGAGGAGAACGCCGGAGAGAGCGTTTGATGGGGACACTTTCCCACCTTTTTTGGCAAGCTCCCATGCCACCTCCTCCACGCGGCTGCGTTTGAGATCACCAGAATTGCCGGGGAGGAGCCATGACAGCGTGGATTCAATCCGGAAACGGCGCACATCAACGTGGCCGCACGGCAATCCCCAGGAATAAAACGTCGCCCACTTCCCAGACCGATTGCGGCGTTGCGGCGGTCCTGGACCGTATTATCGCTTGCCCTGCCCTCCGGCACGCCGGAACCAAACCCTTCAATCCCCATGGAGAACTCACCCCCCATCACCCTGTTGGGATCATCCGCCCGGCTGCCCCAGTCGCCGGAGGAGGCCCGGCTGGAATGCTTTCCCAACCGCACGCCCGCACGCCCTTTCTGGATTCACCTCGATTACCCGGAATTCAGCTCCCTGTGCCCCGTGACCGGCCAGCCCGACTCCTCGCGTCTGAGAATCTGCTACGTCCCGGACCAGCTTTGCCTCGAAACCAAATCGCTGAAATATTACCTCGCCTCCTGGAGAAACACCGCCGCTTTCAATGAAGACATCGTCAACCGCCTCCTGGATGAACTCAGCGCCGCCTGCTCCCCCATACAGATGATCGTGCGCGGCGACTTCTCGCCCCGCGGCGGTATCCGCCTCACCGCCCAAGCCAGCCTCCCGCCGGGCATCGTGGACAATCCCTTCGGGCTTTGACGGGCCGGCAGGCCAACGGTTATTGGTTATTAGTTATTGGTTATTAGGAACCGGAACTTTGACGCCTTCCGCCAGCCAGGACCTCCCCAAATAACTAATAACCAATAACTCTCCTTGCCGGCTCCGCCGGCCTCCCCCTATGAAAGTCTGCGTTCTCCTCTCCGGCGGCATGGACAGCGTCACCGCGCTGCACCATGCGGCGCGGGAGCATGAGGTCATGTCGGCGCTCTCATTTGATTACGGCTCCAAGCACAATGAGCGGGAGATTCCCTTTGCCGCCTGGCATGCCGCCCAAATCGGGGTGCCGCACACCGTCATCACCCTGCCCTTCATCAATGAGCATTTCTCCTCTGATCTGCTGCAGTCCGGCGGAGAAATCCCGGACGGGCACTACGCGGAGGAGAATATGAAACGCACCGTGGTTCCCTTCCGCAACGGCATCATGCTTTCGATTGCCGCCGGTTTTGCCGAAAGCCGGGGCGCGGAGGGGCTGGTCATCGCCGCCCACAGCGGGGACCACGCGGTTTATCCCGACTGCCGCGAGCCCTTCATGCAGTCCATATCCGACGCCATCCGGCTGGGAACGTATGCGGCAATCGCGGTGCTGCGGCCCTTCATCGCCACGGACAAGGCCGGCATCGCCGCCATCGGCGCGGAGCTGGGGGTCGATTTATCCCAGACTTGGTCCTGCTACAAGGGCGGGGCGGTGCACTGCGGCACCTGCGGCACCTGTGTGGAGCGGCGGGAGGCTTTTCTGATGGCAGGTGTGCCCGACCCCACGGTTTACGCCGCCACTCCTCCCCTGCCCCCGGCTCCTGTTCCCACCACGTGATGATGGCATCCACGAGCCTGTCCCATCCGGTCCGCCCATGCTGATTTCCGAGATCTTTTACTCCGTGCAGGGGGAGGGCATTCTGACCGGAGTGCCCAGCGTCTTTGTGCGGACCTCCGGCTGCAATCTGCGCTGCCGCTGGTGCGACACCCCCTACGCCTCATGGAAGCCGGAAGGGGAAAGGCAGAGCCCGGAGACCATCCTGTCCACGATCCAATCCTGGCCCGCCGCGCGCCATGTGGTCCTGACCGGCGGTGAACCCATGGTCGCCAAAGGAGCCCCGCAGCTGATCGGCCTGATCCGGAATGCCGGCTATCATCTGACCATTGAGACCGCGGGCACCATTCCCCTGCCTGCCGGGGGATGCGACCTCGCCAGCATCAGTCCCAAGCTGGCCAACTCCACTCCGCTGGAGGGAGAAACCAGCCCTTCCTGGATTCACCGCCATGAACAGATCCGCTTCCAGCCGGACACCATCCGGGGCTGGATGGAGGGAGCACGGGAAACCCAGCTGAAATTCGTGATCAGCTCACCGGCGGATTTCGAGGAGGCCCGGGAGCTTATGACTGCCATCCGGTGTCCCATCGCTCCCGACCGTGTGCTTCTGATGCCGGAAGGCCGCACCATGGAGGAACTGCGTGAACGCTCCGCCTGGCTGGTGGAGGTCTGCAAAACCCATGGGCACCGCTTTTGCCACCGGCTGCACATTGAGCTTTTTGGCAATAAGCGCGGCACCTGAATTCTCCGGAACCATCAGGCTGCAGGCGGCGGAACCGGCCCCGGTCCGCCTCCTGCGGCTTTTCCCATCAGTCCCTGCCGGATTTGATCAGGCTGGAGGTTGCTGCCGGCACCATGCCGGCGACCGGATTAATTATTTCCCCGGATTCCTGGCAGGGCGGTCCCTGGCTTATGAAGCAGGGATCCCACTGCTGTGTCCTCCTTGCCGCCGGATGTGGATTCAACATTCACCGCCGGCGCAGTGGATTTCCGAAGCAGCGCCCCGGAGGTCAGAATCATGGCTCCCAGCTCCGCGATGATGCGGCTGAGCTGGGGAAAGGTCCAAGGCTCGCGGAAACGGGCATTATTTCGGCGGGCCTCATCCAGCGGCGGCAGTTGGAAGGTTTCCAGAGCCGTCAGCGTCATGCGGGCGTCGTGCGGGGTGATGCCGCCGGACTGGAATTCCGCCAGCAGGTGGAACGCCTGGGTGGCCAGCTGTGTGAATTCCGTCAGCACTTCCGGATACCGCGTGGGGTCCTCGTTCAAATGCAGCGCGATCACGCTCAGGGCCCGGGTGATGCGCTGGTTGCCGTTGGCCAGGGCGGCGCAGCTTTCAAGGTCGGTCCGCTGGTTTGCCGGATCCGCCGCCATGCGCCGCAGGGAGATGAAAACGCCGATGTTCGCCGACTCGGCGGAGCGTTTGGCTTGGATCACGGTATCATCGTAGAGACCGCCGGAGCCCAGCCGGCCCATGACCTTCCGCAGGTAGGCGGTATTGGCATGGAGCGCCTGCCCCATGATGCCGGCAAACCGCCCGCGTTCCCACACCGGCCAAAAAATCAACGCCGCGCCAAGGGCCAGCAGACCGCCTGCGAGGGTGCAGCCCAGCCGCTCCAGCGTGAAGGCCACCGTCGCCTGCTGCTGGGATTCGGTCAGCAGCGCCACCATGAAGGTTACAAAAATGACGGCCAGCCCGTACTGGCGCTTCACGAAAAACGCGAACAGGGCGATACTGAGGGCGATGCCCAGCAGGACCACCCCCCCCGGCGGATGAATCCAGAGCAGGCTGCTGGCCAGCGCGCCCCCGATGAGGGTGCCCGCCATGCGCTCCGCGGCCTTCTGGCGCGTGGCTCCAAAATCCGGCTGCAGCACCACCACCATGGTGAATGGCAACCAGTAACCATGCGGCAGCCCGCTCAGCTTGAAGGCGGCGACGCCTGGCAGCATCAGCGCCATGAGCCGCAGGGTGTGATGCACCAGCGCGGGCTCCAGGCAGGGCTGGAGATTCAGCACCGCCGTCAGCGGTTTCAGAGTCAGTGTGCCCACATCGCGCAGCTCCAGGGAGAATGCGGACCGCTCCCCGGCCCGGTCCGTGGCCACCCGCAGGGTCTCCACAATGCCCGGCATCAGGGAGGCGATGCCGCGCAGAATTTCCGTCAGCTGCGCGGCGGCGGCGTCCTCCAGCTGCGCGGAGATCTGGCTCTCCAGCACCGACATCAGATTCTGCAGCCGCTCCGTGCGCACCTCCACGGCGGTCAGATGCTCCGGCTGGCGGGAGACCACGGCCAGCGCCATGGCGCGCGCGGTTTGGGTGAGAGACTGCAGGGAGGGAACTAGACCAGCCTCCAGCTGCTGATAGCCCCGTGTCGGGCGGATTGCCTCCAGAGCGGTGTTGAACACCAGGGCGCGCATGCCCAGCCGGGCGGCGGCCAGATTCAGCGCCTCCAGCCGGGGCAGCACTTTGGTGGCATGGCGGCCGGCGGCCGTCAGGGAACTCAGCGTCTGGTTGAGCGCCGTTCGCAGGGCGATCTCCTTTTCGGAAATGGCCTGGGAACGGTTCGGTGTATCGGGTGCCAGGGACTCCAGCAGATCGGCCAGAGCGCACCAGCTTTCCGCCACCGCCAGCCGCAACGGGTGCTGCGGGCGGAAGGGCCAGTGGGAAACCTGCAGGATCAGGCCGAAGGCGGCCCCCGCCAGGGCTGAGATGGCGGGATGGTGCCCCGGCTGCACCGGATGGCCGGCGGCGACAAAAAACATAAGCCCGCTGGAGACCGCCAGGCCAGGGCCGTAATCGCTGCTGAGATGGCGCCACACCCCGCCCGCCACCGTGATCACCAAGCTGCCGGCCAAGGCTAGGAACAGACTGCCGGCCCCCAGGATCCCCAGCAGCGTGGAGCCGGTCAGAATCACGGCGATGCTCAGCATCAGCGCCAGCCGCAGAGAGTATTCCCCGCGGACATCCACCAAGGCCACCGACTGGGCCGCCAGGCAGGCGAATACGGGATCCAGAGGAACAGCTCCTGAGTGGGCCAGCAGCATCGGCCCCATGAAGGCCACCATGCATCGCACCGCCCGGTTCCAATCCGCCCGTGAGGGGGCGGATTCGTGGAAGCGGTCACGGAGTTGGCGGAAAAGCTGGATCAGGGGGGGCAAAGCGGTGGAAGGAGAAAGGGAGCCGCCAGCTTTTCACGCCCTCCGCCACCACGCAAGGGACCGACTCCGGCCCGCCGGCGAAACCGCGCGGCGGGCAGGAGACCGCTCCTTGTTTCAGGAGGTGGGCCGCATGCGTCATGGCCGCTCCCGGGCGCAGAGCGACGGCCCCAGTTTGCGGAAAAGTGCAAAATCAGAATTTAGGGGAAACCCTCCCATTCACGATGCGACATTTCCGCCCCTTCGATTACCTGTTTGCGCGCGCAGCTTGTGGAGGGGAGCACCGCCTACGCCACCGTCAAATTTCTTTTAATAACATTCCTGTGGCGGAAATGCGCCGGCCACAGGCTATTTTGACACATTAATTTGCTCGTTTACCGGCTCTAGTCATCTTAATGATGGCCGTCCATCCACCAAGATGCCTGCGCTGCCCCTTTATTGTAAAACCAGTGATTCCGCCGGCGGAGCCACGTTTTACGGCAGGCACTCCCATCATCCAGCCCCCGGCACCCATCCTCCCGTCCACCCACCACCCGCCCTCTTCAAAGCGCGGGTTTTTTATACCGGAATACCGGTGCCACCGACCCAGAATATCACGCCATGAAATTGAATCCGTTATCCCATCCGCAGGCAGGAGCCTGTCTCGGAATTCTGCTGGCACTCGCTGGCACTGCCGCCGCGCAGACCTCCATCTCCATTCCAGCCACCTTCGCCCATCCGGTGAACCAGGCGGACACCACGGCCCCGGGCTTCCGGGTCCGCACGGTGCAATCCACCAACACTCTGGACACCTCGCTGCTCCGGGCCGAGGCCCAGTTGGCGGGTCTGCTGATCAATGACGCCACCGGCCAGCCTTTTGACAACATCGCCGACACCAGCACTTTCGGAGCGGACGGTTACTACGCCGAATCCACTGTCATCGATTACGATCAGAACGGGGCCTCCGCCTCCGGTCTGAGCATCCCCGGCATCACCGGGGCCACCGGCACGGACAATTTCTCCGTCGAGGCCCTGACGTATCTGAATCTGAAGCCGGGCACTTACACCATGGTGGTGCGCAGTGATGACGGTTTCCGCGTCACCACGGCCCCCAATCCGCAGAATCTTCTGGAATCCGTTACGCTCGGCTCCTATGACGGCGGGCGGGGCGCGGGTGATTCCGCCTTTGATTTCACGATCTCCGCCGAAGGCCTCTACGGATTCCGACTGGTGTATTATGAGGGCGGCTCCGACGCCAGTGTCTCGTGGTATCTGGTGGATTCGGCCGATCCCGCGGCGCGGATCCTGATCAATGATGCCAACGATACCTCCGCCGTCCATGCATTTCAGAAACTGACCGGGGCCGGGGCCGGCGGCATTTACGCCGACGTGGCCACCCCGCAGCCCAACGCCACAGGCGTGCCCCCCAAGCCCACCCTGACCTTCCGGCTGGTGGACAGCGGAGGGGCAGTGGTCAATCCCGCCAGTGTCCAGCTTTCCCTGGACGGCACGGCACTGCCGGCCACGGCCACCAAATCCGGAACAAAAACCACCATCACCCATACGGTTGCCGACCTGCTGAACAACCTCTCGGTCCATACACTGAAGCTGGTTTATGCCGATTCCGCGGCCACGCCGAATGTGACCACCGTGCAATACAACTTCACGGTCACCGATTATCCGAATCTGACCATCCCGGTGCCACCGGTTTATTCCGAGAATTTCAACAGTTGGGAGGAGCAGATGGAGCCGCCGGCGGAGTTTCCGGCCAACACTTGGACCTACCACGGCTGGACGGTGGAGCATCATTCCAACGGCGGCGGTGTGGAATGGAATCTTGATAACCCCAATTCCGACGCTTATCAGGGATGGGTGGTCATTTCCAAGGACCGGATCAACGCTGTTGGAGTGCTGGACCGCTGGGACGCGGAACTGCGGCTGAGCCTGCCTCAGCAGTTTATCAACCGGGTGCAGGTCCCCGATATTGTTGAAGGCAATTTCTTTTACGCCGAGTCCGACCAGCGCGGCGACAGCCAAGTGCAGTATCTTTTCACCCCGGACATCAATCTCACCGGCCACAGCAACTTATATCTGTTCTACAACAGCATGTATGAGCAGAATCAGGACAATATAGGCTCGGTGGAGTACTCCATCGACCAAGGTGCCACTTGGCTGCCGATTCTGTATATGGTCGACAAGAATGACCTGGTGTTGAACAATACCGGCGGCATCGACGCCGAGGCCACGCTCACCAATCCCCAAACTGACACCGCCACTTACTTTGATGAGACGACCGGCGAAACCATTGGCGGATATTACGGCGCGTTTATCGGTGCGGCTCCGGCCACCTGGCCGACGCTGGCCCCTTATATCAGCGGCCGGATCAACGACGATCCCCTGGAGTCCAAGCGTGTGGAGTTCCACCGCATCCCCCAGGCGGACAATCAGGCCAAGGTGCGCTTCCGCTTCGCCCAGGCCGGGACCGCCAGCTGGTACTTTGGCATCGACAACTTCGCCATCTACGCCATGCCGGCGGACACAGCTCCACCACTGAACATCGCCTGGCAAAATGGCAAAGTGGTGATTTCCTGGCCGGCCACGGCGGCGGACTGGAAACTTCAGTCCTCCACCGCCCTCGCCGCCGGCAGCTGGACGGATGCGCCGGGTGCGGCGGTCTCCGGGAGCAATATGATCCTTGAAGTCACGCCATCGGCTCCGCGGCTCTACTACCGTCTTTATAAATAACGGTCCGGGCCCCGGTTTTCCGGCCAAAGGCTGGGAGATGGCCCTTTAAACGCCTGATATCCCGCATTTCCACCAGCCTCATTCCCCGCGCCCGCCCCGCTTTTTCACAAAAGCGGGGCGGGCGTCTCTCTTTCAGGGGGCGAAACAGTCCATCCACGGGACGGGCGATGTCAGGAACCGGAAACGAAAAGGTCTTCCCCTGACAGACGTAATAAGGTTTTGCTTCCGTAATTGCGCTCCTGCCGCCGCCCCGTCCGCCTGTATGTCTTTTTTGATTTTCAAATCCGGAACCCAGCCTCCTTTTCAGGCCGCTGCCACAGCATCGTGGCAAGGCCGGAAAGCAGGCCTGCTGGTGGCCATCACCATCACCATGGCTGGAGCCGGCTCGGCGGCGCGGGCGGAGGGCCGGGTGCCGGAGTTCAACCGGGACATCCGCCCGATCCTGTCGGAGAACTGCTTCTACTGCCACGGGCAGGACCCGAACCACCGGAAAGCCGACCTGCGGCTGGACCTGCGGGACGTGGCGGTGTCCATGAAGGCCCTGGTGCCGGGAAAACCGGAGGAAAGCACCCTCATGGAGCGCCTGACCTCCGCCGATCCGGAAGAGCGGATGCCGCCACCGGATTCCCACCGCACCATGAGCCCGGAGCAGAAGGAAACCATCCGCCGCTGGATCGCCGCCGGGGCGGAATACCAGCCCCACTGGACGTTTATGGCTCCTGTCCGCCCCCTGCTGCCCGCAGTGGCGGAGCACACTTGGCCCAAAAACCAGATTGATCACTTTGTGCTCCACGAACTGGAGGCCGCCGGACTGCATCCCTCACCGGAAGCGGACCGGGTGACTCTGCTGCGGCGGGTGACCTATGACCTGACCGGTCTGCCGCCGACCGAGGAGGAGGTGGACGGCTTTCTGGCCGACACCTCGCCGGTGGCCTATGAGGTGGTGGTGGACCGCCTGCTGGCCTCACCGCACTACGGCGAGCGCATGGCCCTTCCCTGGCTGGACGCGGCGCGGTATGCGGACAGCAATGGCTTTCAGCAGGACGGCGACACCTTCCAGTGGATCTGGCGCGACTGGGTGGTGCGGGCGCTGAATGCGGACATGCCCTTCGACCGGTTCGCCACCGAGCAGCTGGCGGGCGACCTCCTGCCCAATCCCACCCAGGACCAGAAAATCGCCACTGGCTTCAACCGCAACCACCTCCTGAACGGCGAGGGCGGAGCCATCGCGGAGGAACAGCGGAATGTGGTGCTCTTCGACCGCGTGGATGTGACCAGCACCACCTTTCTGGGCCTGACCGTGGCCTGCGCCCAGTGCCACGACCACAAGTACGACCCCATCACGCAGAAAGACTACTACAGTCTGATGGCGGCCTTCAACAACCTGCCGGAGAGCGGAGTGCCGAATTATTACTCCTCCCGCATCCGGGTGGCCCCGCCGATTCTGGAACTGAGCACCCCCGGCTACGTGAAGGCGGTGGAGGATTTGAAGGCCCGGGAGCAGGCCGCCATCCAAGCGGCGGGACCGGACTGGGAAAAGCGCCGTGAGGCGCTGCAGAAGGAATGGGAGGAGCGGATCCTGGCTTCCGACAAGGCGGAGGAGGGCAATTGGAAACGGCTCATTCTGGACGTCCGGGAAGCCAAACCGGACAAGCCCAACACTTACGCCGCCGGCCGGGTGCGGACGGAGTTTGATGACAACCGGCTGGCGGGGGTTTCCGGCCATGATGACATCAAAGCCATCATGGGAGCGCGCCGGACGCTGCGGACCTTTCAGGCCGAGGAAATGCCGCGGGTGATGGTCATGGAGGACTCCAAACCCCGTGACACCCACATTCTGAGCCGGGGCGATTATGAGCAGCCTCTGGAGAAGGTGGGGTACGCGCCGCCTGCTTTTCTGCCGCCGCCGCCGGCGGATGCCCCGTCCAACCGCCTCGGATTCGCCCGCTGGCTGCTGCAGTCCTCCAATCCCCTGGCCGCCCGCGTGCAGATGAACCGCATGTGGCAGCTTTTTTTCGGAACCGGACTGGTGAAAACATCCGAGGACCTGGGGGTGCAGAGCGAGCCGCCGGTGCACCGCGATCTGCTGGACTGGCTGGCGGTGGAGTTCCGTGACGGCGCCAAGTGGCATATGAAGCCCATGCATCGCCTGCTGGTGACCAGCGCCGCCTACCGCCAGAGCAGCCGGGTGACCCCTGCCCTGCTCCAGCGCGATCCGGAGAACCGCCTGATTTCCCGTGGCTCCCGCTTCCGGCTGCCGGCCATGTTCCTGCGGGACACAGTGCTGTCCGCCAGCGGCCTGCTGCGGACGGAGATCGGCGGCAAGCCGGTCTATCCCTACCAGCCGGACGGCATCTGGGAATCCCTGGCCATCACCAAGGAGCGGGATTTCACCTATCCGCTGTCCAGCGGTTCTGATCTATACCGCCGCAGTCTTTACACCTTCCAGCGCCGCACCGTGGGCCCGGCCAATATGTTCGACGCCTCCGCCCGCCAGTCCTGCAAAGTGCGGCCGGATCTGACCAATACCCCCCTGCACGCCCTCACCACGCTGAACGATCCCACTTGGGTGGAGGCCGCGCGGGTGCTGGCGGCCCGGCTGCTGCGTGAATATCCCTCACCCCATGACCGCTTCACGGAGGTTTGCCGCCGCATTCTGATCCGCCGTCCGGAGGCGAGGGATCTGGCGGCTCTGCAGCGGATGCTGGACCGGCAGACGGCGCACTTTGCCCAAAACCCGGGAAGCGCCCAAAAGTTCGTCTCCGCCGGGGCCAGTCCGCAGGATCCGGGCCTCCCGCCGGTGGAGCACGCCGCATGGACGGCGGTCTGCCTGGCCATTTTCAATCTCGATGAGGCGCTGACCCGGGAATAGGTCCCCTTACCCTTCATTTTCCCCTCTATGGATCCCTTTGCAGAAAATATCCGCCGCGTCACCCGCCGGCAGCTTTTCGGAAAAGCCGCCACCGGTATCGGTGCCGCGGCTTTGAGCACCCTTCTGGGTGGAAATTCCGCCTTTGCCGCCGGCGATGCCCCGGTGGGCCTGCCCGGGTTTCCAAACTTCGCCCCCAAAGCCAAACGCGTGATTTACCTCTGGCAGGGGGGCGGTCCCTCCGCCATCGACCTCTTTGACCCCAAGCCGACGCTGGTCCGCATGGCCATGCAGGATCTGCCGGAAAGTGTGCGGGGAGCCACGCGGCTCTCCACCATGACGGCGGGGTATAAAAAGTGGCCCATGCTGCCCTCCATCCGCCCGTTTCAGAAATGGGGAAAAAGCGGTCTGGAGATCAACACCCTGCTGCCGCATCTGGGCAGCATCGCGGATGATATCACCCTGGTGCGCTCCATGAACACCGAGGCGGTGAATCATGCACCGGGGGTGACCTTCTTCCTCACCGGATCGCAGGTTCCCGGACGCCCCAGCATGGGGGCATGGACCACCTACGGTCTGGGATGCGAAACCAGCGACCTGCCGGCGTTTGTGGTCATGACCTCCTCGGACCGGCAGAAGAGCTGCGGCCAGCTCTTTTTTGACTACTACTGGGGCAGCGGTTTCCTGCCCAGCAAGTATCAGGGCGTGCGTTTCCGCAACACCGGTGATCCCGTGCCTTATCTGACCAATCCGGAGGGTATGGACCGCGCCACCCGCCGGGCACTGCTGGACGACCTTCAGGCCATGAACGCCGCGCATTTGGAGGATTACGGCGATCCGGAGACTGACACCCGTATCACACAGTACGAAATGGCCTACCGGATGCAGGCCAGCGTGCCCGCCCTGACGGATCTGAATACAGAGCCCGCGCACATTCTCGACTCCTACGGCCCCGATGTGAGAATAAAGGGCACCTTCGCCAACAACTGCCTGATGGCGCGCCGGCTGGTGGAGAACGGCACCCGGTTTGTGCAGCTGATGCACGGCGGCTGGGACCAGCACGGCAATCTGCACACCCAGCTGGAAATCCAGTGCCAGGACACCGACCAGCCCTCCGCGGCGCTGGTGAAGGACCTGAAGCAGCGGGGACTGCTGGAGGACACCCTGGTCATCTGGGGCGGGGAGTTCGGCCGCACCCCCTTCGGGCAGGGTGATCCCGCCAAACCCACCGGCCGCGACCACTTCGGACGCGCCTTCAGCCTCTGGATGGCCGGCGGCGGAGTCAAGGCCGGTCACGTTCACGGCAGCACCGACGAATTCGGCTGGAATATCACGGAGGGCCGCGTGCACGTGCACGACCACCAAGCCACCATCCTGCACCTCCTGGGCATCGATCACACCCGCCTCACCCACCGTTATCAGGGCCGCCAGTTCCGTCTGACCGATGTCCATGGGGAAGTGGTCAGGGACATCCTCGCCTGAGGGATCCTGAAAACCGCAATAGCCTGCTTCAACATGCGGAACGAGAAGTGTCCATGGGTGCATGGTCCCGTAATGATCTTGGACTGTTTCCTGTGACCGTGATCATCAGGTTTATTCCCATATCATCGTCCACAGCCTCGGGCCGAAGATTCCCAAACCCGTCCCAACAGCCCCCAGAGTGACTGCCAGCACACCGCCGGCGGCAGTGTCCTTGACCAGCCGGATGGCCTCCTCCCTCTCCGTGGACACACGGTCAGCCAGCTTTTCGATGGCGGTGTTCAGCGCCTCCGCGCCTATCACCGATCCGCAGGCCAAAGCCAGCACCGCCCATTCCAAAGCGGTGATGCGGAGCCACAATCCCATTGCCGCCGCCAGAATGGCCCCCACGGCATGCACGCGCCCGCTGGGCTCGTGGGACAGCACCCAGCCAAGTCCGCGGAAAGCGCAGGCAAAACGCCGCACCCAGCGGTCCAGGAATTTGTCAGGCGGATTCACCGCGCACCTCCTTCGCCAGCGATTCCGTGTCCCAGGCCTCGCCCGGCATGGTGTTCAGGTTGGCGCGGTCCGCCTCCACGGCCCGGTTCAGGATTTCCGTGCGCTGGCGGACGGCAGCGATGTATTTCGGCTCGTCACCCCACAGGTCCGCCAGCTCAATCACCGTGGCTTCATCGTGTGTCCGGAACACCCGGGACGCCCTCCGGGCTTCATAGGCCGGGAAACCCAGATGCCGCATAGCAGCGATGCCTATCTCCAGAGAACTGTCGAGTGTCTCCCGCCAGATGTCGGTAACGCCGCGCTTCAGCAGGTCATAGGCATGGATGCGGCCCGTGGCCCGTGCCAGGATGCGGAGATTCGGATAGTGCCGCCTCACGGAATCCACGATCTCCAGTGACTTGGGCTCGTCATCAATGGCCAGCACAAACAGCCTTGCCTCCGCCGCGCCGGCAGCGTGCAGCAAATCCTCCCGCGAGGCGTCGCCGTAGAAAATCTTCGTGCCCAGCCTGCGGAACAGGTCCACTTGGTCAGCGTCGAGGTCGATCACCGTGCAACGCACGCCCTGCATGTTCAGCATACGGCCCACGATGTGCCCCACCCGCCCGTAACCGGCGATGATCACCGGATTGTGCTTCTCGTCGATTTCATCGTGCTCCCGCTCCGGTTTCGGCGACTGGTTGCAATGGATGGAGGTCAGCCTGTCATGCAGTATCAGCACCAGCGGAGTCAGGGCCATGCTCAGAGCTGTCACCGCTGTCAGCGGACCGGTTTTCTCCTGCGGGAGAATACGGCCCTGCTCCGCCACATTCAACAGCACAAAGGCGAACTCCCCGACCTGCGCGAGATAAAAGCTGACCAGATCCCGGGATGGACGGGGATACCGGAAAGTCCGGCCAATCGCGTGGAGCACGCCCAGCTTCACCACAATCACCCCCAAGGTCATCAGGAGGATGTTCAGCGGCTGCCGGCGGATCAGCAAAAAGTCGATGCCGGCCCCGACAGACATAAAGAAAATGCCCAGCAGCAGTCCTTTGAAGGGCTCCAGATTGGATTCCAGCTCATGCCGGAATTCGCTCTCCGCCAACACCACCCCCGCCAGAAAGGTGCCCAAGGCTGCGCTGAGCCCCACCGCCTCCATCAGCAGCGCGGTGGCGATCACCAGCAGCAGGGCCGAGGCCGTGAACAGCTCGCGGATGCCACTGTGGGCGATGATGCGGAAGGCGGGCCGCAGGAGATACCGCCCTGCCACCACCACCGCCAGCACCGCTCCCAGCCGCAGTAGAATCTGCATGCCCACCGGCAGCGCGGCGAAACCGTGCGTGGCCACTGCGGCCTCCCCGCCGGGGGCCGCCAGCAGGGGCAGCAGCGCCAGCAGCGGGATCACCGCCAGATCCTGGAACAGCAGCACCGCGAAGGAAGCCTGTCCGCCCGCCGTGTGCATCTGGCCCTTCTCCCCCAGGCTCTGGAGGACGATGGCCGTGGAGGACATGGACAGGATAAAGCCCGCCGCCACAGCCTGCTGCCAAGGCCAGCCCATCCAGAACCCCAGCATGGCCAGCACCAGACCCGTGACCAGCACTTGGCAGCCGCCAAGGCCGAAGATGGGGCCGCGCAGCTTCCAGAGCAGGCCAGGCTTCACCTCCAGCCCCACTAGGAAAAGCATCATGACCACGCCAAACTCCGCAAAGTGCATCACGTTTTTAGCATCCCCCACCAGGTTCAGCACCGCCGGCCCCAGACAGGCTCCGGCAATCAGGTATCCCAGCACGCTGCCAAGTCCCAGCCGTTTGGCCAGGGGCACACTGACCACCGCCGCCAGCAGGTAGAAGAAGGCCGGCTGCAGAAAATGGTTGGACTCCGCCGCCGCCAGAAACGCGGTCATGAAACCAGC
>JAQGPJ010000028.1 GCA_028293125.1 Verrucomicrobiales bacterium | reverse complement strand
GGATGATGCCGCGGCCTTGGGGGCCGCCTCCGGACCTGTAAAATATTTTAAGGTTTCAGGTTAAAAAATTCATAAAACCGGTCCAAGCCCGTGCGCTCTTTCAATCCGTGATTCCACTCTCCAAGCGCAATGTGGTTTTCTCGATACATTAAAAAGTTTAAAAAAGGTTTGCGGGGATTTTTTAACCATTGTTATGGTTCCGGTCAGTGAGGACCGGCGGATTTCCCGCTGGTTCCCGCTGGAAACCGTCCGGATTCCTAAGTGCGGGTTCCAGCCTTGAATCCCAAACATCAAACTCCAAACCCCGCCATGGACCATGACATCCCGTCCCGAATCAGGAAAGCCAGACAGGAACTGAAGCTGAACCAGACTGAGGCCTCGGTGGAGTGGGGGGTGCGCCTCAGCACTTTGGCTTCATGGGAGAACAACCGGCGAAGGCCCTCCACCTTCGCCCTCTCCGAACTCAACCGCATACTGGACAGCATCCTCGGCGCGCCGTCCGGGGAACCGGGGGGCGAGCCCCCCGCCCGCGCTCCGGAGTCTTTCGCGGAAACCGTTCTCCGGCACGCCGGGGAGAGCCGGCGGGTCAATCCCCGCGCCGTCCGGCACGCGGAAAGCCGGCAGGCTGCCGGCGATCAGTCACCGGACAGCGCAGGCTGATCCACCCGGGGCAGAATGACAGTGAGCGGGTCACCCCTGGTCTCCAGTCTCATGCCGGCAGGGGCAGGAGACAGGAGGTGTTCCTGTTTTTTGGGCGGCGCACCGGGTGTGCTTTCCAGCCGGTCCGGCGGTCCGCCATGAGCCTTCGCGTCTACGGGCCGGGGCCGTGCCGGAGGGGTTTGGTCCGTCCTCGGGATTTCGCTCCATCAAAACCTGTGCCAAGCGTGCAAAGGGGGATTTTCGGCGGGAGCAGCGAAAGCATGGGGAGTCCCGCTCAACACTCCGATCTGCCGGGAAAACAACTGGCGCAATCCCGCCACGCTTGAAAGGCTCTACCAGCTTCCGGATGGGACCCTTGGCATGGATCCATTCGTGCACCGTCAGGTAAATCTATTCCGTCACCGGTCTGCCGGGCGGGGGCCGCGGGATCTCAAAGGCTGATGCCGGTGCCTTGCAGCGATGCTCCCGACGGCGGTCAATCCCCGGGGGCCGGGTTCCCTCTTTCGGCATAAAAGTTCCCTCAAATGGTTTGACGACATCGTCATGACCCGTATTTCCGTAGAGGCTGCAATGCAGCTGAACCAGGGATTGGACACAGACTTGGAGCACGGCGGGAGTCTGCCCGTGCTGGCCCTGCTTTGGGATGAACTGGCGGGCAGCCACAACTGTGGCAGCTTCAGGCAGGAGTTCCGGCCGGAGCTTGAGCACTTGGACCGCTTCCGGAAGGATTACCCGGAGATCCCGGCCAAGTTGCTGATCAGCCTCCTAGAGAAAAAGGTCATTGATGCCATCCGGGAAAGGTTTCCGAGAGAGGGGATTCTGGCACTCCGGGCGCGGCTGAACCGCTCGAATTAGGGATTGCGCCTCTTGCTGCTGGAAATCGGCTGAAATCTAAATCGATCCATGCCCGAGCCCGGGCAGCCGACATCTGCTCAAATTTGAGCACATCCCCACGCCGCCCGCCTTCAGGGGTCCTGCAGGAGAGTGTCATGATTCAGGATTCCCCTGCCGCCGATCCCGAACGGCTCTATGCAGGACACAGGCCGCTCCATCCCTCACCAGTAATGAGGGTCCAAACCTGTGGATGCTCAGCCCTGAGATTTCAGGGCTCCTCTGGCGCCCATGCTGCCAGCAGGGTGTAGATACTGTCTACTCCTCTCATCTCCTGCCGTGGAAGGGTGTCGGTTCAACCGACGCCCCCGATGGGAGGGCTTGACCTGTTGCCACTGCTGAGGGCGGGGCGACCTGCTGGAGGCGGGTCACGTCCTTTATGGGCACTTGGCAGAGCCGTTCCCGGAGTTGCAGGAGAACTGGTTTAAGGTCCTCGTGAAATTGCAGGGCAATCCGCGACTCCAAGTACATATAGTGCATCCAGTAGAACAGGATGTATCCACGGCGTCCGGTCCTGACTTTCAGGGTGCGGGTATGCAACCGTTGGCAGACGGCCTCCATCTGCTCATAGAGCCGGCCATTGTTGGAGCCGAGGATTTCGGCAAATTCATTTACGCCCATGCTGTATTTCCGCAGGGCATCGTCTTCCCCCGTGATCTGGGTCATCATCCACAGCACCAGCCGCTGCTCCGGCACGGTGAGGGCGTGGTACGCCTCCGAGACAGTGTTTGCCATCACGGCGATCAGTTCCCTCTGTTGGTCGATCATGACCGGATCGCCGCTGGAATTTCCCGCCTCGGCCCCGAGCTATTACAAAAAGGGGGTGAGCACGGAGGGCCGGGCTGACTTCCGGGCACTCCGTCCCGCTGCGTAAAGGGGAGCAGGCTCACCATGCCGCCACCTCCTCTTTTTCATTGGCGAACCGGTCGCGCAGCAGGGTGTTGACGTAATTGCTCAGGGTGCGGTTTTGGGCCTTTGCCTCCAGCATCGCATCCCTGCAGACATCCGCCTCAATGGAGACGGTTTTGCGTTTTGTGGTTCGGTCCCCGCCAGGGGTGTAACTACCAGGAGCGGGGCTCACGCGGCCTCCTTCCCTTTGCCCGTGGGGCGGGCGGATTTGATTTTAGCCCGCCAGAGGGCCTTCACCGGCAGGGTGATTCCCAGCTGTTTCGCCATCGTGTAGCGGGTGTAGGAGGAGGGGTCCCGCCCTTCGGCGGCCGCTGCTTCGGCGATTGCCGCCTTCAGGGTTTTCGGCAGTGCGAATGTCATTTTTACCATAGGATTTTGCCGTAAGAGGCCCATGCGGCCCGCCCTCCTTTGACTCGCAGGACCTTGACCGGCATCTCGTTGAGGAGCCCCCGGCGGATCGCCTCCTCCAAAATAAGGAATTCAATTTGCCCTGACAGGGACCGGCGCTCGGCTGTCGCCATCGCCATGCCGGCGGCTTTGGCTCGTTTGCTGATGGATACGGTGGTGGTCATTTGGTTTTCGTGTTCAGTGTTTGAAACTGCTCCAAGGTCAGTGCTGGCGGCTAGATCCGCAGGTTGATTTCCATGTTTTCCATTTCTGGGCGCATTAGACCCGGATATATTTTATAGTAAACAAATATATTGATTTTTATTTTCGCGGCAGTGGGCTCCCATTACCACCGCGTGTTCGATGCAGCGCATTTTCCACAGTTTTCAGGGCGGATGCGGGAGACTGATTTCCATTCTTGTGCGATGCCTTGGTAGAAGACTTTCAAGTGAAAATTTGATGAAAACATATCTTGCGGAATGATTAAGGAAACGATAAGACGCCCCCCCGCATGGCATCACCGCTACTATTCCACGTTTTCCGAAATGACTGCACCGTCACCGGCCCACACCCATCCGCCACTCTGCGGCGTGAGCTGGAGTTCGGGCAGATCAATCTGGAGACGGAGGTCTGTCTGGACGGCACGCAGGACTGGCTGCCGCTTGGTGACTGGGCGGATGAGATTCAGCTGCAGGTGCAACAGGCCGCGCTGGCTCCTCGGTCAGCAGTCTATATCCAAGCCGCAAATGAGCCGGCGAGGAACACGCCGATCCGCATTTTCTGGGGCATTGTTTTCCTCTTAACCGGATTCGTGCACGTCAGCGCCACATTCATTTTACTTGAACCCGATCTGCTTCCGGCCTGCGCCCTCAGCTTAGCACTGACCATTGTTTGGTTTGTCTACGGGACGCGGCTGATGGGCCCGCCGAATCGGAAGACCTGACCGGTCACTACTAGTGACGGGTGCCGGTGACTTCAGCATTCCTGAAGTCAGCACCGGCATGGGTGACCGACGCAAACTTGCGTTCAGTGACAGCCCTCCCGGCGCATGGGGACTTGCTTGATAATTTTATCTACCAAGTCTGCTCCCCGGCATGGGGAGTTGCTTCACAAATTTATGAAGCAAGTGGCTGACTCCGGCCCGCCCGCGCGTGGGATGCGTTTTGCGCTCTCTCCATCCATCGCTGCCTGAGGGGATGAGCGGATCCCGCACCCTTTTACCATCAGTAATCCTGATGGTAATGACTGCAGGCAATCCCGACGGTCATTCCCTCCGGAGGCCAAACCAGATTTGGTTGCGTCTCCATGGCGGCCGGCAAAGATGCCCTCAGATCTGAAGCCATCTCCCGCCCTTCCGGCTCTGGCGCGGTAGCCCTCAAATCTCAAGTCTTCTCCCCGGCGGAGGTGAGCGCAAATCTGCGTCCACGTGCCCGGCCCGGCCATCGGGGAAGATGCGCTCAAATCTGAGCACATCTCCTGCGGTGGGGAGATCGGCTGAAATCCCGGTCGATCCATTCCGGAGCCACGATAGCCGACATCGGCCCAAATTTGGATACATCTTTCCTTGCCTCCCGCCTGAAAGCGATGGCGCACACAGAAAACTGTACCTTGCCGGAGAATTAGAAAAACTATAATCCGGCCTCATGGAACGAATCGACTTCCTTGTCAGTGGCTCTGGTCCATACCCTTACCAGGTTTCCTTTGTGCGCGCCGATGGCGTGTTGGTCATCACCTGCACCTGCGAGGCCGGGATCAACGGGATGCACTGCAAGCACCGGACGCGGATCATCTCCGGGCAGGATGAGGACGTCGTGGGTGTGGTGGTGGAGCGCATCGCGGAGGCTGCGGCATGGGCCGCCGGAACACCGATCACGGAGGCGCTGGCGGAATGCGTGGAGCTGGAGGCTCAGGCGGAGGAGGTGAAGGCGCGCCGGAAAAAGGCTAAAAAGCGGCTGGCCGGTGCTATGCTGGGGCGAATCTAGTCTATCAAACCACAAACAATTCGCATATGGAACTTCTCGTTGCTTTAGTCCTTTGGATCGTGGTGGGGCTCATTGGCTACGCCATCCGCCCGCAATGGGGCTTTCTCCTTGGCTTCGTTTTTGGTCCCATCGGATGGCTGCTTGCCGCAGTGCTGCGGATCGGCGACACATCCAAGGCGCGGAAGAAAAACCTTTTGAGGGCGGGCCGCACGCATGTTCAGGTGGTGCAGATGGCGGCCCGTTCTCCTCGCAGATATATCCCGCCGCCGCCCGGCAGGAATTCAAAGCTGAAGATTGCCCGTGACGGAGTCGAGCTTGGGGAGTGGTCAGAACAGGACGTGGCTGGCTTTCTTCAAACTGGAGAACTTCAGGGCTCTGACTACTACTTTGACCATCAGACCGGCCAGTGGTTGGAGCTGCTGGCGCACCCCGGGCTGAACTGACGCCCCGGCACGCACGTTGAGAACACCGGGGATTTCAGTCCTGATCCGCCCCAAAATCATAATTCCCGCAAAAAATGCTTGCGGTATATCCCTGATTCGGGTATAAGCCCGGCATTGAAGCCCGTGCTGCGGGTGGAAATGAAACAGCCCGGAGGAGTGTTTGCACCACTCAGCCGGGCCTAGGAAACCAAGTAGCCAAACTACTCAGATACCATGAACCATGATCATGCCGCAGGATCTGCGCCGCAAGTTAAAAGCCGCCCGCGAAAAGCTGGGGCTCTCCCAATCCAAATTCGCCGCCCACATCGGCGTTCCTCCCCGCACGCTTCAACACTGGGAACAGGATCGCATGACCCCCGACGCCTTCAAGCTGGCGCTCCTGAACGAAAAGCTGGACCGCATTCTGGCCGAGTAGCCCGCATCCGGCTGGACCGCCTCACCACCGCCCGCCTTGCCGAGGCCATCACCCTCACCGGCATGTCCACCCCGGAGCTGATCGACACCGCCCTGCAGCTGCTGCTCTCCGGAGCCGGATCCGCCAAAGCCGCAGGCCGCGCCGGTCTCGGCTGGCCGCCGGACAGATCGGAGACCGCTCCCACCGTCGCCGACCTTCTCCCCCGTGACATGCAGGGGAGGTTTCTGGAGGTCTGGCTGACCACCGGGACCAACGTCCTATTTACCAAGCCATCAGCCTGCTGGCCACTCTGGAGGATGGCGGCTCCCAAGCGGTGAAGCTCATCTCCGAATCTCTGGAGGCGGACATCTGGCAACGGCTCGAAACCCTCGCCGCCAAATGGGAAGGAGGGTCCGAAGGATGAGCACGCCCCGCAAATTCCACCGCCGCGCGCCCCGGGCTCTCCGCCGGCAGCACTGCCTGAAGGTCAGCGCCACCCTGAGCAGGGAGCTGATCAAGTTCGCGGACCTGCTGGAAATCCGGCCGTCGGATCTGCTGCGCTGGCAGATTTCAGATCTGGTTCGGGATTTGAATTGCCCCACCGACCGGCTCCTTTCGGAGTGGGCGCGCAACGTGGTCGATTACGTGGATCCGGAGGTGGCCGCCCGGGTGAGGGAGCGGGTCACCGCCTGGCTTGATTGCAGGCGCGCCGTCCTGAAAGCCAAAGCCGCGAAAGGTGGGCAGCTCAAATCTGAGCCGGCTCCCGAAGACGGCGGCAGCCCTCAAATCTGAAGGCTGGCCTTTCCTGACATCTCAGCCCCCAAACTTGGGGCGTCATGCCCACTCCCTGCCGGTGCCCGCAAATCTGTTGGCACCGCGCAGGGAGCCCACCACCGGGAGACCGCCCCAAATCTGGGGGCGTCCCCGTCAGGGCTCCGGCTTCACCGCGGGCCCTCCATGACATCCCATGAGCCACCCGAATCCCCGCACCACGGCGACCAAGGGCGGCAGCTCGTCCGAACCGGGCCCCAGACCTCCCCACGGCGGGAGGACGGCCCACGGGTGCCAGCGGGCGTCCGATGGACCGGAGCCACTTCTTGGCAGT
>JAQGPJ010000025.1 GCA_028293125.1 Verrucomicrobiales bacterium | reverse complement strand
CCCTCCTCCCGGCTTGAGACCGCCACCGCCTCCATGATCCATGCGCCGCTGCTGCTCGCGCCCCGGGGAGTGAGCATTGATCTGAACGAGCAGTCCGCACCGCAGCGTTTCACGTCCCTGGCCAACGTCCGGCAAATCATCATCAACAGCGGCAGCGGGGCGCCGCTGGTCAGCGGTCTGGCATCCGTCACGGGCAGCACCACGATCAGAATCACCGGGAGGGCGAATATGCGCTTTCCCGCGCTCAGTTCCCTCGCCAGCCTGGCCTCCATCACCGTGGATTCCGGCTCCAAAGCTGAATTCGATGGCGTGACGGGCTACACGCATCCCCCCAATGTGGACGTCACGTGGAGAGCCCACAACCCGGGGAGCGAGTTGGTTTTCACGAATCTTGTCAGAATACAAGGGCCGGACACCCCCGGCGAATACCTGCAAATCCAAGCAGGATCCGGCGGCAAAGTGCTGTTTCCCTCGCTGATGCAGATCATCCGGGAGGGGGATAATGACAACAGTGCCAACAGTGGAGTCGCGCTCTCCGTTTCGGGCACCGGGATGCTGGCCGCCCCCCTGCTCTATCTGTTCCGGGACAATGACACCCGGCCCAATTCCTCTTTAAGCCTCAGCGCCGGCGGAGGACTGAGTCTGCCGGGCCTCAGCCAGGCGGGACTGCTGGGTGTGAAGCTGACCGGAGTCAGTCTGCCGGCACAGCCGATTCTTCCGAAACCAAACTTCACCATGGCGGGCACCAATATTATTTTCGTGGTTCCATCCTTGGCCGGTCACACTTATCAACTCCAGCAAACCGCCTCGCCGGGCACGGTCGGTTGGACAAACGCCGGGGTGCCTCAGGCCGGATCCAATTCGGTGCTCTCCTTCTCCACTCCGATGCAGGGCTCCAAAAAATTTTACCGCTTTATGATCACACCGTGGCCATAGTTTGATAAATGGCGGGGATGCTCATGATGCGGCCTTGGAACTCCTGCCCGTGGTGCGGCACCACGGCATTTGGCAAAAGGCTCCAACTTAACTGCCGCTCGCCGGAATCTCGTTCAGAGTGTAATAGGCGTCCCCGTGCAGCAGGGGCACGCCATCAGCGGAGCGCACTCCGGGGGACTGGAGGTAATGGACGTGTCCCTTGGTCAGGGGCGCGGCTTTGAGACGGACTTTCATGCCGTCGGAGGAGACCGTGGCGGCGCTGATGACGGGTTTGACCTGATCGACCTCGGGGCCGCCGTATTCCTGGCGGTAGGCCCACGTCCAGGCCCGCATGGCGTAGCTGGCGGGATCGCCGGCGGTTTCCTTGTTCACGGGCGCGGTGAAGCTGAGGGTGAAGCCGTCGGGCTCCGCCGTCATGTTGAGGATTTCAAAAGGGGTTTTCCCGGTCCACACCACGCGGTCGAAGCTGTAAGGCTTGCCCCCGCGCGAACCCCAGCCGCGGTCCGATCCGCCGGCGAACAGGATGCCGCTGTCGGTCAGGGTCATGCCGATGAGGCCGCTGCCGAAACCCTCCAGAAAGGGAATGGCCACGCCCTGGTAAACACCGTTCACTTTCTCAAGGCTGACGCGGGCAATATTGGAGAAGGTCTGCTCGGAGACAAACAGCTGATCTTTGAAGGGACCGAACTTGCCGCCGGTCCGGTCGCAGATGATGGCCGTGGGGCTCTGCCCCAAATGGGCGTGAGGCAGCATCACCGCGGGCGGCACCAGGGTGGGGACGTGCTCCCGCTCGGTGACCATGCGGCTTTGGTCATGAGGCTCGGGAGGGCGAGGGCCTATTTCGGTGGTGATGCTGAACCACTTGTTGCCGGTGGGATTGCCCGCGAAGGAGCCCGGCTTGAGCCACTTCAGGGAGCTTGACCCGTTCCATGGTCCCTGATTGTCTGTGTAGAAGGCATCCCCCGCCGCGTTGAATCCGATGCCGCCGGGACTGCGGATACCGCAGACGGACGGCAGCATGCGGCCGTCGGGCGTGATCCGCAGGCCCCAGCCGCGGTATTCGGTATCGCTGGTGAAGGAGCCGGTGAGGCACAGCACCACCCACATATTGCCGTCGGGGTCGAACTTGGAGCCGAAGGCGTATTCGTGATAATCCCCGGTGATGCCCCAGCCGTCGCAGACCGTCTCGAAGGTGTCGGCGCGCCCGTCCCCGTCGTCGTCGTGCAGCCGGGTCACCTCCGGGCGCTGGGTGATATAGAGCGACTGGTTTTTTTCATTCCAAGTGGCTCCCAGCACCTCGTGCAGGCCGCCCGCGAAAAGCTTCAGCTTCGCCGTGGAGACATCGGGTCCGAGAGCGTCCGTGACCGTGAAGACATCACCGCGCCGGGTGGTGGCAAAAATGCGGCCTTCCGGTGTGTGCTCCAGAGCTCCGACCTCCAGCACCAGCTTGTCAGGATTCGGGATGGCCTGGATTTGGTAGTAATCGGACTCCTTCGGATCATCAGCCACTGAGGTTGCGGCGGAGACAGTCAGCGCCACGGCGCTCAGGCGGAAAAGAGAGGGATGCAGGGAAAAGGGCATGGGCAGAAAAGGTCAGGAATTCCAGCGGTAAAGCAGATCCACGGAGGCTCGGTTGTTCTCGAACTCCACCGGCACCAGCAGTTCGGTGCCGCTCTGGCCACGGGTGAGGGGCGAGCCTTTGATCACCTTGACCTGAAACCCCTGCCCGGCCCACACCCCGCCATCGTGCGGCTGCAGATTGCCCACCGCGGCCCGGAGATAAAGTCCCGGCGGAGCCATGGGGCAGGTGAAGGTCAGGTGCCGGATGAGGGCTCCGTCACCGTTTTTGGTGTCGCCCACCGGCTCGTAGCGCTCCTCCACGGCGACACAGCCGATATCGTATTTAAAGGTCGGGCACCGTTTGGCGTCCAGAGTATAGCCCCGGAAACGAATGCCCTCGGCGCGCGGTTTTTTCACCGGCCAGGCGGCGTTGGGATCCGTCAGAACCGCCAGCGCCGGGCCGTCGGCGGCGGGGGAGAATACATCATACCCCAGCGGGGGTTGGGCTCCTGATCCGCGGTCCGTCCAGTGGCGTTTGGCATCCATGAAGGCTCCGCGCCAGAACAGCGCCGGAGCCATCTGGTCGGCGTCAAAGCACAGATTGGTGCCGTTCGGATAGCCCACCGCAATGCCGCGCGGGCTGCTGCCGGCGATGAAATTGCGGTAAATGACAGCCTCCCCATTCTGCGACCCCAAGGGGATGCCGGTGTTGGGGTCGCCCGGTGCCTCGGCACCGCCGCCATCGTCCCGGGAAGGGTGAATCCATTTGGACAGTGGGGTCTCCGAGAACTGCTTGCTGGACCACGCCAGATAAAGCTGCTCCTCGCCGTTGCCCTCGAAGTAATCCAGCATCAGGCGGTGTGTGCCTTTGGTCAGCCGCAGATTGCGGGATTTAACCGTGCTTGCGGGATGGATGCCGTCGTTGTCCAGAATGGCCCGGCCATCGATCGACAGCCGCGAGCCGTCGTCGGAGGAAAGAAAAAATTCATAACGCCCGTCCTGCGGCACCTCGAATGTGCCCTCATAACGCACCCCGAAGTGCTCGCTCATGCCCTCCAGTTTGATGTCCACCAACCTGTCAGGAAGCGGCCCGGCGCGGTGCGGGGTCAGCTTGGAGAAGTCAGGGAGCTTGTCCCACTCCCCCAGATAGAGCTTGAAATTGAGATCCGTCAGTGCCGGCCCCTGCGTCAGCACCCGGAGCTCGCCATTCATGACCATGGCATGGCCGGGAAAGGTGCAGACATAGGGATAGATGCCCGGCTCCTCCGGCACCGTCAGAAAAAGCTCCTCCTTGTGGTGCGCGGGGACCAGGCCGGTGTGGGCCAGCACGCGCGGGCTGTCCGGAATCCAGTTTTTGGCCATGCCCTCCGCGCCCATCTGCCAAGCCTGCTGGGCAACCTCCAGTCCCTTGTCGGAAGGCTTGCCCTCCAGCGGCCGGCACAGCACGAGGTTGTGGGGCATTTCGTCCAGATTCTCAAAAATCAGCCGCAGCTTCGTTCCCGGCGTGGCGGAAATCACCGGGCGGTCATACTTCATCTGGCCGGGCGGGGTTTTGATGGTGATGACCACCGGCTCCTGCGGCGCGGGAGTCTGCGCCCGGGCCGGCACCATTTGAAGAACGGAGCCGAGAGCGGCGGCGGCAAGGGCGGGAAGCAGGCGGGTGGAATTCATACAGCGGGACCGCGCAGGAAACGACCGGCGGCGGCCTTATGTTTCAGTTACAGAAAATCCACCGGGCCGGAATTTTACGGAGCTCCATGCAATCCGCCATCCCTGCCGCCAGCTTCGTTCGTTATCCGGATAAATCCTCATGCCCTCCGGACAGACATGAAAGACTTTCGCCGCATCCTCCACGCCGCCGTCACGGAGCGGGACCACCCCTGGTGCCTGGCCACGCTGGTCAGGTCTGAGGGCTCCAGCTACCGGCAGCCCGGCGCGCGGCTGCTGGTGCGGCCCGATGGCCGCGGCACCATTGGATTCCTCAGCGCAGGCTGTCTGGAGGAGGAGATCGCGCAGCAGGGCGCCGGCGTGCTGGCGGACGGAGTGCCCAAACTGGTGTTTTTTGACACCCGCCGGCTCTTCGGCTGTGACGGCCGCCTTTGGGTTTATATGGAAAAAATCCCCGCCGCCGGAGAAAAGGGAAATTTCCTCACCCAAATGGCGGACCGGGCCGCGGACCGGGCGCTGTGCCGGATTATGGTGCCCTACTCGTCAGGGGAAGCTTCGGAGCTGGTGCCGGACAAGGCGCTTATCATTGCAAGGGACGGCGTCTTTTCACAGACTGTGACTCCGCCGCCACGCCTGATCGTGTTTGGAGAGGGGCCGGAAGTGGCACCGCTGGCCGCCTTCGCCGGTGGCCTGGGCTGGGATTTTCAATGCTATCCACACCCGGATGAACTCCCTGAATCTTTCAGAGGGGACGCCTTCACCGCCGCTGTGGTCATGACCCATAAATTCGGCCGCGATCTGGCGGCTCTGCACCGGCTTTTTCCCTTGAGCCTGCGCTATATCGGCCTGCTGGGTTCGAAGAAGCGCCATCACGAGCTCCTGAACCGCTTTGCCGAATTCCAAGGCGGAAACCTGCCCCCGGAGTGGCTGGAGGTGCTGCACGCGCCTGCCGGTCTGGACACCGCCAGCGAATCCCCGGAGGAAATCGCCTTTTCCATCCTGGCGGAGGCTGCCGCGGTGCTGGCGGGCCGGCAGGGTGGATTTCTCAAAGCCAAAACCACCGCTATTCACCGCATGGAAATGGAGGCAAGCGCATGACTGGAATCATTCTATTGGCCGCCGGGGAGTCGAAACGGTTTGGATCGCCCAAACAGCTTGCCCATTTTCGCGGAAAGCCCCTGCTCCGCCACACCGTGGAAACGGCGCTGGAGGCCGGTCTGGGACCGGTGAATGTGGTGCTGGGCGCGGTGGATCAGCCGTGCCGGGATATTTTGGCAGGCATGGAGGTGAACATTATCCATCATGCCGGCTGGAAAAAAGGCATGGGCGGCTCCATTTCCGTGGGCATCCGCCCTTGGATGGGCCGGAGGAATCCACTCAAGGGAGTCATTGTGCTGCTGGGGGATCAGCCGGGAGTGACAGCGGCCCATCTGCGGGTGTTGGCGGTGGCATCCGCAGGACATTCCATCGTGGCCGCCGCCTATGGAGGCCAGCTGGGTGCGCCCGCCTGGTTCGCTCCGGACAAGTTCACGCGCCTGCTTTTACTGGAGGGGGAGAAGGGAGCGAAGACACTGATCGCCCGTGAGCCCCGGGTCCGCAAAATCGATATCCCCGCCGCCGCCTATGATATCGACACTCTGGAGGACCTGCCGAAAGCCGCACCTGCCGCCGATGCTGCTGATTTGCCTGACATAACTGTCAGCGAACCGGCACTCCCCGGCGCACTCCGGATGCGGAAAGAACTTTTCCGCATCAAAAATCCGCTGCGTTTCGTAGCCCCGTTGGGAGTATTCCGCTGATGGCCTTTTGCCGGGCCGGCGTCCTCTCAAAAAATCCGTAATGGAACCGGATGCCGCGCCCATCGGCGGCGGTTCCTCAGAGCCAACCCCTGACAGGAGGACCATTCATGCCTAATCCTGAAAACCCCGGAGTGTCCCGGGACAATTACGATTTCTCGCGGAGGGACTTTCTCTTCGCCGGTGCCGCCCTGACCACGCTGCCCCGCTTCAGCATGGCGCAGTCTCCCCCGCCCGCCGACGCTCTGAAGCCGGTGCTCGCAAGGGTGTCCTTCAAAGTGAACGGAAAGGACTGCGATCTGGAACTCGACACCCGGACCACACTACTCGACGCGCTGCGCGAGCATCTGCACCTCACCGGCAGCAAAAAAGGCTGCGACCAAGGGCAGTGCGGTGCCTGCACAGTAATCGCCGGAGGTCGCCGGATTAATTCCTGCCTGACCCTGGCGGTGATGCATCAGGGGGACAGCATCACCACCATTGAAGGTCTAGGCACACCGGAAAAACTGCACCCCATGCAGGCGGCTTTTGTGAAATGCGACGGCTACCAGTGCGGCTACTGCACGCCGGGCCAGATCTGCTCCGCTGTGGCCATGCTGGAGGAGATCAAAGCCGGCTCTCCCAGCCATGTGACCGCCGATCTGAATACACCGCCAAAGCTTACGGATGCCGAACTCCGCGAACGCATGAGCGGCAACATCTGCCGGTGCGGAGCCTATTCCAACATCGCCGAGGCCATCATTTTAACCGCCGGGAAAACCGCATGAAACCCTTCACCTACGAGCGGGCGCAGTCCCCCGCCGCCGCTGCGGCAGCCGCAGCGCAGCATCCCGGATCAAGATTTGTGGCCGGCGGCACCAATCTGCTCGACCTGATGAAGCTGGAGATCGAAACCCCGCCGCATCTTATTGATGTCAACGGGCTCGGTCTGGATAAGATCGAGCCCACCAAGGAAGGCGGCCTGCGCATCGGGGCGCTGGTGCGGAATACGGATCTGGCAGCGGATGCGCGGGTGCGGCGGGATTACGCCGTGCTTTCCCGCGCGCTGGTGGCCGGGGCCTCCGGCCAGCTGCGGAACATGGCCACCACCGCCGGAAATCTGCTCCAGCGGACCCGGTGCCCGTATTTTTACGACACCAACCAGCCCTGCAACAAACGTGTGCCCGGCAGTGGCTGCGGAGCATTGGATGGATTCAACCGGCCCCACGCGGTGCTGGGCGTCAGCAAATCCTGCATCGCAACCCACCCCAGCGACATGGCGGTGGCCATGCGGGTGCTGGATGCAGTGGTGGAGACTGTCAAACCGGACGCCACCACCCGCAGCATTCCGATAGCGGAGCTCCACCGGCTGCCCGGTGATCAGCCCCATATCGACACCATTTTGGAATCAGGCGAATTCATCACCGCCGTGACCCTGCCCCCGCCTGCCGGCGGTGTGCAGATTTACGAAAAGGTGCGGGACCGCGCCTCCTATGCCTTTGCCCTGATCTCCGTGGCCACGATTGTGCAGCGCGACGGCACCGGACGCGTGGCTCTGGGGGGTGTCGCCCACAAGCCCTGGCGCGTGGAGGCCGCCGAGGCCGAAATGCCGCGGGGCGCGAAAGCCGTTGCGGAAAAACTGCTGGCGGGGGCGAAGCTCATGCCGGCCAATGCCTTCAAACTCAAGCTGGTGGAGCGCACTCTGGGCGCGGTGCTGGCGGAAGCGAAAGGAACCCGGCCATGAAATTTGACTCCCCCGCCACTCAAAACCCGATTGACCAGCTGAAGGTGGTCGGCAAGCCCGTGGACCGCATCGACGGCCCGCTGAAAACCACCGGCACCGCACCCTATGCCTATGAGCGGCACGATGTGGCCGCGAATCAGGCCTATGGTTACGTTGTGGGTGCCGGCATTGCCAAAGGCCGGATCGTCTCCATGGATCTTGCCCGGGCCCGCAGCGCTCCGGGGGTGATCGCCATTGTGACCGCGCAGAATGCCGAAAAGCTGGGGAAGGCGGAGCGCAACACCGCCAAACTGTTGGCCGGTCCGGAGATCCAGCATTATCATCAGGCCATCGCGGTGGTGGTCGCCGGCACCTTTGAACAGGCGCGGGCAGCGGCCGGTCTGGTGCGCGTTGAATACGCCGCGGACCAAGGGCAATATGATCTTGCGGCAGCCAGGGATACCGCGAAGCCGGCTGCCAGCGGCGGCGGGAACGGTCCGCCGGAAACCAAAGTCGGGGATTTCAGCGCCGCTTTCGAGGCCGCTCCTGTCCGGCTGGATGCCACTTACACAACAGCCCACGAATCGCATTTCATGATGGAGCCGCATGCCACCGTGGCTGCTTGGGAGGGTGACCATCTCACCCTTTGGACCTCCAACCAGATGATCGCCTGGGCGGTCGCGGACATGGCGGAGACGCTGGGCATTCCAAAGGAGAACATCCGCGTAAGTTCACCTTTCATTGGCGGCGGTTTCGGAGGAAAACTGTTCCTCCGCACGGATGCCCTGCTCGCTGCCCTCGCGGCCCGGGCAGCCCGCCGTCCTGTCAAAGTGACTTTGCAGCGCGCCTTGATTCCTAACAACACCACCCACCGCTCCGCCACCATCCAGCGTCTGCGCATCGGCACGGAAAAGGATGGAAAAATCACCGCCATCGCCCACGAGACGTGGTCAGGGGATTTGCCGGAGGGCAAACCGGAGACCGCGGCCGTCCAGACGCGACTGCTTTATGCCGGCGCAAACCGGATGACAGCCATCCGGCTGGCGGTGCTGGACCTGCCGGAAGCCAATGCCATGCGCGCACCCGGCGAGGCCCCGGGATTGGCGGTGCTGGAAATCGCCGTGGACGAGATGGCGGAAAAACTGGGCATGGATCCCATCGAATTCCGCATTCTCAACGACACGCAGGTAGTGCCGGACAGCCCCGCGCTGTCCCCGCCGCAAAGTGAGGCCAAGAACGCGCCCCCCGCTGAAGAGGAAAATCCCCACCCACCCTTTTCCCAACGGCACCTGACGGAGTGCCTGCGTCAGGGAGCGGAGCGCTTCGGCTGGGCGAAGCGGAATCCCAAACCGGCTCAGGTCCGTGAGGGCCGCCGGCTGATCGGTATCGGAGTTGCCGCCGGCTATCGGGGAAATCTGCTGATGAAATCCGCGGCCCGCGTGCGCTTGGACCGGACAGGCACGGTAACGGTCGAGACCGACATGACCGATATCGGCACCGGCAGTTACACCATCATCGCCCAGACCGCCGCCGAGACCATGGGCCTGCCCCTGGACCGGATCATCGTGCGGCTGGGAGATTCCAGCTTCCCGGTCTCCTGCGGCTCCGGTGGGCAGTGGGGCGGCAACAACTCGACCGCCGGCGTTTATGCCGCCTGCATGAAGCTGCGGGAGATGGTCGCCCAAAAGGCGGGATTCAATCCTGCGGACGCCGTCTTTTCAGGGGGGCAGGTGCGCTCCGGTGATAAGGGAATTCCCTTGGGTGAGGTGGCCGGTGAGGCCGGCTTCACCGCTGAGGACATGATCGAATACGGGGACCTCGACAAAAAGTTCCAGCAGTCCACCTTTGCCGCGCATTTTGCAGAGGTGGCCGTGGATGCCGCCACAGGTGAAATCCGGGTGCGCCGCATGCTGGCGGTCTGCGCCGCCGGACGTATTTTGAACCCCAAAACCGCCCGCAGCCAGGTCATTGGAGCCATGATCATGGGCATGGGCGCGGCGGTGATGGAGGAACTGGCGGTGGACAAGCGCCGGGGTTTCTTTGTGAACCATGATTTCGCGGGCTACGAGGTGCCCGTGCATGCCGATGCCCCGCACCAGGAGGTGATCTTTCTGGATGAGACCGATCCCGTCTCCTCGCCCATGAAGGCCAAAGGCGTGGGCGAACTCGGCATCTGCGGTGCCGCCGCCGCGGTCGCCAACGCCATTTACAATGCCACCGGCGTGCGGGTCCGTGATTACCCCATCACCCTCGACAAGCTGTTGGACCAGCTTCCGGACGTGGCCTGAGGAAGCCGACCGTCTTCCTAGCATGCCCCACGGTCTGAAATGCGCCGGAGGTTGCAGTGGTGTCATTGCGCCGGGACAGCGCCGTTGTCAACCCGGTGGATCCGGCCTGACCCGTCAGTTGGCAGGAAACCGTTACCGGACCACTGGATGCTGGCACCATCGTCGGTCGGAGAATTCACACTGCCATGCAAAAGACGGGGGCCGCCGGCAAAACCAGGTTGCCCACCCAAAAAATCACCGGACATCCCGCATCCAGAAAGAATGCCGGGATACCGTTGATTTCGTTCCTCAGTTTGGCTCAATCATAAAAATCGCCATGGTGGCCGTCCAAGCGTCGCCGATGTCCATGCCCTTGATCTCGTGGCCGGGCCCCCACGAATCGGTGTAATAGATTTTCTTCTCCTTGAGATTGTAACCGATGATCAGGCGCATGTGGCCGCCGGACATGTATTCCGGCGGGCGTTTGTCACGCTTGGGCTGGGCCTCCTCGCCTTTCGGCGGTTTTGGGCTGTCGCCCGCATTGGCATCATCCTTGGTGTCGTCGTCCTCCCCGCCGCTCCGGTCGCGGTTGGCCTCGTAGCTGTCCTCGATTTTATCCTCCCAGAACATTCCCAGTTGGAGAGCCCACATCACCGGCACCCCGGCATTGATGCTCTTCACGACCTCGGCGTTGAATTTGGCGAAACTGGGATCCTTGACCCGCATTTTCCGGCAGACCCCGGGGTCCATTTCGCGGTAGAGCTCAAAGAGGTTATCAACTTCCCCCACCTCACCGCTGAGCTCCGACTTCGCCTGCCGGTTGTAGGATTTTCTAAGGGACTCGTAATCCTTGCCTTCCATGAAAATGGGCTCGCGGGTCCTCATGCCGCTGCGGACCCCCATTTTATGCACGGCATCCTTCATCCCGGAGGGAGAGGTGCCGTAGGCGCCGGCATTGGCCAGATCCGCCAGATCGTGCATGTCCACCTGACTGCCGTAATAACGCATCACCCGTTCAAAGGAGGCCACGGCGCAGTAGCCTTTGGATCCCTGATCCACCATGGGCACCCCCTCCAGCCAGGTCTTGTCTCCTTCCCGCTTCACGCGTTTGGCCAAAACCGTCCTGCTGACATTGGTCTTGACCATGTTCTGCTGCATGCCCAGCTGAGCCTGAGGCGGAAGGATGCGGATACGGACGAACTCGCAGTGGGCGAAATAGCGCCTCCCGTCCCGGATCTCCTCCGGCACCCAGAGGTGTTCCAGCATATACAAGGCCTTTTTGGTGCTCCACACGGAGCCATTCGCCCGGGAGACGGTTTCATCCTTACGGCGCGGACTCTCCTTCACCTTCGCCAGCTCGCCGAGCACCGAGCTTCCCAGCTTGAGCGCTGTTTTGTAAGGCCCTTCCTTGATATAGCCGTCGTCCCCTTTGTTAATCACAGAAATCAGCACGCCGGAGATTTTGCCTTCCTTGAAGCTGACAATGGTTTCCCCCACCGCATCGGACCGCAGTTTGATGTCCACGCGGTCAGGATTGAAACGGGCGCGGGACTTCTCCTTGTCCAGCCACATGAAAGTTTTTTTATCGTAATTCTTCTCAAATTCCTCATGCGTGGCGGTAAACAGACTGGGATTGTCAAGGATCCAGTCCAGCGACACCTCGCGCTTTGCCTGTGGCCTGATGATGATCGTCTGCTCCAGGGCTTGGGCTTGGAGTTCCCCGGCCAAAGGCAGGCAGGCACTGACAATAACAAACGGCAACAGCGTTAATTTCATACGCGCGTGAATATGCTTTGCACCTGCCAGCCTGACAATATTAAAAATTGCTTCCGGTGCTGAAAATCACTGCCCCCTCTGTCCGGCGGTTTTCAGTCGTTCCACCCCTCCCTTTAAAAAATACTTTTCCCCGGCCAGCCGCATCCTTTTCCCTCTCTCGACACCTGCCCCTTCCCTTGGAACCGGAAACGCAGGCACCGGCGGTGAAAAAGGAGGAAGAAATTTGGCGCTCAATGACTTGACAAGCTTGGGCCTGCTTTTATGGTTCTCCCCTCCGCGCCAAACGGCCCGCAAGACCATCTTTTCCAACTTCTTCCTGTTAAGGACCACCCCATGCCCGAAATCACCGTCAAAAAGGGAGAGCCCATCGACCGCGCTCTAAAACGCCTGAAGAGCAAAATCGAAACCGAAGGCACTCTTGAGGAATTCCGCCGCCGCCGCCAGCATGAAACCTTGGAGCAGCGCCGCAAGCGCAAGGCCAAGTCCGCCGCGAAGAAGAAAAACCAGAAATACCGTTTCGTTCCCTAGTTTCCCGCGGTTTTGCCCGCGGTTGTGGATTTTCGAAAAAAGCTCCGGTCACCCCGGAGCTTTTTTCATTTCCGGACGGCGCGCCCCCGCACCATCATCCGGCCCCGCATTCCGGCGATTTGGATTCCATTTGCGGCCTTTTCCCCTGTTATCCTTATGTCGACCGTTGCCAGCTACTGCACGACTTTTCTGAAGCCGGAAATGCTTCACATCTACCGGCAGGTCACCGGCCTGCAGCGGCACCGGACATTCATTCTCACCAAACAGCGGCAGTGCGCGGAGAAGTTTCCCTTTCCCGATATCGAAGTCATCCCTCCGGCCGGGAGCCATTTTCTGCGGAGATTCCATCTCAAATACATCCGGCGTGAGCCCCCGCTGGTTTACCGGGGGGAATACCGGACGCTGACCGGGATTCTGGACCGCAGACGGCCTGATCTGCTGCATATTTATTTCGGGCACACGGGCGTGCATCTGCTCCCGTTTCTTCAGCACCATCGCCGCCTGCCGGCGCTCGTTTCCTTCCACGGCGCCGATGTCATGCCCCGCGCGGACCGGCCTGGCTATCTTGACCGGCTGCGGGAGTTGCTGCAAACCGTGCCTCTGGTGCTGGCCCGCTCCCTTTCCCTGAGGGACCGTCTGCTGGATCTGGGCTGTCCGGAGGGGAAAATCCGGCTGAACCGCACCGGCATTCCCATGGACTCCTTTCCGGTGGCTGCGGACCGCGCTTTTCCCACCGATGGCCGCTGGCATTTTGTGCAGGCTTGCAGGCTGATTGAGAAAAAGGGACTGAATCTGGCCCTCACCGCCTTTGCAGCCTTCTGCAAAACCTGGCCGGAAAGCACCTTCACCATCGCCGGGGAAGGACCCATGCGGGAGGAGCTGGGGGACTTGGCCCGCTCGCTCGGCATCGGGGAAAAGGTGATCTTCACCGGTTTTCTGGACACACCCGCCCTTTGCCGGCTTTACCATCAATCCCACGCTTTTCTGCATCCCAGCCAGATGCCGTCGGACCAGAACCAGGAGGGCATTCCCAACTCCATGCTGGAGGCCATGGCGACCGGGCTGCCCGTGCTGGCCACGCACCATGGCGGCATCCCGGAGGCGGTCACGGATCATGTCACCGGCCTGCTGGTGGAGGAGCGGGACAGCGACCGGTTTTTGGACAATCTCCAGCTTCTGGCCCGGGAGCCGGCACTGTGGGAGGCCTTGAGCCGCAACGCCGCCCGCGATGTCCGCGGAAACTTCGAACACCGCGCGCAGATTGCCTGTCTGGAGGGGATTTACGATGAATTGCTGACCCTGTCACCGCCCGCCGCCTAGCCGCCGGGCCTCCCATGCCTCCCGACCGCTGGCCTTGCCCGGGCCAATGTTCCCTTGCGCCAGGTGCGGGCCGGAGGGAGGAGAAAAAAGAAGTCTGCCCCGAACACCGGCGTGGTGGCCGGACCGGCTTCCTGGATTGCCTATGAAAATACTTGTCACTGGAAAAGGAGGCCGCGAGCACGCCCTGCTGACCGCTCTGGCGGAGGCTCCATCGCGTCCCGAACTGTTTGCCTACCCCGGCAGCGACGCCATTTTTGAAATCGCCAAGCCCGCCCCGGCGGTGGACCTTCCGAGTCTGATGGAGTTCATGCGGGCGGAGGGCATTCATCTCTGCGTGGCGGGGGAGGAAAGCATGCTGGTGCAGGATGCGGGACTGGCCAATCTGTGCATGGAGGCCGGCATCCCCTGCTGGGGCCCTCCGAAGGAATCCGCGCAGTTGGAGGCCAGCAAGGAGTTCGCCAAGGAATTTCTGGTGCGTCATGGCATCCCCACCGCCAAGTACGCCGCTGCGGGAAGTTTGGAGGAGGCCCGGGCAGCCATCACCCCGCTGCCGGTGGTTCTGAAATTTGACGGTCTGGCCGCCGGCAAGGGCGTGGCGGTCTGCGGCACCCGCGAGGAGGCCGATGCCTTTCTGGACACGGTCTTCACCCAGCGTCTGTTCGGCCCCGGCCGCATGGTGATCGAGGAATGCCTGACTGGCCCCGAGCTTTCCATCTTCTGCAGTGTGGTGGATGAGCGGTTCCACCTGCTGACGCCGGCGCGGGACTACAAACGCATCCGCGACAATGACGACGGTCCCAATACCGGCGGCATGGGTGCCGTGGCCGGGCGCGGCCTGGTGCCGGAGTCCCTGCTGGAGGAGATCACGAGCACCATCATCAAGCCCACCGTCGCCGGCCTGCGGAAGGACGGCCTGCCCTACCGGGGATTCCTGTATTTCGGCCTGATGCTGACGCCCCAAGGCCCGAAGGTGATCGAATACAACTGCCGCTTCGGCGATCCGGAATGCGAGGCGGTGATGCCGCTGCTGCAGGGCGATCTGGCGCAGTATCTCATGGAGGCCGCCCAAGGCTGGCTGCGCCCCGAAATGCTGGAGACCAAAGCCGGCTGGAGCGTCTGCCTCATTCTGGCCAGTGGCGGCTATCCGGAGTCCAGCCGGTCCGGCGACCTCATCACCGGTCTCCCGGAGGCTGGCGGCGCGCGGGTTTACCATTGCGGGACCCGGCGGAACGCGCAGGGGCAATTTGAAACCCACGGGGGCCGGGTGCTGGCCGTGGTGGCCCAGGCGGAGACGCGGGAGGAGGCGCGCGACGCGGCTTATGCCCAGGCGGCGCACATCACCTTTGATGGCTGCCAGCGCCGGTCCGATATTGCCACGCTGCATTTTTCCTGATCCTCCATACGACCTGTCCGGCAAGAACAGCCCCTTTTCCCTCTTCCCTCATGGAAAACCCCGGTGAACAACTGCTGACGGCCCGCGAGATTGACACCAAGATCCACCGCCTGGCCTATGAAATCCTGGAGCGGCATCCACGGGAGAAATTCGTGCTGGTCGGCCTTCACAGACGAGGAGTGCCTCTGGCCCAGCGCCTGGCCAAGGTGCTGGAGGAGGAGCGGACCGGTGTGGGGACCGGCATGCTGGATGTCACCCTTCACCGCGATGATCCGCGCGCCGCGACCTTCTCCCCGGATTTTGGCCGCACGGAGCTGCCGCACGACTTAGCCGGAGCCTTGGTGATTCTGGTGGACGATGTGCTTTTCACCGGCCGCACCATCCGGGCCGCCATCAGCGCGCTGTTTGAGTACGGCAGGCCAGGCAGGATCGAACTGGCGGTGCTGGTGGACCGGGGCTGCCGGGAACTGCCTATCCAACCGGACTACTGCGGGCTGAAGCGGCACATCGGGCCCGACTCCTACCTGCGTGTAAGTCTGCGCGAGCTTGACGGGCACGACGGATTGTTCATCATGCCTGTCAAAAGCGGTGACCACCCACCGGGCACTCAGGCCTGAATCCTTCCTGCCCATACGGCTTTCCCGGCCCGCAGGCATAACGCGGCGCGCACGGGCGGAAGAAAACCATAACATTTTCTATGAAGGGACGCAAAGACCTGCTGGATATCGAATCGCTCAGCGTGGAAGAGATCAACTTCCTGCTCGAGACCGCCCTTCCATTCAAAAATCTGATCCGCCAGTCGGTGAAAAAAATGCCGCCCCTCCGTGGCCGGCATGTGCTGACGCTTTTCTACGAGCCCAGCACCCGCACACGGTCATCCTTTGAAATCGCCGCCAAGCGGCTCAGCGCCGACGTCACCAACTTCGCGGTGTCCACCTCCTCCGTGGTGAAGGGGGAAAGCATCATCGACACCATCGACACCATGCAGGCCATGCAGGTCGATTACATTGTCGTGCGCCACGGTGCCGCCGGTGTGCCCAATCTCATCGCCCAGCACACCAAAGCCAGCGTGATCAACGCCGGCGACGGCCACCACGCCCATCCCACCCAGGGACTGCTGGACACCTTCACCATCAATGAGGTGCTGGGCCATGCCGCCGGACGGCGCATTGCCATTGTGGGAGACATTCAGCACAGCCGGGTGGCCCGGAGCACCAGCACCATCCTGAGGAAGCTGGGAGCGCAGGTTGCGGTCTTCGGACCCGGTCCGCTGATTCCGGATGACCGGCACAGCGATATGATCAGCTTCAAAACCTTCGATGAGCTCTTCGACTGGAAGCCCGAGGTCATCTATCTGCTACGCATCCAGCTGGAGCGCCAGAAGGAGCAGTTCTTTCCCAGTCTGCACGAGTACCACCGGCTCTATGGCGTTACTGACGAGCGCCTGCGCCACATCCGCGCCCAAGGGATCTATGTCATGCACCCCGGCCCGGTGAACCGCGGTGTGGAGCTGGTCGATGGCGTGATGACCTACGAGCGCACGCTTATCAATCAGCAGGTCGAAAACGGCATCGCCGCCCGCATGGCGGTGCTTTACTGGCTGGAGCCCGGGACGGTCGCCCGCACTGCCGGGGACTGAAAAAGACGCCCTGTGCCTCCTTTTTCCGCAGGCCATTCCTGTTTGCCCAGGCATCCATCAGCCTTGTGTGCCGGGTCCGTTCAGCCTCTATTTGCCGGAAGCCACTTAAAAGACGTCGCCAAATATCTTTTTTCAGGTATTTCATTCAAAACAATGAAAAACCAGCACTTTGGCTCTGCTTCCGCCCGTGTGGTGCCTCGTTGTATTTAGCGTGTTCAACATGATCAAGCGACGGACTTTTCTGAATCGGATTCCATGGGCGCGCCTCGTGACCGGTGGCTGCGCGCTTGCTGTCCTCATTCTGGGGATCACCGTGATGGCCGGGTGGCATGCCGGGCATGCCGGAATTGTGCGGCTCCGTGAGGATCTGGTGCCCATGGGCTATCTTACGGCGGCGATGTTCACCGCCTGCGGCACCGGACTGGCCGCCACCGCTTTCCGGATTTTTCCCCGGACCGTGCCTGTCATCTGCGGTGCCGGCACGCTGGCCCTGGCCGGAGCGCTGGTGATTGAGTTCCTGAGCGGCTGGAGCCTGGGGCTGGAGTCACTGCTGCGGAGCCTGCCCTCCTTCCCTCTCTTCGCCTCCAGCCGTCCCTTCATGCCCGCCAGCTGGGGATTTATCCTGTGCGGCCTGAGTCTCCTCCTCCTCGGCAACGCCGGTCTTTTCCCGCGGCTGCGGCGTCCGCTGATCTGGGTCGCCGGCACCCTGGTGCTCTCTCTGGGAGCCATGGGCCTGTGCGCCTATGCACTGGGATTCAAAGTCCTCTTTATCACCGGCGGCAGCACCGGCATGGCGGTGCACACCGCCGCCGGCCTCGCCATCCTGGGCATCGGGCTGCTGGCCACCCAGTGGATAGGGGCCGGGCGGCTGCTGGAGGACCGGCTGCTGCCGGTCCCCGTGGCGCTCGGCACCATGGCGGTGTCCCTGATGCTGTGGCAGGCCATGGCCGCCGACCGTTCCCGCGGCATCCGCGAACAGGCTGAGGTGGTGGCCAAAAGCGTGGCCAATGATTCGCTGGACCGCTTTCAGTTCGTGCTCCGCAGCCTGGAGCGTATCCGCATGCGCTGGGAGCAGGACGGCGGGACCACTCCATACCGTGAATGGAGGGCGGATGCCCGGGCCTGCATGAAAGAGGAGCCCGTGTGCCGGGCCATTGGCCGCACGGATGCCTCCTGGCGCGCGGACTGGGTGGAGCCCGATGCCAACGGCTCACCCTACACCGGTCAGGATTTTCATCAGGAAACCCGGTGGAAATCCATGGAACCGCTGGAGCAGTCTCTCAAGTCACGCCGCCCGGTGGTTTCCCCGACCCTCGCGCTGCACGACGGCAGCAGGGGATTTCTGATTTACCTCCCCATGTTCCCCAACGGGGAGTTTGATGGTTTTCTCTTCGGAGTCTTCCGGCTGAAGGATCTGCAGCAGTCCGCCATGGCTGAACCCGCCTTCTCGGCCTGCCGCATCGCGTTTTTTGAGAACAATGAGCTGATTGCCGGCGATCTGCCCCGGCAGCCCGCGGGCGAGGGCACTGCCGCGGAGGTCACCGTTGATTTTTACAGGCATAAATGGCGCTTTGTGGTTGAACCTGAGTCCGCCACCCTGGCCTCCATCCGGCTGCCGGTGGTGACCCTTGGGCTGGGCTCCCTGCTGTCCTTGGCTCTGGCCGCGGCGGTATGGTGGCTGCAGGAGGCCAGTGTGCGGAACCGCAGGCTGAAGAAGGAAATCCAAGAGCGCCTGCTGGCTGAAAGACAGCAGCAGGCCAGCGAGGAACGGTTGGCCCAGGTGCTGGACTCGGCCATCGGGGTCTCGGTCATCGCCGCGGACAACGAGGGCAAAGTCACTTATTTCAGCAAAGGGGCGGAGTGCCTGGCGGGCTACTCCGCCGCTGAAATGCTGGGTAGGAAAAGTTGCTCCATGCTCCATGATCCCGACGAGATGGCCGCCCGCGCGGCGGAGCTGTCACAGGAGCTTGGCTGTGAAATCAGCGGTATTGACGTCTTCACCGCCATTCCCCTGCGCAACGGCAGTGAGCGCCGTGAATGGACGTATGTGCGCCGGGACGGATCACGGCGCATTGTGGATCTCATGGTCACGGTGCTGGATGGCACAGCCGGGGGTCTTCAGTCCGGCTTTCTAGGTACGGCGGTGGACATCACCGACCGGAAACGCATGGAGCGGGAGCTGCGCGAACTGCTGCGCAACAGGAAGGCCACCCAAGCACTTCAGGAATCCGCTGGCCGCATCGCCCGCATGGGCCACTGGGAGATGGTTATCCAAGGAAAGAGGCTGAGCTGGTCGGACATGACCTGCAAAATCCTCGAGGTTCCTCCCGGCACTGTTCTCCCGCTGGACAAGGCTATCGAACTCTATCACCCGGAGGACCGCCTCCGCATCAGCGGGATGGTGGAGAACTCCATCGCTACAGGGGAGCCGTTTGAGGGGGAGGCCCGGCTGATCGCGGCCACGGGACGCCAGAAGTGGATTTATATTCGTGGTGAGTCCGTTCAGGATGAGAGCGGCGGGGTGTTGGCCCTGCATGGCATCATCCAGGACATCGATGACCGTTACAAAGACGCTGAGTTGCTTAAACAGCGCAACATCCAACTGGAGGCCGCCACCAGGCGCGCCGAGGCCGATGCCAAGGCCAAAGCGGAGTTTCTGGCCAATATGAGCCACGAGATCCGCACTCCGCTCAACGCTGTCATCGGCATGTCGGAGCTGCTGATGGATGGCCAGCTGGACGCCCGTGAGCGTGAGTTTGTGGAGACCATTCACAACAGCGGGGATGTCCTGCTGAGTCTGATCAACGACATTCTGGACTTCTCCAAAATCGAGTCCGGGCAGCTGGATCTGGAGCGCATTCCGGTGCATCTGCGGGACTGTGTGGAGTCTGTGCTCGACCTGCTGGCGGGCCATGCCGCCAAAAAAAAGCTGGATCTGATGTGCTGGATCGACCCCGAGGCTCCGGAGGCCATCCTGAGCGATCCCACCCGGCTGCGCCAAGTTCTGGTGAATCTGGTCGGCAACGCCGTCAAGTTCACCAACAAAGGGGAGGTTTTTCTCAAAATATCCATCACCCGTCAGGAAGCCGGGAATTTTCTTCACGCCGCGGTCAGTGACACCGGCATCGGCATTCCGGAAAGCCAGCGGAGCCGCCTTTTCAGCGCCTTCAGTCAGGTGGATGCCTCCACCACCCGGAGGTTTGGCGGCACCGGGCTGGGACTGGCCATTTCCCACCGGCTGATCCAGAACATGGGCGGGCGCATCTGGGTCGAGTCCGCAGAGGGCAAGGGCTCCATTTTCCATTTTGAAATCCCGCTTCTGCCGGTTGAAATTCCCTCATCCGCAGCCATGGCCATGGTCACGGCCAACCCCGGCCCTTCGGCCATGCGCAATCTGGCGGGACTGCGGATTTTGATCGTGGATGACAACGCCACCAACCGCTGGGTTCTGAAAATGCAGATCGAATCGTGGGGCATGGTGCCGGTGACCGCGGAGAACGCCGCCCAAGCGCTGGAGCAGATCAACGCCGGAGAGAGATTCGATCTGGCCATCGTCGATGTGATCATGCCCGGTATGGATGGCTATGAACTGGCGGCTGAAATCCGCCGGCACCGCTCCGAACAGGAACTGCCCATTCTGGTGCTCACCTCCGTGGGGGAGCGCGGCCGCGATTCAAAGTCGCTGGGTCTGTCCGGTGTCCTCACCAAGCCGGTCAAGGTCTTGCCGCTTTTCAATGCTGTGCGGAACATCCTGACTGCCGCCTATTCCCCGCGCAAAGCCGCCGCCGACTCCCCGTCCGACGACCAGCCCGGCGCCGCCCGACCGCTCCGCATCCTGGTGGCTGAGGACAATCCCGTCAATCAGCGCGTGGTGAACCTGCACCTGAACCGCATGGGATACAGTGCCATCACGGTCTCCAACGGCCTGGAGGCGCTTCACGCGGTGGAGGAAGGAGAGTTCGACGTCATCCTGATGGATGTGCAGATGCCCGGGATGGACGGGATGGAGGCCGCCCGGGAAATATGCCGCCGCTATCCCCCGGACACCCGCCCCTGGATGATCGCCCTCACCGCAAACGCCCTCGGCAGCGACCGCGACGAGTGCCTCGCCGCCGGCATGGACGACTACCTTTCCAAACCGGTCCGGAGCGAAAACCTCCTGCGGGCGCTGCGCACGGCGTATCATCGGGGCGAGGCGGTGGCGGGGTGACCCAAGGATCCAATCCAGGCACCGGCATCTTCTTCAATAGGCAAGCTTTCACCGCGATGCGTGCGGCGGGCAGGACCTTGGAAGACAGTGAGCCAAGGCATGCTGCCAAAGCCCGCGGCATGGGGACGGGTGGAGCCTCTGGAGAAAAAGAATGCCGAGCTGAAGGAACAGGTGCGGGCCGCGAAGCGGCCGGCGGCCCCGTTTTCCAAAGGTCGCGGCTTAGGCACCTCGAAAAAGCAGCACCGCCACCAAGGAAAAGTCCGGTTTGAGAGACGGAAGGAGCCGGTGCCCGGTCCGGCGGACAGGGTTGAGGACCTGCGTGCGCCGTTCGGTTCACCCGGCTGTCCTTGGTGCTGAGCCCCGCTGGAGATGGGGAAGCGGGTGGACACGGTGGAGGACACACCGGCGGAACCGGCATCAGGAGGTGGTGGAGATGTCCGGCGTCTGCTTTGCCGGAGTGTTTGGACCGACCGTGGCACCAGTTATGGGGCGGAGGCGCTGGACACCGTCGAACAGCAGAAATGCCTCCAGCCATCTCCTCAAAAACCCAGCCCCGTGGAGGAGCCAAAGACCAGCCGGCCGAAGGCCTTCACTCGGGAGTTCAAAGCCACTCTGCGTGAAGCCACGCAACTGTGACGGGACCATCGGCCGGAGAATGCGTTCCGGAGCCATACCGGGAACGTGGGCGGCTGATCCGGCAAAAGATTGACCGCCAGCTGCGTGACCGGCAACACAGGGACCAAGACAATCAGCGGCTGCCCGACGGCATCGGGCTGCGGCATGACAGCGGGTGCGTCCTGCTCTTTGTGGAGCGTCCTGAGATCGAACCGACCAACAACCCCGCCGAACGCGGACTGCACGGAGGCGCGATCGAGCACAAAACGCCGCATTGCCCGAAAAACGAACGCAGGGCGCGGGCATATGAGGTCATGAAAAGCATCACCGCCGCCCTTGCCCTGCGCAGTCATCGGGTGTCCAGCTCCCTTGCCACAGGCAGCGGCTCGCTAATCAATTATCTGCGACCGGCACTGGATCTCGCCACTATCAAAAGAAGGAGTTAAATCCGGACGGCGCTCAATGTTTTGATTGATGGTTCCCCTCCAAAAACTCCTGCTCGGTAAATCCGCAATCCAGGCATGTTGTTTTATTTTTCACTATAATATCCGTATTCAAACCCTGATAAGTTCTTAAAATATTCCCACAGTTTGGGCAACGGATTAAAATATATCTTCTAAGAATGTATAGTGCAAAAAAAGCTAGATATACCGGATAAGGTGAATAATCAGTCCTGAACAAAACCACCTCCAAAGTCACGCTCAAAAAGGCGGCGGCGATGCCGCCCAACGCGATTTTCCAGTTATTCCGCCTGCAGGCGAACGGATTTCCCCCATCTGGCAGCAGAATTCTTTTTATAAATTTCACCTGCTTCTTTGTGTTTAAACAGCCCGCTCAAGCACATGGATCAAAGAACCACACAATTCCGGATTCGATTCATGCTGCAAACCTGCCAAATCGTTGAGCGTGAGATTACCAGTTGTTGTGTTGTTGTGTCCGTCGCCGAGAGCGCAAACTTCATTCCATAATTGTATTTCAGATTGGGACAGAATCCCAGTCCGTCCAGCATTCTCGGTCCTAGGAAGTCCTTTCCCCGGTCCTCCAGGCAACGGCATCCCTTGACGCGTCACCAATGTGCTCCGTCAAATATGCTGCGCTTAACCCGATTCCCAGCCCACTGGCATTTAGCGATCCGTTGCCGTCCGATATACTTGTGACACTTTCGAAGGTGCCCAAGATCCCAATCTCAGCACCCACTCCTATGGCTCGCGTGAAATAAAGTCCCGAACCGCCCAAATCGGACGTGACCAGCACCAAGCCGACGCCAAGTGTCATCCCTCCCACAGCAATAGCTGATCCATTCACACCAGCGTAATAATCCCTGAGTCGAAATGGGCCAATGTAATTTGCCCGGCTGTTTTTCCACGTATTGATAAAGATTGAGTCCGCCGGTCTCGCCAATAGGATCCTCCGAGATCCAGCGCCCCATGTCCGGGTTGTGGACGCGGAACAGAGCGGGGAGAAGACCAGTGGCGTCATGATGGAAATGACCGATGTGTCCGCGCTCGGGAACTCCGGGAGCGGTGGCGGTGACAGTGCGCTGGCCGAAGGGGGTGAAGGTGGAGGCGCCGCGCGGTCCATCTCTGACCCGATACCAGTTTCGGACGCTGCTAGGATGGTCCGGTTGATAGACCAGAAGGGCCGAACCCTGTTGCTCGCCGTTGTTAAAGTAGCTGGCGATAGCGGTGCTGTCACTGACATTTCGCTTTCGCACCAGCACAAGGCCATCCCAGATAAATGCCCCATCTGGTCTGGATGATCCAGGAGGCGCCGTTGTGCAGGCGATGGCGGCAATGCCTGGGCTCTGCACGGAGAGGAGGTGTTTTGCGGAATTCAAGGTGAAGGCACGCAGGACGGTGGAGGAACTGTTTTTCAAGGCAGTAAGTTTGCCATTGAGACCGTATTCCATTTTTTGCGAAATGCCGCCGACCGCCACGGAATAGTTGGAGATCCTGGATTACCGGAACCGTCAGTGGCCTGGACAGCCAGGGAGGCGGTTCCGAGGAAGGGAAGCTCACCTCCTCCTGAAAGCGCCATGGGCCGGAAACTCCAAGTTTCTGAACGGCGGCGGGGTTGCCATTGACAGTGACAGAGGCAGCCTCGTCAACGATGTCCTCGACCATGGTTTTGCCTATTCCCCTCACCTGGGTGAGCTGGTTGCGGTTTGTATAGGAGCGCATCCGCTTGGAGCCGGAGCGGGCCGGGGGCTGGATCATCAGTGATGACATGTTTCCCGCCGGATCATAAGCCCCGCCACAGCAGTGAAATCGATGATTTTCAGCACTGCGTGCGCATGTTGCGAGTGCATTCAGGTCGGCAGTCACAAAACAGGCCGGATTCCCACTCGCCTCTGGAATGGAAAAATCCTTTCGGGAGGACACATCATGACATGCAAACACCTTCAAAATGCAGTCCGGACTGGATCACTAACCGGTCGCACCTGGGGAATCTGGCTTCAGGCATGGAATCGTGCCGATGGCGGCATGCGTGACAGACTTGTCCTACAAACAAAAAGCCGCCGGAATTCCCGGCGGCTTTATGAGTCATTACGGATTGATAGTGCGGCCGAAGACTGCTCTCAGGCGCTGCGGGCCTCGTTGAGAGAAGTGAACTCCTTCTCCAGCACCTGCACCTTTTGATTCAACTGCTCCAGCTTGCGGATCAGCGCGTCGCAGGAGGTCTGGAACTGGTCGCGCTCGCCTTTCAGGCCGTCGCGCTGCATGGAGATTTCGCTGAGCTCTTTCCGGGCGGTCTCGACTTGGCCGGAGAGACCGTCACGCTCGCGCTGCAGGCTCTGGAAGGCGCCCTGCTGGTTTTTGTTCTGCTCCGAGAGGGTTTTCAGGCGCTCGGTGAGCTCGTTGATCTGCTTCTCAAGGGTGTCGCGGGCGGCCATGAGCTCCACCTTCTCCTTGCCGAGGGCCTCGTTGGTTTTGAGAAGCGCCTCCTTGGCGCTCTGCTGCTCGGCGAAGGCCTTGTTCAGGTCCTTCAGGCTCTGGTCCAGCTTGGTGACCTCGTCGGCCTTGGTTTTGATGGAGGCGGAGAGATCGGTTTTTTCCTTTTCCAGGGAGGCCACGGTGCTCTGAGCGGTCTTCTCACGCTCAATGCCGGCCAGCACCTCGCCTTTCAGCATGGTCTCCTTCTCCTGGGCCACTTTGAGATCGTTCAGACGGGCCGCAAGGTCCCCCTTGAGGGCCTCCTCACGCTTCTGGGCCTCCGTGAGCTGGTTGCCGCGCAAGTCGAGGGCGGCATTCAGGTCGGTGCGGGCTTTCTCCAGGCTCGCGATGGTGTTTTTCATGCCGGTTTCGCGCTGGGCACCGGCGGTGAGGTCCGCACGCAGGGTGGCCTCACGGCGGACGGCCAGCTCCAGCTTGCCGTTGAGATCCTTCTCGCGGCCGGCGGAGGCCTCCAGATCGCTGCGGGTTTTCAGCAGGTCGTTGTTGGTGGTCAGCAGCTTCTGGTCAAGGGCTGCAAGCGCCTTCTGCTTTTCAGTCAGGGTGGATTCCAGGCCGGTGATTTTCAGCCCTTTGTCCTTCACGTCCTCGTTGAGCGTCTTATTTTTGCTATCGAGATCCTGGATTGCCTCATTCTTTTTGCCGATCTCGGAGGTCCGCTCCGCAACAGCGGTCTCCAACCTGGTGTTCTGCATCATCAGAGTCTGATTGTTGGTCTCGGAAATACCCCACAGCACAAGGACGACGCCAATCCCTGCGACGAGGAGGATTCCGCGTTTGGACGATTTTTCAGGAGCGCTGTTCATGGTCGGAATAGTATGTAAATGCTGGGGGATTAATAGAAAAATGAATGGGAATGGAGGATTGTATGCACGTCCCGGCGTCCGGCAAGGCATTGTTTCAGGCTTCCTCACCATCCGCAGAGCAGGCCGTGCGCGGGGGAGGGCCGGGTTGACGGGAAAAATCCCGGCTTTATGGTGGCCGGATCATGAATCCCGCCGCCCCCCCGCCGCCCCGCACGGTGAATTTCAAAATCGGCAACGAGCGCCTGATCAAAGTCCTGCCCGCCGCCTCCGCCCGCCTGGGGGGGCTGCTGAAAAAGCAGGGCCGGGCGGAGCACGGCGGCCTGCGCGTGGCTGTGGTCGGCGGCGGCTGCTCCGGGCTTCAGTATAAAATGGATCTGGTGGATGGCCCCGCGGACCGCGACATCATGGTGGAGAGCGGCGGGGTGCGGGTCATGATCGATCCCAAAAGCGCTCTGTTCGTCACCGGCTCGGAGCTGGATTTCAGCGATGACCTTCAGCAGGGGGGCTTCAAGGTGACCAACCCCAACGCCATCGTGACCTGCTCCTGCGGGGAAAGCTTTGCGGCATGAGCGCCGGGGATGACGATTTCGCCCTGCTCGGCCTGCCGCGCCGGGCGGCGCTCACGACGGACGAGGTGCGGGCGGCCTTTCAGAAGGCGGCGGCGGCGGTGCATCCGGACCACGCGGCGGATGCGGAGGAGAAGGACCGGCGCACGGCCCGGTTCACCCGGATGAACGAGGCCTCGGCCCGGATTTCCGCCACCACCACCCGGCTGCGGCGGCTGCTTGCCTTGGAATACCCGGACCACGCCGCCGCCGGGCGGGCAGTGGTGATGGATGAAGCCTTGGTTTCCCTTTTCACCCAAGTGGGCGGCGCCGTGCAGGCGGCGGCGCAATGGGCGGCCAAACAACGGGGAGCCGCCTCCTTTCTGGCGAAAGCTGCCCTGGCCGGCCAGGAGATGGTGGCAAGGGAAGGGCTGGAGGCCGCAGGGGAATCCATCCGGGCGGCGTTGGGCCGCCAGCGGGACGCACTGGTGGAGATTGACCGCCGCCGGGAGGCCAATGAGCCCGTGGCGGATGAACTGGCCACCTTGGCCCAGCGTGCGGCCTTTCTGGAGAAATGGCAGGTCCAGCTGCAGTCCGCATGGGCGGGGATGTTCGCGGCCTTGGACTGAACGGAGCCGCCAGCTCCGCCGTTGTCAGCCATCACCCCATCGGCAGCGTCCCGCCCTGCCCCGTGCCCGGTTGCGGTCACGCCCTTGCGCGCCCCCGCGCAGGCCGCTAGTGACATGCCATTCCCGCGCCCCATGAAACGTATCCTCCTCACCACCACCAGCTATCAGGACACTCCCGGCGATCATCATGAGCTGCTGGAGAGCCAGGAATTTGAAATCGTGCGCGAGCGCGGCCCGTTGACGGAGGCGCGGATGCTGGAGCTGGCCGGGAAGTTTGACGGATTCCTCTGCGGCGATGACGAGCTGACACGCGCGGTGCTGGCCAAGGCCCGACCCCGCCTGCAGGTCATCAGCAAGTATGGCATCGGGCTGGACAAAATCGATCTCTCGGCCTGCCATGAGCTGGACATCCCGGTGCTTTTCACGCCGGGAGTGAACCACACCACCGTCGCGGAGCACACCTTCTGCCTCCTGCTGGCCCTGGTGCGGAATCTGGTGGACTCCGTCAATGCCACACGGGCCGGCCAGTGGAAACGCATCACCGGCAATGAGCTGTGGCGCAAAAGGATCGGCATCATCGGACTCGGCCGCATCGGCCAGGAAATGATCCGCCGCTGCCGGGGGTTTGACATGGAGGTCCACGCCTTTGGCAATTACTGGCCGGAGGAGTTCTGCGGCAGTCATCAGGTGGTGCGTCACGGCACCATTGAGGAGCTGCTCGGCGTTTCCGAAATCCTGAGCCTGCACACCATGCTCAACGCCGGAACCCGCCGTCTTATCAACGCGGAACGGCTGGCCCTGCTGCCCCGGGGGGCCATCCTGCTGAACACCTCGCGCGGGGAGCTGGTGGATCCTCCCGCAGTGCTGGCGGCGCTGGACAACGGACAGCTCTCCGGCTACGCGGCGGATGTGATGGAGCACGAGCCCCCGGCACCTGATGATCCCCTGCCCAGCCATCCCAAGGCCCTCATCACGCCGCATATCGGCAGCCGCACCTACGAAAGCGTGCCCCGCCAGGCCATGCGCGCCACCCGCAATCTGATTCACTTCTTCAAAGGCGAAGGCGAGATTTTTTACGCCAACCGGGATTAGTTTCCTCACTCTCCCCGGCCCTGCCCTCCGCCCCCGCCTGACAGGCCGGTGTCAAAAAGCCTTGGCGGGCGGAGGGCCGGAAACGTGCGCTGGTCATGGCCACGCCTCATCCGCTCCAAGCCTGAAATCCCGGATCATCATGGAGACTGGTCCGTCGTGCCCGGTTTTCTGAAGATTTCTTCAACCAATGACCGCACTTTTCGTTTGTCAAGGCGTGGAATTTGCTGAACGGATGCCGCCTGTCACCCAGTCGGTTCAACCGCGTGGTGGGAAGTGAGGGAACGCGGTCATGCCGGACCGGGTGATTTGTCACCTTTAGAGTTCTTATGTCCTCCGCGCTGGAACGTCCCTCGGTACTGGTCCTGAACCGCCACTGGCAAGCTATTGATGTGAAAACCCCCGCCGAGGCCTTTAGCCTGATGGCCACCGGTGCCGCCATGGGGCTGGACATCAGCACGGGGGATCTGCGACCGGTGCCCTGGGTGGAGTGGCTTTCCCTGCCCGTGCGGAGCGGGGATCTGCCGGTGCGCACCGTACGCGGAGCGGTCCGCGCGCCGACGGTGCTGGTGCTCACCCGCTTCGGCAGAGTGCCCATGCGCCGGCTGCGGTTTTCCCTGCGGGGTCTGTGGATGCGGGACCGCGGCATGTGCCAGTACACCGGTCGGCAACTTTCGCCGGGCGAGGGGAATATCGATCACGTGATGCCGCGCTCGCGGGGGGGCCGCACCAACTGGGAGAACTGCGTGCTGTCCCACAAGGTGGTGAATCACAAAAAGGGCAACCGCACCCCGGAGGAAGCCGGCCTGCGCCTGCTGCGGCGTCCGGAAGCTCCGCGCTCAGTGCCCGCCACGGCGTTTATCCGCAACACCCTGGGCGTTCAGGACTGGGACATGTTTCTCGCCGGCCAGACGTCCGCTTCCCAATAGGCATGGTCCTCAAACAAAACAAACACCCCGCCAGTCGGAGCCGGCAGGGTGTTTTTCAGGGATTTGAAATTTGAAATCCGGGATTTGAGGCCAAGGGGCGGTGATGGTCAGGCAGCCTTGCCAAAAACGATACGCCCCCCCTCCACGGCCACCCTGATGGTGTCGCCCTCGTGAAATTTCCCGTCCAGCAACTGCAGGCTGAGGGGATCCAGCAGCTGTCTCTGGATGGCGCGCTTGAGGGGACGCGCCCCATAGGCGGGATCATAGCCCTGCTCTGCGATGAGCTGCAGGGCTTCATCCGTGAGATCGAGGTGCAGGTTCTGCTTCCCGAGCCGGGAGATCACGCGCTGGATCTGGATTTTCACGATTTCCCCCAGATCACTGTCGCTGAGACGGTCGAAGATGATCGTCTCGTCGATACGGTTCAGAAATTCCGGGCGGAAATGCTCGCGCAGGGCCTGCATCACTCGGGCCTCGCGCTGTTCCCGGTTGGCATCGTCCAGAATGTACTGGCTGCCGAGATTGCTGGTCATGATGAGCACCGTGTTCTTGAAGTCCACCGTCCTACCCTGCCCGTCCGTGATGCGCCCGTCGTCAAGCACCTGCAGCAGGACGTTGAAGACATCGGGGTGCGCCTTCTCCACCTCGTCAAAAAGCACCACGCCGTAAGGCCGGCGGCGCACCGCCTCTGTGAGTTGCCCCCCCTCGTCGTAACCGACATAGCCGGGCGGCGCTCCGATCAGGCGGGAGACGGCATGCTTCTCCATGTATTCGCTCATATCGATGCGCGTCATGGCGTTCTCATCATCGAAGAGGAACTCCGCCAAAGCCCGCGACAGCTCGGTTTTCCCCACCCCGGTGGGGCCGAGGAAGAGGAACGAGCCGATAGGGCGGTTCTCATCCTGAAGCCCGGCCCGGGCCCGGCGCACGGCATTGGAGACGGCGGTGATGGCGTCGCGCTGGCCGATGACCCGGGCACCCAAGCGTTCCTCCATGTGGACCAGCTTGGCGCGCTCGCCCTCCTGCAGCCGGGACACGGGAATGCCGGTCCAGGACGCCACGATCCGCGCGATGTCCTCCGGAGTCACCTCCTCGCGCAGCAGGGCCGGGCCGCTGCCGGGCTGCTGCTGGGCATTATGCGCTTGGCTGGCGTCGGCCAACTGCTGCTCCAGCTGCGGAATTTGTCCATACTGGATCTCCCCGGCGCGGGCGAAATCCCCGCGGCGCTGGGCCTGCTCCAGTTCCGTGCGCAGGCGGTCGATCTCCTCCTTCACCTTGCGGCCGGCCTGGACGATCTCCTTCTCCTTCAGCCACTGAGCCTTGAGTGCGCTGCTGGATTCCTTGAGGTCGGCCATGTGCTTCTCCAGCTTGCCGAGACGGTCCTTGCTGGGGGCATCCTTCTCCTTTTTCAGCACTTGGCGTTCCATCTCCAACTGCATGATCTCGCGCTCGATGACGTCGATCTCCGTGGGCATGGAGTCCAGCTCGATCTTGATGCGGCTGGCGGCCTCGTCCACAAGGTCGATGGCCTTGTCCGGCAGGAAGCGCTCGGTGATATAGCGGTTTGACAGAGTCGCCGCCGCGATCAGGGCGCTGTCCTGGATGCGCACGCCGTGGTGCACTTCGTAGCGCTCCTTCAGGCCGCGCAGAATGCCGATGGTGTCCTCCACACTGGGCTCGCCCACCATGACTGGCTGGAACCGGCGCTCCAGGGCGGGATCCTTCTCAATGTATTTGCGGTACTCGTCCAGCGTGGTGGCGCCCACGCACCGCAGCTCCCCGCGGGCCAGCTGCGGCTTTAGCAGGTTGCCGGCGTCCATGGCGCCCTCGCTTTTGCCGGCGCCGACAATAGTGTGCAGTTCGTCAATGAAGAGAATGATCTGTCCCTCGCTGGAGGAGATCTCCTTGAGGAAGGCCTTCAGGCGCTCCTCGAACTCGCCGCGGTATTTGGCCCCGGCCATCATGCCGCCGAGGTCCATGCTGATCAGGCGCTTGCCCTTCAGGGAATCCGGCACGTCGCCGGCCACAATGCGGCGTGCGAGGCCCTCGGCGATAGCGGTCTTGCCCACGCCGGGCTCGCCAATGAGCACGGGATTGTTCTTGCTGCGGCGGCTGAGCACCTGCATCACGCGGCGAATCTCCTCATCGCGGCCGATGACGGGGTCTATCTTCCCGGCGCGGGCGCGGGCGGTGAGGTCGGTGCCGTATTTCTCCAATGTCTGGTATTTGCCCTCCGGATCCTGATCCGTTACCCGCTGGGCTCCGCGCACGGTGGTGAGGGCCTGCGCGGCGGCGGCATAGGTCAGGCTGGCGGATTTGAAAATATCCGCCAGCTCGCCGGGCTTTTTAAGGAGTGCGAGCAGCAGGTGCTCCACGCTGAGGAAGTCATCCTTCAGCTTTTTCTGCTCATCCTCCGCCTGGGTGAGAACCACGCGGAGTTCATTGCCCATGCTAAGGCTGGAGGATCCCTCCACCCGCGCCTGGCGGTTCAGCAGCATCTCCGTGGCGGACTGCAGCGCGGAGGGGGAGACGCCGATTTTCTCCAGCAGCGGGCGGGTCAGACCCTCCTCCTGCTCCAGCATGGCCAGCAGCAGGTGGGCCGGACGCAACTCCGGGTGCTGTCTGCGGGTCGCGATGCTCTGCGCCGCGGAGAGGGCCTCCTGAGTTTTGAGGGTAAAGGATTCGGGGCTCATAAAGGGATGGGATCAAAGGATGGGTTGAGGCTTTCCGGCAACAACGCGTCACACCTCTTCCTGCATGGACCGCGCCATAGGTGATTACGGGGAAAACAGAGGGATTAAAGCGCGCAATGTCGCACCCGCCGTGTCATTCCGGACCACCGATGCGGCACCCTGACACAGGCACTGCTTCATTGGGGCATCACGACCAGCCCTCCTTGAGCCTTTGCGGTTCCGCATACGCCCCGCAGGGGAGCTGGGAAGAATGAAGCAGGAAACGCGACATGCCGCGCCTCCCGCTGCAGGGATTCCGCTTCAATTCCGTGTCACCCATGCCATCCGTGGCCTTGGCCTGTACTGTCGTGCTGCTCCCTCCATGCACGCCATCCTCACCACCATCGGAACCGACGGCAACGTTTCTCCGGCCCTGGGCATGGCTGTGAACTGATGCCGCGGGGACACCGGGTGACGCTGGTGGCGATGGAGACCTACGAATCCTGCGTCCGGAAACTAGAGCATTTCCCGCAATGGCGTAGCCGTTTTGAAGCTGATTGTCTCAGGAAGCGGAGCCATGACATTAGCAGAAATGCTTTAGGTATGAACTTCCAGCCTCTGATTTGACGGGTGGAATCCGGACTTTTGGAACTCTCTCAAAACCGGTCCCCATGCCGCCCGGCGTGGCGGGCGCTTCCTGCGCCGGCAGTATGGCCTGCTGGTGGGCTTGGCTGCCGTGGAGCGCGGTCTCGTCGCCATGCCGGGGCATGAAACACTGTGAGCGCCGCTGATCAGCATCGTCCTCCAGCCATGGCTGATCCCCAGCGCGGTCTCGCCGCCGGTCATGCCCGGGCATAGGCTGGCTTCAGTGCGCGCCCGCGGTCTTCTGGCCGATGGTGTGGGGATCGATTGATCCAAGCACCGGCCTGCTGGCCGGCAGGGCACTGAACCGTCTGTGGAAATCCCCGGGACTGAAACCGGTCCGGCACCTGTCCCGGAACTCGCTTTCCCCCCAACGGGTGCTCGGGCTGTTCCGGAATGGTTCGGATCACGGCAGACCGACTGGCCACCCCAGATACAACTGACCGGATTCCCCCGCCTCGGCCCCGGAACCGGGGAGGAGCTCCCGCCGGCCCTGCTGGACTTCCGCCGCGCCGGTCCCGCCCCGGTGATTCTGCACCTTCGCCACCGGCATGGCCCAGCCAAGCCGGCAGTTCCGCGCCGCCTTGGGCGGAAAACGGGGCCGCATTTGACTCACCGCGCCGCCACCAAGTCGTAGCCGCGCCAATCGTTGATGGTGACCTCCGCGAACTCGCCGACCGGGAGGGCGGGATCCACAAAGACGGTGCCGTCGATCTCGGGGGCATCCATCTGCGTGCGGGCCACGCCCGGCTTTTCCACGAGCACGCGCATGGTGCGCTTGACGTGCGAGGCGTTGAACTCCTCGGCGATGACCTGAAGCTCGCGCATGGCGCGGTTCCAGCGGCTTTCGGTGGTTTTGTGGTGGACACGGCCGTCGAGGTTGTAGGCTTTGGTGCCCTCCTCGCGGCTGTAGCGGAAAACGCCGGCGCGCTCGAAGCGGGTCGCGCGGATAAACTCCAGCAGCTCCTCGAAGTCCTCCTGGGTCTCGCCGGGGAAGCCCACGATGAAGGTGGTGCGGATGGCGATGCCCGGAATGCCGGCGCGCATCCTCTTTATAAGATCCCGGATGTAGTCACCGCCGGTTTCCCGCTGCATGATTTTCAGCATGCGGTCGGAGATGTGCTGCAGCGGCATGTCCACGTAGCGCACCACTTTCGGGCACTCGGCGATGGCTTGGATGAGTTCGTCGCTCCAGTGGGCGGGGTGGGTGTAGAGCACCCGGATCCAGAAATCGCCGGGGATGTCGTTCAGCGCCCGGAGCAGGGTGGCCAGGGATTCCCCGCGGGAGCTGTCCACGGGGCTGCGGGGATTGGGACGGGCCTCCGTCCACTTGTCCATGCCGAAGTAGGTCAGGTCCTGGGAGATGAGATTGATCTCCCGGGCACCGGAGGCCACCAGGTCGCGCACCTCGCGGACCACGCTTTCCTGGGTGCGGCTGCGGTGACGGCCCCGGATTTTGGGGATGATGCAGAAGGAGCAGGTGTGGTTGCAGCCTTCGGCGATCTTCACGTAGGCGGCGTGTTTGGGGGTTAGGCGGAAGCGTGGGGTGTCGTAGTCGGGAATGTATTTCGGCTGGCGGGTGACCAGGTTCTCAGGAGCGTCGTCCTCCGTGCGGCTGCGGCCCAGCAGACCTTCAATGATGGGCGCGACCTGGGTGATCTGGTCCAGCCCGATGAAGGCGTCCACCTCCGGCATCAATCCGGGCAGCTCCTTGGAGAAACGCTGGGACAGGCACCCGGCCACAATGATCTTCTGCCTTTTCCGCTGCACGTCCTCCCCGCGGGCGTCCACGGCCCCCTGCACCGCGCCGATGCTCTCGCGTTTGGCGAGGTCGATGAAGGAGCAGGTGTTGACGATCAGCACATCGGCCTCGGTTTCATCCGCCGTCATCTCCATGCCGGCCCCGCGCAGGTGGCCGATCATGATTTCACTGTCAATGAGGTTCTTGGCGCAGCCAAGGGAGACGAGTCCGACTTTGATCATGGTGATGGGAAAGAAACAGGAACGGGAACGGGGAAAAATCCGGGGAGCCCGCATCATCGCCCACTTCCGCCGCCGTGAAAACGGAAATTTCAGCCGGTAGGATTTCCTTTTTACCTTGGCTCTCCACCCTTCGACCGGGGCATTTTTCCGGATTCCGCAGCCATTTTAAAGCTTCCGCCTCCGCAGGGCACGGATCATAGCACTTCACCAGAGCCAAGCATGATTTTCTTTCCGACGGGCAACAGCCAGAATGGCATCATTCTGGCGTCAGCAATCGAAAGGGCATACAAAGACTGCCATTCAAACGAACGCTCATCGGTCATATCCCGGCACTCATCCAGCACTCCAACATACCAACCAGAATCGCGGCCTCGGGATGCGCTCTGCCGCTCAAGGAACGCATCCCTCTTTCTTGGAGTGTAGCTGCGCGACACGAACGCTGCCTGCACGAGCGAGCATGGCTCCTCCTGCACACCATACCGGCAGAGAGTCCTCCACTGCTCATCGCGGATCCGCTCCGCAGCGGAAAAATCAGTCGTGAAAGATGCCATCGCGCGAAAGTCGAGTGACTCGATCTCTGGCGGCATCGAATTGCCCGCGATGCGGAATATGAACCACCCGAACTGAACTGTTTCGCCGGCCTTGTGAGGAACTGTCGCGGGATAGCGCTGCACAATCGGCTTTATGCGCCATTCACTTGGAAGATCGGTATGTGAGGCCATATTCTGCCAACTCAGTGAATCACTGTCACGCAGCTCCGCATGACTCCTCAGGCATTATTCACTCTATAATCCCCGCCCCGGAATCCCGAGCAACGTTTTACTTTATCCCTCGTAAAAAATGGGCCGGATGCCAGGATACCCCGCGCAGAACGCCGCGATCTCCTTCCGGTCCATGACCATGAAGGCCGTGGAGAGCGCGTCCGCCAAGGCGCCTCCCGGAGCCACCGCCCAGCGGATCACCCGGCGGATGTCCACCAGACTGGTGGTGCGGGGATCGATTACATGCGCGCCCTTCACCTCAAAGCCGGTTCCGCTGAGGGCCTCGTCCTTCAGGAGGAACGGCTCCGGCGATCCCGCCCGCACGCTCCAGCCCTCCCTTTCCGGCATGGTGCCGGATGCCAGCAGGGTGCTGGTGCCGGCATTCAGCAGGAAATTCGCAATGCCCCAGTCCTCCTTCAGCAGATTCGCCGCCTGGTCCAAGGCATAGCCTTTTCCGATGGCTCCGGGGTCGAGGAGCATGTCAGCCACCTGGGGGATGATGAGAAACTCCTCCGGATCGATGACCAGATGCTGGTAGCCGCAGCGGGCTTTGGCGGCGGCCAGCTCCGCGGGCGAGGGCTCGCGGGCGAACCCATTCGGCCAGATCAGCACCGCCGCCAGCGGTCCGATGGTCAGATCGAAAGCCCCCTGCGTCTGCTCCCAGATTTCACGCCCGAAGGAGACGATGTCCATGGTGGCCTCCCGCACCATGACTTCCCGTCCCGCCGGGCTGCCATTGATGCGGGAAATATCGCTGTGTGGGACATACCGGGAAATTTCCTGTTCCAGCCCGTCCATGTCGTCCCAGACCGCCCGGGCGGCCATGGCTGCCTCCGCTGCATCCGAATGCACAAGGTGCATTTCAAACCGCGTGGCCATGGCCATGTGGCTGAACTGATAAATCCGGGATTCCCCAGGCATGAGGGTTAAATGGGTTGTGGGGTTGAGTGAGGGAAGCAGGGCGACGCGAAAAGCCTTGGTGCGGTGCTTTATTTCTGGAGGGGCGGCTCCTCCCAAGGCTGTCCCGCCACATACGCCTCCCACAGAGGCCGCCGGATGAAAACCGCCATGGAGGCCGAAGTGTGCAGGCGCATACTGGATTCAAACCAGTCCCGACCTGCGGGGTCACTCCCCGGAGCCCCCAGCACCTGCACCAGCAGACTGTCCCGAAGCTCCGACGTGGCGAGGATCACATCCAGCCGGTCCAGCGGGATCTCCTTCGTCCCCTCCCAGACATAGTTCGGGTATTGCCGGCACAGATACCACGGCAGCGGCCAGCCGCCGCCGGGATCCAGCTGCAGAATGCCCAGCGCCTTCCCTTTTCCGCTCAGTTCGGCGAAGCGGTTGATTTTCCCGACCCACCGCAGGCAGTCCGGGGCGGTCATGCTGTAATTATAAGGATTCCGGGTGTTGGCCACCAGCCGGGGATCGCGGGTCACCCGCCAGGAAATAAGACCTGTCTGCGCCAGGCACAGGAGCAGCACAGTCCCCACCGTCCCCTTCCACCATCGCGGCTTGAAAAGCCCCATCAGGGAGGCCGCGCCCACTCCCGCCAGAATGAGAAATCCGTGCCAAGCTCCCAGAATGCACCACGGGGTCTTGTAGGCGATGGCGGAGTAGAGGACAAAAACCGCCACGCTGTAGCCCACCAGAAAGCGCACGAATTGCGGGCTCTCCAACCGGTTCCGACGGGGCAGAAAGGCGCTCAGCATTCCCACCGCCGCCAGAATGACCAGCACCCGCTCTCCACAGATCAGCCGGGAGGAGGATTGAAGGCCCAGCATGTCCGGCAGCGATTTATACAGATCCGCCATCCGGTCCGCAAAAGGGAGATTCTGTGGCCCTCCGGCAACGGCTTTCCCCCAGAGCAGATCCTCGAAGTAATAGGAAAAAGGGCGCTGATGCCCCTGCCCCTGCGCCCGCCCGAGCATTTTCAAATAGGTTGCGATGCTGTCCCATACCCCCACCGGTTTGGTGAAAAACTGCGAAAACAGAGTCACCGAAGAGACCACGGCGGAAATCACCAGCACCAAAAGATGCTGGCGGGTGGGGAGGCTCTTCCGCCATTCAACGAACGTTCCGCGGCTTTTGCCCGCCGCCAGCGCGCCCGCCAGAGCCAAGCCGGCCGCCATGCCCGCGAAGTGCAGCACGCAAGTTTCCTTGGTGGCGTGCATAGCCCCCAGATTGAGGCCCACCCCAGCCAGCCAGCCTGTCCGGCGGGTCTGGTAAAATCTCCACCCGCACCCCATCGCCGCGAAGGTGAAAAAAACCAGCAGCATCTCCATGATGTAATACCGGCTGTAAAACACCATCAACGGGGAGACCGCGACCGCCAGCGCCCCCCATGCCAGTTCCACTCGGGACAACCCATCCCGCACCAGCCACAGGAGCGCCAGCAGCCCCATTCCGAACAGTGCCGGCACCAAACGCAGCTGGCTCTCAGTCAGGTCGTTCCACGTTTTGACGGGGGACAGCCACTTCACCGGTATGGTGGCGTAGAGGAGGGTCGGGCCATGGTGGTCCACCGGATCATAGCGGTACTTCCCGTTCATCAGGTCCCGCAGCTTCAGGGCCTGCGTGGTTTCATCCACATGCATGGCTTTGATTTCCCGGTGCGGCAGGCGCAGCATCCCAGCTGTCAGCACGGCTGCCAGCAGGAGAATCAGCGCACCATTCCGCCGCAGCGGACCAGCGGGGGCTTCAGAGGAGGGGGAATTCACAGAGCCGCCAAACTAGTGCGCTCCCGCGAAATGCAACGTGTAAATCCACCACACACGCCATTCCAGAAATTCAAGCAGTCAAGATGGTTCGTTTTCTCAAAATATCAGAAATTCCTGTAATTCACAGGTAGCACAAAACTTTTGCCGGAAAAAGGAAGTTATTCAATAATTTTAAGGAAGTTTTATTTTCTTGAACTGCCTTGTAAATAATTTCCATAAAGCTGGCGATCCGTTTTCGGGTGATGCGGGGTTTTTACGCATTTTGCTTAATTATGAAAATTTGCCGGATCTACCTTTTCAAGGGAGTCAAAACTGTTCACAATATCAATCAGCGGCTGGCTTTCATCGGATCCAAAGCATACTCCTCCCTATGAGCAAACCGGAACTTATCGCGATTGAGCACGACGATCACCATGCCCGTCACATCGGCTGTTTGCCGGATGGCCGTCAGTTCCTGCTCACAACACCATTCATTCCAAGGGTTCGTGAGTTTATGGCTCTCTACCTTTTTGATGAGCAGGGCCGTTTTCTGGAAGCGCGGATTGATGACCTCGGCACACGTGAAGAGCAGGACCAAGAGCAGGTGGCCCATATTTTTGAGCAGAGGCTTGCAGAGCTGGACCGGTTGAATATTGCCGCATAGAAATACAGCCATTCGAGGTCGAACACTTCGGAACGGCATTCGGGCTTATTCCATGCGCCCCTGAGGATGACGGGGATGAATGGGTTGTCGAAATGCAGCCCGGAAACTACATGGCGTTCTACGAACCGTGGGACAGCGGGGATTATGACACCTGAGTTCCGGCTGGGAACCTGCCTGCCCTGCTGTATCAAACCCGCAATCAATCACACTCCCCGCCCCAGCCGCCGCCCAAGCTTCTCCCGGATGCTGGCCGCGAACTTCTCCACGTGGGTCAGAGTGAAATCCAGAATATCCAGCGAGTCGTCCTGGATCAGCGGCGTGAGGTCCATGGCGAACGCCAGGGAGTCGCTGTCATCCGTGCTGTGGGAGTCGAAGAACGTGGCATTGGCCCGGCGGCGGCCCATGACCGCGAGGTCGTAGCGTTTGCCGCCGGCGATCTGGGAATCAAAAAGACCGTTCAGGGCAGCCGCCAGGCAATCGTGTCCGGAGACATTGTGGACGACCTTGTCGGCATCCTCCATCCAGTCGAGATTTCTCCAAACTTCGCAGCCATGCACCGTCTGGGGGCGCTGGTCCGGCGGCAGGGAGCGGATGGCCTCCAGCAGGGCGACAGTCACCCCCAGATGAGTGTCGTGCTTGTCGGCGGGATTGTGGGTGTAAACCAGGCGCGGACGGCAGAGGCTCAGGATGCCGCGCAGATCATCGCGCAGGCGGGAGTTATCCGGGGATTTCACCACACTGCTGGGGTGGTCCAGCTGCGCCATCCAGCCGTAGCGCCCAACGCGGGCCGCCAGTTCCTGCTCCGTGCGGCGCACGGCCATCATATCGGCGTCCGTGTGGCCGGCATACGGCCCGATGCGGGAACTGCCCGCCCCGTTGGTGCAGGTGACGCCGCCGAACCAATCCTCCCGGGAATGGAAGCAGGCGGCGATGCCGTGGAAGGCCATGAACTCCAGATCGTCCTGATGGGCGCCGATCCCCAGATGGGTCACCCGTGAAAGGGCATGGGGCATGGAGGCACCGTCCGGGATGAGAACGGTGGCGGAAGGTTGGGAAAACTGCATGAGTCGGAAAAAAGCCTGGGGAATAACGGATTTTCTCTTCTTACTTATCTGACCAGAGCCTCATGGCGCAGGGCAGGCAGGCTGGCGGCGGCGCAGGCCTGGCCCACACGGCGGCTTTTCTCGTCCGGCAGACGCACGCTCACCTGCCGGGCGATGGCGGGAAATTCCGCCTCCAGCACCTCCCGGGCCTTGGAGAGAATGATCTCTCCACCCGCTCCAGTAGTTACGCGGCCCAGGATGAGCAGGTGGCTGAACCCGTAAAACTGGAAATAATGGGCCACTGTGTATCCCAGGTAAACCCCGATGGTCTCGTAAATGGCCGGAGCGCGCGGATCCTTCTCCGCCATCAGCAGCTGCACCAGCCGCAAGCGCTCGGGCAGCGGCATGTCGGCGGGCACGGGAATGCCCGCGGCGGGCAGCAGCCGGCCCACGGCCTGCTGGGAAAAATACAGCGCGCCCACTCCGGCATCGCCGGACCACTCGTCCCGGGGAGCCTCCGGATTCATGTCCACGGGGGCGAACGCCAGCTCGCTGAGCCAGCCGGTCATGCAGCCCTCGCGGTCCACAAAACCCGCCGCCTCGCTGGACCCCATGGCCACGCCGAGCACGCCGCGCTCGCCCAGGGACATGGCACCGGCGAGGGCGGTTACATCCCCGTCGTTGACCACCTCCAGCGGCACATTCCATTCCAGCCGCAGCCTTTCGAAAAGGCCGCGCGCCTCCTCCAGCCGGTCCTCCGGAATGGAGCGCAGCAGGGAGGCCACCATGAACCGATTGTTGACAATCACGCCGGCGGAGCTGCCTCCGATGGCGTCCACGCGTGGTAAGTGGGCGGCGGCGGCCTTCAGGCCGGCGTTGAGATGCTGATAATGATAATCAGGATCCTTCTGCGCGCGCGGATCCCAGGCGAACTCGTCGCTGTAAACCACCTCGCCATCCTTTACGGCGGCGACCTTGTAGTCGCTGGCGCCGAGGTCGAATCCGATGCGGCATCCGTCCAGATGCCCACCCACCTCCGCGCCGGACTCCCAGGCATCCGGAGCCGCCTCCGCCGTGGTGATCTCCACGGTGAACGCCCGACCGTAAACCCGGGTCATCAACTCCGCGTCGAAAGCCCGGTCTCCGTTAGCTGAGTAAATATTCCGGATGGCCTGACCAATTTCCGCGGGACCACCGATCACCAGCCGCCAGCCGCCGCGCATCCACAGGAGGAACTTCACCAGACGCTCCACATAGCGCAGTGTCTCCGCATCGGTCTCCGAGCGCACTTTGGTCTCATGCACCGAAATCCGGCCATTCTCCCCCTCCAAGGCCACCACCAGTTTTTCCCCGCCGGCGGCACTGGCCTCGTAGGCCTGATTCCACAGAACCGGCGGCATGAAGCCGGGGTCCAGTGGAGGGGTGAAGCGGGGGGAGATCGTCAATGGCTGCATAGGGTTTAATAAGACTTCAAAAATGTCCCTGTCTCTACCGGATATCCCATTGATTTACATCCTTTTCGAGGGTCCGGAGCACCACCGCATTCCCGCTCTTGCCCGGCGGGGCGATCCGTGACAGGACACGGCATTCATGAATCTCCCGGAATCCTCCCTCAACATCCACTACACCGCCGGTCTGGCGCGGCTCCAGCTTCTTCCGGAGGAGGAGGCCGTTTACGCTTCCCAGCTGGAGCGGATTCTGAACTACATCGGGCAGCTGAACGAAATTGACACCACCGGCATCGAGCCCGGCACCCACGATGCGGAAGCCTTTGATTTCACCCGTGCTGATGAATCGCGCTCTCCGCAGCCGATGGAGTCCGCCCTGCTTAATGCCCCGCGCCGCTCCGGAGATCAGTTCATGGTCCCCAAAGTGGTGGAATGAAAGGAAAAAGGACGTTTTCAGGATTCAGGTTTCCGCTTCCGCACCGTCGTCCCCGATTTCCTTCACACTGCTCCGCCGTTCCATGGCCTGAAGCCTGTCTTTTCCAATACCCGCATTCCCGGTCACCGGCTGTTTCCTGATCCTTTCTCTGTTCCCCATGCTGCACACCCAGCCCATCGCCACCCTGCGCCGCCAGCTTCTGGCGCGGGAAATCTCCCCCGCCGATCTCCTCCGCAGTGTGGAGAGCCAAATCTCCCGGACGGACAGCCAAATCGGAGCCTACCTTTTCCGCGACCTTGACCGCGCCTTGGCGGAGGCGGAGACCGCCGATCTTTCACGGCCGCTGGGCGGAATTCCCATCGGGGTAAAGGATCTTATCAACGTCAAGGACCAGCCGACCACCTGCGGATCCCGGATTCTGGCGGGCAAATACACCTCCCCCTACGACGCCACCGTGGTTTCGCGGCTGCGAAGTGCCGGGGCGGTGCCGTTCGGAAAGCTGAACTTGGATGAGTTCGCCATGGGATCGTCCACGGAGAACAGCGCTCTTCAAATCACGCGGAATCCTTGGGATCCCACCCGCGTGCCGGGCGGCTCCAGCGGGGGATCCGCCGCCGCCGTGGCCTCCGGGGAGGCAGTGGCCGCCCTGGGTACGGACACCGGGGGCTCCATCCGGCAGCCGGCCTCCTTCTGCGGCATCGTGGGCCTCAAGCCCTCGTATGGCCGGGTATCCCGCTACGGCATCACCGCCTACGCCTCCTCGCTGGATCAGGCAGGCCCCTTGACCCGCACTGTGGAGGACGCCGCGCTGGTCCTTCAGGCCATCGCCGGACCCGATCCCTCGGACTCCACCTGCATCCGGCAGCCCGTGCCGGACTTCAGCGCCACCCTGCGCAGCGGGGTGAGGGGCCTGCGCATCGGCCTGCCGGCGGAGTATTTCATTCCTGGCACTGATCCGGAGGTGGAGGCCGCCGTGCAGGGTGCCATCCGCGAATTGGAAAGCCAAGGGGCGGAGATCATTCCGGTTTCCCTGCTCCACACCTCCGCGGCAGTCGCGGTCTATTACATTATCGCCACCGCCGAGGCCTCCGCCAATTTGGCGCGCTTCGACGGCATCCGCTACGGACACCGCTGTGAAAATCCGAAAGATCTGCGCGACCTCTACGACCGCTCCCGCGCTGAAGGGTTCGGTGCGGAGGTGAAGCGCCGCATTATCCTGGGCACTTACGTGCTCAGCTCCGGCTACTATGATGCCTACTACACCAAGGCGCAGAAGGTGCGGCAGCTGATCCGGCGGGATTTCCGGGAGGCTTTTGCCAAAGTCGATGTTCTCGCCTGCCCCGTCAGCCCGGCCCCGGCCTTCAAATTCGGCGAGCACAGCAGCGATCCGCTGCAAATGTACTTGGCCGACATCTTCACCATCGCTGCCAATCTGGCCGGCATCTGCGGCATCAGCGTGCCCTGCGGCTTCACCAGCGGCAGCCCTGCGCTCCCAATCGGTTTTCAGCTTCTCGGTCCGCCTTTGGGAGAAGCCGTGATCCTCCGTGCAGCTCAGGCATATGAACAGGCCACGGACTGGCACACCCTCCGTCCCGTCTGAAAAGGCGGGATTTCCATAAGATTTGGACCCAAAAATCCGAAATTACATGTTGCCAAAGAATCGTGCGCCCCGCTAGGTTGCCCGCACCACAGTTTTTTTATGAAAAAGACCATCCTGATTCTGATGACCGTCGGCATTGCCGGCGTGAGCATGGCCGACTTCCAAGCCCCTCCCACTGAGAAAAACGGTCCTATCCGCAAGCTCAGCCGCGCCCTTTCGAACATCGTTTATGGCGTGACGGAAATCCCGACCCAGTTCGCCAAGACCACCCGTGAGGAAGGCAATTCCGCCGCAGCCTCCTACGGCCTGATCCACGGCACCCGCAAGACAGTTGCCCGCCTCGGTTTCGGTATTTTCGAACTCGTGACTTTCCCCTTCCCGGCCTACAAGGGCACCTACAAGGCTCCTTATCCTGAAAGCCTCCGGGAGTCCACCCACCCCAGCACCGGCTACCTCGAATTCCCGCCTGAGTTCGGATTCGTCTCCGGCGTGCAGCACAACCGCGAGCAGTTCAACTGAGCCTCCGAAACTGCTGGTTTTCAAATTTCAAACCCTCTCCTCCCACTGCGGCGGAGAGGGTTTTTGATTTAACAGTTTTCAGTTCTCAGAACGCCGTGAGCAATACCTCCCGGCTTCAGCATGCGGATTCAGCTTCATTTCTAAAAACTGAAAACTGTAAAACTGAGAACTTTCCCCCTTACCGGGAAGGGGCCGCTCCCGCCCGGATTTGCACGGAACAGTCCACGATGTAGGCAATTCCGGAGGCCACGACGAACACTGAGGCCACGATGACCGGGACGATCGTGGGCACCCATGTCAGCCGCAGCATCACCCAGGCAAGGGTGGTCAAGAGAGCCACTGTGGAGACTTTGCCTGTCCAGTGCGGGCGGATAATGACCCGGCCCACGCTGTGATGGATAAGCCATGCCCCGCCAAAGGAAAGGATGTCCTTGCCGATCACCAGGATCGGAAACCACATCGGCAGTTGATGATCCCCCGGCCAGGTGGTCAGGGACAGTGTCAGCAGAGCCGCAAGCACCAGTGCCTTGTCCGCCACCGGATCCAGCATGCTGCCCAGTCGGGATTGAAGATGATACCGCCGCGCCACCCAGCCATCCAGCCAGTCACTCAGCGAGGCTGTCAGAAAGACCGCCACCGCCGCCCAGCGGTATTTTTCATCCGGGCTGCCGGCCTCCACGCTCCGTCCATAGACCACCGCCAGCCCGGTGAAAACCGGGATGAGTAGGATACGGGCTACCGTGATGGCATTGGCCGGGTTCATGGGGTCAAAAATTTATCGCGGTTCCGGCTTCCAGCCTTTTCTTTCCAAACGGAACCTTTCTCCCTGTCCGGCGGGGGCGGGCGGCGGTCACTCCGGACAGATCAACAACGGACCCAGCCCCTTGGTGGATCACGCGAAGCGCACCATATCCTTCACCAGCTGGGCCCACAGATAAAAACACCCGCGCCAGGAATACCGGAAGGTGCCCCCCCCCGCCTTCACAATGAGCCCGCGCAGCAGGTTGTGCTTTACCTGCTGGTCCAGATCCGCCTGCAACTGTTCCGCCAGCCCCTCGGCTCCGGGGGTGGTCAGGTCATTCTCGCCAATGGACCGTTCCGCCAGCATGGCGCGGTGCTCTGCAAGCAGGGCGGCGAAGGAGTCCGCTCCCGGCACCCGGTGCAGCACCAGATTCGGCGGTGCCTGCATGGTCCATGAAAAAGGGTAGTTCGAACTGGTGATGATCCGCCCGTCCAACGCCCGGCTGGTGATGCTCACGAACACCACGCTCAGATTGGACTGCTGGTTCAGGTGGATGATGGCCTGCGTCTTCGACGGCGCGTGGTAGCAGACCCGAAGGAACTGCCGCATCTCCTGCCAGTCAAAGCCGGCGTCGTCCGTCTGCTCAAAACCCTCCGACTCCAGCTCCCCCGTCAGCTCCACCAGTTGCGGGAAGTCCTGACGGCTCGGCGGAAACCGATGGCGCAGGCTTTTCTCCAGCGGCAGCCGCAGCCGGCGCACCCGCAGCACGATCTCCACCCACGGCAGAAGAAACCACGAGGCTACCGCCGCCGCCCCGCCGGCATGCACCCCCGTCAGGCTCAGCCCGGCGGCATAACTGGCCACCAAGTAGCTGAGCGCTCCCAATTTACGGGGGAGCGGGTGAGCAAAAGTGCGCAGGGCATACCCCAGAGCGGCAGTCCCGACAATGATCAACAGGCTATTCATGCGTCCCAGCCGCTTACGCGCAGCCTGAACAACGGTCAATGGGCTAAAAGAGGTAAAAGGGTTCAGGGTTCAGGGTTCAAGGTTCAGGGTTCAGGGAAAGGCTGGAAAATGCGGGGATTTTTGCTGATGAAATCCACAACAGCCCTTCTGAACCCTGAACCCTTTTACCTTCCTTATATTATTTTTCCTCCGCCCCCGAAGACCCTCCGGCGGAAATGCCAGGCATGACCACCGCATCGCGGAAAGCGGCGGGCAGCTGGGCCCAAACTTTGCCGAGGGTGGATGCCAAGGTGGCGGGATCCAGTTTCTGAACCGCCTCCCAAGGTTCCAGCTGATCCGCGTGCAGCGCCAGATCGAGGGTCAGGTCGGAGCTGCCGGCCTGGTCCTGATGCACCTCCACCGACAGCACATTGCGGCCTGGAACCAGCAGGGCTTTGGCCTTCACAATGAGGGAGTGATACTTCCGCTCGGCTTCGTCACCTTGGACAGTCGAACTGGCCGGAGTTTCGGGCTGTAGATCCTCCGCAGGAAGATTGGAGCGGGCGATCTCCTTTCCATTCAGATATACCACCGCGCCGTCATCGCGCATCAGCTCCAAGGTCAACCTCCCGGCCACCTCCTGGGTGTCAAACTCCCGGCGCAGCCACAGCGTGAAGGGTTTGGACTTGTCCGGTCCGGTGGCGACATCCGTCTTCAGCCACGGCTCCCCGTAACCGATCGGAGCTTCGCCGGACTTCCAGCTTTGATCGTCGAAAGCCGGCTGCCTCCAATTCTCCGGTGTTGGCGGCGTCAGAGTATATTTCCAGGCACTGCCGGCGGGCACCAGCGTGCGGGGCGCGCCCGGTAGTTTGGCGGCCTTGGCGGCCTCCTGCCATTTTTTGGCCGGAGCGTGCACCTGCGGCGTGTATTTGGCAGGATCCTTGGCGGCCAGCTTTCCTATGATCACCGAAGCCATGCCGAAGTAGTTGGCGGCTTCGGCGGGACGGTCCTGATTCATCAGCTGCTGACCGGACAGACTCAGCGCCCCCGCCAGCTTCGTCCACTCCTCCGGATCCTCCGGTTTTTCCGTCAGGGAGCCGGTGAATTCCGCGATCAGCTTCTCCGGTCCGCCGCTTTGCAGCGCGGCCAGCGTTTTCAGTTCCGGCAGGCGCCTCTCAAATTCCCGCCTTACCAAAGGGGGCAGCGCGTCCGGAACCTTGTAGGCGGTCAGCAGCGTCAGCGCCTCCGCCGCCCGGCCCTGCTTCTCCATCAGCCTCGTGCGCAGCAAGGTCAGCTTGGCCAGGCTGAGGAAATCATCCGCCGCGATCCGGGACTGGGCGGTCTCCAGATTTTTGGCGGCGGTCTCCCACGGGCCTTTTCCCTCCTGAATCTGAAAGGCCGCCAGTTCCGCCGGCAGATCCTCCGGGTGGGGGGTGTCCTGCGCCCGCAGCGCCCCGGCATTGGCAGCGATATCCTCCGCAGTAATCCAGCCGGAGGGGATCAGATGCCGGAAATAGGCGAAGTGACTGGACCGCGAACCCGGCAGCACAAACGGCTGCTGGCTGATCATGCGCAGCAGCACGCGGGTTTTGGCAGCGCTGATCTCCGCGGTGCCGCCGCTCCAGGGATACTTCACAGTGTTCAGCACATCGATCAGGGGTGCCGCCTCCAGCCGGGCCGCGAACTGTGTGCGCACCGCCGCCGGACGGCTTGACGTCAGACGGACAAAGGTCTTCATATCATCCTCCAGTGCGTAGAGAAACAGGGCCATCGCCGCGCGCGAACTCTCCAACGACTCGGTGGTGGCTGCTTGGCTTTCGTCGGTGTCGAGCGACAAACTGAGCCACAGATTCCGGACCCGCATGCGGGTTTCCGGCGGCCAGGCACTCCAGGAGGAGGTGATCAGTCCGTGCATCAGCGGATATAGTTTCCCGGCCTCCTGACGGGAATAATAAGTCTGGTTGCCGGTCAGGCTGTCGTCCAGCTCCCGCAGCGTCTCCTCCACTTTGGGAACGTCACCGGCCTTCAGCCGGCGCAGCAGTTCTTTGCTCAGAATGCCGCAGCGGAGCTCGCGTTGATTGGCGTCATCCATCAGGCTGGCCGCCGCCAGGGAATCCCCCTCCACATAGCGGTTCAGCAGCGGGGCCGCTTTTTCCGCCAGACTCTCCTCCGCGGCGTAAAGTGTCACCAACGGCTCCAGATCCGTGCGGGTTTTGAAGGCATCCAGCGGCAGCCGGTCCAGCAGGGCCGAGATCCGCGCCAGCCGGTCGGGCACGCCCTTCATTCCCTCCGCGGCCTTGGCCTCGTCGGCGGGGGATGCTTTGGACTGATCGCTGACCCGGCTGCGCCTTTTGGGATCCGCCGGCAACGGTGCGCCGGGATCCGGCAGGGAAACCAGCAGCGCCTCTGTCACAATGCGGGTGCGCTCATCCGTGATGCCGGCCAGGAAGCCCGGCAGATGATCCGCCAGTGCTTTGGAGAACTTTACGGTATGGTTGCCCAGTGCCAGGATCTGCGGCCGCATGGGCACTACCAACCGCCGGGCCATCTCCTCTTGTCCCCCGGCCACGATCAGCGCCAGCCAGCCCCGGTCCACCTGCGGTCCCATGGCGTTCAGCAGGGCATTGAGACTGTTGGAGTCCCGCAGGGTCAGGAACAGGGTCAGCAGGGAGCGGCTGAACTCGCTCCGCTGCACCGGCATGGGACGGTAGCCGTAGGATCCGGGGCCGCGCGTGGCGTCGGCCAAGGTTTTCCGCCAAGCCGCCGCGAGATCCGCGGCCAGCGGTTTGGCCGCCTCCGGCACCGCCTTGCCGTCTCCCTGGGGGAGCGCTCCGTTGAACTGATCCAGAATCAGCACCGCATCCGCCGCCGTGACCGGCTGCCCGGACTTCCAGTTTTCCGTCAGCAGCGTCACCGCCGCCGCCGCTGTTGGCCAGGCCGGCTCCTTCAGGCTCCGCAGCCCATCCGAAGTCAGGCCCAGACGCACCGGCAGGGGCAGCGCGGCATCCGCCATCCGCGCCCGCAGCCAAGCCTCCACGGGGGCCTGGGTGGAATCCTTCCCCTCTCCCGCATCCGCCGGCACCGGCACCGGCGGACGGGCCGCGAGAATGGTGCCCAGGACACCGCCGGCATTCGGTACCGCCGCCTCCAGCCAAGCCCGATCCTCCGACGAAAGGGTCACATCGCTCCGGGACAGCAGCCGCCGCACCGGGCCAAAAAGCAGCGCGTGCGCCTGGCCGTTCAGTTTGGCGGCCTCTGCAAACGCCTTCAACCGGGTGATTGTTTTTCCGTCTTCCGTTTTGATTGCCGCCGACGCCAGCAAGTGGTCAAAACCGGAGGAAATCCGGTTGCTCCACTCCACCGGAAAACCCTCCGCCGACGTCAGTCCCTGAAGCACGGCCGCCACCGTGCGGGCGGCCTTTTCCGCATCCGGTATCACCAGCGGCTTGTTGAGCACGGATCCCAGCACCTGTCCCAGCATGCTTGAGCCGTCATTGAAACCCAGTTGGGTCACTCCGCGCGCGCGGCGGGCTCCCTCCACCAGCACCCGGGCTTTGATCAGGGCATCAGCGCCGCGCGGATCGCTGCTGGTCAGCACCGCTGTCAGCGGCGGCTGCAGCCAGGCGATCATCTGGGCGTCCCCCCTGGCAAGGGAGTCCGCATCCTTGGCGGCCAGCAGTTTCTCCACATCCGCCGTGCTGGTCCGGGAATCAAGTTTCTTGCTCCATTCATCGAAGGCTTTCACGGAGGCATCCGCGTCCCCGCCTGGACCGAAGCCCTTCCGCAGCACCACAAAATCCGCCCACCGCTCCGGCGGCAGCGCCTGGATCTCCGCAAGGCGCGCTCCCAGCACTTTGGCCACCAGGTCGGCGGCATCGTCGGAATCGCCCCGCCCGAGCACGCTCCGCAGCAGATCGGTGCCGAACGTTTTCGGCAGGCTGTCCAGCGCCGGCGCCAGTTCCGCGCGCTTCGGGTGCTGGGACAGCTGCTTGAGCAGTTCCACCACCGGGGACTGGGTGCCCTGCCGGGGATCGGGGTAACTCCGAAAACCGGCGGCATCCGCAATCAGCGGCGTGGTTTTGATAAACTTCAGAAACTTCTCCGACTTCTCGGGAATAGAATTCCGTCGCTGGAACGCGGAGCCGTAGTTGTGCAGCACCGGCTGTCCGGCCGTCTCCTCACTGCCAAGATAGGGAACCAGTTCCTCCTCGGCCTGGGCGAACATGGGCAGCACCAGCAGTGGACGGTTCAGCCCCGTGCGCAGCATCTGGACCCAGCGGTAAATCATCATGCCGGCGGGGCTGTTGAAGCCGTTGCGGGGCTGATAGTTTTTCGTCAGGAAATCCTGACGCTTCGCCTCCGGCCCCAGCGCGACCGCGCTGATGCGGCCCAGGAAGGCATGGGCCGCCGGCTCCCCCCGGTTCTCCATCAGATACTCCGCGTAATCCAGCACCGGAGTCAGCTCCTGGCCGCCGAAGAAGTTGCTGTTCAGCGCCTTAATGGAGTCCACCAGGGCATCCGTCAGGTCCGCCTGGAGCCCGCGCAGACTCATGATGCGCAGGGCGGCGGCCAGGTGGGTCGTGGGCTCGCCGCCTGACGGCTGCTGGCCGGACTGGTGGCGCTTGAGATAATCCCCCACCGTTTTTTGGAAATCCGCGTCCGGGCAGAAATAAAGCGCGGCTTGGAGCTCCATCTCCTTCAGCGCGTCCCCGCCCTGCTGCCGCAGCACCGGGGCCAGCCGCTCCATCACCATCCGCGGATCCTTCGCCTTCCAAGCACGCTCCAGCAGCCAGTCCACCGGGGACGGCATGCGGATCGCCTGATTGTTGCTGTAATAATACCGCCGGCCGGAGTTCTGACCGGACCCGCGCTGTTTGGCCTCCACCTTCAGGACCTCCATGGCCAGGGTATCGAGCTCCCCGGGGGCCGGGCTGGCGAGGTTCTGCGCCAGCACCACGCCCGCGAAGCGCCGGAACGCCGGCTCCGCCAGTCCTGGCAGCTGCATCATGCGGCGGCACACGGAATCGTGCAATTTCAGGCGGCGCTGCTGCAAGGTCTCGATTTTCGCCTTTTGGCCCACAGCCTCCCCGCCGTTGTCACTATTCCCGCCGCCGCCACCCTCCTCCGCCTCTGATTGCGCCTCCGCCTCCTCCGGATCGTTTTCATACAGGGATCCGATCTGAAGCGACTCCTTCTCGCTGTACCCCTGCTGCATGACATTCTCCAGCAGATACAGGGACCACGACATATCCTGCCGCACGGTCTGCTCCGGCGTCATCCGGCCCAGGATTGCCTCCACAGCCTCCAGCAGGGAGAACCGGGACTCGAAGGTGTTGAACTGGTCCATCATGTTCTGAAGGACATTCGTGATGCCCGTGAACTGGACCGCGTCCATCCGCGAGATCAGACCGATGGCCTCCTTCGGATCCTGGGTCAGCAGGGACAGCGCCAGCGCGGTCTGCACACCGGTGTCCTTCGGCTTCAGCTCCAGGGCCTTGCGGTACAGAGGGACCGCTGTTTTGGGCTCACCCAGAATATCCCATGCCGCCGCGCGCAGCGCCAGGCTGGAGGCATCCTCCTTCGTTTCCGCCCGCAGCGCCTCCTGAAGCTCGCGGGTCAGGGAACTGCGGCGCACATCCTGCAGCCACTCCTGGGCCATGTAGCGCACGGAGCCGTCGTTGCCGCCGATCCAGACGCGGGCCTGGTCGCGCAGCTGCCGCAGAGCGCTTTTCACCGCCTCCTCCCGTTTACCCTTGTCCACCAAGGTCTGAATCTGCGAGCGGTTGCGCGCTCCCGACATCATCATGGAGGTGGTCATGCCGCGCGCCCCCGGCATGGAGCTGTTGGCCGCGGCCGCCGCCATGCGGTCGGCCTCGCGCTTGAGCCCCAGGGTTTCAAAGGCGTCCGCCAGCTCCGAACGCTGGCCGGCATTGAGATTTTCCCGACGCATCCGCAGGGCCGCCTCCCGGCCCGCCAAGCGCACGGGATCGTCCTCCGGCAGCTGGGCGTTGCTTTCGATCAATTTCAGGGACCAGGCCAGCACCGCGCTGTCCAGCATGCGCCGGGCCTCGCGGGACACCGGCAGATCCCAGGCTTTGCGCAGCCAGCCCACGGCTTCGGCGTAATGCTCCTCCTGCCCCTCGAGCGCCGCCGCCAGCATCAGCGCGTCCGCCGTGGGCGCAGGGGCGGAGGCCAGCGCCTGCACCTCTTTTTTGACGGCCTCCTTGTCATCCGCGGCATTGGCCACCAGCACGCGCAGCACGGGGTCCTTCGCCGCCTTCAGCGCCTCTTTCCACTGGGCGGGGTCATCGGCCAGGGTCAGGCCCTGCATCCGCAGCCCTTGGCCATTCAGCACCTGCTGCACCTGCGGCGGGAAATCCGGCAGCCGGACCGGGGGAAAGGTCAGCTCCTGCGCCACGGGCGGTGTCTGGTTCGGTCCGGAGGACGGCAGCCGCATCATGGCTGCTTTCCGGTCAGGGTCGGAGGTCCAGTAAGCGATCTCCTCATCCAGCATTTTCACCAGCGGCGTGAGGTCCCCACCCTCCGCCAGACCGGCGGCCAGCTGGAGGAAAACATAGCCCAGGTTCTGCCGCTGCACGCCGTCGGCCCGCAGCCATGGCAGGATGCGGCTCTGCAGGCTGGCGAACTTCGCGCGGTTGACTTCCGGAATGGAAAACCCGCGGCGGTTGTTGATCTGATACAGCGCCTGGGTCACGCCGTTCATCAGGATCAGGCCGGGGGACTCCTCCTGGGCGGCGAGTTCATCCACTGTTTTGGCGAACTCCGCCTGCTCCTCAGGCAACTCCCCGCGGATCAGCCCCAGGGCGGCCATCTGCGCCATGACCGGCCAGTGGGGCCGCAGAACAGACTGGGATTTCAGCAGCTGCGCGCCGGTGATCCGGGCATTGCCCGTGGCCGCCAGCACCTGCAGGGTGTGCAGCGCCTCGCTGTCCGGCTCCTTCTCCAAAGGCTCCGAATAATCCGGCTGACGGAATCCGCCCGAGGGCGGGACCACGCCGGCATCCATCAGCCACTGCGGCTGCGGCAGGCCCTCCGCCGTCAGGGCCGCAATCAGCTTTGCCCGGCCCTCCTCCGGCAGTCCGCCGCTCACCGCCAGCAGGTGCGCCAGAGCCATGCTGCGCACGGTGTCCAGCTGCGGCGGCACCGCCAGTCCACCGGCCATGCGGCTGCGGGCACCGCGCTGGCGGTACTGATAAGCCATGGAGGCCGTCTGCCCAAGCCTCAGGATCTCCACGGCCTTCGGCGGCGCCACTTTGGCCAGCTCCGCGTAAAAATCAGGTCCGGTCCGGTTTCCCTGAATGCTGGCCGGCAGGACCGGCAGTGCGGGAGCCGGCAGCTCTTTGGTCATACCGCGTATTTTGAGAAACAGATCCACAGCCCCGGTTTTCCGGATCACCGGAACGGGGCCGGTCCCAGGCGCGGGCCCGGACTGACCATCCGCCGCTGTCCCCTGACGTGCGGGTTTGCCGGAGACGCCGGCGGAATCGAACTCCGCTCCCAGCCGCCCCTCCTGCTCCAGGGCCACGGCGCAGTAATAATGCAGCCGGTAGTTGTCAGGAAAATATGGCAGCTGGTCCAGCAGGAAATCCGCCGCCTGCCCCCACAGATCCTGCGCCACCAGCGAGTCCGCCACATTCTCCACCGCTGTGGCATCCGGAGGGCCGGTGAAAAGCTCCCGCAGTCCCCTCATGCCCTCCTCCTCCCGTCCGGCCGCGAAAAGCACACGGGTGATCATCTGCCGGACCTTGCCGGTTTTATCCAGCGGCGCGGCCTCGCGCAGGGTCTCCAAGGCGTCGTCATACTTCTCCTCCTGCTCCGCGATGCGAGCGATCTCCATCAGCAGCCCCACTTCCCCCGGCTTCACCCTCACCGCCTCCACGAGCGCCTTACGGCGGCCCTCATAGTTGTCCGTGACCCGGTGAATCTCCGCCAGCACCAGCAGCGGGGCCGGGGAAGTGCGGTTGGCTTTGTGGCGCTGCTCGAAGGTTTCGATCAGGTCCTCGGTTTTCCCCGCTTCCTTCGCCACCTCCGCCAGCATCCCGGCCCAGCGGATGCGGGCAGCGGTGTCCGCCGCGCCTTCATACAGCGCCATGTAAATCCGCTGCGCATCCGCCAGCTGCCCCTCGGCCCGGTAGGCCGACGCCAGCTGGGCCCGGATGTCCTCATTGTCGGGAAACTCCTGCGAGGCCTGGCGCAGCGCGCGCAGGGCATCCTTTCCTTTTCCGGCATCGGACTGCAGCTCCGCCTCCATCTGCCAAGGCAGCACACTGCCCGGCGACAGCTTTTTCCATTCCGGAATCCACGCCAGCGCCTCCTCCGCCCTGCCCGCCCGGCGGTAAAGCTCCACCAGACGCTGCACATGGACGGATTTCCGTCCGCCGGGGCTTTCGATCAGCCTTTTCAGGGAATCCGCCGCTCCCGCGTAGTCATTCCGCTGCCCCTGCAGGCGCACCAGGGCCGCCGTGGCCAGTTCAGGCTCCGCCGCCGCCACCTCCTTCAGCAGGGCGTCCGCGCGCTGGGGATCGGCATGGCGGTCCAGCAGTTCCGCCAGCAGGCATTTCTCCTGCGCGGTCAGGGTGCCGGCCTGCAACTGTGTCCGCAGCTCATCGATCTTCTCCGCCTTGTCCGCCAGCTTCAGGCAGCGCGCGACCGCGCCCTCCAGCTCCACCGCGTCCCGTGACATCCTCACCAGCGTCAGCGCCCACGGCAGCGCCTCCCCCGGTTTGTCCACCTCCGACGCCTCATCGCACAGCAGGGCCAGGAAAACCGGGTCCCTGGCAAACTCCGGCTCCCGCGCCTTCAGAAGCTCATACGCCAGGGCGTGTTCGCCGCGTGACGCCACGGCCCGCGCCACCGTGGCCAGGCCCGCCGCATCCGCGCCCTTCACCAGCTCCCGCCACACCCCGAACGCTTTCTCCCTCTCCCCCTGGGTGTGGAGGGCCGCCGCCCAGGCACCGCGGGCGGACGGGTTGTCCGGGAACTTCTCCGCCGTGCGCCGATACTGCGCCAAAGCGTCCTCCTTCATTCCATACCGCTCGAGCGCCGCCGCCACCCGCAGCCATGCGGCCTCGCCCTGGTCGGATTTGGTCAGAAAAAGCTCCATCGAGGCCTTGGCTCCGGCCTTGTCCCCGCTGTCCGACTGCAAATCCGCCAGCCGCGCCAGCAGTTCCAAATCGCCGGGATTCAGCCGCACCAGCTCCCTCAGCTGCTCCACCGCCTCCGGCAGGCGTTTGTTGTCCTTCAGCAGGTCGATGAAGCCCTCGCGCACGCTCCGCTCCCCTGGTGCCAGCTCCAGGATCCCCCGGTAAGCCTTCACCGCGCTGTCCAAGTCGCCGGTCTCCGCCAGCAGTTTGGCATAATGGCGGCGGAGGGTGAGCCGCTGCGGGTATTTTGCGGTAAGCTCCGCCATCTCCTTCATCAGGGGATCCATGGCGTCCTCCCGCCGGAAGGCCTGTTCCAGCTGCGCCAGGATCTCTTTCTCCAGCCACGAGTCCGATCCTGTGTCATCCAGGCAGGAGCGCCAGACCTTCACAGCCTCGTCCCGCTTGCCGGACTTCAGGTAAATCTCCCCCAGTCTCAACCGGCGCTGGACCTTTTTGTAGGCATCGCGGGTGCCCGCCAACAGTTTCTGCGTGGTGGCCAGAGCGTCATCATAAAGCCCCTCGGCCATCTGGAGATCAATGAGATCCTCCGCCAGGGCCTCGTCACCGGGACTGGCCGCCAGCAGTTCCTGCCACACCTTCCGCGCCTCCTCCGGCTGGCCCTGGCGTGCCAGCAGCCGGCCCTGGGCCTGCCGGATCTGCGCCGCCAGCAGCTTGGAGGGTTTGGCCTGCGCGGCCTTTTCCAGATCCTTCAGCGCCGCCGCCGAATCCAGCAGCCGGGCGGACGCCATGGCCTTCTGATACCAGGCGTCCGCATTGACTGGATCCGCCGCCAGGACTTTGCTGAACTGGGCGATGGCCTTCTGCGGCTCGCTCTGGCGCGAGTAAAAATAGGCCAGCAGCAGCCGGGCCCCCGCCGGAGCGTTGGGGGCGTCCGCTTTGGCGCTCAGCCATTTCTCCAGGGACTCCAGCGTCTCAGAGTCCAGCCAAGCCCCGTAAAACCGGTCAAACGCCGCTCCCGGCACCGGGCGTTTGAGCAGGCTGTCGTAATAACGCTGGGCTTTTTCATTGGCCTGCGGCAGCGGCTGCGCCCAGGCCGGAACACACAGCGCCAGCAGCCACAGGGGAGCCAAAGTCCGGAGGGAAAGGGGGATCCTTTTAATCATAACAACGATAACGATCCCCACCATAGCCATCCCTTCCCATGAGGGGAAAGGGCCAAGTTGCCCGCGTTTCAGAAACCCGGCCTCCGCAAACAATCAGCGTCTTCTCCCTTTCACCGGTTGTTATTCCGTCAATGGCGGCGGGCGGCCCGCTTTTTCCTGCTGATCACTCATGGAATCCGGCGCTTTCCAGGATTAAAACGCTGTTGTCCAACCGTTGTATGGCGGCGCCTTCTGTGCGCAGCCCACCACCCATCCATGAAATCCGCTGCTGTTGTCAATTTTGCCCCTGAAAAAGGCTCCGTCGAAGTCCGTGAAATCGAAAAACCGGAGATTGGCCAGGAGGATGTCCTGCTGGAGGTGGCCAATGTCGGGGTGTGCGGCAGCGACCTGCACCAGTGGACCGCCGACCACTCCTGGCCGGTGAACTACCCGGTGGTGCTGGGCCATGAGTTTGGCGGTGTCATCGTGGAGACCGGCAAAGAGGTGGAGCATTGGAGAGAGGGCGACCGCGTGGTGTCTGAAACCGCAGCCATCATCAGCCAGAACAACCCCATGACCCGGCGGGGGCTTTACAACCTTGACCCCACCCGCAAGGGATTCGGCTACGGGGTCAATGGAGCCATGACCAAATACGTGCGCGTGCCGGCCCGCATCCTGCACCACGTGCCGGACCAGCTGCCCTTTGAGCAGGCCTGCCTGACGGAGCCCTGCTGCGTGGCCTACAATGCGGTGGTGAAAAACGCCCGCATCGAGCCCGGCGACCGCGTGGTGGTCCTCGGCCCCGGCACCATCGGCATTCTGTGCGCCGCCATGGCCCGCCTGTGCGGGGCGGAGGTGGCCATCGTGGGCCTGGCGCAGGACGCCCACCGGCTGGAGATCGCCCGCGGCTACGGCTGTGAGGTGATCATCGGCGACGCCAAACCCTGGGCGCAGGAGCGCGACGGGCTGGGCTGCGACGGCGTGATTGACGCCGCCGGGGCCAGCGTGACCCTTAAAATCGCGCTCGACCTCGTGCGTCCCGCCGGCTGGATCAGCAAGGTGGGCTGGGGTCCGCAGCCGCTGGGGTTCAATATCGACCCCCTGGTGCAGAAGAACATCACCCTTCAGGGCAGCTTCAGCCACAACTGGCCAATCTGGGAACGCGTCATCGCCCTGCTGAGCAGCGGCCAGTTCGATGTGAAGCCCATCATCGGCGGCGTCTGGCCGGTGACGGAGTGGCACGAGGCTTTTGAGAAAATGCACAAGGGCGAGGTGGTCAAAAGCGTGCTGCGGCCCGTCTGATGAGGGTGGCCGCATGATGGAGGGCTCAGGTGGCATGGGCGCCTCTCCCCCGGAGACCCCGGTGCCCCCCCGGTGACATCCGCGCCACCCCCGGGGTGGCATGGGCGTCACCCCCCCGGCGGAATTCCGGAAAAAAGCTCGCATGTCACCGGTGACATGGGTGTCACCGGTGACGCCGGCGTCATGGGAGGGAGCATCCGCATTCAGCCGGTGTCCGATCGGTTTTGAGCCTCCTTCGCGGTGGCGCCGCCCGGCGTCAGGCCGCCGCGCGCCGTTCCGGATCCGCTCTCCGGCGGTGGACGGAAAGGAGGGACGCCGCGGACGAAAAAAGAATGTCATAATAACATAAAAACAGTTATGCCGCACACCTTGGATTCAGTGATTCCAAATAAAGCACGGAACCCCGTTCAAGGCAAGGAATTTCAAGGGAAATGAAGCCTTTTCCCGCCGTGGGAAGACCCCTCCGGGAGACCGTCGGAAGGTTGGAAACTCTGAATTTAAAATAATGTTATCATTAATACCATTCACCATGGAGGTCCGGGTGATTGACAAAAATGAGTGAGGGTGCAGATAATAAATGAGTTAAATATAATCAAGCGATTCCCCAAAAAGTCATGACTCTTTGATTGTCACCGAGTTTTTTTGAATTCGTGACACGGTAGAATTGGGAGGAGCCGCGATGACCCGCCCGCTCCCCGCCGCTACGGCACCAGTTCCACCCGGACCGGGCACGAGGCGCTTAGGCCCTGGTCGTCGATCACGCGGATTTGCGGGGATCCGGGCACCGCATGCCACAGCCAGGGAGTGGCCGGGTCCGTGGAGCCCAGGAATTCCCGCGCCGAGAACCAGAACAGTTTCGTCACGCCGGGCGCGGCCTCCGCCTGCAGCGGGATGGTCCGCCGCCCGGCGTCGCCGGACCGCAGCGTGTAGGTGCGCCCGGCCACGGGCGAGACGATGCGCGGCGAGCGGTTGCCGCCCCGGCCCCCGCCGGCCGCGGCCGTGGCAGCCGCTGTCTCAAAAGGCGGCGGCTGGACGCGGGGCACACCGGCCCGGCGGAACAGCTCCAGCAGATGCGGCGGCCAGATTTCCGCGGTTTCGTGGCGCAGGCCGGGTCGTCCGTCGTCGGTGGGCACCCGCAGGCCGGTGGCGGTGTCGATCAGGATTTCCTGATGCAGGGTGCAGGCGCGGACTGGGGAAATCCCCGGCAGACACCATCCGCTGGTCCGTTGAAGGCAATGAGGCCCCGGCGGATCGCCGGAGGCGGCGCAGAACTCCGCGCGCCGCAGATCCGGCGGGGATTCATCGGGCGGACAGGGCAGCCGCAGCGCTCCGAGAATGGAGAACAGCAGCGGTGCGGCGGTGCGGCGTCCGGTCAGGGCGGGATTGGGTTTTCCTTTGAAGTCCCCGGCCCAGACCACCAGCACATACTCGCCGTGAATGGCCGCGGCCCAGGCATCCCGCCAGCCGTGGGAGGTGCCGGTTTTCCAGCTCACGCCGGGGAAGCCGGCGGTCCAGGCCTCATCGGTGGGAGCGGGCTGGCGGGGGTGCAGCATGGATCGCACGAGAAAGCGCACACCGGGGGAAAAGGGGGATGTTTCCGCGGGCGGGGCGGGTGGATGGACTGAGTGGACGGGATGGACAGGATGGACAGGGGCTGTGGAACTTTGGGCCAAGGTCCATTGGAGGGGGCGTGGCAGGCCGTCATCGGCCAGCATGGCGTAGAGGGTGGCCACCTCCTTCACGCTGACCTCCTCCGCGCCCAGAGCAAGGGCCAGACCGTAGTGTCCTGCCGGGTGCGGCAGGGAAACGCCGCCGAGCTTGAGGAAGGAATAAAAATCGGGTTTGCGCAGCTGGCTCAGCAACTGGATGGCCGGCAGGTTGCGGCTGCGGTACAGGGCTTCGGCGGCGGGGATGGGGCCGGCGAAACCGCGGTCATAGTTCTCCGGATTGTAGTCCCTGAAGACCGCCGGGGCGTCGGTGACCAAAGTCTGGGGCAGGATGAGCCCCTGACGAATGGCCAGGCCGTAGATGAAGGGTTTCAGCACCGACCCCGGCGACCGCCGGGCCCGCACGCCGTCCACCTGCCCCTGAATGTCGGCATCGAAAAAATCCGCCGATCCCACCCACGCGCGGACCTCACGGGTGGGCGCGTGGACCAGCAGCGCGCTGGCATTGCGCACACCCTCCTGGGCGGCGTGGCGCAGAAAATCCCGCAGGGTCCGCTCCACGGTTTCCTGACATGCCGCATCCAGGGAGGTTGAAACCACGGGGCCGGTGCCGCGGCGCAGGACTTCCCGTGTGAAATGGGGAGCCGTGCGGGGTGGCCGGGACACGGCGGTGAGATGGAAGCCGGCATCCTGCGGCTCACTGCGGCCCCGGAGCGCCTGAATGACCGCGCTTTGGAGCGGACCGGCGGTGGGATCGGCGTCCGGGCGGGCCGGACTTCGGCGGGCGGGCCGCTGGGGGACCAGACTCAGGGCCACACACTCCCGGAAGGTCAGGGCCGACGGCGGCTTGCCCAGCCAAACCCAGCTGGCGGTGCCGGAGCCCTCGACATTGCCGCCGCAGGGCACGAGGTTCAGATAGGCCTCCAACAGCTGGTCCTTGGAGTAATGGCGCTCCAATTGCAGGGCGCGGAACATCTGAACGGCTTTGCCCGACCAGGTTCTGGTCTCCAGTCCGAACCTCAGCCGCGCCAGCTGCATGCTGATGGTGGAGCCGCCGCCCAGCCGCCGGCCGCTGACCACGCCCCAAACCGCCCGGCCGATGGAGCGCGGGTCCACTCCCCGGTGACTCCGGAAGCGCTGGTCCTCGTGGGCCAGGGTGGCGGCGGCCAGATCCGGCGGCAGGTCCGCCAGCGGCGTCCACAGCCGGTAACGCCCGTCATTGGCCAAAGTGACATGCAGCAGTTTCCCGCCGCGGTCCATGACCCGGCGGGACCAGGTTTTCTCCGGGGGCAGCAATGGCACCGCCGGCAGAGCCAACCAGGCCAGCCACAGCAGCAGCGGCGCCGCCGGCACCAGCCAGCGGCACCGCCGCCAAACCGCCCGCAGCCGTTTCACTGCGGGACGGATTTGATTTTATCGGCCATGCTCCGGGCCTGCACCGCCGGCCGGTACAGGGAGTTGGCGAAGACCGGCGGCACCGTCACCGCGCCCGCGCAGACCGGACGGATTTGATAGGTGAACACCCTCGTGCCCCGCCCCGCCAGACCGCAGTAAAAGATGTTCCGGTCCTCCCGCATGTCCACGGAGTCCGCGCCGGGCGCGCCGCCAGGACCGGGGCGCAGACTGCCCGACTTCACCTCCCAGCCGCCGGGCAGCAGGTCCACGATGGCCAGATTCTCCAATTCGGCCCCGGTCAGGTTCCGCAGCAGAATTTCCATTTTCACGCTGGTGCCGACGGGCAGACCGTCCTTGGGCCCTTGGCTGTCCAGCGCAGTGCAGCGGCGGGCGATCTCCAGTCCGTTGCGCACCGGGGCTGCCGGCAGTCCACGGTCAAAGCCGCTTTCAACCACCTGATAATAGGCTCCCAGGTCCGGCGCTCCCTCCGGGCGGTGAAGACCGAACTGCAGGCCCGACGCCCCCTCCGTGAAGACACCGGTGAGCAGGCCGGCTCCGGGCGGCGCGAGCAGCCGGGACGCGGCGTTGGCGCCCAGCTCCGTCAGGGAGGTCTGCACGCCTGACTTCTGCTGAAGACCGGACCACGCTTTCAGGGCTTGGATGCAGCAGGCGGCGGAGTAGGTGTTGAATTCCGCCTTCTCCAGACCGGTCAGCACCGGCTGCAGGTCATCGTAATTCAGTTTGCCCGCGATGGCCGGGAAGTGCCGGCTCAGGAGCGCCAGATCCAGCGCGTCCAGCGCCAGCGGCTGCTCCTGCCAGAAATTCCATAGGCGGAGCGCCGGTTTTTTAGCGGCCCTCCAGTCCTTGACGATGGCCTCCGCCTCCTTGTCCTGGCGCAGCAGGGCGTGGGTGCCGGCCATCCACAGCGCGCATGGGCCGGTGCGCCAGGCGGGATCGGCTTTCTCCAGCGTGTCGCGCAGGTTCAGCAGGTAGTTGGTGGTGACCTCGCCGGAGCGGGTCAGCAGGTAAATGGCCCGCGCCTGGGTGGTCTGCTCCAAGGTGCCCTGCGGGTTCATGGCCGCTATTTCCCTCAGGCTTTTCACGGTCGGACGCAGTAGGTCCTCCGGCACCGCGAATCCCGCCTCCTTGGCACTGAGGAGGAAGTCGGCGGCGTAAACCGTCAGGAAGTCGAGACTGCCCTCCGCCGCATCGGACCACGGGCCGAAGCGGCCATTGGCCGCCTGCCGGCCCCGCAGCCGGGCGAAGACCCGGTCCAGGTCCGCCGTGGCGGCCGCGCGGTCAAAGCCGAAGGAGGCGTCCGTATGCAGCAGCAGGCGCGGCATGGCGCGGCTGATGATCTGCTCGGTGCAGTCGTGGGGAAATTCCTCCAGCCACTGGGCCAGCCCGCGCGCCAGATTCATCGGCAGCGCGGAGACCGAGGCCTCCCGCGCCGCGAATTCCGGATACATCGTCCGCTGGGGCTTCACCACGTGATCCGGCTGGCGGTAGTAACCGCTCTGCACGGTGGTCATGCGCGGCGAGGCCGGGCGGATGCTCAGGGTCACGGTGCGTTCGGCGCTTTGTCCGGCGGCGTCGGCGTGGAAGGTGAGGGAGGCGTTGCCCAAGGGCTCACCCACCGTGATTTCAAACCGCACCGTGCCCTCGCGGCCCGGCGCGATGTCCGCCGGATCGGGGCTGCGGGTGACGGTGATGTTCGGCGTGCCGGTCAGGCGGGTGGACACGCGGGCGGCCTCCGCCCCGGCGTTCTCCACGTTGTTGGCCACGGTCAGAGACAGCGTGAAGGTGTCGCCGGGCGCGGCGAAAACCGGAACATTGGGGGTCAGCACGAACGGCCCCCTCACGATGGTTTTGGCCTGCGCGGCCCCATACCCCTCCCCGCCGGCGGCGACGGCCATGAAGGTCAGCTGACCGGCGAAATAATCCGGCACCGGATACTCCACCGCCACCCCGTCCGGGCTGGTGCTCACGAGGCCGGACCAGTAAACGACCGGAGCCTCGCGCTTCCGCTGGAAGGGATTCAGATTCATGTTCAGCTCCGGACCGCCGTCGCCGCCAAAGGCCCGGCTCCGGCCCAGGAGGGTGTATTCCGGAATCAGCAGGTCCAGAATCTGGGAGGTCTCCACCTCCAGCGCCCGCGGGCGCAGAAAGAAGTCCCGGGGATTGGGCAGCGTGTAGTTGGTGATCTGGTGAATGCCCTCGTCCACGGCGTACACCACCGCGCGGGCCGGCACCGGGCTGCGCAGGATGGCGCGCAGGGTTTCACCGGGCCGGATGCGCTCCGGCACCTCCAGGGTGAGTGGCAGCAGGCGGCGGGCGTAGTTGGCCCGGAAGGGCTGCACGGCATAGCTCAGCGGACTCATGAAGATCTCCGGCGAGTCCACGGCCCGGACAAAGGCCGCCTGCACATAGGCGGTGCCCTCCAGCCCTTCCGGCACGGGGATGGTCTGGATGGATTCCTTGTCCGCGCTTTTGAACCACTTCCAGCCCAGCACCTTCTCCAGCTCGATGGTTATAAGGCCGGCACCGGTGAAGGGAGCTCGCAGACTGACCTCCAGATTCTCACCGCTCTGCCAGTCCTGACGCGCGGTCTTCAGGGTCAGTTCCGCATTCTGCTGCAGACTGCGGCCTCCGTCACCCTTGCCGGTCACGGTGAAACCGCAGGCGGCCATCAGCTGGCTCGCCGGGTTGCGGAACTCCAGGCGGAAGTCCCCGGTTTCTCCGGCCGGCAGCGTCAGGTCCAGTCCCGCCGCCGGAATGGTCAGTTCCGTATTGGCAATCTCCTTTTCGTCCGGGTGGAGACATAGGCGTAACCGCCGTTGGCCTGTTTGGTCAGGATGGACAGCTGCCGGCGGGCGATCAGCACCAGCCGGAGCGCTGGGGAGGCCACGGCCTTCAGGTCCGGCCCGAGGCTGATCAAATGCAGGCGGCGCGGCGCGTCCTTGCCGATGTAGCCCAGCTCCCCGTCCGCTTTCCAGCCCACGATGCTGGCCATGGGTGAGAACACCCCTCTTTTCGAAACCGCGACACTGCGCCCGCTGTCCAGCTCGAAGGCTTCGGCGGCGAAGGTGAAGGCCACGGAGGCGTCCAGGGATTTCAGCCCCAGATCAAACCGCCCGCCGCCATCCGCGCCGGACTGGATCTCCCCCAGGTTTTTCTCGTGACCGGCCTGCAGCACTTTGTCCGCCGGAGCCCGGTCATGGAAGGTGTAGCCCGGCCATTCGGGAAAACTGAAGTCCGCCGGGGCCAGGGTCAGCTTGCCGGTGATGCGGCGTCCGGCGGCGGGGAAGCCGAACAGCGTCTGGAGGTCCAGCACGGCCGACAGCTCCGGATCTGTCCGCCACCCCTGCTCCGGCATGCCCGGCAATGTGGCTTTCAGCTTCATGCGGTCCGGCTGGAAGTCCTCCACACGGAACAGCATGCGCCCGATGAGCACGGGATCTGGTTTGTCGGGAAAGAGCACCGCCTCCAGTGAAAAAACACCGGTAGGATCGGTTTCCCTCAGCTTGCCCGTGCATTCCAGCACGCCGTCGGCGGGCATGGTCAGGGTCTGCTGGAACACGGGACGGGAGGCGGAGTTTTTGACCATCACCGTGACCGGCAATCCCGCCGGCGGCAGACCTCCGGACCGCAGCCGGACGATCAGACCGGCATGCACGGAATCGCCCGGGCGGTAAACCCCGCGCTCCGTGAAGACAAAGGCATCCAGGGTGCCGGGAGCTCCGGCCTCCAGTCCGCCGGTGTCAAAGCGCGAGAAGTCCAGCTTCCGGTCATCCCGGTTCAGGGGCATGAAGGAGGCGTCGCTGTCGTTCCGGGCCACGATCACCACCGGTCGCCGGTCGTTGGCGAAGCCGCCGGCATCGTCAAACCGGGCATGGCCGTCCTCCGTGGTGACGGCGCTCATGACGGACTCGCCATTCTTCGCCACCAGACTGAGGGTGACGCCACCGGCGGGCTCGCCCTTCAGAAGGGACTGCACAAAGACATCGCGGGAACCATCCGTGTTGTCCTTCACCAGCAGGCCAAGATCGGTGACCAGCACGAAGCGTGAAGGCCCGTACTGGCTGTCGTCAATGCTTTCGAATTGAGTCTCCAGATTCTGATTGAAGGCGGGAAGCGGATTGCGGACGACGCTGATCCGCTGCCACCCTGGGTCCTCATCAAAGCGGTCCACTCCGTTTTTCTCATCCTGCTGCTTCTGCTCCTCTGTTTTATTCTCTTCGTCACTGCCCGCATTTGCCACAGCCTCCACCTTTTTGGGACGGGGGCGGACAGCCTCGGCCTTGATGAAGAACAAGCCGCGGGTGGGATCGGCGTCAGCGGGATCGGGCACCTCCATGCATTCCCGGAAATCGAAGGTGCTCCAAACCGTCTGCCAGTCGTTGGGCTCGCCGGTGGGCACCACGGTGCGCCGGATATGGGCGATGTTCTCCGTGCCGAAAGCCCAGACGCGCCAGGCAGGGGACTCGAACCGCCCCCGCGTCATGCTGGCCAGATGGTTGATCTGCCCCAGGGGAATGCGCGCCACGGTGTAACGGATATGGGAAACACCGCGCGATTTGACGGAGAGTTTCCGCTCCCCGTTCAGCGACAAAAGGCCGCCCCGGGCGGTGAACTCCAGCTGGCGGGGAAAATCAGGAACGGCAATCAGGGTGGTCCAGTCATCCTGCAGTTCATATCCTCCCAGCCCCGGCAGCCCTTTGCGCACTTTCAGGAGGAGCTGTCCCGGTGCCAGCGGCGGCAGCCGCCAGGCATGGATATCCGTGATAGGTTTCCCCGGCGGGACCGGAACCGGCGTCACCGCCGGGGCTGCGGCCAGCACATCCGCCGGGATGGAAACCGGATCGTCCCACGGGTTCTCATTCTCACGGTCTGGCAGATGTCTGATCTCCAGGCGGGAAGACAGATCCTCCGGTTTGACGTAGCCCGCTGTGCTTATCATCAGATGCTGGGCTGGCTCCCCCTCGCTGTCATTGACCACGGAGCCGTCGGCTTTGGCGATGCTCAGACCGCTGAATTTGTCGCGGACCACCATTTTGCGGACGGACTCCTGAGCCAGCGGCTCGCCGCCGTCCGTGCTTCTCAGGCCCGGAGTGATGGTGAACACCGCGAAGTCCTCCTTGGGGGGCACCACCACCCGGGCGGAGCGCGCCCACCAGTGGCGGGGCTCGGTCAGATCCGGCACCAGCGTCCAAGGGGCTCCCCCGGTGGTGAAAAGCGGTGTGCCGCCAATCGAGCCCAGGGTCAGATGCTTTTCCAGCTCCTCCTGGCTGAAAGGATGGTTGAGGCGCAGGCTGCCCACCACCTGCTGGTTGGCAGGATCGGTGGGGTCGATATAGAACTCCATGCTCTCCACCATCGCCGTCACCGGGGCCGTGGTGACCGTTAGGCTGCGCTGCCGCAGGCGGACCTCCGGCGCCAGCGCCAGGGAGGACTCCAAGGTGGCTTTGAAGCTGCGTCCCGGCGGCCAGGGGGAGGAGGGACGGAATGTCAGAGTGTTTTCATTCTCCCACTGCCATTGGCCCGCGTGTGGGGGATCGAGACTGACCCCATCCACTTTGGCATTCTCCAGCCTCCCCCTGTTCTTTTCCTTCTCCTCCCTGACACCCGCTTTGACCAGTGGCGCGGCCGGACCGCTGAACCGAATGCTCAGCGCACTGGGCAGAAACTGCTTTTTCTCCCTGTCGTAGCCGGGAGCCGGGGGATTGTTGGCGCTGATGGCCAGTTCCCGAAAAACCACCGGCTTCGGATCGGGCCGCGCCCGGTGGGCCTCCTTCCAGCGCCACCACTGCATGCCGCCCCAGCCCCCGCCGGCCGCGATGAGGAGGGTGAAAAGAATGAGTTTGGGGTGCCGCCGGCAGGCGGTCCAGATGGTCCGGGAGATCCATCGCAGCCAAGGCGGCGGCGACCAATGGAACTGGCCGAGGATTCCTCCGGCCAGTCGTTTCAGGGGCAGCGGAAGGAGGAATTTCATGACGGCCCGAAGGCCGCCCTATCGTGGCATACGGAATCAAAAAAGCACACGGGATTGAAAATAAAGCCAAAATACTATCAAATCCGGCAGGACGATAGGATTTGCCCCGTTGCGGCGGCGCTTCCGGACCGGGAAAAACCGATCTCAGTCGAGGTAGAGGAACTCGTTGGAGCACAGCAGCGCCTGGGCATACGCCGCCAGAGCCGGCATGCCGGGACCTCCGAAATCGGCGCTGGCCCGGGCGGCGGTGATGCCGGTGGCCACGTCGCTGATCACCGGGTCCCAAGTGAAGGAATCGGAGTTGGGGCTGCCCGCGCAGCCGAGGATGAAGTCCAAGGTGTCCCCCGGCTGGAGGGACACGGAGGCCACCGAAGCGTCGGCTTGGCCGCCGGGGGGCACGTTCCAGACGCCCAGCTGGCCGAGCCGGGAATGCACAATGCCGGCAGTGATTCCCGTGCTGTCCTTTGAAGGCAGCATGACCACCCCGCCAAGGTGCACGGTCGCGGCTTCAGGCGCGGTCCAGCGGCGGATGACCGCGTGGGCGTCATCCGAACCCGGATGGCCGTCTTTGGGATGCAGAATCAGATGCCCGAAGACCGGATCCGGAAACTGCGCGGAGGGAGACCAGCGGTCCTTTTGAAACCAGGGGAATGGATGGAAGTCCACTTTGCCCGTGGCGGCCTGGAACGCGCCCCAGCCATTCTGCCAGTCGGTGCCGGTCTGGCGCGGCTGGGCCTGGAGATCGTTCAGACAGGCCAGTCCCAGCTGGATCTCATCAGGGTCCGGTTCGCGGGACAGCACGGTCAGGTAAAGTTGGCGGATGCGCGCGGTGGGGTCCGGCTGCGCCCCGGCCAAGGCGGCGAGGCGGCCGGCCTGAGCTTCGATGAACGGGCTGTTCATCATGAAAAGGGCCTGTTGCGGCACGGTGGTCTCAAAGCGCTTGGGCGCGGTGGCGTCCGGGCTGGCGAGGTCGAAGGTGCGGAAGATGCCGGGCAAATTCTGGCGATCGATCAGGCCGTACAGGGTGCGCCGCGAGGAGGCCCCGTCCATGACCAGTTCCGATCCCCTGCCCCCCATGGACGGGTTCAGCGCTCCGGAGACGGACAGCAGGGAGTCGCGCAGGGCCTCGAAATCCAGCCGCCGCCGGTTCTGCCGCCAGTGCAGCCGGTTTTCCGGATCTTTGGCCACGGCCTCCGCATAAACCCGGCTGGACTGCTGCCAGGAGGTGGATAGCAGGATAGTGCGGATGAGCTTCTTCATGGACCAGCCCTCGGCCATGAACCGGGCCGCCAAGTGATCGAGAAGCTCCGGATTGTCCGGCAGCGGGGTGCGCACGCCGAAATCCGACTGCGAATCCACCAGCGGCACGCCGTTCAGCCAGCCCCAGACGCGGTTCACGAACACGCGGGCGGTGAGCGGGTTTTTGTCGGAGGCAATGTCCTGCGCCATCTCCAGACGGCCGCTGCCCTTGCTGAAGTTCGGACGCTCCCCCTCCCGGCTCAGCGCCTCCAGAAAACGCCGGGGAACCTGCGGGCCGTGGCGGCCGGGATTGCCCCGCTGGAAAATGACCGGCTCCACCGGCTGCGGCTTGTCCACCATCACCATAGCCCGCGGCGGTGAGGCGGGGCTGGAGCTCTTCAACTGCTCGACCTCGACTTTCAGGCGGTTCAGCTCGTTGCGGTGACGGATGAAAAACGGCTGACGGCTTTGGTGAAAAGCCAGTTCACGGAAGGGTGCCGGCAGACCAGGCCTGGGGGGATGCAGGCTTTTATAGGCGCGGTAGGCCGCCTCCTTCTCCGCGAGGTTTTTTCTGTAGGCGCGCAGTTCAGGAGTGTCCTCCGGCTCGCCCAGCAGCGGCTTTTCCTCCGGCTCCATGCTGCTGTTGAAGACGCCGTAGAGGGAGTAGTAGTCGGCGGTGGGAATGGGATCGAATTTGTGATCGTGGCACCGGGCGCATGCCACGGTCAGGGCCTGGGTGCCCCGGAAGACCACATCCAGCCGGTCGTCGATGATATCCGGCTGGTTGTTCAGAAAGCGCCGGCCCAGGGTGAGGAAGCCCATAGCCGCGAGATCGGACGGGTCTTTGGCGGTGTCGGTGATGTGGTCGGCGGCGATCTGCCTCACCAGAAACTGATCATACGGCAGGTCGCGGTTGAAGGCGTTGACCAGCCAGTCGCGGTAGGTGTAGGCGTAGGCGTAGCTGCGCTCCTCCTGGAACACATACCCCTTGGTGTCGGCATAGCGGGCGATGTCCATCCAGCGCCGCGCCCAGCGCTCGCCGAAGTGCGGGGAGGCCAGCAGGGAGTCCACCACCTTCGGCCAGGCGTCCGGCGAGGTGTCATTCAGAAAATCCCGCACCTGATCCGCCGAGGGCGGCAGACCGGTGAGGTCGAAATACGCCCGCCGGATGAGCGCTGCACGCTCCGCCAGCGGGGAAAAGGTGAGATTCCCTCCCTCCAACCGCGCCAGCACATAGGCATCCAGCGGCTGGCGCACGAGGTCGGAATTCTTCACTGCGGGCGATGGCGGATCAGTCACCGGCTGGAAAGCCCAATGCTTCCGCCACGAAGGCGCATCCTTCACAGGCACCGCTTCCGCCGGCCATGGCAGCCCCTGACGGATCCAGTCCTCCAGCGACGCGATGGCCTCCTCCGGCAGTTTGTCCGCTTTTCTGGGCATGGGCTCCACCCCGGCGGCATGGCGCACGGCATGGATCAGTTTGCTCTGCTGCGGATGCCCGGACACCACCACCGGACCGTAATCCGCGCCCTTCAGCACGGCGGCGCGGGAGTCCAGCCGCAGGCCGTTCTGCTGCTTTTCCTTCCCATGGCAGCTCTGACAATGCTCCGCCAGCACGGGGCGGACCTTGTTTTCAAAATGCTCGAGCTGCTCCGGGGAAAACTCATCCGCCCGACCGGCCTGCGGGGACAGGCAGGCAGCGGCGAGGGCAAAAGCGGAGACGGTGACGCGGTGAGGGGAGCGGGGCATTGGAGGGGGTATCCAAAATCTCTACGCTCGCCGGAGCCTGAAGTTTTCGGAGACCCTTGCAGGAGAAAGCGCCACAGGCGGCAGGCCGCTCCGGTGCCGGTGGAATACGCATCCATCAACGGCCCCCACTGATCCTTTTCCCTGATCCGCTCTCCATCTCAGCCGGCCTCGAACGGTCAGCGGAGGCAAATCCATGTCCTTTTTCCAAGGACGAATGGGATTTCTGTTTGATGTCGCCGGTTCCGTTTTACGATTTATAGCAAAATCCGCGCTCTTTCCATGATCCGCCGTCCCGCCGCCCCGCTAAGATCCCAACCACCCGGAAAACCCCCGCTCCGCCTCCTATGAAAAACCGAGGACCCGAAGGGTATTATCTGGGTATCGAAGGAGGCGGCACGCGCACCACCGCCCTGCTGGCGGATGGCGGCGGCAAAGTTCTGATGGAGGCGGAATTCCCGCCCAGCAATCTGCACCTGCTTTCCGACAGCGAACTGCAATGGCGGCTGAGGGAGGTGGCGGCCCGGCTGCCGGTGCCGGTGGAATCCCTGACCGCCGTGGCCATCGGCCTGGCGGCCACCCGGTCGGAGGAGGACCGGCACCGCATCCGCAGTGCCGCGGCGCCGGTTTTCCCGCGAATTCCCTGCTATGCCACGGATGATCTGGAGACCGCGCTTTCGACCGTGCCCGCCGCCCCCGGCACCGCCGCGCGGGTGCTGGTGCTCAGCGGCACCGGATCCTGCTGTTTCGGCTTCGCGCCGGATGGGAGGAAAGCCAAGGTGGGCGGGCGCGGCCACATCATCGGTGACCGGGGCAGCGCCACGGACATCGGACTGCGCGCGCTCAGGGAGCTGGTGGCCCACGCGGACCGGTCTGGAAAATGGCCAAAGCTGGGGGTGCTGATCCTTGATGCCCTGGCCCTGAATGTCCCGGACGATTTGATCGACTGGTCCATGCAGGCCGCCAAAATGGACCTCGCGGCTCTGGCCATCCCTGTTTTCCGCGCCGCCGCGCTCCGCGACCCACTGGCCAAAGCAATTTTAAACAGCGCCGCCGAAGCTCTCGCCACCGACGCCATCGCCTGCGCCGCCCGCCTGGCTGGAACATCAAAGCCTGTGCAGTTTGTGCTCAATGGCAGCGTGCTGCTCAAAAACCCCGGCTTTTGCCGCGAGGTCGCCAAACGGCTGAAGGCGGCCTTTCCGCTCGCCACCGTGCTGCCGCTGACCAGATCCAGCACCTGGGGCGCGGTGGCTCTGGCGCGGCGGATGCCGGTGCCCGTGCCACCGTCAACGGCTACGAAACCGCGCCGGGCATCCAAATCCTCCAAATCCACCGCCGGCAGCGGCGGCAGCATTGGCAGCGACAGCGGAAAGGAGGAAAGCCCTGCCCTTTCCCCACTGACGTCAGCCCCGGCGGACGCAGCCAATTTCGAAGTCCTAACGTCCCTGCGCGATTCCCCCACCGAGCGGCGGAATCCGCGCTCCCTGTATCTCGACACCATGCCGCTTCCGGAGGCCGTGGACCTGATGCTGGACGAGGAAAGCCGCGTGCCCGCCGCCATCGGACGGGAGCGGGAAAGCCTGGTGCGGGTGCTGGAGGCGGTGATCCACTCCTTCCAAAACGACGGCAGTCTCTATTACATTGGAGCCGGCACCAGCGGCCGTCTGGGGGTGCTGGACGCCAGCGAATGCCCGCCAACCTTCCGCGCGCCCCGTGAGCAGGTGCAGGGCATCATCGCCGGCGGTCAGCGCGCCCTGTGGAGCGCCGTCGAGGGTGCGGAGGACGATGCCGCCGCCGGAGCCGACGCCATCCGCCACCGCAACGTTGGCAAAAACGACACCGTGATCGGCATCGCCGCCAGCGGGCGCACGCCCTATGTCTGGGGTGCCCTGACCGAGGCGAAGGCGCGCGGGGCGGTCACAGTGATCCTGTGCTTCAACCCCGCCGTGAAAACCGTGCTGGCTGAAAATCCGGACGCTTTCCAGCCGGACCATGTGATCGCCCCGGATCTGGGGCCGGAGGTCCTCACCGGCTCCACCCGACTAAAAGCCGGCACCGCCACCAAACAGGTGCTCAATCTGCTGACCACCCTGGCCATGAGCCGCACCGGCAAGGTGGTCAGCAACCTCATGATCGACCTGAACCCCTCCAACGTGAAGCTCCGCGACCGCGCCCAGCGCATCCTCCGCGACCTCACGGGCGAAAGCTTGGACACGGCGCGGGCCGCATTGGAAGCCTCAGGCTGGGTAGTGAAGGCGGCTTATGAATCGTTATTGAAAAACACCGGCCCGCAGCCGCGGCGGTGACTGCTTCGAAAAAAGCTTCAGGGTCACGGACTGGCCAAGGCCTGGGCCTCCATCCACGGCTTCACCTGCGCCGGATCCGTGATGGAGTGCAGCAGTTCGAAGTTCCGGCAGAAATGCAGCGTGGTGCGTCCCGACGGGCTGGTCAGTTTCTCCAGTGAGGGCTGGCCGGCGGTCAGGAGTTTGCCGCCTTCCCCGCCGTCCAGATACAGGCGCACGGTCCCGGCGGAGGGGCGCTGGCGCAGAGCCGCCAGCAGGGCCGCGCGGTCCGGGGCATCGGGAGCGCCGGTGATGACGATCTGCAGCGGCGGGCGCTGCACCAGATCCGCCGCCAGCAGCAGGCGGAGGAAAGTGGCCGGCGCGTTGTTGGCCAGACTGCCGCACGTGTTGAGCGCAGTCCGGGCTTTGGCCAGATCCTCCGTGCGGTTCAGCAGCCAGCCCAGGCGCGCCTGATTGACGGTGCAGATGGCCGCCGGGGCAAACTCCGTGCTCTCATCCGCCGACTTCATGCGGTTGAACAGAAATGGCTGCTGGGCGCTGTCAAAAAAACCGCCATCCTGCGGGTCCCAGAGGAGTCCGTTCTGTTTGTCCTGAAGTGCGGCGGCCTCCTTCAGCCATTTGGCGGTCCCCGTGGCCTCATAAAGATCCAGCAGCCCGCGGATCATCATGGCGTAATCCTCCGAGCCCGCGGGGGCCGCGGAGGGCGCATCCAGCCAGGCATGAACCAGGGCACCGTCGGGCTGGCGGAGTTTGCCCAGCACAAAATCCGCCGCCTTGCCGGCCCGCTCCGTCAGGGCGGGATCATTCAGCACCCAGCCGGCGCGGGCGAATCCGGAGATGGCGGCTCCGTTCCAGCTGGTGATCACGGCATTGTCCAGCAGAGGCCGCGGACGTTTGGTTCTGGCCTCCAGCAGGGCGGCGCGGGCGGTGTCCAACGTCCGCCGCGCGGTTGCGGGATCGGTTTTCAGCGATTCGGCGGCCTCCTCCAGTGGCCGGACGATCCTCAGCACATTGACTTTCCGCATGCGGGAATAGGCCGGGGAATCGATCGGGATATTGCCCTGGTCATCCACATCGTACACGGCGCGCAGCAGCGGCATGGCGGCGGTGCCGGCCACTTTTTCCATCTCCTCCCAGGTCCACTGGTAATAACTGCCTTCGACCAGTTCGCCGGAGCCCCCGGCGGCGGGGCTGCTGGACGACTGGGCCCCGGAGAATCCGCCATCCGGCTGTCCCAGTTCCCGGTCCGTATAACCCAGCACATCCCGCACGGTCTCCAGATACTCCGGACGGTTCAGCGTCACCGCCGCCTCGGCCAGCACGCCGGCCAAGGTGCCCTGATCGTAGAGCATCTTTTCAAACTGCGGCACCGCCCAGTAAATATCCATGCTGTAACGGTGGAAGCCGCCGCCCAGCTGGTCGTGGATGCCCCCGCGCACCAGATTGGAAAGGGAGACGCCGAGCATGTTCTCCGCCTCCTTTTTCCTGCCCACCCGGTCTTCGCCCAGCCTGGCCGTGTAGTTCAGTAGAAACTCCAGCGCGTAGGGCAGCGCAAACTTCGGTGCCTGCGTGAAGCCGCCGTGCACCGGATCGAACATCGACCGCAGCCGGTCGAAGCAGGCCGCCTGGGCTGCCGGCACCGGAGGCGCGCCGGTGCTTTTCCAGAGTTTCCGATATTCGCGCCCATACTCCCTCACAACCTCCAGCGCCTTCCCCTGCACGTGGGCGGGATCATCGGCGTAGCTGTTTTGAATGTGCTCGATGATCGGATTCCACGAAGCCTGGTTGCCGCTGGATTTGGCCGGAAAGTAATTGCCGCTGAAAACCGGCAGCCCTTCCGGGGTCAGCCAGAGGTGCAGGGGCCAGCCGGACTGGCGGCTCTTCCAAAACAGGAAATTGATATAAATGTTGTTCACCTCCGTCCGCTCCCCGCAGTCCACCAGCACATTGACGAAATGCCGGTTCATGAAGCGGGCGGTCACCGGATCCGAGAAGGTCTCATCCTGCATCCTCTGCGACCACGGACAACTGGCATAACCGATGGAGACCAGCACCAGCCTGCCCTCGGCCCGGGCTTTGGCAAAGGCCTCCTCCCCCCACGGATACCAGTCCACCGGGTCGTTGGCGTGGCGGCGGAGGAACACGGACTGCTCCCGCTCCAGCCGTTTCGCGGTGCCGGCGGGGGGCAGTTCCCCGGTCTCCCGCTGCACCTCCGCCCGTTCGCGTTTGATGGAGGTGTTGACCTTTCCCGGCCCGCAGGCGGCAAGGCTCAAAGCCGCGGCGGCAAGACCGGCGGCCCCGGTGGTCAGCCGGATGCGGGAAAGCCATCGGGGAGTCTGGGGGAACAGCGGATTCTTTGGCATATTGGTCAGTTCATTGTGTCCAGTCCCAAGGAACCGTAAACCAATTCCTCACCCGGAGTCCATAGCTGGGAAAGGGCGGGATGGGCGGGATGCCGGATTCCGGCCATGCCGCATCGCCTCCCGGAACGGAATCCGGCTCTGCTGAAAAAGATCTATCTGTCACCTTCCCGCAGTGCGGTGCGGCGGCTTTGGACAGGCCCGCCGCGTCCGCGGAAAGGTCTTAAACTCTGATGCGCCACGTGCTTGGGCCTTCCGTCACAGCCGGGCCTGCACCGCAGCGGCCATTTCGGCGGTGCCCACCAGTTTGATGCCCGGGCCGTCCGTCCAGATGTCGCGGGTGCGGAAGCCGTCATCGATGGTTTGGCGCACGGCTTTCTCGATGTTGGAAGCGGCCTCCTCCTGGCCGAAGGAGAAGCGCAGCATGAGCGCTGCGGAGAGAATCTGGGCGATGGGATTGGCGACGCCCTGCCCGGCGATGTCCGGAGCGGAACCGCCACTGGGCTCGTAAAGGCCGAAATAGAGTCCGCCCTCCTTCTGCTTGCCCAGGCTGGCGCTGGCCAGCATGCCGAGGCTGCCGGCGATCATGGCCATCTCATCGCTGAGGATGTCCCCGAACAGATTCTCGGCCAGCACCACGTCAAAGCTCCGGGGCTGTTTGATCAGCTGCATGGCCGCGTTGTCCACATAGAGGTGGGACAACCTCACCTCCGGATAGTTCTTCGCCACCTCCTCCACGGTGGTGCGCCACAGCAGGCCGTTCTCCAGCACGTTCGCCTTGTCGATGCTCGTTACCTGCCCGCGGCGGCCCTGGGCGGCGCGGAAGGCCACGTGGGCGATGCGCTCGATCTCGCTCTTTTTATAAACCATGGTGTCCACCGCCGTCATCTCGCCATCAACCTCTTTGCGCCATTTGGGCGAACCGAAATAGATCCCGCCGGTCAGTTCCCGGACGCACAGGACATCGAAGCCGCCCTCAATCAGGCTGTCCTTGACCGGGGAGGCGTGGGTCAGGCTGGGGTAGCATATGGAGGGGCGCAGATTTGCGAACAGGCCGAAGTGCTTGCGGAGCGGCAGCAGAGCCCCGCGCTCCGGCTGCTCGTTGGGCGGCAGCTTTTCCCACTTGGGGCCGCCCACGGAGCCGAACAGAATGGCGTCCGCGTTTTCACAGGCCGTCAGCGTCGCCTCCGGCAGCGCCTTGCCCGCGCCGTCGATGGCCGCGCCGCCGACCAGCTGCTCATCGAATTCAAAACCCAGCCCGAATTTTTCGCCGGCCGCCTTCAGCACCCCCAGGGACACCGCCATCACCTCGGGCCCAATCCCGTCACCGGCCAGCACTGCGATTTTCAAGAGAGCGGATGAGGAAGCGGACATGGGGATGGATGGATTGGGATAGTACCGGGGAAACTGGGAAGACTGTAGGAAAAAACGACAGGCGGGCCTGCACCGCCGGCGCGGCGGACTGCCATCATGCACACCGCCGCCCCGCGTGCAAGTCAGCCTCACGGCTGGTGAAAATCCCCAGAAATCCTTGCCCGGCGGCGGATGAACATTTTCCGTTCGTTTTAAATAAAATTTCAGCACGGATCCGCTATTCAATTGTGCTTAAAACCGCATCAGGCCGTGCTGAGGATTCGGATTCCAGCATTGCATTCCCTTGGCGGTCCATTACGCTTTTCCTCTGTCCGGCTTCGTCCGGCCAGCCGGAACTCCGGTTCCGGTTTTAAACCAATCCCGGCATGTGGGACTTTTTTAAACGTCAACGACTTCAGCGGAAGGGTTACTCCTGCGGTAAAAAACGCCGGGAGCAGAACCGGAGTGAATGGGTGGAGGCCCTGAGCAGCAGCCCGTATGTGCGTGCCCTGATCGTGGCCTCCTTTGTCTGCGCCATGGGCGTGATGGTGCGCATGCTGGATGAAACCAGCGTGTTTTGGAATTTGGGGAGCAGCTCCCTGCTGGGCATCGGCTGTCTGAGCGCCATAATCCTCACCTCTGTGGCCCATCTGCGGATTTACCTGTGCCCATGCTATGCCAGCAACGGCCGGTTCCTGCTCACCTTTCTGGCGCTGCTGCTGCAGCTGGTGCTGATGCAGGGAACCAATTTTCTGGTCAGGCTGAACCAGCTGCCGGAAAGCTCGGTGATCTACTTCGCCCCGCTGGCGCTGGCCCCCATGCTGATGACCCTGCTGCTGGGTCCGCCCCACGGGCTGTTCGCCGTGATTTACGGCTCGCTGCTGGGCACGCTGCTGATGCCCAATGACATCGGTCTTCCATTCGCCATCGTCAGCGCCGCCAGCGGCTGGGCGGCGGTGCGGGCCACGCAGTCCCTGCGGAAGCGCGGGACCCTGATGCGGGCGGGATTTTATGCTGGTCTGGCGGGCGTGGCGGGCTGCGCGCTGCTGGGCCTGATGGAGCCTGTGTGGCATTCGCCGGGATCGCTGGCCCCTTGGAAAAAGCTGGCGGCGGAGGCTCCCGTAATGCTCTTGGCGGGCATTCTCACCTCCACCATCGCCGGCAGCCTGCTGCCGCTGCTGGAGGGGGTGTTCCGCATCACCACCACTGTCTCCTGGCTGGAGCTGGGGGATCTGAACCATCCCCTGCTGCGCCGCATGACCATGGAGGCCCCCGGCACCTGGCATCACAGCCTGATGGTGGCCAATCTCGCCGAAGCCGCCGCTCTCGACGTGGGGGCCAATCCCACCATTTGCCGGGTGTGCGCCCTGTTCCACGATGTGGGCAAGCTCACCAAGCCGGAATACTACATCGAGAACACCAACGGCTCCGAGAACCCGCATGATGACCTGACGCCCAGCATGAGTGCGCTGGTGGTCATCTCCCATGTGAAGGACGGGGTCGACCTCGCACTCAAGCACAAGCTGAACCCCCAAATCATCGACGTCATCCAGCAGCATCACGGCAACTCGCTGATCGTTTATTTTTACCGCCGCGCTCTGGACCAGGCGGAGGAGATCAAAAAACAGGTTGTTGAGGGGAAACTGCCCGAAGAGGACATTCCGGAGGTTTCCGAATCCAGCTTCCGTTATCCGGGTCCCAAACCTGATTTCCGGGAAAGCGCCATCATCAGTCTGGCCGACGCCGTGGAGTCCGCCAGCCGCTCCCTTTCCAAGCCTACCCCATCACGCATCGAGACCCTGGTCGATGAAATCATCCGCGCCCGCGCCCGCGATGGCCAGCTGGATGAGTGCGATCTGACCATGAGGGAGCTTAAGTCGGTCCGCGACAGCTTTTCCAAAACCCTGCGCACCGCCCTGCACCGGCGCATTCCCTATCCCGGCGAGAAGGAGAGGGAGACCCGCACCAAGGAGGAAACGCGCGCCGACCGCATTGAGTCCGCCGCCGACCGTCCGCGGACCGGCCCCGGCCAGCGGAATCCGGCAACCACGGTGATTGCGCGGCGGCAGACGGCGGGTTAGGAAATTCGGGGTGGATTGAGTGGACAGGATGGACTGAGTGGAACAAGTGGGCGGGTCACGCCTGGTGGCGGGGCTGTGGATTTCTTTCTGTATTTCCGCCGGAGACGGCCTTTTTATTACTGTTTTCCTTTCATGCCGATTTCGCTTGTTCGTTTGCCCGAAGGCCGTTTTCTGACTGCCGGGGAGGCGGAAAATCCGGATGAGGCCGCTCTCATTTCCACCTTTGCCGCCGGGGACGGCGAGGGGCTTCTGCAATTGGCCGCCCTGCCCTCCGGTCTGGCGGATGCGGGGCTGGACTGGCTGCAGCGTTTTGCCCGGCGGTGGCTGGCGCGGGTTTGTCAGACGCGGCTGACCGCTCCTGCGGCGCCGGCTGATGAAATGATGGACTGGATTCTATCCGCGCCCCCTTTTCCCGGAGCGGAGACCCTGCGGCCCGAATCCCTGATCCGGCTTTGGGACGATGCCTGCGTTCTGCTCACCGCCGCCTGCGGCGGGGATGAGAGCAACCTTGATGACTGGCTGATCCGGCACCAGCCGGGCTGGCATGCAGTGGGCCGCGTCACCTTTCACCTGGCGGAGAACAAGCGCGACCCTGACAAACCGTTCGCCTTTCTGGCGACCTACACCGAGAGCCTGAACACCGCCGGCAATCCCCGGCATATTCCGTTGGGACGGGCTCTCCGGGCGTATGCGGAATCGAAGGACCAGCGCGCGCTGGACACCATTCTGGAGCCCGTGCGCAATGCCGCCGAAGCCAGCGCTTGGGCGCTGGGGATGCTGGAGTCCCGTCAGGTTTTTCAGCCACTGGCCTGGCGGCCGGATGAGGCCTGGCAGTTTATCCGGGAGATTCCGGTGCTGGAGAAAGCCGGCCTGGTGCTGAAGGTCCCGGACTGGTGGCGGGGCGGCCGCCCGGCGCGTCCGACGGTGCAGGTGAAGCTGGACACGGACAAATCCATGCTCGGGGTCGATGCCATGCTGCGCTTCAGCATCAGCACCACGCTGGATGGCCAGCCGCTCAGCCAGGAGGACTGGGACCGCATCCGCAACAGTCCCTCCGGGCTGCTGAACCTGCGCGGACAATGGATCGAAATCGACCGCGGCCGCCTGGATGAGGTGATGTCCCACTGGGGCAAAGTGGCCGATGCCCATGCCGATGGCGGGCTCAGCTTCCACGAGGGCATGAGATTTCTGGCCGGCTACCAACCCCGGGGCGGGCCGGCGGAAGATGGGGGGCTGCCCGGTCATTCCACCGACTGGGCGGAAGTCGTGGCCGGCAAAAACCTCCAAGCGGCTCTCGACCAACTGCGCGATCCCGCCGCCCGCGCCGCCCCTACGCAGGTCAAAGCCACCCTGCGCCCCTATCAGGAAAAAGGCCTGGGCTGGCTGCACTTCATGCGGCGGCTGGGGCTGGGAGCCTGCTTGGCGGATGACATGGGCCTGGGCAAAACCCTGCAGGTCATCGCCCTGCTGTCCGCATCCCCATCGGATGGCAAAGCGGACTCCGCAAAAAAACCGGGTCCTCCGGCCCCGGCGCTGCTGGTGGTGCCCGCCAGCCTGCTGGGAAACTGGCTGGCGGAGTTTGCGCGGTTCGCCCCGCATCTCTGCATTTTTACGGTCCATGCCTCCCAGACTCCGCGGCCGGTTCTCGATGCCACGCTGGCGGATCCGGCCTCCTCGCTGCTGAACAAGGGCTGGGATGCGGTGATCACCACCTACGGGTTGCTGGCCCGCAGTCCCGCCCTGCAGGGCATCGCCTGGCAGGCGGTCATTCTGGATGAGGCCCAAGCGATCCGGAATGCCGGCACCGGCCAGGCCAAAGCGGTCAAAAACACCCGCGCGCCCTGGCGGCTGGCGCTCACCGGCACTCCGATTGAAAACCGGCCCGGCGATCTCTGGAGTCTTTTTGATTTCCTCAATCCCGGCCTGCTGGGCAACGCCGCCACCTTCGCCAAATCCCTGAAGCACCTCGCCGCCACCGGCTATGGACCGCTGCGCCGTCTCGTGCAGCCCTACATCCTGCGGCGCATGAAGACCGACAAATCCATTATCCCCGACCTGCCGGACAAAACCGAGGTGGTGGCGTCCTGCGGTTTGAGCCGGAAACAGGCGATTCTTTACGGCAAGCTGGTGGAGCAGCTGAAGCGCGATCTCCACGATGAGAACCTGACGCCTATGGAGCGCCGGGGGCTGGTGGTCAGCTACCTCGTCAAATTCAAGCAGGTCTGCAACCACCCCAGCCACTGGAGCGCGGACGGCGTTTACACCCCCGCCGACAGCGGCAAATTCCAGCGTCTGGAGGAAATCTGCGAGGAGATCGCCAGCCGGCAGGAGCGCGTGCTCATCTTCACGCAGTTCCGGGAGATCATTGACCCCCTGCACCAGTTCCTCACCGGCATCTTCCGCAGCCCGGGCTTGGTGCTTCACGGCGCCACGGCTGTGGGCCAGCGGCAGAAACTGGTCGCCAGATTCCAGGAACCTGGGGGCCCGCCGTTCTTCATCCTCAGCGTCAAGGCCGGGGGCACCGGCCTCACCCTCACCGCCGCCAGCCACGTCATTCATTTCGACCGCTGGTGGAACCCCGCTGTCGAAAACCAAGCTACTGACCGCGCGTTCCGCATTGGCCAGAAGCGCAATGTTCTTGTCCACAAGTTTGTCACTCAGGGCACCATCGAGGAGCGCATCCACCTGATGATCGAGGACAAAAAAGCCCTCGCCGCCGATCTGCTGGGCAAGGAAGCCGGAGCCGAGGTCCTTTTGACTGAAATGTCCAACGAGGCGCTGCTGAAATTCGTCGCGCTGGACGCATCGGCCACCTTGGTGACCGAATCCTGACCAAGCTGGCCGCATGCCCTATGAAACCGTCATCCAAAATTCCCGCCGCCGTATTTTCATTGACGCGCGGGAGCGGCCGCGGGAATTGGCTCGCGCCCTGCGGAGGGATTCCATAGCTTTTGTCTGATCCCCGCCACCGCCCTCATTTAGCCCGTCAGTCCTTTTCCAGTCCAAATCCTCCCACACCCCATGTCCTGGTATTATTACTCCGACGCCGCCGAGCAGAAAGAACTTACCCGGAAAGAGATCGCCCTGCGGGTGAAGCGCGGGCAGACCTTTGAATCCTTTGAGGCCCCGAAGGGCAGCGCCAAGCTGGTGAAATCCTTCTGGGCCAAAGAATGGTGCCGGCATCTGGAATCCTACAGTGACTATGAATACCGCATGCCGCGCGGCCGCAGCTATCTGCGGCAGGGGAATGTTTACAACTTCAAAGCTGAACCCGGAAAAATGACCGCCACCGTCGCGGGATCGTCGCTTTACGAGGTGGAGGTCCATATCTCCCCTCTGCCCTCCGCCAAATGGAAAGCCATCCGCCGGCAGTGCGAAGGCCAGGTGGCCAGCCTGCTGGACCTGCTCAGCGGCAAGCTCGGCGACGGCGTGATGAAAATTGTCTGCGATCGCGACTCCGGCCTGTTTCCGTCCCCCAGGGAAATCCGGCACTCCTGCACTTGTCTGGACTATGCCGACCTCTGCAAGCACCGCGCCGCTGTGCTGTACGCCGCCGCCGTGCTGTTTGACCGTGATCCCAAAATCTTCTTCGAACTCCGCGGCACTGATCCCTCGGAGCTCATTGCCTCCTCCGCGGCCTCCCTGGCCTCCACTCCCGGCAAAGGCGGCGGCTCCGCCGGTCAATCCGACGACGACTTCTCCAGCGATGAACTGAGCGCTCTTTTCGGCATCGACCTCGCCGACAGCGCTCCCGGCTCCTCCACTCCGCCACCACCGGTTAAAGCCGCCGCCAAGTTCCCTGTGGCACCTTCGGTGAAAGCGAAAACCAAAGCCGCTTCAAGAGCCGCGTTCCCTGTCAAAACCCAAGCCACAACCCCGGGAAACGCCAAAACCAAATCCGAAACCCCGGCAAAACCGGCATCCCCGATTAAAACCAAAACCACAGACTGGTCCCCAAAAGTGTTTACAATGGCGGACTTGCGGAAAGTGGCGCCCAAAACCAAAACCCAAGCGAAAAAAAGGGCCGCTTCCAAGGCTAAAGCCAAACCGATTATTCCAGTCCGGGTCATATTCAGCAAAACACCCAAAGCCGTGCCAACAGTGGAATCCGCTCCTGAACCCGCAGCTAAAAAGACCAAAACCAAGGCCAAGCCCTCCACCAAAAAAGCCAAAGGAAAAAGCTAGGATCATTTCCGGCGCAGGCTGAAAATCCATCCGTCAATACGGTTTCCACCGACTTTCATTCCAAGCTCCAAAATTCCAAGACCCGGCCTTTAACCCATGCTTGAAATCTGCATCGACAGCATCGCCTCTGCCCGCGCCGCGGCTGCCGGAGGCGCGGACCGGGTGGAACTTTGCGCGGGGCTGCCGGAGGGCGGGACCACGCCCAGTGCGGGCATGATCCGGGGGGTGCGCGCCGCTTTTCCCGGCAGGCTGATGGTGATCATCCGCCCGCGCGGATATGACTTTTTGTATTCGGAGGCGGAGATGGAGACCATGCAGCACGACATCTCCGTGGCGCGGGAACTTGGAGCGGACGGTGTGGTCATTGGATGCCTCACGGCGGGGGGGCAGGTGGACATGGACCGCTGCCGGCAGCTCATGGAGGCCGCCGGGCCGCTGGATATCACCTTTCACCGCGCTTTTGACATGACCCGTGATCTTTCCGAAGCGCTGGAGGACATCATCCGGCTTGGGATCCGGCGGGTTCTCAGCTCCGGCGGCAAACCGGATGTGCCGGCGGGCACCGCACAGCTGACCGCGCTGGTGCGGCAGGCGGCGGGCCGCCTCTCCATCATGCCGGGAGGCGGGGTGACGGAGCTTAATCTTGGCGGCATCGTGCGGAAAACCGGGGTCCGCGAAATCCACCTCAGCGCCCGCAGTCCGGTGCGCGGCGGCATGACCTTTTTCAATCCCGGCTGCTTTATGGGCAGCTTCACCCAAGCGGATGAATACGGGTGGCGCGAGGCCAATGAGGACAAAATCCGGATCTGCAAAACCGTACTCAGCGCTGCTCTGGCCGAAGCCGGGCCGCCAGTCTGACCCGCCGGAAGCTCCGCTAGGGAATGCGGTGCCCGTGGGCGGCCTGCCAGACAGCATACCAGTCCTCGCGGCTGATCTTCAGTCCGTCCGCCGCGGCGGCGGCCCGCAGCCGCTCCGCCTTGCCGGTGCCCAGCGCGGGCATGGGCTGGGAGGGATGGGCCATGATCCAAGCCAGTGCCAGCTGATCCGCCGTGGCTCCGCCATAACGCCCTGACATTTCCCCGAAGGCCTCCCGCAGCCGGGCCGCTGTGGGATTTTCGTCCTCAAAGAGCCGTCCTCCACCCATGGGCGACCACGCCATGGGTTTCACCCGCAGCTCCTGGCACTGATCGAACACGCCATCATAGATAGGGGCCATGTGGAAGGGATTGAACTCCACCTGATTGGTCACCAGAGGCTGCTCCACCCGGCTGCCAAGCGCTCGGAACTGGGAGACGGAGTGGTTGGAGACTCCGGCGGAGCGGATTTTGCCCTCTTTGATCAGCTGATTCAGGCCGGCGGCGGTCTCATCGACGGAGGCCAGCCAGTCGGGGCGGTGCACCAGAAACAGGTCCAGAGTCTCCACCCCCAGCCAACGCAGGGATTTCTCCGCGCTCTTCACCAGACGGGCGGCGGTGGCGTTGTAGTGCGCGGTTTTCCGCTCCGGATGAAAGGCGTTGGGCACATAGATGCCGGCCTTGGTAATGATCTCCACACGCCCGGCGACGCCCGGGTCCAGCTTCAGCGCCTGACCGATCAGCTCCTCCACACGGTATTCGCCGTAAATCTCGGCGGTGTCGATAGTAGTGATGCCCACGTCCAGACAGATCTTCAGAAGCGCCAGCACCGCCTCCGGCGTGGAGGTGGCGGGATCCTTCAGCAGCCGCCAGGTGCCGAAGGCGAGGCGGGAGAATTCCGGTGAGGAGTCGTGGAGCCTGATGCGCGTCATGCCGCCCAGCATAGCGGGATTTTCCGCCTGTCACGGCGCAATTTCGCCGCATTCAGCGCGGCCCGGCAAAGCCTCGATCGAAGGTCAGAAAATGAGTCAGATGCCTGTCACGGAACTCATCCGTCAACCAGCGCTCCGGCAGGATGTCCGGATGGTCCTCCGCCGCCGCCGCGTAAACCTCCGCCGGCACTTTTTCACCGCTCGCCCTCCCCCCGCCGCCCGGGATGACCGTCACGGTGCGGCGCGCATAAAAATCACCCTCGAACAAATCCAGCCGCGCCAGCGCCCCGGCATCCACATTCCGGTAAAGCATGCCCTCCACCGCCGAACTTGGCGCGGTGACCAGCACGGGGTAGGTCTGTCCTGCCAGCTTCCGGGCCTCGAATCCGTCCAGCCGCGCCGGCTCTCCGGTGGTCCGGCTGGCGGTGACGCGCTGCCAGACCTCGGGAAACATCAGCGAGCCGTAGGTGAACACATGATTCATGGGTGACAGCCAGGATAATCCCTGCTCGGTCCCCTGCAACCCCTCGCCGAACCGGCTTTACAGGGAATTTACGAAAATGCCTCTCCCCAGGCTCCGGCACCGCCGAATGTCCCCGCAGTCCGCTGAAACAACCCGGGGTGCTGCGGCGGATAAACGTTTTAGCCTCCCGTCCCCTCCACACTTGCTAAACGGTCCCCCGCCGCCGCATACTGATTTCCCCTATCCCTCCCTGCCCCCTCCTCCGTATGATCCCCGCCGACGGCCTGTCTCCTCCGGAGAATCCGGATTCTTTCCAGCCTCCTACTGCGGAGGAGCTGTCGTCGACGCTGCCCCAGTTCGAAATCCGCCACCTCATCGCTGTGGGAGGCATGGGGGCGGTCTATAGCGGGGTGCAGAAGGCTCTGGACCGTCCGGTGGCCCTGAAAATCCTGCCGCCGGAAGCTACGCGGGACACCTCCGCTATTGAGCGCTTCCGCACTGAGGGCAAGGCCATGGCGCGGCTGACGCATATCAATATCCCCACGGTCTATGATTTCGATGTCCAAGGCGGCCACTGCTATCTGGTGATGGAGTTTGTGGACGGGTGGAATGTTCACCAGCTGATCCAGCGCAGGCAGATGACTCCCGCCCTGGCTCTGGATCTTCTCGGCCAGGTGTGCGACGCCCTGACCTTTGCCCACCGCTGCGGCATCATGCACGGGGATATCAAACCCTCCAATCTGCTGGTGAACCAGCAGGGCGTGCTGAAGCTGGCGGACTTCGGCCTGGCGCAGCTGCTGGACCACGCGGGACGCGGCCCCAGCGGGGAGTGGTCGCCCATGGGCACGCCGGAGTATGCGGCACCGGAGCTTTGGGACCCGCAGGGCCGGCTGGACGAGCGGTCGGACCTTTATTCGCTGGGGGCAGTGTTTTACGAGATGCTGACCGGTGCCCCGCCCACAGGGGAATTCAAGCTTCCCGCCGCCAGGCTGAATCTGGACCGCCGGGTGGACGCTATCATTGAGGGCTGTATGAAAGCAGATCCCGCGCAGCGTTTTCAGACCGCCGCCGAGGTGCGCCGGCAGCTGGACGCCATCCTGGAGAAGCCGGCGGCAGCGGCCGCCAAAGGACCGGCTCCGGTGAAAATCATGCGCGCCAGCCCGGCCCGGCACCGCACCGCCGGCGGGGTATCGAAAGCCCGTGGCCGCAGCCGGGAGCGGGAGATTTCGCCGCTATGGTGGCTGCTGGCTGTGGGGGCGGTGATCGGAGCTGTGATCTATGTGCTCCGGCACCCTGCATCCCCGCCACCGCCCGCAGGTCCGGTGACAGAAAAACCTCCAGCGGCAGTTTCCTCCAAACCAGCATCCCGCTGAGTATTCATGCCCATGCTCCGCTGCCTCCCTCCGTTCCTGCTTATCGCTGCCGCTGCCCTTCTGCTTCCGCTGACCGGCGGAGCCCAGCAGATTCACACTTCCCGCCCCTCCCCCAAACTCCTGCCCCTTCCGCAGGGCGGCGATGTTTTTCACTTCATCGTGTTCGGCGACCGCACCGGTGGCCCCCCGGAGGGCTTGGAAATTCTGCGTCAGGCGGTGACGGACACCAATCTGCTGAATCCCGATCTGGTGATGAATGTCGGGGATATGGTTCCCGGCTACGGCGGAGGGGAGAAATGGTTGGCGGATTTCACGGACTACCGCGGCATCATGGATCAGCTGCACATGCCCTGGTTTCCGGTGGCGGGGAACCATGACATCTACTGGCGCGGATCCAAACGCCCGCGCGGCGAGCACGAGGGCAATTATGAAAAGCACATCGGTCCGCTCTGGTACTGGTTTGAGCACAAGAAGTGCGGTTTTGTGGTGCTTTTCACGGACGAGGGCAACGGCACCAGCGCCATGCGGGACTTCACCCGCCCGGACAATCAGCAGATGAGCCCCGTCCAGATGGACTGGCTGCGTCAAACGCTGGTGGAGACCAAGGAGCTGGAGCACGTGTTTGTCTTTCTGCACCATCCCCGCTGGGTGGAGAACACCTACCCCGACAGCAACTGGGCGGAAGTTCACAAAATCCTGGCCGGCGCCGGGAATGTGCGCGCCATCTTCGCCGGCCACGTCCACCGGCTGCGTTACGACGGCAACCGGGACGGCATTGAATACATCACGCTCGGCACCACCGGCGGAGCCATGCCCGGCAATTCCCCGGAGGCCGGATTCCTCCACCACATGAACCTCGTCACCGTGCGCCGTGACGGAGCCAAAGTGGCGGTGATCCCGGTGGGCGAGGTGATGGATCCCAAACAGTTCACGCCGGAGTTGATCAATGCGGTGAACAAGGTGAAGAACACTCCGTTCGAACTGACTCCGTCCCCCATCGCTATTGATGAAACCGGCTTGGGTGCGGGGCTGATGGAGTTCAAAATCACCAACCCCGTCGAGTTTCCCGTCGAACTCACCCTGGTGCCTGACTTGGCGGGAGGGGAATGGATGTCCTCCACCGACCATCTGCATCTGGTCCTGCCGCCGAAGCAGTCCTGGCAGAACACGTTCACGGTCCTGCGCACCCGGAAGGGATTTGACGACGGCTTCACGGTGCCCGCCATCGAGCTTCAGGCGGATATCCTCATGCCGGGCCGGCGCGTGCCCCTGCCGCCCCGCCGCGTGACTCTGCCAGTGACGCTCAGAAACCTTGGCGCCGGCTATTTCCAAGCGGACACCGGCAAGGCCATTCAGTTCAACGGCCAGGAGGCCATCCGTGTGGAGATGGGGGACAAAACCCTGCCGGAAGGTCCCTTCACCGTGGAGGCCTGGGTCAAACCCTCCAGCGCCGACGTCAGCGGCGACATCGTCTCCAAAGCCGAACAGTCGGAATTCGCCCTGAACCTGACCACGAATGTGCCCGGCTTTCACGCCCACCTGAACGGCAAGTACGAAAGCGCCATCGCCACCACCGGCCTTCCCATCGGCCAATGGTCCCACATCGCCGGCGTCTTCGATGGCAGCCGCATGACGCTGTATGTGAACGGCAAGCCGGAGGCTTTCCGCGAAGCAACCGGTCCCCGCGCCGTCAATCCGCTGCCGCTCTATATCGGCGCCAATCCGGATGCTCTCTCCAAGCCCAGCCAGTTCCTCGACAGCGGGGCCATCGACGAGGTCCGCCTCAGCCGCACTGCCCGCTACTCAGCGGCATTCCAGTCGGAGAAGCGGTTCCAGCGGGATGAGAACACCGTTTATCTGTTCCACTGCGACCAGCTGCTCGGCCCTTTCCTGCCCAGCGACACCGATCCTCCCGCCTACGGCACCGCCGATCCCATTCCCACGCTGATCGACGTGCACTGATCAGGCTTAGGCTCAGGCTCAGGCTCAGGCTTAGGCTTAGGCTTAGGCTCAGGCTCAGGCTCAGGTGCTGCCGCGCCTTCCGCCCCAAGGTCAGTGCGCCTCCTCTTTCCTCTCCGGCTCTGTCAGGAGAAAAGCCATCAGATCCTTTATCTCCCGCTCACCGAGGGCAGCCAGCAGGCCCTGCGGCATCAGGGAAACCGGCAGTGCACTGATGGACTTGAGGCTGGCTTTCGACACCGCCGTAACCGCGCCGCCCGGCGCGGCCAGTCTGATCTCCGACTCCGTCTCCCCGACCCGCGTGCCCACGGCGGTGGTGCCGTCCTTCAGCTCCGCCACGTAGGCCACGGCATCGGGATTGATGGTGGCCCCGGGCTCGGTGATGTCCCGCATCACACTGGCATAGTCGCGGTGCACGGTGTTGGTCAGGTCGGGCCCCACGGCATGGCCCTCACCGCGGAACTGATGGCAGGTGAAGCAGGTGGCCCTGCCCATAAACAGCTCCCGGCCCTTGGCGGGATCACCGCCGGCGATTTCAGGGATGGCGGCCTTCACCACCACCCCCGCGTCCGGAGTGGCGAACGGCAGGAGGAAACGCCGGGTGCCCAACGGGCGGGGAATGGAATCATAGGCCGTGGTGAAGGCGGTCTCCAGCCGGGTGGCAGGCGTGGCCAGTTCCAGCACCAGATCCTGCCAGTCCGCAGCGGGGTCCATCGTGCGGTGCAGAGTCACTTCCGTGCCTCCGTTCCCGTTGACTTCGCAGCCGGGAGCTTGGACGGAGAGGGCGGCATCGCTTTTCAGCGTGAGGGTCACCACCTCCGGCTCCGGCTTGTGGTCCAGCTTCGATCCAGGCTGCACGGCGGGCTGCAGCAGATGGGAAAGATCCAGTCGGGTGCGCAGCGCCAGCCGCCCCGGACGGGACAGCTTTTGCAGGAGGGCGGTGTGATCCCCGCTGCCGCGCGTCAGCACCCGCACCACTTCCATGTCCGAATGGGGCAGCCAGCCGCGCCAGTCCCCGCCATCGGTGCCGGTCCAGTGCGCCTCCAATCCGCCCAGATCATAAGCCAGATCCAGCGCCTCCACCTGCGGCAGGCCCTCCTGACGGCGCGGGCTATCCAGAGTGATACTGTAATTCACCGCCGAAGTTCGGGCCGTGCCCGTGGTGATCACAAGACCTTGGCCATCCGGGGAAAGTACCGCGTCTTTCACCGGCAGGCGGTAGCGCGGGGTGTTCTCCTGCCCCCTCACTACAGCATAGCCAGGCCGGAATGCCTCAAACCGCTCCCCTGCCGTCACAAACTTCCCGGCCTCCAGATGCACGCGTTTGGCCGCATCCCGCCAGTCACCGGGATTCAGGGCGCGGTCAAACCGCACCACCGTGGTCACGGCATCCCGCGCATAGGCCAGCACCGGCTGCGGCGCCTCCGGCTCGGTATAACGGATTTTGAAAATTCGGCCCTCCCCGGTGGGACCATTGCCCCAGTCCGGGGCGCCGGAGTGCCCGCAGATGACCAGATCCCCCTGCGGGGAGACCGCGCAGTCCACCATCAGAAGTCCCGTGCAGGCAATCAGATGGGTTGCCGCTACATAGCCGGACGGTGTGCGGGCCAGGCTGGTGCGCCAGAGCTTGCCGCGCGATTCCCCGGTGATGAAGGCGTCGCCGGCCCAGAATTCCGGTCCCAGCCGTTTGCGGTCCGGCAGCGGGCCATTGAAGCGGAACCCGCACGCGCTCTCATGCTGCGGGGAGAAGTCCCATACACTGGGCTCGTCCACCACACCCGGCAGCAGTTTGGGATGGCGTGGGGGAAATCCATAATGCCTTCCGGTTTGGAGATGCAGCAGCTCATCGAAGGGGTTGCCGTTCGGCAGCCAAGTGGCCCCCTCCTGATCAGTGGCGAACAGCTCGCCGTCCGCGTTCCATTGCAGCGACATGATGTAGCGCAGCCCGCTGGCCAGCTGGGTGACGGTGCCGTCCGGCGCGATCCGCAGCAGGCAGCCGCGCCGTTTGTCAGGGGAATACACCGGCGGGCCGGTTTTCACGGCGTCGGGTGCCCACACATCTCCCTCCGCCTTCTGCCAGTAGCCATTGCCGGGATTGGCGCTGCCCATGGTCACATACCATGAGCCGTCAGGCCCCGCCGCCAGAGCCATGGCGCTGTCCACCCGGCGGTGCATCAGCAGGGGATCGGTGCGCAGGGCGGGATCATCCCAGCCTTGGGCCACGGACTCGCGTTTGTCCGGCACGCCGTCGCCATTGGTGTCGCGGAAGCGGATGATCTCATCCGCCAGCAGCGCGTGGGGCATGCCATCCTTCACCACCATGCCCAGCGGATAGTCGTCCGACACTGCGGAGGAGATGGTGTCCACTTTGTCCTCCAGCCCGTCGCCGTCCGTGTCCCGCAGCAGGTGGAAGCGGCCATCGTAGCCGCCCGCGAACAGCCGTCCGTCCGGGCCGTATTCGATGTTGTTCAGATTGGTCAGGCGCACCGGCAGTTCATCCACCCGGAATCCTGGCACCAGCATCTGCACCGGTGGAGCATTGCGCACCGGAATCAGCGGGGCCGCGGCGGCGGCGTTGGGATCGGCGGGGCGCAGGAATGCCGCGTGTTTTTTCCCCAGCCACGACTCCACGCGCGCAGTCTTCTCTGGACTGAGCACGCAGTTGTAGAACAAAATCTCCGCGATCCGGCCCCGATAAAAATGCCGCATCTCCGGCTCCACAAACCGGGCGCCGACCGACACCCGGTCAACCGCGAGGGCCACGCCGTGGCGCTCCCGTGCGCCCCGGTCCGCGCCATCCAGCCGCAGCCCCGTGCGTCCGCCTGCGGTGCTGGTCACGGTGAACAGATGCCCGGCCTCCACGGACACAGCTCCACCCAGCAGATTCCAAGGTCCCGACTGGCCCGCGCCCTCCACATTGACACTGTCCACCGATCCCGCCGGAGCCGCCTTCCCGCCGAAATCAATGGTCAGGCCGCTGGTGTAGTCGTTCTCCCCGCGCCGAGCCAGACTCAGCAGAGCCGGGTAATCCCCCGCCGACCCCTCCGGAGCCGCCACCAGAAAGACCGTGCAGCTTTTGGACTCCAGCCCCGGCGTCACCAGCGACGCCAGAAACTGCCCGCCATCAAAATCCGCCGCCCCTTGCCGCCACTGCGGGCGCGCCGCCGAGGCCCACTGGGTCAGGTGCCGCGAATTCCCTGAGGAATCGTGCCACAGCTCCATGCCCTGCCCCTCGTTCAGCCGGTTCATGTAATGCGCCTCGCGGGCCTCGTTCTCCCGGGAGGCATCCAGCCAAAGCTCCAGTCCCTCCGTCACCGGCACCGACGGATCCGCCCAGCGCGCGGGAGCGGCCTGCAGGGCATCGGGCCTCAGCAGCGCCGGCATCACAAAAAGGAGAAGGCTTAATTTCATTGGCGGGCAAGCTTTGGAAAAACTGAGCGCTATGACAGCAAAAAACGGAGGATTCCTGAGGATTCGGATGTTTTTCCGGATTCCTCAGGCTTTTTAAACTCCTCCGCCTGCGCGGGATGGGGTCGCCGTATTCGGAGCTTGGCGTGCTGAAAACTCCATGTAACGCGCTGCCGATCAGCTACGCTGTTGCGGATCGCCTTGAGTTTTTCCTTGCGCTCCGGCAAACTGGGGTTATCTCGTATTTTCATAATTTTCAGAGAAATAAAGTATCTTGGCTGCGGGTTTATGAACAAAAATCCGCCCCTGTGGACACAAGCGGCGCTTGATTCCCCCCTGCGTCCGGGCGACACTGAATGCCATGTTGACCACTGTGGACAATGCTGCTGCCGCCGATCAAATCCGAATCGAATCCGCCACCATTGAGGACCTGCCGGAACTGACAGATCTGGTGGTGTCCCTGCTGGCGATGGAAGCCGACTTCCGACCGGACGCCCAGAAGCAGCGGCACGGGCTGCAGCTGATCCTGGAGCAGCCGTCACGGGGGCGGATTTTTGTGCTGCGCAATGATTACAAGGTGATCGGCATGGTGAACCTGCTGTTCACCATCAGCACGGCGGAGGGCGGCTTTGTGCTGCTGATGGAGGACGTGATCATCCGCCGGGAGCACCGCGGGCACGGTTACGGCACCCGGCTGGTGGATCATGTGAAGGAGTTCGCCGCCAAGAAGGATTTCAAGCGCATCACCTTGCTCACGGACCGCGTCAGCGCCGAGTCCCAGCGGTTCTTTGAGCGCAACGGCTTTGTGCTTTCCCACATGGTGCCCATGCGTCTGCTGCTCAAGGGCGAGATGTCCCCGTTTCAGCCGGCATCGGGCTCGTAGCCGGAGCATCCGCGGTCGTTGGAAAGACGGCTGGACTGGAGAAACCGGAACTGGAACTGGAAATCGACGTCTGAAAGGGGCCGGCGTCTGACGGTGGTGACAGCAGGCTGTTGACGTTGCCGCCGGAGGCTGGCCCCGCCGGGGATGAGGGCGGGGATACCGGTCCTGGCACCGGAGCCGGGTTTGCCGGCATCGGGATTGGCATCGGCGGTGGATTATAGGGCTTCTCCTTTGGGAACTGCATGCCGCCTCCGCCGTTGTTACTGCTATTGTTGTTATGGCCGGACCCGGTTCCTGTGCCACTGCCGGCATTATTGGTGCCGCCAGTGCCGGAGGGTGGAGGGTCCGGCACCGGTCGGGGAGGATTGTTGCCCGGCAGAGGATACAGCGGCGGGACCACTTGGGGAAAGGGAAAGGTGGAGGGAAAAGGCGTGACCGACACCGGAGGCTCCGGCTTCTCCCCCGGCACGGACGCGATCACGACCCGGAAGCCGGAGGCACTGTCATATTTGTCAGGTGGAATGGCCCGCCGGTAGTGGATGGCGAGCTTCACAAAATCAGCAGCGGAGGTGTCCCATGCCCCACCCCGCAAAACGGCATATTTGGTCTGATCCGGCGCGTCGGACGGGTCACTTTTCTCCTTGGCCCCATAGTCATCGTTGACGAATTCCCAGACATTGCCGGACATGTCGCAGAGTTCAAATTTCTCCTTTGCCTCTTGGCTTCCTGGAAATTTGTAGGGAACCGGTCCATACGTGCCCGCCGGGGAGGTGAAGGTCCAGCCATCTGAATATTTGGAATCCTCCAGCGTTTTGGTTTCACCCGCATCCAGCCGGAGAGCGCCGGCGCGGAGAGCCGTCAGATCGCCCAGATTGGCGACTCCCGGAGTTTTAGTCAGAGGATTCACCACAGGGGGTGGAAAATAGCGCCCCGCCCAGGGATAGACACTTGAAAGCGACATGTTCCGCTGGGCCGGTGTCGCCTGCTCCACCACCAGATTCGGAGAATTCACCGCCGCGCTCCACTCCGCATCGGAGGGCAGCCGATACTCCATAGTTTCGCTGAGATAGCCGGACTTGTGCTCCCGGTCCGTCAGCCAGCGGCAAAAATCCCTCGCGTCCTCACGCGTGACATTCACCACGGGATGGCTGCCGGTCTGCTTCATCTCATTTCCCCGGATGCGTCGCTGTTTTTCCCTGGCAAAAGCAGCGTAGTCCGAAACCCGCGTCTCCCACTGGCTGAAAAGCAGTTCCCTGCCGGTGTTCAGAGGCATGAACCGCTGCCCCAGACTGTTCCTCCAGGAGGCGCCAAAAACCGCCATGCTGCTTTTGGCCATCTCCCTGTGGATCGTCCGCTCCTCGCCCGGTTTCACGGAGTCCGTGATTCTGACATCGGTGTAGCCTTGGAGAGTCAGCGTGTAATTCAAATCACCTGGCACCTGCCGTGGAATGGGCCATGGGGTGAGGCCAATGGGAGAGCCCCCTTGGGCTTCGGTTTTGTCCCCCTCATAGATTGCGGCACCCGGCGGATCGGAGGTGATCAGCAATTTGCTGAATTTCTCCACCGCCAGCCGGAAAAACTCATAACTTGGTTTTTCCACTGGAGGAGGCTTCACGGGGCGGTAGGGCACCGGCTTGTAGTACAGATCCGGCGTCAGCCAGTTAAGCAGGGTTTCCCGCTCTGTCAGTTGCGCACAGAAACGAATCGCCTCCTCAGGCGGCACCCAGATCATGTAAATGGTGGCTCCCTCCGGGGTGTCCTCCTGATGCACATCGCTGACCTGCGCCATGTGGACATTGGTGAACTGGGCCTCGCTCACCGCTCTTTTGGAGATATGACTTCCGTCGGGCCGCGGCTCGAAAACCATGTCCAGGCTGTTGGTCCAGTCCAGGCCGGGCTTGGGGGGGTTGAAGAACTGCAGCTTCACCACGCCGGGCTTTCTCAGGCCCCCGGCCTCCACGCCCCGCACCGGCACCGTCACGTCCATGTAGCGGTCCCGCTTCAGCACAAACTCCGCATCGCCGGGAGGCACCTCGCAGATAAAGGGGGTGAACCCCATTTGTTTGCCATTCCACCAGATGGCGGCTCCGGAGGGCTCGCTTTCCAGGCTGACCCGGCCTGTGAGAAGCGGGGGCGGCGGGGCGATGCCGGTCTGCCCGTCCGCAAACCGGCCGGGAGGCCACGGCATGGCCCCATGATGCCGCCAGGTGACAATCAGAAAAGCAGCCGCCGCCGTGACCAGCGGGAAATTCACCAGCCGCCGCGCCCAGCCGGTCCCCGCCAGCTTTCTCCGACCGGCGGAGCGCAACGCCTGCGCCATCTCCCGCGCGCCGGGGAACCGTTTCTTCGGCTGCGGCGAGCAGGCCCGCAGAATGATCTCATTCAGGGCCTGCCACTGGGGCCGCGTGCGGGCCTCGCCCAGATTGCCCAGATCGTCCGGCAGTTCCGGAAACTGCAGCCGGTCCTTGCCGGTGCTCATCTCGTAGAGCACCATGCCCAGGCTGTAAATGTCCGCCAGCTTGGTGCCCGGCCCTTCGGGAGGGACAAATCCCTCCGTGCCCACAAAGGTCATCTGCCCCGCCGCCGCCACCAGGCCGATGTCCGCCAGCTTGGCCCGGCCGTTCACGAAGATGATGTTCGACGGCTTGATATCCCGGTGCGTCAGCCCGCACTCATGGAGATGGGCCAGCCCCTCCGCCAGCTGCGCCCCGTGTTCCAGACACTCGATGACCGGCAGCCGGCTTTTGGTCGCCTTGTCCGTGCCCATGGTCCGGGGCTCATAGTCCGCCGCATCCACCCGCGATCCCCGCTCACGGTCATCCGCCAGCTCCATGACGTAGTAGTAAAACTTCTCCTCGTCATTCCGGCCAACATGCAGGATGTGAACCAGCCCCGGATGATCGCGGGAGTTGGGCTCGAACTTCATGATGCCCTCGAACTCGCGCTCGAAGGTCCGCTCCAGCTCGAAATCCTCCCGATGCACCACCTTCACGGCCCGCAGCGTGCCCGTGACGGCGCGCGCCAGCCACACCTCGCCGTAGCTGCCCTTGCCGATGCAGCGCAGCACTTCGTGGTCCGGAATCCGCGGGGAGGCAGTACGTATCTCCACAGGTCAGATCAGCTGTTTTCCCAGTTCGGCGAGCTCCTTCTTGATGAGGCCGCCGACACGGTGTTTGGCCAGATAAACCTGCGCCATGCTCACGCCAAGCTCGGTCATGACCTTTTTCACGCTCCACTGCTTGATCACGTAGGCATCGAAAATCTGAAATTGGCGCGGCGAGACCCGCTGCTTCACGGTGGCGATGGCGCGGTCGGCGATATTCCGTTTCCACTCCACTTCCCAGATGCGGTCCAGCTTCTGCGCGTCCGGATCCTCCACCCGGTCCAGGGTGCTGGTGTTCCGACCCTCCTCGTCGCCGGGGAAATGATACATCGCGGTGTCCTTGGCGCGCTTCCGGAACTGGTCGCCGATGCGCCAGCGCGTCATGTTCATCAGCCAGACCTTGAAAGAGCCGGCCTTGGGATCGTAGCGGTGCTCCTTGGACTGCTTGGCGATGGCCAGAATGGTCTCCTGCACCACGTCCAGCGCCTCCTCCGACCGCAGCCCGCTCTTCAGGCCCACGCCGTAAATCAGCCGCCAGTAGGTGCGGTAAAACTCGTCCCACGACTTCTGATCCTCCCAGTTCCCCAGCCGCTCGATCAGGCTCTTGCGGGTTTTCTCATAAACCTGCTTCACCACCTCCGGCGGCACCTCGGCGGGAGCGTCCGGCGCGTTGGCGTCGGCAACAGTCACGGGGGCGGTTTTGACAGGGACCGCCTTTTCCTTACGGGTTGGCATAGACCGGATTCTATCACGGAAAAGTCTTTGTCGACCAGTGTTTTCACGCGTTTGCAGGGGTTTCAAATCCCCGTAAAAAAGCCCTCATCGCCCTTGATTCCCGGCGGGGGCAGTATTTGAGCCGGCTCAGACCTGCTCTTCCGCTCGACGGGGAAGGAGGGACCGTCCACCATCGGCCCATGAATTTCAAACCATGTCCGATCCCGATCCTATTTTGATCCACCACCTCAAGCCGCGGAATTTCCTTTCTTTTGGACCGGAGAATGAAGGCATCGAATTAAAAGCCCTGAATCTGTTCATCGGCCCCAATGGAAGCGGTAAATCGAATCTGATTGAAGCCATCAACCTCATGCGGGCGGCCGGTCCTTTGATATCCTTTGAAAACTGAATGCCACCCTTTTGAGAAAACACTCCCGAACTTTGCCCGGATGGTATTTTGAGAAAATAGCTCTGAATTTGTCCCGCTGCCCAACTTTCCACAACCATAGGCCGCAGTTGACACCCTTTCATCCCCTCCGCCGGCCATCACCGCCTTAACATTCCGTAGAAAGTATAAAAATATGATTCAGAAAGTCACTCCTTTCCTATCGTTCAACGGGCAGGCCGAGGAGGCCGCCCGCTTCTATGTCTCGCTCCTGCCGGACTCCAGGATCGACCGGGTGACGCACTCGCCGGTGGATACACCGGGCAGCGGAATCGGATCAGTGCTGATCGTCGAGTTCACGCTTGCGGGGACTCCGTTCATCGCGCTCAACACGCCGGGATTCACGTTCACCGAGGGAGTTTCCTTCATGATCTCCTGCCAGGACCAAGCGGAGACGGACCGTTTGTGGGCGGCATTGACCGCCGATGGCGGCTCGGAGGCGGCCTGCGGCTGGCTGAAGGACCGCTGGGGTCTCTTCTGGCAGGTGACGCCGGTCCGGCTGCTGGAGCTGATCAAGGACCCGGACCGGGACCGTGCCCGCCACGCCATGGAGGCTATGATGACAATGGTGAAAATCGACATCGCCGCCGTGGAGCGCGCCGCCGGTCCATACCCATGAGGCGGGGCCAGCCGAAGTCCTGCCCGGGACCGGCTGCAGCTGGAATCTGAGATTGGAGATTTCAGATTTGCCATGCCTGCAAGCTTGGCCGCAGGCTGCTGAAATCTGAGATTGTAATTTTCAAATTTGTCCCGCCTCCATGACCGGGCCCAAGCCCCGCTACAGCACCGCCTCCACAAAGGCCTTTGATTCAAAGGGTCCGAAATCATCCGGCCCTTCACCGGTGCCGATGAAGCGGGCGGGGATTTTCAGCTCCTGCTGGATGGAGACGATGACGCCGCCCTTGCCGCTGCCGTCGAGTTTGGTGACGATGACCCCGGTCAGTCTGCCCACGGCTTTTTGGAATTCGCGGGCCTGCACGAGGGCGTTGGAGCCCGTGGTGGCATCCACCACTAGCAGCGTCTCATGGGGGGCGGTGGGGTCCTTGCGGCCCAGCACGCGCTCGATCTTGGACAGCTCCTCCATGAGGTTGTGCTTGTTGTGCAGGCGGCCGGCAGTGTCGCAGATCAGGTAGTCGATTCCCCTTTTGGACGCGGCCTCCCAGGCGTCGTGGCAGACCGCGGCGGGGTCGGCTTTGTATTGCGCCTTGGTGATGGGGATCTGCAGCCGCTGCGCCCAGTGGTCCAGCTGCTCGATGGCGGCGGCGCGGAAGGTGTCGGCGGCGGCCAGCATCACGGTTTTCCCCTGCCCGCGCAGCCAGTGCGCCAGCTTGGCGGTGGAGGTGGTCTTGCCGGTGCCGTTGACGCCGACAACGAGGATCACGCAGGGTTTTCCCGCCGCCGGGACTGACAGCGGCTCCGTTTGGGGAGGCAGGATTTTGAGGATCTCCTGACGGCATACATCCACCACCTCCTCGGCCTCCAGGCTGCGTCCCATTTCCCGCAGTTTCTCCAGGATTTGCAGGGTCATGGGCACCCCCACATCGCCGGTGATAAGGGTTTCCTCGAGCTCATCGAGGTCCACTTTGCGGCGCGTGAAGCGCTGGATCAGCTTTTTGAAAAATCCGGCCATGGGCTGTTCGGGGGAGAAAAGACACTTTCCCGGCATAGATGGGTTCGGATCAGCCGGGAGGAGGCGGACTACGCCACGCCCGCAGTGCCCGCGCAACCGGCTATTCCCGCAGCGCGTCCGCCGCCAGCCCCAGAAACAGCGCCCCGCAGCAGCCGAAAAGCACCTGGGTGCCGCCCTCGCCGGGAACGGAAAGGCGGCGGGCGAATTTGAAAAAGGCCCGTTGTTTCTCCAGATACCACAGCAGCCCCAGATCCGGCAGCGGCTCTCCTTGAAAATTTTCATGGCGGGCCGACTGCATAAGGTGCGCGAACTTCCCCGACCCCAGCGGCATGCCCTGCACCCCCCAGACCAGGACCATGGAATAGAGGCGGTTGGTGCTGAACCACTCCCACTCCACCCCGTCCGCCAGGGATTCCAAGCTGCGGGCGGCGGCCACAGCGGTCACATCGTCCGCATTTCCCGAGGCCCCGATCCAGCAGCCGCCGCCAAAGACATGCTCATCGCTGCGCCGCAGGGCCACCGGCGAGGGCAGCTGCCCCGGCAGGATGCTCAGAAACTCATGCGGCATCCGCCCCAGCCGGCCCCAGGGCACAATGGCGTAGAACTCCGACCCCTGCCGGCCCCGGAACGCAGCCACCGTCGCCGCCTCCGCCTCCAACGGCTGCGGCCCGTAGCCGCGCTGGCCGATGTCGCGGCGGTGCGTCAGAGGCACCAGTTTGGTGCCGCAGCATTTCACCATGCCCTCGGACGCCCCGCACTCCCGCTCCAGATCCCGCAGCACCTCCTGATGCCCGCGCACAAGGCGCCGGCTGTGGGTCCGGCGGGTGGCGGTCATCTCCGGCAGAAAATCCAGCAGACCGGAGGCCGGGATGCGCGCCGCCGGAGTCTCCTCGGGCGCGAGCGGATCCGCCACCGGGCGCGGATGATTGACCCCGCCGCCAAACACATCCTCCAGCTGGTACCACTCCCCGCCCGGCTCCGGCGAGACCAGGCAGTCGGCATTGGCGCGGTGCTCGCGCAGCCATTCCTGGATCACCTCCCGGCGCACAGGGCCGAATTGCCGGCCACTGCCCATCCGCAGCCGCCAGAGGGTGTCCGGCGGCCAGTCTCTGCCCTCCGCCGAGGCGATGGGCATCAGGGGCACGCGGAAAAAGAATCCGCAGTCCGCGCAGCGCCGCATTTTCCCCGCCAGCGCGGCGGTGAAGCGGTGCTGGGCGTGGCAGTTCGGACACGGAAATCGGTTTCCCATATAGCCCCCCGGGGCGCACAGTTTTTGCCCCACCTGCCCGCCGGGGTCAACCTTCTTCCGCAGCTCCGGAACGGACAGGCCGGCACCCTTCGCGAGGAGGTGTCAGAAGTCCGTGGTGGGATCTTTCAAATCCAGTTCCCGTATCCACGCATTGCGGTAGCGCACATCGTGCCCCTCGCACTGGAGCTTTAGGCCCTGCGGCGTGTCAGTGATGCCTTTGCCACCGTCGTTGCCCCCGTCCACACCGGAGTTCGGTCCGCCCCAGACTTGGGAGATGGCCACATTGGAATGCACCTTTTTGCCGTTGAAATACATAGTCACCAACGGCTTCTCCGCCAGCTTGCCGTCCTTGAACCGCGCTGCGCGGAACACGATATCGTAGGCGTTCCAAGTGCCCGTGCCGTTGTAGGCCTCATACGGCGACCGGCTCTCATTGATCACGGCGCCCAGGCCGTGGCTGGTTTTGTCACCATCCATGATCTGGATTTCATAGCGGTTCTGAAGATACACCCCGCTGTTGCCGCCGGTTTTGGCAACGCGGAACTCGATGTGCAGCCGGAAGTCCCGGTAAGCTTTTTTGGTGACGATGTCTGCGGAGCCGAATTTTCCTCCCGCCGCCACCGGGTCATCGGTCATGACGCAGGTGCCGCCGTCCACGGGATCGTCCACAATTTTCCATTTGATGGGCAGGGCGGATTTGAAGCCGGGCCCCTCCCAGTAGGTCCACTTGCCGTCCAGCAGGGCGCGGGTGCCGTCGATGATGACCTCGGCCCCCTCCACCGGTTTGGCCTTCAGGCCGATGTTCTGATCGCCGGCGAATCCCGGAAGGGTGACGGCTCCGAATAAAAAGGTGGCAAGGATGGCGGCTTTCATGGCAGGAAATGTCATGGTCAAACGCGGATACCGGGGGCAATCTGACATGAAATATTCACGCCGCCGCCCCGCCCCGCCCCCCCGTCGGGCCGGGGCCCCCGCCGGACGCGGCGCATTTCCAGTTGCGGCACAGGGGGCGGGGTCTAAAGCTCGCACTCTCCATCCATGAAAATCACCCGTGCCCTGATCTCCGTTTCTGATAAATCCGGCCTGGAGGCCTTTGCCCGCGGACTGCACGGCCTGGGCGTGGAGCTGCTTTCCACCGGGGGCAGCGCCGCTTTCATCCGCCGCCTGGGCCTGCCCGTGGTGGAGGTCTCCGACTACACCGGCTACCCTGAGTGTTTCGACGGCCGGGTGAAGACCCTGCACCCCAAGGTGCACGGCGGCTTCCTGTATCAGCGGGAGAATCCCGACCATGTCTCCCGCGCCGCGGAGCTGGGGGTGCCGCCCATCGATCTGCTGATCGTCAACCTTTACCCCTTTGAAAAAACCATCGCCAAGCCCGGCGTGACCTTTGACGAGGCGGTGGAGAACATCGACATCGGCGGTCCTGCCATGCTGCGCGGGGCCTGTAAAAACCACGCCAGCGTGACCGTGATCACCGATCCCGCGGACTACGCGCCAGTGCTGGACGAAATGCAGTCCAACGGCGGCGCGACGCTGCTGAAGACCCGCGAGCGCCTGGCCATCAAGGTGTTCCAGCGCACCGCCGCCTACGACACCGCCATCGCCAACTACTTGGCCCAGGAGCAGTCCACAGAGGGCTGCTTCAGCATCAATGTCCCGTTCTACCAGACCCTGCGCAACGGCGACAACCCGCACCAGAAAGCCAGCCTCTACGGCAGTTTCGGGGATTTCTTTGAGAAGCTGCAGGGCAAGGAGCTCAGCTACACCAACATCCTGGACATCGAGGGCGCGGTGAATCTGGTGCTGGAGTTTAAGCGCCCCACGGTGGCCATTCTGAAGCACACCAACCCCTGCGGCGTGGGCTGCGACGACGACGATCTGCGCGCCGCTTGGGACAAGGCATTCGAGACCGACCGCCAAGCCCCGTTCGGCGGGGTCATCGTCACCAACCGCCCCCTCACCGAACGCTTGGCCCGTGTAATCAGCGAGATTTTCACGGATGTCATCATCGCCCCGGATTTCGAGGCCGATGCCCGCGCCATCCTTCAGAAGAAGAAAAACCTGCGCCTCATCCAGGCCAATCTGCAGGCCGTGGGCCAGTGGATGGAGAAAAACCCTGTCATCCGCAGCGCCCCCGGCGGCCTGATGGTGATGGACCGCGACATCCGCGCCTTGGGCCTGCAGGATCTGGAGGACAAGACCGTCACCAAACGCCCGCCCAGCAAGGAGGAGCTGGAGGCCATGCGCTTCACTTGGAAGGTGTGCAAGCACGTCAAATCAAACGCCATCGTCTTCGGTGCCCATGACCGCACCCTGGGCATCGGAGCCGGCCAGATGAGCCGCGTGGATGCCTGCCGCATCGCGGTCTGGAAAGCCCAGGCCGCCGGTCTGTCCCTGGAGGGCAGTGTGGTGGCCAGCGACGCCATGTTCCCCTTCCCCGACGGTCTCATCGCCGCCGCCGAGGCCGGAGCCACCGCCGCCATCCAGCCCGGCGGATCCGTCAAGGATCCAGACGTCATCGCCGCGGCCGACGAGCGCGGCATGTCCATGGTCTTCACGGGGCACCGGCATTTCCTGCATTGATTGTGGGGAGGGGGAAAGGGTTATTAGTTATTGGGCGTCGCTGCTGGTCGGGTCATGGCCTTAGTTTCAAATTCCAAGCCGAACGGGGATGCCGAAAGCTGGCATTGAAAGGGATGTGACAGGTTTTTCTGAACGTCCAACACCTGCATACATGGTATTTCGACCAATGCAAGCACTTGTCATA
>JAQGPJ010000020.1 GCA_028293125.1 Verrucomicrobiales bacterium | reverse complement strand
TATGACAAGTGCTTGCATTGGTCGAAATACCATGTATGCAGGTGTTGGACGTTCAGAAAAACCTGTCACATCCCTTTCAATGCCAGCTTTCGGCATCCCCGTTCGGCTTGGAATTTGAAACTAAGGCTGATTCCAAGAAAACAGGCGGATGATCTCTGCCCTCAGTTCTTGGCGGGCACTGCCGGCCCTGCGGCTTGGGAGCGCGGAAACACCTGCCTCCGGAGAAGGAAACAGCGCGCGGACAAAGCTTTCTGCTTCGAGTGCGGAACAGTTCCTTGGATTGATCACGGCTTTCGAAAAAGCCGTGATCATTCCTGGAATCACCCCTCCGGCCCGGAGCGGGGAATCCCGGGCCACGTTGGAGCACCCCGCCCCCCAGCAAGCCCGGGATGCCACTGGCGAACAGGAAAGTGGACTTCCCGGCCAGGAGGCCAGGGCTGAACCGTGGAATGCAGATGCAGGATGGAAAAGTCCGGATCTGAAGTCCAGCCCCCGGATAAACAAGGTGTGGAGAGCCGAAGACTGCCGTTGTACACCATTCATTTCAAGGCCGGCAGGAAGGAGAAAGAAAACTTTGCAAAAAATCAGGTGTCGGTTTCCCTCTCCGGCCCGTTACACTGCCGGACTGGACCGGTCCGGAAATCTGTCGTGCCTTGATAAGACTTTGCAAAATTGGAAGCAGCCCTACAAACACTGCGGCTAAAGCCAATGAATGGCAAGCAATGAACGGGGATGATGTCCATCCGCAGTCCTTTTATATGGAAAGAGCCGGCCACGAGGGGAAAATGGGGAGTCCGCCACACGATTCCAGTGTGCCACAGGAGAGCACTGCTTATGGGCTGGTCCTCATGCAGGCCACTCTCGATGCCGCAACCGATGGGATTCTGACTGTCAGCAGGCAGGGGGAAATCAGGAATTCCAATGCTGCCCTGAGACGGATCTGGGGCATTCCTTCAGCATTTCCCGAGAGGATGAAGGTCCATGATTTCCAAGCATCGGCAGCCGGGCAGACACTTGACTCCGCCGCCTTTCTTTCCTGCATCGCGGAAATTGAGGCTTCGGACACGGAAAGCGCCGATTTCCTCCGCATGAGTGACGGCCGCCTCATCGAACAACGCTCCACGGTGCTGAAGGTCGAAGGTGCCGAAGCCGGGCGGGTATGGATTTTCCGGGATGTCACGCACCGTTATCTGAACGAAATCGATTCGAGGCGTCTGGCGGCCATTGTCACCGGATCCGATGACGGCATCATCAGCAAAGATCTGAACGGCATCATCACCAGTTGGAATGAATCGGCGGAGCGGGTTTTTGGATACACCCGGGAAGAGGCTCTGAACAGGCCCGTCACGATGCTGATCCCCGCCGATCGCCAGGACGAGGAGCGGCTCATCCTTGAACGGCTCCGCAGAGGGGAGCGCATTGACCTTTTGAAACAGTCCGCCTGACCCGGGAGGGAAAACCCGTGGATATTTCGCTCACGGTCTCGCCGGTGAGGAATGCGCAGGGTACTATTGTGGGGGCCTCCAAGATTGTAAGGGATATCTCCGAGCGGAAAAGGCTGGATGCCGCCTTGGGCAGGCAGCGGGAAAAGCTCGGGCTGATGAACAGGCTTGGAGTTTCCCTGGGCGGGGAGCTTGACTCCGCCGCCCTGATTCAGGCAGTCACGGATGCGGGCCGGGAACTGAGTGGCGCCGCCTTTGGAGCCTTTTTCCACAATGAGGTCAATGAGAAGGGGGAATCCTACACCCTCTACACGCTCTCCGGAGCCCCGCGTGAGGCGTTTGAGCATTTCGGGATACCCCGCAACACGGAGATTTTCGGCCCCACCTTCCGGGGCGAGGGGGTGGTGCGCATCGGCGATGTGCTCACGGATCCGCGCTACGGGAAGCTGACCCCCCACCATGGCATGCCCAAAGGCCACCTCTCTGTCCGCAGCTATCTTGCGGTTCCCGTGCTCTCGCGGTCGGGAGAGGTGATTGGAGGCCTTTTCTTCGGGCATCCCGAGCCCGATGCTTTCACGGAGGATTCCGAGGAGCTGCTCCTGGGATTGCCGCGCACGCCGCCGTGGCCATCGACAACGCGCGGCTGCATGCCTCCCTTCAGGCGGAGCTTCAAAAGCAGCGGTCCACCCAGCAGGCTCTCCGGGAGAGTGAGGCCTTCAGCCGCAGCATCCTCGACAGCACCGCGGACTGCATCAAGGTGATTGACAGGGAGGGCCGTATCCTGAGCATGAATTCCCCGGGGCTGGCGCTCTTTGATCTCCCAGGGTTTGAGGCTGTGGACGGAAAGCCGTGGCCGGATATGTGGCCGGATGAGACACGCCCCGCAGTCCGGCGCGCCATTGAGGCCGCCCGGATGGGTGGCCTTGGAAGATTCCAAGGGCTCTGCCCCACAGCGCTGGGAGTGCCCAAATGGTGGGATGTTGTGGTGTCCCCGCTGCGCAGTGCTGACGGTGCCGTGGACCGCCTTACGGCCACCTCACGGGACATGACGGACCTGCGGCGCGCCCAGGAGGAACTCCAAGCGGCCCATGCCGAGGCCCAGCGCCAGAGCCGGATCAAGGATGAATTCCTGGCAACCCTTTCCCATGAGCTGCGCACCCCGCTTCAGTCCATTCTGGGCTGGACACAGATTCTGCAGGCCGGAGACTTTGATGCGGCGGAGCTCGCCCAGGGCTTGGAGGTGATAGACCGGAATGCGGAGGCTCAGACCAGAATCAGTGAGGACCTGCTCGATATGAACCGCATCCTCTCTGGAAAGATCCGGCTGGATGTCCAGCAGCTGAATCTGGCGGACATTGTGGAGGAGGCCGTGGACTTCGTGAAGCCTGCCGCTCTGGCCCGGCGCATCCGCCTTCAGTCCATTATCGGCCCGCTGGCGCGCCACGTATCAGGCGATCCCAACCGCCTGCGGCAGATATTCTGGAATCTTCTGACCAACGCCATCAAATTCACCCCGCCGGAGGGAGCGGTGCAGATTACGCTGGAAAGGGTGAACTCGCACTTGGAGATCAGCGTGGCCGACAGCGGGGAAGGCATCGACCCGGAGTTTCTGCCTCACGTTTTCGAGCGCTTCCGTCAGGCCGACGCCTCAACCACCCGCAAGCATGCCGGCCTTGGCCTGGGCCTTGCCATCGTCAAGCACCTTGCGGAGCTGCACGGCGGCGGCGTGCGGGCGAAAAGCGCCGGACTTTCGAAGGGCTCTGTTTTTACCGTCTCCCTCCCGCTGGCTCCGATCCAGACCGGAACTGAGAATGCGGAAAGACGGCATCCCCACAGTTCGTCCGCGGACAACGCCAGCCTCCATACCCCCAGGGTGCGGGGGCTGACATTTCTGGTGGTGGACGACGAGGCGGATGCCCGCGCGGTGATTGCCCATATTATCAGCAAGGCCGGATCCGTGGTCCGGCAGGCAGGCTCCGCGCGTGAGGCTCTGGCCATGGTGAGGGATGAGCCGCCTGACGTTCTGGTCAGTGATATCGGAATGCCGGAGGTGGACGGCTATGCGCTTATCCGGGCGGTCCGGGGCATGACGCCCTCCCAAGGAGGGAACATTCCGGCCATTGCCCTCACAGCCTATACCCGCGCGGAGGACCGTATCAAAGCCGTTGCCGCAGGCTTCCAGATGCATATCTCCAAGCCCGCCGACGGCTTGGAGCTGCTGACCATGATTGAAAGTTTGGCCGGGCACCGGAAAGACCGTCAGGACGGGGGGCTCCAAACGACGGCGGCGCCTTCGCCGGGCGGTGCCCTTTCCTAACGGCAGAGGGGAATTGCATGACGCGGCCGGCTGGAGACCGTCATGTCCCGCAGAACGTCTTGTATCCGCAGGCACTGGCAGGAGGCGGCTCCCGGAAGGGTTCGTTGCTGGAGGTTTCCTCCCATGGCCGGGTCAGCGCTTCCAGCAACCGGTTCAGTGGCAGGTCATCGCCATCCACCGCCGCCGCCAATGCCTCCTCCACTTTGTGGTTGCGGGGAATGACGGCGGGATTGCTGCGCTGCATGAGCGGCGGCACGGGGGATTCCGGTGGCTGACGCCGGAGCCGATCCAGCCAGCGGGTGCGCCATTCTGTGAAGGCAGGGTCATCGCTTACAGCACCAGGAGCCGTCCGGGCGGCGGGAAGCAGACGGAAAGTAAGTGTCCAGTCAGCGCGGGCCTGTTTCATCCAAGCCAACAGACCGTCCGCAAGCCCGTGGTCCCCATCCTCCTGTGTCAGGAGCCCCAGCTTTGCCCGCATGCCCGCAAGCCAATCATTTTCAAAACGGTCCTGAAAGCGAGCGATGGCTGCATTGGCCCATTCGATTGCCTCCTCTTCCCGGTCATGGAACAGCGAAAGGAGGGTTTCCGCCAACCGGGCGAGGTTCCATTGCGCGATGGCTGACTGATTGCCGTAGGCGTAGCGCCCTTGGTGGTCGATGGAGCTGAAAACCGTCTCAGGGTCAAACTCATTCATGAAGGCGCACGGGCCGTAATCGATAGTTTCCCCGGAGATGGCCATGTTGTCAGTGTTCATGACGCCATGGATGAAGCCAACCAGCAGCCATTGGGCGATGAGGGACGCCTGCCGCTCCACCACGGCATCGAAAAAGGCGGCAGCCGGGTTGCCGGCATCGGCACACCCGGGATAGTGCCGCTGGATGGAGTAGGCGAGAAGCGCCTTTACAGCGGGTTCGCCCCCTTGGGCGGCGGCCCACTCAAATGTCCCGACCCTGATGTGGCTGTCCGCGACACGGGTGAGCACAGCGCCGGGCAGAGCCGTGCCCCGGCGGACCCATTCTCCGGTTCCGGCCACGGCCAGACTGCGGGTGGTGGGAATACCGAGGGCATGCATGGCCTCGCTGATAATGTATTCCCGCAGCATGGGGCCCACTGTGGCCCGGCCATCGCCACTGCGGGAATAGGAAGTCCGCCCCGCCCCCTTCAATTGAATGTCGTATCTCCGCCCGGCCGGTGTCATTTGCTCGCCCAGAAGAATGGCGCGTCCGTCGCCCAGGACAGTGAAGTTGCCAAACTGATGCCCGGCATAAGCCTGCGCAATCGGCTTGGCTCCCTGCGGCAGAGTGTTGCCGGCGAAAATGGATACGTGCTCCTTCTTTGCCAATTCATCCGCGTCGAGCCCGAGGCTGGCAGCCAGATTCCGGTTAAAGAGGATCAGCCGCGGGTTGCGGACAGGCTCCGGCCGGGCCGGGGAAAAGAACAGGACTGGAAGGGACCGGTAGGTGTTTTCCAGCCTCCATCCCTGCAAGGGAACGGCTGGGGGGGAAGGGCTTGACATAGGATGGAGGGGCTTGGAGCAACCAAATTAATCAGTGTGGACAAATGCCAATGGAAAAGGTGCGGCCTGAAACAGGCCGCACCTCCAAGTGAAGGCGCTGATTCCAGCTGACCGTGTTATCGGCCGCTGCCAGTGGTGCCCCCGCCTGCATTTCCCCCACCACCGGATCCGGAATTGCTCGTTCCGCTGCCGCCAGCTGTGCTGGAGCTGCCTGTTCCACCGCTGGAGCTGCCTGTTCCACTGCCGCCAGCGCTGCTGGAACCGTGCGTTCCGCTGCCGCCGGCAGTGCCGGAAGCGCTTGTTCCGCTACCGCCAGTGGTGCCGGAACTGCCCGTTCCACTGCCGCCCGCAGCGCCTGAGCCGCCTGAGCTGCCGGTGCCCCCGGTCCCTGCTCCTGTATTATGACGGTCGCAGGCGGCCAAGGCTGTCACGGCGGCAATGCCGATTGTCATCATTAAGATTTTCATATTTTTGTTGTATTTGATCTGTTTCATAGGGGGTTTGCTATTCCCATTTTGCAGGCTGCGCAGTTTCTGTGCCGTCAAAAGTCACCTTGAAACCCGTGCGTTTTTGACTTAAAGGGTCCTTGGCACCGCAATTTGCAGTTTCCGTGCAAGGCAATGGCCTATGAGTGACGCAGAACGCACGGGGCTGGCCGCCGTCTATTTTCAAACGCTGAGACGGCTCCATCGGGGAGAAGCGCACACGGACATTCCACCTTCACAATGCCGGGAAGGCTCAGAGGCTTGGCAGAAATTCCACGACCGGCCTACTGATGGACAACAATTCCGGCCGGAGCATGCCCTGCGGGAAGCGCTCATCATGGCACGCATCGCTCCACACCATCAAATCCCCTCGGAAATACAAGGGAGCTTTCCGTCAAAGGCGGCCTGCAGGGCCTGGCGGAGAGTTTCTCCCTGGACGGGTTTTGAGAGGAAGTCGTTCATGCCGGCGGCGAGACAGGCATCGCGGTCGCTGCCGAAGGCGTTGGCGGTCAGGGCGATGATCCAAGGGCGGCTGTCCGCGCAGTAGCGGCGGCAGATTTCGCGGGCGGTTTCAAGGCCGTCCATCTCGGGCATCTGGATATCGAGCAGGAGAATGTCAAACCGGACCTCCTCCATGGCCCGCAGGGTCTCCAGCCCGTTGCTGACGAGGGTGCATTCATATCCCATGCGCCGCAAATGCAGGGACACCACCCGCTGGTTCACCAAATTGTCCTCAGCCACCAGAATGCGCACAATTCCGGTTCCCGTTCCGGAAGATGATGTTGCAGTCTGGTGGCCCGCCTTGGCCTCCCCGATATCCTGGGGCTGCGCAGTGGAGGGAGCAGGGGCGGGGACGGTTTCAACGGATTGATTCCGGACTCCGGCGTCCGGCTCCGCACCGCCGGCCGCCAAGGAAAAGGCAGTCGGTCCGGAAACCGGAGATTCACCGGTCAGCGCCTGCTGCAAAGCCCTCAGAAGCGCTGCGGTTTTCACGGGTTTATGAAGCACTGCGGAGATTTCAAGAGCTGCCGTGTCGCGGTGCGTCCCCTCCCGGGGGATTAGGAGGATCAGGCGCGGCGGCACCTCCGGGGAAAGCCTGCGGATTTCCGCCGCCAGCGTCCAGCCGTCCATTTCCGGCATATCAGCATCGATGACCGCCAGATCAAATTTCTCCCCTGCCCTGATCCGCTCCAATGCCTGCGGCCCGCCGCCGGCGGCGGTGGCGGTCATCCGCCAGGATTGAAGCTGTCCGCTCAGAATCGAACGGTGCTCCTCATTGTCATCGGCGATCAGGACCCGGTGCCCATGCAGAACGGCAGTCGCGGGATCCGCCGGGCTGTCGTGGCCGGCTGGCCGGAGCGGGATCTCAAACTGGAAGGTGGAGCCCCCGCCCGGCCCGGATTCAGCCCAGATCCGGCCACCCATGCTCTGCACCAGACGCTGGGAAATGGCCAGCCCCAGACCGGTGCCGCCAAACCGCCGGGTGGTGGAGGCGTCCACCTGACTGAACATTCCGAAAAGCCGATCCATGCCCTCGGGTGGAATCCCAATACCAGTGTCCCGCACCGCCGCGTGCAGCCAAGGGGCATTGTCCCCGTCATGGCGCAGGCTCAGGCGGATGATGATTTCCCCTTTTTCCGTGAATTTGACGGCATTGGAGACCAGATTGAGAAAAACCTGCCGCAGACGCATGGGATCCCCGAACACCGCCTCCGGCAGTGCAGGATCGGTCCATGCCATCAGCTCCAGCCCCTTCCGCTGCGCCTGCCCGGCCAGCAGATCCATCACGGACTCCACACACTCCCGCAGCGGCACCGGCACATTCTCCAGTTCCAGCTGGCCGGACTCGATCTTGGAGAGATCAAGGATGTCGTTGATCAGACTCAGGAGCACCTGTCCGCTGGAGTGGATGGTTCCCACGAACTCCCGCTCCCGGCTTCCGAGCCGGGCGTGCATGAGTATCTCCGACATCCCCAACACCGCGTTCATCGGGGTCCGGATTTCGTGGCTCATATTGGCCAGAAACTCTGTTTTGGCCTTGGCGTGGGCTCTGGCCTCGGCCGTAGCGGCCTCCAGCTCGATGTTCCGCTGCCTGAGCAGCTCCGCCGTCTCCTTGAGGCTCCGCTCCGCGGCCTCGCGCTCGCTGATCTCCTCCTTCATCTGCTGGTTGGCATTCAGGGCCATCCAAGTTCTTTGGACCGACCGCTGAAAGCTCCACGTCGCCGCCGATCCCGCCACCGCCAGCAGAATGCCCAGCCACAAAATCAGCCCAGGGAGTTTTCCCCCGGCCAGTTCGCTGGATCTTGGCTCCACCACAAACTTCCAAGTCCCCTTGTTGAACCGGATTTCCGATTCCCCGTGATTGCGGGTGCCTGCCGGCTGCATCGGTGGGTCCCCCAGCACATACTTGTTTTCTCTGAAAAGGGAAATCCGGCAAGTGGCGAAAGCCTTTTGATCAAGCGTCGATGTTTTCAAATCCATCAGCCGGAATCCGGCAAATACAAATCCCGTGAATTGCTTGGCGGAATACATGGGGAGGAACACGTAAAACCCGATATCATCGCCCCTGATCTTCGTGGTGGGCGTGATCAGTATTTCCATTGGATGATCAATGACCTTCCGCCAAGTGTCGTCCGCGCCCCAAGGGCTCTGATGGAAATCCCGTCCTATCAAAGGCTGGGCGTCGGCATCCAGCTGCACCAAAGTCACCTTCCAGTCAGCGTCCGTGCGTCCAATGCACTCAAAAACAGGCTCATCCCGCAGATAGTTTTCGGCATCGGTCTCCCACTCCGGATAAGCCCCGGCAGTGCCGCTCCGCTCCCAGTTCACCTTGATGCGGGTGAGCCCACGCAGCGCCAGGGTGAACCGCCTGATGACATCCGCAGACACATTCTCCGCGATCACCTGCGCCTGTTCCCGCATGACGTGGGTCCGGTCCACCATCAGCGCCTGCCAAAGCATCAGGGCCGCCACCACGCCGCCCATTCCCAAAGGAATGGGCAGCCAGTGGTCATCCCAAAGCCGGTGCGGCCTGGCCCACTGGGCCGCCAGCAGCCCCAGCCCCAGCACCGTGACTGCGAAAGCACCGTGCAGAGCCATGCCCATGGAGTCGCCAGATACAAAAATCATCCTGACGCCCAGCTTGTAGCCGCAGAGGGCCATCATTCCCACAGCGGCGACCGAGGTGCCGGCGATCCAGATTAGAAGCCGTTTGGTATTGGCCTTGATCTGAAGGCCCAGAAACAGGACCCCGATCCCCGCAAAAGCGAGGCCGGCGGCTGTGGGCGGCGACGGACAGGTGGTCAGCAGTCCAGGAATCCTCGGCAGCCACGGCAGCACCGCAGTGAGAAGAGGCTTTTGTCCGGCAAGGTATTCCAAGGACAGCATCAGCCCAATACTGCCGGTCAGCACTCCGGAGCCTATAATGAAAAACCGGCCCCGGTTGAAGGTGAAGAACACAAGGCTCATCCCGCTGAGGAGAAAGCAGAGGGCGCTGATATATTCTATCGGCGAAAAATCTTCCTGGATGCAGACAGGAAACCCGTTTCCCATGTGCCATCCGACCATCACCGCCACGCCCAAGGCAGCACAGAGAATGCCGCACAAGCCACTGAATATTCCTGACCGGGTATATTTCACCGGAAGCGCCTGATGCCTTGACATTCCATCGTTTTAACGGCCAAATCCACGCGCTGCCACAAAAGAGATGCATTTTATAAAAAATACTCTGAACACGGAGCCCATTTCCATCCTGTTCATACGGGTGGAAAAGAGGGCATGAAAAAGCTGGTGCGGAGACCCCGGTCACCAAGTCCGGACGGGATGAATCCGGAAAGCCTGGACGGAATCCGGGGATTCCTTTCCTTTCCCCATGCTCCGTGCGGGATGCAGAATCTCCGCGCCGGATTCAGGGTATTTCCCCTCGTGTTTCTCTTCATGGCTCAGCTCAGTTTGCGGTTCTCCACCCAGCGGACGGCATAACGCACCAGTTCATTGCCGGACTTCAGCATCAGCTTGTCCTTTATATTGGCCCGGTGGGCGTCCACCGTTTTGATGGAGACCTTCAGCTCCTCGGAAATGATGCGGGTTCCCTTGCCATGCCCGATCATTTGGAAAATCTCAAATTGCCGGTCACTCAGCGCCTCCACGGGATCAGTGGAGGCCGTCCGGCGGCCGGAGAAAATCTCCAGAATCTTGCCGGACATGGCGGGGCTGACGTAGATTTCACCCGACAGCACCCGGTGGATGGCATCCATCATCTTTTTCCCGCCCTCCTGCTTCATGATGTAACCCTGCCCGCCCGCCCGCAGCACCCGCTCCACGTACAGGCTTTCGTCATGCATGGAGTTCACCAGCAGGGCGGGCTCCTTGGTGCAGGCCCGGATATCCTTAATGAGTTCCAGTCCGTTTTTGCCGGGTAGCGAAATGTCGATGATCACCAGGTCCGGCTTCAGCTCGATGGCCGCGGTCAGGCCGGCGGCGGCGTCGCTGGCCTCGCCCACCACCTGCAGATCGGACTCGTGATTGATGAGCTGCGCGAGCCCTTGGCGCATGATGGGATGGTCATCCACGATGAGAACGCGCTTTTTAATCATAACAGGAGGTAGGAGCAGAGGAACGGCGCGGAGATTGACTCAGGTCTGTTATGGTTTCAACCGTCCTTCCCGGCCTGCCGGGGGTAAATCCACCGAACAGGTGACAAGCACTCCGCCCGCGGTCCGGGGACCGACATTCAGGGTGCCGCCGATCAGGCCGGCCCGGTAATGCATGACCCGGAGCCCCATGCCGCCTCCGGCGCTCTCCACGGATGAACTCCAAGGCAGGCCCCGGCCGTTGTCCTCAATACTCAGGTCCAGGCGGCGGCCATTGATGGTCAGGTGGATGGTGATCTCGGTGGCCCCGCCATGTTTGGCGGCATTGGAAACCGCCTCCTGGGCAATGCGATAGAGATGGATGGAGATTTCAGGATTCTCCGGCGGAACGGGAGCCTCGCGCCGGACCACCCGGCACAGGCAGTTGGCGCGCAGCTGCCGGGTGGCGCTGGCGGCCAGATCCTGCAAAGCCACCGCCAGCCCCTTGCTCTGCAGCACCACCGGGGAGAGGCCGCGCGCCAGATCGCGGGTCTGGCCAATGGCCTCGCGGATGAGACGGGTAATCTCCTCCAAGTCCCGGGCCTCATCCAGGCGGCCCGCTCCGGCCAGGCGCTGGGACAGCACTTGGCTCATGAATTCGATGCCGGTGAGATGCTGCCCCAGGCCGTCATGCAGATCATGGCCGAACCGGCTTTGCTCACGCTCGGCCACATTCAGCACCTCCGCCTCTAAGCGCTTGGTGTCGGTGACGTCGATACCGCTCATAATGACGTACTCCACGGTGTGTCCATCCTCCGAAAGCAGAGCCGTGTTGGACCAGGAGATAACCCGCCGTTTGCCGAAACGGGAGATCAGATCGCCTTCAAAAGCCGTGGCTGTTTTGGCGGTGGTGAAACGGGTGAAAGCCCGCCGGGCGGTGATGCGCTGCTCCCGGGGCAGGAAAAGATCCCACGGCATCCGCCCCACCGCCTCGTCCTGGAGATAGCCGCTGGCCGCCTCCGCCGCCTGATTGAACCGCACGATGCGCCCGTCGGCGGCCAGCACGATAATAAGCGCGCCGGTGGCATTCAGCAGGGCCTGGGTGAAGTCATTCTCCTTCCGCAGGGCATCCTCCGCCCGCCGGCGGTCCAGCGCGTCGGCAAGGATTCCGCCCACAATCTTCAGCAGGGAGATGGCGTCCTCCGACCAGTTCATCTCCTGGCGGGTGGAGTCGAGGCCAATAAAACCCACCAGCTTGCCACCCACGGCCATGGGCACAAAAATCACGGACCGGATGCCCTGCGCGCGGAAGGTCTCCTTGTCCACCGCCGCCTCCGCCGCCAGGGTGTCCACCGAATAAATCGCGATCCCGTCCAGCCGCCGCAGGCGCACCGCCGACCAAGGCAGGTGTTCGTCCAGCCGCAGGCCGCGGGTCCCGGCCCAAGGATGGGGATTACCGGCCGCCGCCCATTCGTGGGTGTGGTCCACCCATTCCGTGCCGCCATGGACCCGGCAGAGATGGCAATGGTCCACATGGGTGAATTCCCCCATTTCCCGCAGCGCCTCATGGATGCCACGGTCGATCTCGTCGCTTTTCAGCCTCACAAACAGGCTGGAGATCCGCGACACCAGAGCTTCGAACTCCACGCGCTGCTGCAGCGCGTTCTCCGCCCGCAGGATTTTGCGCGTCACCGGCCCCATAGTCTCCGGCGCCTCCGCCATAGGTCTAGCCGGCAGCACACTGTGACTGAAACGGATTTCGCGGTCGTGGTTCCGGGACATGGCGGCGGAGAGGAGAGATGAGCAGCAATGAAAGGCCGTTCGGGGGGAAAAGCGAATGATGAATGAAGGAAGGAAGGAAGCGGTGCGGGATGGCCGGATACCCGCATCCGGTGTCAAAAATGATCTCAGGTCAGGCCAGAAGAATGCCCCTTGAAAAAAGCGGTTTCCGGAAATGTTTTTCACCTCATGCCTCACCGCTTCCATCAAAAGGCATGTCCTGACCCCTTGTTTCCCTGACAGTCCAGCAGCGGATTTCCCACGCCTGGGCACCGGACCATTTTTTCAATCCGCACCGGCCTCACGGGAGGGAGAGCCGGCAGGTCCGTAAACACCGCTTTCAAGGATGATCCGCTCCACGGCGGGCGGCACCAAGCCCGCGATGCCTTGGCCGCAGGCCAGCCGGGAACGGATTTCCGTGGAGGAGCCGGTGAATTCCCCGTTTAGAAACCGGGCTCTGACTCCGGGACGCGGCGGGGGCTGCTGTCCGTCGCGCCCAAAAATCAGAAAAGTCACCATCCCGGCCAGATGCTCCCAGCGGTTCCACCGCCCGAGAGCCTGCCACTGGTCCGCCCCCATCAGCCAGAACCACTCCGCCCGGGGATCTACCTCCCGGGTGAAATGCTCCGCCGCCTGCCAGGAGTAGCTGGGAACCGGACGCGGCAATTCCCAGCCGCTGGCCGACGCCCAAGGCAGTCCGGCGGCTGCGGCTTTCAGCATCGCCATCCGTAGCTCTCCATCCGCCACCGGACCGCGGTCTTTGAAAGGGGACCGGGCAGCCGGAAGGAAAATCACCTGATCCAGGGAGGCCTGCCGAACTGCGGCTCCGGCAATGGCCAGATGACCATGATGGATAGGATCAAAACTGCCGCCAAACAGGGCGACCCGCTTGGAATGGACAGGCATGCGGGACGGAAAACCGGGGAGGGGCGCAGGCAAGCGGTCATTGGGCTTTCGGGCGGGGATCATGGCCCGGCCCCGGCTCTTTTTCCTTTCCCCTCCGCATGCAAAAAAAGCCGCCGGCCCCTGACAGATACAGAGGAGCCGGCGGCTGCGGAATTTTTTGGGAAGGGCGGGCTGGATTAAGCGGGAGCACCCGCCAGTCCAGGCGGCAGATCCCCGGTTCCGGATTCCCCACGGTTGGGCATGGGGGCGGGAGTGCTTTCCGGCACCGCAGGCGGGGCCGGCGGGGTCGGCGGCTTGCTGCGGGGAGGATTCAGCAACGCGCCGTGCTGCATGATTTCCCGGACGTTCAGGCCGTCCAAGGTTTCATACTCCAGCAGCGCCTTGGCCAAGGTGTTCATCTCCGCCCTGTACTTGGTCAGCATGTCACGGGCCCGCTGATAGGAGTCATCAATCAGGCGCTTGATCTCAGCGTCGATCTTCTTGGCAGTCTCCTCACTGAAGCCGCGGGTTCCGGCCATGTCCCGGGCCAGGAAAACATGCTCGTTGTTGTCACCATACTCCACCATGCCCAGGGACTCGCTCATACCCCATTCACAGACCATCTTGCGGGCGATGCGGGTGGCTTGGCGGATATCACCGGAGGCGCCGCTGGTCACGTCGCCAAAGGTCATCTCCTCAGCCACCCGGCCCCCCATGATCACCACCAGTTCATCCAGCAGCTCATTCCTGCGGGTGTTGTACTTGTCCTCCACCGGCAGCCACATGGTGGAGCCCAGGGAGGGACCGCGCGGGATGATAGTCACCTTGTGCAGGGGCTCCGTATGCTCCAGCATCTCCAGCAAAATGGCGTGGCCGGCCTCGTGCACGGCAGTGGTTTCCTTCTCCTTTTCGGAGATGGCCATGCTGCGGCGCTCCTTACCCCAGCGCACCTTGTCGCGGGCCTCCTCCAAATCACGGGTGGTGATGGCCTTGGCCCCGCGGCGGGCAGCCATAAGGGCGGCCTCGTTGATCACATTGGCCAGCTCGGCGCCGGAGTAGCCGGGCGTGCCGCGGGCGATGATCGTCAGATCCACATCCGCCGCCATTTTGACCTTCTTGGCGTGGACCTTGAGAATACCCTCGCGGCCCTTCACGTCAGGAAGCGGCACCGTGACCTGGCGGTCAAAGCGCCCCGGACGCAGCAGCGCGGGGTCCAGCACATCGGGGCGGTTGGTGGCGGCGATGATGATGACCCCTTCCGTGGTGTCAAAGCCGTCCATCTCCACCAGCAGCGCGTTCAGAGTCTGCTCACGCTCATCATGCCCGCCGCCCATGCCATGGCCGCGGTGACGCCCGACAGCGTCGATTTCATCAATGAAAATCAGGCAGGGGGCGTTCTTTTTGCCCTGCTCGAACATGTCGCGGACCCGGCTGGCGCCGACACCGACGAACATCTCCACAAAATCCGAGCCGCTGATGCTGAAGAAAGGCACATCGGCCTCGCCGGCGATGGCTTTGGCCAGCAGCGTTTTGCCGGTGCCGGGGGAGCCCACCATGAGCACGCCCTTTGGGATGTGTCCGCCCAGCTTCTGAAACTTTTTCGGATCCTTCAGGAATTCCACCAGCTCGGAGACCTCCTCCTTGGCCTCGTCCACGCCCGCCACCTGTTTGAAGGTGATCTTGTTCTTGTCCATCGTCAGCATCTTGGCCCGGCTTTTGCCGAAGCTCATGGCTCCGCGGCCCGCCATTTTGATCTGCTGACGGAAGAAGAAATACACCAGTCCCAGCAGCAGCAGCAGCGGCAGGAAGGTCGCCAGCAGGTTCACCATGGCGGCGCTTTCCTCCTCAAAGATGGGCTGAATCTTGTTGTCCTCAAGTTGCTTGAGCAGATCCACCTTCACGAAATCCAGATTCACTTGGGTTTTGAAGGGAACGGACTGCCCGTCACTCTGGATAAGATAGCCGCTGACCGTGTCCAGCGACGAACCCGCGGCGGCAATAATTTTGAAGGGTTTGCCAGTGTCCACCTTCTTCTCGTTCAAAGCCGTCACCAGATTGGGATACTGGACCGGCTTTCCCGGAGTGGAGGTGCGCCACAACACGCCCGTGGCGATCAGACTGAGGGCGATGGAGAGCCAAAGCAGGCCTTTCCAGTTGAACCCCTGATCGCCCCCGCCATTGCCGGGAGTTCCCCTGCGGTCGGGCCCTTCCGGGGTGGAAGGCTTGTTTTCGTTGTTGGACATTTCTTTTTGAGGGTTGGGGAGCCGGGCTCCGGACGTGAAGGTTATCATGACCTTTACGTCTGTGCAAGGAGCGTCAGCCGCCGCGCATTTCGTTCAATCCCACTCCCTGATGGTGTCGATCTGGATGATTTCCGGTGTGAGTTCCGAGACAAACTCACTCACGAGCCGGTCCGCCTCCTCCTCGGTGGGGGCCTGGATATTCACCCGCTGACCCATTTCATTCACTCCAGGGACGGAAATCAGGCTCAGACTCACGGTGATGTAGGCCCAGCGCTGGTCGTAGCCCTGGATCAGCCGGTCCTTCATATCCTTCAGGGTGCGGCCGTAGTGGGAATACTTCAGGGAGTCGTGGCCCACGAACCAGTAGTAGTTAAGATATACATAAGGCGTCCTGGTGGCGGCGTCGGTGGCGCTGCAATGCAGTTTTCGGACCGTGAGCGCCTTCCCGTCCCTGAGCGGCACTTTCATCAGCGTGCTGGACTCAATATTCATGCCCTGGGCCGGCAGACAGCGTTCAGGGCGGTGAATGCTGTTGTTGAGATCCTTCCCGGAAAGCACAATGGAGGCCTGAAGCGTCTGGTTAAGCGACCGGTCCAAGGCACCCGGCACCGGGCGGAAGTAATCGCGGCGGGCGAAGTTGGTGTCGTCCGCCAAGGCCGCCAGCTCTTTTTCCGCCGGTTTGATCCGGTTGCCGCCGGTCCAGCCGCTCATGATCAGCTGGTTTGGCAGATCGGGGTGATCCTGGGCATTCACCACCAGAGCGGATGCCTGCATGGGCGGGGCCTTCGGCAGCAGGAACACGGAGCCCAGTCCTCCAAGCAGGAGGATTTGAAGAATCAAAAGTCGACGGACCATTGTAAATAAAATCAGTAAGGATCAGCAGTGCCCATGACGGGTTTGGAACCCAGACCGGGGGTGTTCCGTTCCTCTCTTTTCCCTTGGTCGGAGCCAGGCCGGGGTCCCGGGGCCTGGGGAGCACCAATTTTAGTGATGGTCACTTTGGGTTTCAAAGCCCGCAGGCCCTGCCGCATGACAGCGCTGATCACCATCAGCAGACCCAGCGCGGCTCCAAAGGACAAAAATCCGGAGTAATCATGCCAGGTGTTTTTGGCGAATTCCGGGTTGTAGCGGCCCACCAGCAGAATGGAGGTCACCCGCACCGCGTTGGCAATAATGGCGATCGGGATGCAGGCGGCGAAGATGATGCCCCGCTCGAGCCACTTTTTGTGAACGATCATGCCGTAAACATAGGTCACCAGCATCAGGGCCACCAGGGAGCGGATACCGCTGCAGCCCTCATCAATCTGCCAGCTGCCTCCATGGCCATCGGGGCTGTAAACCTGGTTGCCGGCCAGGACCGTATTGATTCCGAAAATGGAGGCTCCGTGGTGGGCCATCTTGGTGGCGATGATCTGCAGGCCGGTGGTCATCTGCTGAAATCCCGGCATGGGGATGACAAACGCGAACATGCTCAGCGGGAACACAAGAGGCCGGGCCTTTGCCCAGCCATGGGCGTAAACGAGGCAGCCCATCATGATGACCGGACAGGCCGCCACGGTGATGCGGGGCTGAATGGTCCGCCATCCTGCCAGAAACATGAGGATGCCCATGACCAGCATGCCCAGTCCCAAAATGCCCGACTGTTTGGAAAGGGATTGGCGGAAAACGGGCCATGCCCGCCATAGTAGCCAGCCGGCAACCCCGACCACCAGCCAGCCATGCTCATAATTGTTTTCCTTGTTCCAATTGGAGACCAGCCAGCTGAACCCTGATTGGAAGTTGCCTGGACCAAAACGCGGAACCGCGCCGAAGAAAACCAGGAGAGTGACCGCCAGCCCGGCCCACAGGGCGGCGACTGGCCAGTTGACGGGTTTGGAATTCTGGGTGCCGGCTGACATCGGGGAGCACTATTCATGATTAAAAGCCTCTGTGCAACCACGGGAATCCGGCTTTGCAAACCCGGATGCCGCCGCCCGCCGGTACTCCTTGATTCCTGCGCGGACGCCGCTAGCCTCCGCGCATGATGCGTCGCGTGGAATCTGTCTGGTTGGTTTTTTTCCTGCTGGGCCTGCTGCTGCTCGGCAGCCTGGGAACGTGGGATGAGACCCCCCCTTTCTGGTACGGGGCGGCGGCGGTGGCCGTGGCGGGCGTGGGCGCGCTGCTTTCCTCCCAGCGCCGCGGCGGCCGGCCGGCCAGCCCTTTCTGCATGGGGATCATGCTGCTGTTTTACGCCTACGTGGCATGGCGGGCGCTGAATTCCGAGGTGAAGTGGATGGCGCGCCAGGATCTGGTTTTCGCCACCACCGCGGTCACCGCCTATCTGCTCACCGCCCTGCGGTTCACCGCACCCTGGCGGCGGGCGGCGGTGCTGGGGGTGTTCGCCCTTCTGATTCTGGCCAATACGGGGACTGGCCTGTATCAGTTTTTCCAGGATCCGGAGTATATGGTTTTCGGTGACTTGGGCATCGGGCGCGTGGTGGAGAAATCCGGAAGCGGCTTTTTTGGAAACTCCAACCATATGGCGGGATTTCTGATTCTGGCCTCGTTCCCCCTGCTGGGGGTGGCCGTGCTGGACCGCGGGACCGCCCTGCCGCTCCGCGTTTTGTGCGGCGTGGTTTTCGCAGTCGCGGGAGTGGGGATCGGTATTTCCACCAGCCGCGGGGGGGTGATGGGATTTTTCTCCGCGCTGGCTCTGTTTATCTGCCTGGCGCTGGTGGTGATGCGGTTTTCCTCCGCCGGACACCGCAAATCCAGCGGTATTGGCTGGTGGTTTTCCGGCCTGGCGGGAGGATTTGCCCTGCTGCTGCTGGTGACCTCCTTCGCCCTGAAACGTTTTTATGGCGGCACGGAGGTCATGAGCAGTCTGAGCGGCCGCGGCGCCCTGTGGGACGCGGCCTTGGAGCAGTTTCAGACCAGCCCCCTCATCGGCACCGGAGCCCGCTCCTACGAATACATGGAACGGGCTTTCCGGACCTTGGACACCAAATGGATGACTTGGGCCGGGGAGTATGACGCCATTTACGCCCACAATGACTTTCTCCAGTGCCTGGGCGACTACGGCCTGGTGGGTCTTCTGCTGGCGCTAACGGCTTTGACGGTTCACGCCGTCCACGCGCTGCGCCTCATCAGCCGCACCCGGAGCAGTGCCCCGGCAGGAGAGGGGGGGGGCGGCCGCGGTCTGCCGTCCGGTCTGGCGATCGGCGCGCTGTGCTCGCTCGCCGGGCTGGCCGTGCATTCGCTGGTGGATTTCAATCTGCACATCGGAGTCAATGTGGTGGTGGCCGGCATTCTGATGGGTTTTCTGGCCGCTCCGGGATTCACCCGGACTGCGGCCGCGCCGCTGTCGCCATCCGCAGTTCCGCAGGCGGCCCCGGACAGGGCTCCCCCGTCCCCGCCCCCCTTCAGCCCCATGCTGCTGATCCTCAGCCTCATCACCGCCGGCTTGTCCGTGGCGGTGCTGGACGCGGGCCGCACCCTGGCGCGCGCCGACTATTATTGGGCGGTGGGATTCCGGGAGGTCAAATCCGCCGAAACCAGCGCGGAGCTGTTCATCGCCGCCGGCACTTTGGAGAAGGCCATCAGCCTTGATCCCCTGAACGCCAAAGCGTGGGGATTCCTGGGGGTGGTCAACACCAGTGTAGCCCAGCAGATGCCGTCGAAATTCGCGGCCATCTTTTACGAGAAGGCCTACAACCAGCTCACGCACTCCCTGCAGCTTTATCCCAAAAATCCCTACGCCGCCGGGCTGGCGGGCTCGCTGGCGGATTATCTGCGCAAAAAGGACGAGGCCGAGGCCCTGTTCGCCACCGCCCTCCGCTGGGGACTGAACATCCAGTCAGTGAACAACCAGTACGGCGACCACTTGGCGATCTTCCGCAAGGAATATGACAAGGCGCTCGGCTATTATGTGATCGCCCTCAGTCTCTCCAGCGACAAGGCGGTGCGCGCCCGTATCCAGCAGAAAATTGACAAGTGCCTTGCCAAACGGAAGCAGCAGGGCATGCCCGCTTCCCCGGAGGCTTCCCTGAAACCGGTTGAGGAGCCGGCGGCGGCACCGGGTAATCCCTGATCCCTGCCAGATCGGAGGATGCATGAATGAATAAGGAATGAAGGCCGGTTCCGGCTCCCGTTCCGGCCTGCGGAAAGCGCGGACAGCTCCGCTCTCCGTCCGCCATTGCAAGGCGCTCCGGAATGGTTTCCCCTCGCCCGTGATTTTTCTTGCCGAATATCTCCACCGCTTCAATCCTGTCCTGCTGCGCATCACCGAAAGCGTGCAGCTCCGCTGGTACGGGCTGGCCTACGTGGCCGGCTTCGCGGTGGGCTGGTGGCTGCTGTGCCGATGGGCGCGGCGCGGTATCGGAGAGCTGAAGGAGAATGAGGTGGCGGACTTCATCACCTACGCCGCCCTTTTCGGGGTGCTGCTCGGCGGACGGCTGGGCTACATGCTGCTTTACAACCGGGAGCAGTTTCTGGCGCACCCCGCACTCTTTTTCAAGGTGACGGAGGGCGGCATGGCCAGCCACGGCGGCATTGCCGGGCTGTTTTTTTACACGCTTTATTACTCCTGGAGGCACAAACGCGCCTGGACCGGACTGGGGGACAACCTCGTGGCCGCTTCGCCCGTGGGGCTGTTTTTCGGCAGAATCGCCAACTTCATCAACGGCGAGCTCTACGGACGCGCCACCTCCGTCCCTTGGGGCATGAAATTCCCGGAGGAGGCCACCCGCTGGCTGCCGGACGACCCCAATCCCGCGATTGCCGAAAAAGCGGAGCACGTGCGCTACCTAGTGACGGTCAACAGTCCGTCGGACTTCCCCGCCTCCGACTGGCACTCGCAAATCATGGCCCTTTCCCGGACCAATGACGCCTTTGCGGAGGGCCTGCGCCCGCTGCTGACCCTGCGGCATCCCTCCCAGCTCTACGCGGCGGCGCTGGAGGGCGTGCTTCTTTTTGCGGTGCTGTTCTGGGTGCGGGAAAAATGGCCCCGCGCTCCCCACGGCCTGCTCACCGGTCTGTTCTTCATCCTTTATGCGGTCCTGCGGATCTTTGACGAGCAGTTCCGCGAGCCCGACCGCTACATCGGCCTCTTCACGGAGGGGCAGTATTACTCCCTCTTCATGATCGGCGTCGGCATTGCCTTCCTTATTTACGCCGCCCGGCGGGGCCGGCGGGAGGGCGGGGAGGAGAGGGTTATTGGTTAATAGTTATTGGTTATTGGGTGCTGGTTGTCGCGGCTCCAGTTTTCCGGACTTGGGCCCATTCCATACTGTCCCGCTCCGAAGGACAGGCTCCATTTCAAATCTTAAATCCCGGATTTCAAATTTCAAATTCAATAATCCTCCCCCCCTCTTCCTCCCCAGCTTCGGAAGGCTGGTTCCGCATCGGATCGAGCCCCAATAACCAATAACCCCTCCCCCTCCCGGCTCCGCCGGGCTTACTTCCTCGACACCACACTCAAGCGCTGGTTGTTGGACGGCTGGGCGTCCGTGAGGCCCGGCGGATTGATCAATCTGGCCTGCACGGAGACCCCGCTGCCGGAATTCACAGCGCTCTGGTCAATGGGAAGGGCCACCACATAGGACGCCCCCGCCGCCATCAGCGGCAGATTGACCAGGTTCTGCGTGCCGCCATTGGCCCCGGACACCTGCAGCTGCAGGCCGTTGACGCCCTGCCCGCTGCGGTTCTGGACCACAATCTCCATCTGGCCGGTACGGTTGTTGTAATACTGGCTCGAGACCGCCGTGTCGAAATAATTGGGATTGGAGCTGTTCATGACCCATCCCAGATTCAGAATCCCGGACCCGTAGCTGGCGTCCGCCCCCGGCGCCCCGCCGTCGCTGCTGAACTGCTTCAGATATCCCGCCGCCTGCTCCGTCGTCAGGCCGGGATTCACCGACAGCAGGGCCGCGATGGCTCCGGCCACGATGGGTGAGCTGGCGGAGGTGCCGTCGAACACGATGCGCTCCCCGCCCAGCCAAGGGGTGTAAATGCCGTAGCCGGGAGCGGTCAGGCTCAGGTTCTCACCGGAATTGGAAAAGGTCGCCTGCTGTCCCAGGGCATCCACCGCCCCCACGGAGACCACCCGGGCATCCGCCGCCGGCCAGGTCAACTGGGCCGCCTGGTCATTGCCGCCCGCCGCCACCACCAGCACCCCGCGCTCCGCCGCATAAGCGATGGCCGCGGACAGTACCAGGGAATTCTGATAGGCCCCCAGGCTGATATTGACCGCCGAGACCCCGCTGTCCACGGCGGTCCGGATGCCCTGCGCGAGGGTGAAAAGATCGCTCACCCCGTCTGCGCCGGTCACCCGGATGCTCAGGATGTCCGCGCCCGGGGCCACCTGATTCACCAGATAACCCACCGCGGTGCCGTGCCCGTCCTCCGATCCGCTGCCGACCATGCCCAGCCCGATGTCGATATACCTCAACTGCGATGCCGGGATGCCTGCGTCCGCCGCGATCCCGCTGTCCAGCACCGCCACCGTCACTCCCTTGCCCCAGCTACTGTGGTCGCCGAAGACCCCCAGAAACGGCAGCATGGCATCGCCGAAAGCCACCTCTGTCTGCGCGGCCCGCTCCTCCTGGGCCGGCACGTCGGGCATGTAGGCGTAATAATTGGCGGAGATATCGCCATAGTCGGCGGCATTGCCCAGAATGTCCTTATGCAGGTCGTCCAGCGAGTCGTAGACCACGCGGACGGTGTTGAAATCATCCAGCTTTCCCAGCACCCTCAGTCCTCCGCCGGCGCGCTCCAGAAAGCGGCGGTAGGCCGCCTCGTCTTTAAAAGTGAGCAGCGCCTCCTTGTCGCGCGCGTCCTTGTCCTCCAGACGGCGGCGCAGCATCTCCATCACCGCCGCCGAGGCCTCGGCCCATTTGGGGTCCACCGCCATGACGTCGGTGGCATGGAGGGTCTCCGCCCCGGACCCGTCCCCGCCCTGCGGCGGGCGCGGAGGATTCTCCGTGATGAACTGCCGCCTCAGCGGCCCGGTGAGCGACCATTTCCCCAGCCAGTCGCGGGGCAGCAGCAGTAAAAGCACCAGCGCCAGCAGGCCTCCGATGGCCAGCGGCACCAGGATGGGAAAACGGTTTTGCATGTGAACGGGGGGTAATTCACCTGGTTTGGAGACGCGCGGGGGACGCTCGTTCAATCAGACTCTGCAAAAGCCTTGTGGACCGCGCGGAATACCTTTAACCCGTGGACCGGTTTTTCCGCCTCCGCCACTGGTTTCCGTCCATGTCCGACCGCCGCCCCCACGATATTCCCCGTCTCACCCGCCAGTTTCTGATGCCGGGCGACTTCCTGAGCCATGCCCCCTGCGGCCAAGGACACATCAACGACACCTACGAGGTCCGCATCAGTCAGGCGGGCACCCCCGTGCGCTACATTATCCAGCGCATCAATCACGCCATTTTCACCCGCCCGGATCTGGTGATGGAGAACATCCGGCGCGTGACCGGCCATATCGCCGACAAGCTGCACGGGGAGAATCTGACCGAGGTTTACCGCCGCGTGCTCACCCTCGTGCCCTGCCGCGACGGCCGCGCCTGGCATGCGGACGCCGACGGCAACCACTGGCGGGCCTACCTGTATGTGGAGGGTGCCGAGGCCCACAGCCACGTGAACAGCCCGGCCCTGGCGCGGGAGGCCGCCAAATCCTTCGGCCGCTTCCAGCATCTGCTGGCGGATCTGCCCCTGCCCCGCCTCGCGGACACCATCCCCCACTTCCATCACACCCGGAGCCGCTACGACGCCCTGATGCACGCCGCGGAGGAGGACCGCGCGGGCCGCCGCGCCGCCGTGGCCGCGGAGCTGGACTGGTGCCGCGCCCGCGAGGCCGCCGTGGATGTGCTGCTGGACGCCCACGCCGCCGGCCTGCTGCCGGAGCGCATCACGCACAACGACACCAAGATCAACAACGTGATGATCGACCACCAGACCGGCGAGGGCATCTGCATCATGGATCTCGACACCGTCATGCCCGGCCTCGCGCTCTACGATTTCGGCGATCTGGTGCGCACCACCACCATCTCCACCGCCGAGGACGAGCAGGACACCAGCTTGGTGGAGATGCGCCTGCCCATGTTCCAGGCGCTCGTGGAGGGTTATCTCAGCACCGCCAAGTCCTTCCTGACCCCGGCGGAAATCGGCCAACTGGCCTTCGCCGGCAAGCTCATCACTCTGGAAACCGGCCTGCGGTTCCTTACGGACCACCTCAACGGCGACCTCTATTTCAAAACCAAACGCCCCGGCCACAACCTCGACCGCTTCCGCGTGCAGGCCAGACTGGTGGAGTCCATTGAGAAGCAGCACGACGCGATGCAGGCTGTTGTCGCCCGCGCGGGGGCGTGAAACGCGATCAAATTAAAGTGCGCGGACTTCAAGGCCTTAGCAGGAGGCATGGGGCTGAAGCGCCTTCGACAACACCACACTCCGGTAATTGGTGTCATGCTAGGAGACCAGATCAACCTGCCGGTAGCCCAGACGGTGATACCACCGGATGAGATGAACGGCTCCCTCCGCCGTGTCCAAAGCCAGCTCCAGCGCGCCCTCCTCCACAGCCCGGCGCTCTACAAAATCGATCAATAGCCGGCCAACGCCGCGGCGCTGGCACTCAGGCAGAACCCCGAACTGGCCGAAGGAGAACACTTTGGAATCCCGGTACCACGCACAGTCATTGGTGCGGTCCGGACCACGGAGACTGATGGTGCCCACCACACTGCCGGCGGCATAGGCCAAAAAAGACCATCCCGCGCTCAACCTCTGGAAAGTGACGCTGTCGTCCTGATGGGTGGCCAGATAGCGGAACCCTATGCCGGCAAGTGGCGCATAAGCTGAATGCAGGAGACTGGTGATGCCCGAAACAGGCAGATCCGGAGACCAGGAGTGGATATCAATGTCCATCACTTGTAAAGAGCGTCAGCGTTGAGATGAACAGTCAAGCCGCGCCAGCACTCTGTCCATCCTTGTGCATGACCTCAAGGCTGCCGGACCGCAGCCTGATGATACCCGGCAGCCGTCTGAAAAAACAAATCGGCCTGTTCGGGGAATGCGAAGGCGCGGCGAGGAATGACGTGCGCCATGCTGGGCTGGATATAAATAAATATGTGCTCCGAGGTGGAATCCACCCGATGCACGCCTCTCCAGTAATGCCGGCTCTCATTGACAGGCGTGACCTCGGCAAGCCCCTCCGGATCGATGGTGACGGTGTGTTCGCAAAGGATGCCGCTGAGACCGCTGTGGTTCGGACGGACCGCCATGACCAGCCAGAGAATCAGACGGCTAAAGACTGCCATGACCAGCCATGCGCCTCCGAAGAGGATCAGAAAGGCGACTATCCTGACCTGCAGAATATCGGATGCCATTTCCACAGCTACCACATGAAAGGCCATAACTGCGGGAAGGATGATCCTAATCCACTTTATCCGACGCATTTCGGGCATCACCCTGCGTGCATGCCGCTGAAAGGCTCGGAGATCCGCCGGGATGAGTTCAAATGTGACGCTCAATTTGCGCTGGTCCTCCTGCATGATGAGAGTGTGACAGGGCATCCAGGCCAGTCAACCGCCGGACCAGAGGCGGCCTCGCTTTATCCAGTATTCATCAGGTAGTGGTTCCAAGGGCCGGTTGCGGAATCCGGCGCAACCGGATTTACACGGGAAGTAATGTTTCGCATCACCCGACTGGCATACCATTTTTGCATTTTTCCGCTGTGGAACACCCTATTAACATGCGGTCTCCTTCCTTTTCCCTGACGATCCCCTGGCGATCCCCATTGCCATTGGCCCACTCCGCCTCCGCCCCTGCTCCCCATGGCCGCGATCATTGTTATTATCGTTATCCTTCTGTTTATTTTCATTTTCGCGATGCCGGTCACGGCTCTGAACCGGGGCACCGAGGCGCTGCGTGAAGTGGAGAAGCTGCGCCGGGAGCTGGCGGCCCTGCGCGCCAGCCTTGAACGTTATCAGGCTGCCGGAGGAATCCCGGCCCAGGCGCATCGTCCATTGGACCCGGCAGGAGCCATACCGGACCCGGCAGCCGCAGTGGCCAAGCCCGGCGTTCAGCCTCCGGAGCGGCTGACCGGACCGGAAGCGGTGTCTCCTCCAGCGCCGCAGACGGTTGCGCCCCCACCACTGCCCTTCCAACCCCCGTCGGCTATATCCGTAACACAGCCGGCTGCACCAGCCACAGCATCACTTGCCCCGCGGCCGGCCTTTGCGCCGGCTCTGACCCCGGCGCCACTCCCGGCACGTCCGGCGCCGCCGACGCGGCGGCCGGTGAATCTGGAGCAGTTTCTGGGAGTGAAACTTTTCGCGTGGGTGGGCGGGTTCGCCCTGTTTCTGGGCGTGGTGTTTTTTGTGAAATACGCCTTCGACCGAAACCTCATTCCGCCGGCGGTGCGCACGGCCATGGGCTTTGCGGTTGGGCTGGGACTGACCGGCGGCGGGTTGATCCTGCACCGGAAAAGGAATTATGAGGTCCTGTCCCGCACGCTGTGCGCCACCGGCATGCTGGTGCTCTACGGCGTGACCTACGCCGCGCACGCGCTTTACAAGTTCCCGTTCTTCAGCGCTGTGCCCACCTTTCTGCTGATGGCGGTGATCACCGCATGCTCGTTCGTGCTGGCGGTGCGCCTGCGGGCGCTGGAGGTGGCCTTTCTGGGAATGCTGGGGGGATTCCTGGCACCGGTCCTGTGCTCGACTGGACAGGACAACCCCGCCGCGCTTTTCACTAGCACCGCCCTCCTTGATATCGGGCTGCTGGCCGTGGCCCGGCGCTGCCGCTGGCCGTTTCTGGCGGCTTTCGCGGCCAAGGGCACGCTGCTCACGCAGTTTGGATGGCTGAATGAGTTCTTTGTCTCCGGACTCTATGGCACCGGGTGGAGAACTTGGATCGTGGCCGCGGTGTTCCTGGCATTCGCCGCCCTTTTCACGGCGGCTCTGCGGTTTGAAACGGCTGATGACCCTTCCCCAAAAACCGGGCACACCCCTGACACCGCCGCCGCCGGTGGTGGCGACCCGCCCTGGCTGGGGGGCTCGGCGCTGGCGCTGCTGGGCGGAGGCATGCTGGCCGCGTTCCTTGCCCTTGCCGCCTTCAGCATCGCGGAGCGTCCCGTCCTGCTCCACGGCTTTGTGCTTCTGGCCCAAGGGCTGGTCATGGCCGTGGCGTGGATGCGGCCCGTGCTGGCCCGCGCCGTGATGGCGGGAGGCGTCCTCACGTTCCTGCACCTGCTGCTGTGGACGATGGAGAGCCTGACTCCGGAGCTCCTGCCTTGGGCGCTTGGCAGTTTTCTGATCGCCGGGCTGGCGCACGTGGGCTTTATCCTGGGCTGGGAGCGCCGGAAGGGGGGCCGGGCCGTCTTCAGCCCGGCGGCGGTGTGGATTCCCTCACTCATCCAGATCCTCACTATTTTGCCGGTGTTCCGGCTGAATCCGGTGCCCGCGATGCTTTGGCCGTTCCTGCTCGGCGTGAACGTCATGGGCATCGGCCTCGCCGCCCGCCGGGGACGGCTAGCCCCGGTGCTGGTGTCAGGGGGCGTGACGCTGCTGAACGGTTTTCTGTGGCTGCGGGCCCTGCCCGCGGACCCGTCCGCCATCGAAGTTTTCCCGCCCGTGCTGGCCATGTATATCCTCGTCCTGCTGCCCGCCATGCTGTGGCTGGGGCGGCATGCCGGACCGGATGAGAAGGACTTGGCGGAGGCCCTGCCCGCCATCACCGCCGCCGCGCCCTTTCTCCTGCTGACTGCCGCCGCGGCCACTCTCCCGCTGGCCAATCCCGCGCCGGTTTTCCTGGTGGCGCTGCTGCTGGCCTCGGTGCTGCTGTGGCTTTCGGAAAAGGACGCCATCCGCTCCTTCCTGTTCTCCGTGGCGCTGGGATGCCTGCTGGCCTTGGAAACGGTGTGGCTGGTGCGCTCCTCCCACGTGGTCCAGCCCGCCACCGCGCTGGCATGGCCGGTGGGCCTGCATGTGTTCTTCACGGTCTGGCCGTGGCTGCGCCGGGAGCGGCTGGCGGGCCGCGCGCTGCCATGGGTCGTCTGCGCGGCTTCCGGCATCGGGCATTACCTACTGGTTTACCTGGCCATGAAAATGTTTTATCCTGACAACATCAACGGCCTCCTGCCGCTGGCCTTCTGTCTGCCGCCGCTGCTGGGATTGGCCGCGGCCCACCGGGGACTGACCCTGCCCGGCGATTCCCGGGTGCGGCAGATGGCGTGGTTCGGCGGGGTGGCGCTGTTTTTCATCACCCTGTCCATCCCCGTGCAGTTCCGCCGCGAATGGATCACGCTGTCGTGGGCGCTGGAGGGCGCAGCGCTGTGCTGGCTCTTCCGGCGCGTGCCGCATCCGGGGCTGAAGCTGACAGGAGCCGCCCTGCTCACCGTCGCTTTTATCCGCATGGGGCTGAACCCCGCCGTTTTCCAATACCACGAAAGCGGCAGCGCGCCGCTGCTCAACTGGCACCTCTACGGCTACGGCATCACCGCCGCGGCGCAGTTCGCCGGCGCGTGGTGGCTGACCCCGCCGCATCACCGTTGGAACGATATCCCGCTGCGGGCTCTCCTGACCACTTTCGGCGGCATCCTGGTTTTCCTGCTGCTGAATGTGGAGATCGCCAGCTTCTTCACGCCGGAGGGATCGCGCTTCATCACGTTTGAGTTCCACGGGAATTTCGCCCGCGACATGGTCACCACCATCGCGTGGGGGCTGTTTGCGCTCGGCCTCATGATCATCGGGTTCCGCTGGCGGCAGCCCGCCGCGCGCTACGCCGGCGTGGGACTGCTGGCGGTCACCCTGATCAAGCTGTTCCTCCACGACCTGGCCGAGCTGGGCACCCTGCACCGCATCGGAGCCTTCATCGCCGTGGCCCTGACCGCGCTGGTGGCGTCCTTCCTCTATCAACGGTTCCTGAACATCAGCGGTCCCGGCGGGGGTAACGGTGAGGGCACTGGCAGTGACAGTGATACCGGCCACAGCTCCGGTGATGCTGGGCCGGAGGTTGCTCCATCTCCACCGGTTTGCGGGGAAAGCGGCAAGCCCGGCCCTGCGCAGGAGTAAGGGAAACCGCTTCCATTCCTGCGGGGACCGGGAACGCCGCCAACCGGCTCCGGATGGCGGCGGCGGGTATCAGGAGTGGTTGGCGGGCGGCCCTTCCAAGGGCAGGACCACCGTGAAAACCGATCCTTTGCCCGGACCGTCACTCCGCGCGGAGATGATTCCCCCGTGGGCCGCGACTGCCGCGCGGGAAATGGCCAGCCCCAGCCCCAGTCCTCCGTGTTTGGGCGCTATGGAGCTGTCCGCCTGGGTGAAGGCCCCGAAAATTTTTCCCAGCACCTCCGGCCCCATTCCGATGCCAGTGTCGTGAACCTCCACCACCACCATCCCCGGCTCATTGCGGGAGAGGATGCGGAGCAGACCGCCCCGCGGGGTGAACTTGGCGGCATTTTTAAGAAGGTTCCAGAACACCTGCTGCAGGCGCATGAAGTCGCCCTCCAGCCGGTGGTGGGGCGCATCCAGGGAGACCTCCACTTTCAGGCTCTTTTTCTCAAAATCCGCTTGGCATATCTCCAGCGCCTTGCGCACCGCTTCATGCACGCACAGGGGCGCGCGCTCAATGTCAAACCTCCCCCGGACAATGTGCGTCATGTCCAGAAGGTCATCTATCAGCCGTATCTCCAGAGCCACATTGCGCGCCATCATCTCCAGATTGCCGCGCAGACGGTCCGGCAGTTCCGCCCCCTCCTCCATAAGCATCCCCAGCGCGAGGCTCACCGGAGTGAGCGGGGTGCGCAGCTCATGGCTCAGCATCGCGAGGAAGCGGTCCTTGGCCTGCCCTGCGGCCTCGGCCTGCGCGCGGGCGGTCTCCACCTCCTCAAAGGCTTGGCGCTCCGCCGTCTGGTCCCGGAGGATTTTAATCAGGCCCATGGTCCCGCCTCCGCCCCCGGCATCGCGCATGGCCATCATGACGCCGCTGCCCCAGAAGCGGGTGCCGTCGCGGCGCGTGTGCCAGCGCTCATCGGCGGCCCGCCCCTCTGTGAGCGCTGTCCGCGCCTCCTGCTGGGGAGCTCCCGCCGCCCGGTCCTCGGGCGTGAAGATCACATCGGCGGAATGGCCCAGGATCTCCGCCTCCATAAAGCCCAGAAGCCGCTCCGCGCCGGTGTTCCAGCTGGTGACCCGCCGTTCCGTGTCCATGGAGTAAATGGCATAGTCACGCGCATTTTCGAAGATCAGCCGCAGACGCTCCTTGGAGGCACGGAGCGCCTCCTCCGCTTTTTTACTCGCGGTGATGTCCACAAAAGTGAGCGCCACTCCCGCAATGCGGTCGTCCACCGTGCGGTAGGGCTGAAGTTTTCCCAGATACCACCGGTCCTGAGCCCTGAGTTCATGCTCCACGGGAACCAGACGCTCCAGCACCCGGTGCGCATCGGCGTCAATGTCCGGATAGTCCAGCCGGTGGCTCAGGTCGGAGAGGGGCCGGCCCATATCCGAGGGAATGAAATTGAAAAGCGCCATGGCGGCGGGGGTCCACCGCTGGATGCGGAGTTCCCGGTCCAGAAACACGGTGGCGATGTCCGTGGCCGCCATGAGGTTCTGAAGATCGCTGTTGGCGCGGCCGAGGTCCTCCACCCGGCTTTTGAGCTCCTGGTTCACCGTCTGCAGCTCCTCATTGACCGACTGCACCTCCTCGCGGCCCGTCTCCAGCTCCTCGCCGGCGCTGCGCAGCTCCTCGTTCATGGACTGGAGCTCCTCGTTGCCCGCCTTCAGCTCCTCCAGTGAGGCTTCATGCTCCTCCTCCAGTTCCCGCAGGCGGCGGCGCGTCGCCTCCAGCGCCCCCTCCAGCTGGTTCATTGTCCACCGCTCCTCAGCCGTGTAAATCCGCGTGCCGGGCAGCGGCGGCGGCTCCACGCTCCCCTCACGGCTTTCGCGCTCAAAAACCACGAGAAGGAATCCCGGTGTGCGCGGGGAGGCGCGCACACGCAGGCGCACAGTCCGTTTTTCCGCTCCGTTTCCCGGATCCTCCGCCGGCAGCCCGCGCATCTCCACCGTGCCCCCGTCCTGGGCGACCCGGAAAAGAGCGGCGCGCAGATGGGTGCGCAAAGCGGAGGGGGTCATTTCCAGCAGGTCATTGGTCGGCTCCCCTGTCTGGACTTTCAGCCACTCCCCGGCGCTGCCGGAGAGATGCATGACCCGGTGGTCGGTGTTCACCAGCACGGAGGCGGGGGCGATGCCGTCCAAAAGCTCGAAATGCACATCCCGCCATCCCGGCGCACTGCCGGTCCCTTTTTCCTGTCCCCGCTCCGCCTGCGTCGGTCCGCCCGCGCCCCCCCGGGGGGCGGCCTGAAATCCGGACGGGCCGGGAAGGAGCACCGGCCGCGCGGACATGGCCGGAGGCGAGGTGCGCCGCACCGGAATGCGCCCGTAGATCCGGTGCCGCTTGCTGACGGGATGGAACAAGGTTTCCGCCTCGTCCGCCGACTCCGCCATGCCCAGGAAAAGCCGGCCCGCCCCGCGCAGCGAGAAGTGGAAGATATTGAAGGCCCGGCGCTGCATTTCCCGGTTTACATAGATGAACAGATTGCGGCAGGTGATGAGATCCAAGCGGGAGAACGGCGGATCGCAGAAAAGATCATGCACGGAGAAGAGAACCCGCTCCCGCAGCTCCGTCCTCACTTTCAGCTGCCCGTTCTCCCGCGTGAAGAAGCGCCGGATCCGCTCCTCGCTCACATCCGCGGCGATAGCCTCGGTGTAAATGCCCGCGCGGGCCTGGGCCAGGGCGTTCCCGTCCAGATCGGTGGCGAAGATCTGGATGGAGGGCGGGGAGTCAAGGGTGTCCGCATGCTCCGAGAGCAGCATGGCCACCGAGTAGGCCTCCTCCCCTGTGGCGCAGCCCGCCGTCCACACCCGCACCTGATCCCCGGCGCGCTTGTCCCCGAAAAGCCCGGGGACCTCCTCCGCCAGGGCCTCAAAGGCCTTCCGGTCGCGGAAAAAATTGGTGACCGAAATAAGAAGGTCCTGAAGCAGCGCCGGGGCCTCTCCCGGATGGGTGCGCAGGAAGGACAGATACTCCTCCATCTCCGCAAGGCCGTTGACCTGCATGCGCCGGCCGATGCGCCGCAGAATGGTGGCGCGCTTGTAGCAGGTGAAATCCCGTCCGGTGCGCATCCGCAGAAACAGCAGGATCTCATGCAGGAAGCTCTCCCCGTCCTTCTGCGCCCCTTCGGCGGGCGGCACCGGTCGGTCAGCGCCGAAGGGGCCCCGCTCCTGAGGCAGGCGCAGGCGATTCTCATTCCGGCAGTATTCCCGGATGCGCTCCGGCATCTGGGCCACGGGCAGCACCCAGTCGATCATGCCCGTGGCGATGGCGGAGCGCGGCATGCCCTCCTGCTCCGCCTCCCCCGGATCCTGCGCGATAGTCAGCCCGCCGCGCTCCTTGATGCGCTTGAGGCCGATGGCCCCGTCGCCATCCGCGCCTGACAGCACGACGCCGATAGCATGCGGGCCGTGGGTGTCGGCCAGCGTCCTGAAAAACAGGTCCACCACCACCCTCCGTCCCAGCTCCCGCTCCATCTCCTCCAGCTCCAAATGCCCGTTCATCATGCAGAGATGCTTGGAGGGGGGGATCACATAAACGGTGTTTTCCTCCACCCTCACCCGCCCCTCCACCTGCACCACGGGCATGGGAGTGGTCCGCTGGAGAATGTCCGCCAGCAGGCTCTCATGGTTTGGCGAAAGATGGGTCACCACCACGAATGTCATGCCCGTGTCCGCCGGCATCCTTTCGAAAAAACTCTGCAGCGCCTGGAGGCTTCCCGCCGATCCCCCGAGGCCCACCACCCGCCGCCGGTGGTAACCGTGGGCCGGGACACTGTTGTCGATACGGTCCCCCAGTATTTCCTCCGCATGATCGGCGGGAAGCGGAGGCGGTCCTGGCAGGGGCCTGGCCTCATGGGTGTCTCCGTCCGGAGACGGGGTGTTGGCGGATCCGGATTCGGACATGGGGACCTTATGAAATTTTAAGAGGACAGCTCAGGGACAGCACGCGTTGCAAACGCCAAAGCAAGGGCGGCGGAAACAGAAAGCGGCGTGATTGCCAATCCTGTCATTTTAACCAACACCATGCTTTGCGGGCCGCTGCTTTGGAAAGTTGCCTTGCGGGAAAGGCAGCGGCCCCATAATAGAATATTATGGTGTTTCGAATTCCGCCGTGGATTCCTTGTCCGAAGCATCAAGGCAAACCCATCCGGTGACAACAGCCTCTAATAAATGCCCGTGGACAGCATCACCAGCGTGCAGGCGGCAAGGGTTTCAATGCCCGCCGCCTCCGCCAGGCTTTTCAGTTCGGGATTCTCCGTGCCGGGATTGAAGATGATGCGGCGGGGCTTCAGGCCCAGAATATAGTCGTGAAAGGGGCACTGGTTCACCGGATTGAGGTAAAGCGTGACCGTGTCCACCCCCTCCGCGGGCGGCATGCCCGTCTGGATCTCCACGGACAGAATCTGTCCGGGCTTGCGGCCGACCGCGATGACCTCATGTCCATACTGCACAAGCTTGCGCACCGCCAGATGGCTGTAGCGGGAAGGGTTGGTGGAGCTGCCCAGCACCAAGGTTTTTTTGGAAGCCATGCGGTTGGATGACTGGATAATGGCTCAGGAGCCCTCCGTCAATGAAACGGGCACGCCGCCCATGGAGTGGGATAAGACCCGCCCCCGCCTTTCAGCCGCCGTTGCCCGCGCCGGCCTGCCGCCGGGCCACCGCGCTCTGGATCATCCAGTAGAGCATCTCCATCCGGCCGCTGGAGGCGCCGGCGGACTGCGCCCTGCGGCAGGGCTCGCCCCAGATGGCCTCCACCTCCACCTCGCGGCCCTCCACGAAGTCGATCATGCTGGAGGGGCGATAGGCCCCCATGGCGGGGGTGCGGTTGATTTGGATGTCCGCCCAGCCATCCGGCAGGGGATGCCCCAGGGCGGCTGCCGCGCCGATGGCCTCCTCCATCAGCCCGCGCACCGCTTTGGCGAGAGCCGGATCCTGCAGAATGAGATCCGTGGTGATGCCGCCGCCGGTGATGGCGAGGCCGTTGAAGGGGATATTCCACACCAGCTTGCGCCAGCGCACCGCCGCCAGGCTGTCGCTCACACGGCAGGGGATGCCCGCCGCCTCCAGCATGGCCCCGATGGCACGGGTGCGGGGCAGCGCCGGACCGCTGAATTCCCCCAGCGCGATATCGCCCTCCGCCGTGTGGGAGATCACGCCGGGCGAGAGCCGGTTGATGCACACAAAACAAACGCCGCCCAGAACTTGGCGGGCGGGATGCAGGGTGGCCAGGAATTCCTCGTTCCCCAGCCCGTTCTGAAGCGTGAGCACCACCGTGCCCGGATGCAGCAGCGGCGGCAGCAGCCGGGTCAGCGCGGCATTGGCGGTGGTTTTGAGGGAGATGATGACCAGATCGCAGGGACCGATCTCCTCCGTGGAGCCGAAAGCCTGAACCTGCGGCAGCTGGAAATCCCCGGCGTGGCTGCGCACGTCCAGCCCGTGCTCCCGCACATGCTCCAGATCCGAGCGCATTAGAAAGCGCACATCCTGCCCATGCTGCGCCAGCCGGGCTCCATAATAACTGCCCAGTGCCCCGGATCCCACGATGGCGATGCGCGGGCGTCCGGGAAAGGTGAGGGTTTTAGGATCAGTGGAATCGGCAGTGTTGGCGGTGGTGTCGGGATGGGCAGTCACAGGGAAAACTCTGCCGGTCCCCGTCCCGCAAGGCAACCGCAGGCTGTCCGCGGGTCCGGCCCCCCACTCCGGACTCCCCGCCGAATGACGCAGGATGGCGCAAGACAGAGCGGGCGAAGCGTGCTAATGGCGGGAGGACATGGCCGAACTAGGAAAAATGAATCGATTGCCCGTCGTGCGGGACTCCGTGCAGGGACTGTATCTGGATGGCGGGGAGGCTGGGGAAATCCTGCTGCCCCGGCGCTTTGTGCCGCCGACCGCCGGGCTGGACGATGTGCTGGAGGTGTTTGTGCACCGGGACTCCGAGGACCGCCTGGTGGCGACCACCCAGCGCCCGCTGGCCATGGACGGGGATTTCGCGGCGCTGGACGTGGTGGCGTGGAATCCGGGCATTGGCGCGTTTCTGGCGTGGGGGCTCGACAAGGATCTGCTGCTGCCCATGAACGAGCAGGTGGGCTATGTGGCCCCCGGCGACCGCATCGTGGTGCGCGTGTATGTGGACCGCCGCAGCGACCGCATGGCGGCCTCCATGCGGCTGGACCGCTTTCTGGACCGCACACCGCCGTATTTTGACAATGGGCAGAAGGTCAGCCTGATGATCGCCTCGGAAACGGATCTGGGCTGCAAGGCCATCGTGGAGAACACCCATTGGGGTCTGCTTTACCGCACCGCCCTGGCGTTCCCGCTGGTGCCCGGCCAGAAGCTGGAGGGCTATGTGCAGATGGTGCGGCCCGATGGAAAGATCGATCTGACCCTCGACCCCGCCGGCTACCAGCGGGTCAAGCCTCTGGCGGAGCAGATCCTGGAGATGCTGAAGGCCCAGGACGGCTACCTGCCCTACGACGACAACAGCCCGCCGGAGGAGATCCGCGATGTCTTCCAGACCAGCAAGAAAGCCTTCAAACAGGCGCTCGGAGCCCTCTTCCGCGACCGCCGCATCCGCTTTGAATCCCCCGGCATCCGCCTGAATCCCCACAATCCGCCGAAGCGGAGGTGAGGTGAGGAGATGGAGAGGAAAGGAGAAATGGAGGGCGATAAGGGGGAGCGGCGTGGAGCCAGGGAAGGCCGGAAAGTTCTCCATTCCCGGATGACAGGACCGCCGGAGCACTCCCGCATTGACGCCACGGGCCAGTCGGAGTTGTTCCAGGCATGAACTCCTCTCCCCCCTCCCCCTCAAGCTTTTTCATTCAGGGACATGCCGCCCGCGCCTCCGCCGCTGTCGCGGCCTTGGGCGTCATGCTGGGGGCCTTCGGCGCTCATGCCCTGCGGGAGGTGCTGGAGAAAACCGCGCGCGGCCCGGACAACTGGCGCACCGCCGTGCTTTACCATCTGCTGCACGCTGTGGTGATGCTCTGGATCGCGGGAGCCAAAGAGCGGGCCAACCGCGTGGCTTGGTGGCTGATGCTGGGGGGCATCCTTCTGTTCAGCGGCAGTCTCTATCCCCTCAGCACCGTGGGCTGGAAATGGCTGGGCCCGGTCACCCCTCTGGGCGGCCTGCTGCTGATCGGCGGCTGGGTTGCCTTGGCCGTCAGACCGTGGGTGGAGCGGAAAGAGTAGGAACCGGGGTGGCCCGGCGCCGTGCTGTGCCCTGCCTTGCAGCACCGTTTAGAAATGCCAGGTCAGCCCCATCATGGGGCCGACGGCATCGATGCCGGGATTGGGATCGGTGGCTCCCCCATTGGACATATGCTGGAAGAAGCAGCTGCCCATCACTGCGAGGTTGGGACGGATGTACCAGCGCAGACCGGCCTGGGCGAACCAGTTGAGCGTGCGGTCCTGGCCTTGGGCTCCGGGCACATCCTGACTGTCCACCCAGCCCATGCCTCCGCCGGAACTGATGAAGAAGGCGGCCTTTTTGGATGGCAGCCAGTATTCCAAGGTCGGGCTGAAGGAGAAGCCCAGATAGGCCGACTCCGGCCCCCGCGCGATGGGCTCCACCAGCAGGTTGAAGCCGGCGCGCAGCGTCAGCTCCCCCTCGCCCAGCGTCATGCGGAAATGCTCGGGTGTGCGGATGGAGAGGATCTGCGGCAGGATGACATAGTCGATGGTGGTGTTCCCCCCCGCCTGCCAAAGTACGCCGGTCTGCACCTCCACCGTCCAGTGGTCGGCGGGATCATCAATTCCGGACGCGCCGCCGGACGCCGGCAGCGGGGCAAGCGGGGATTTTCCGCCGGCAGAGCAGAGGGCGGCGGTCAGGAAAAACAGGGACGCGGAAAGCTTCATGGATAACGGCAGGAACAGGGCGGGACAGTGGAAGGAAAGAGAAGGCGGTGGAGCGGTATGAGATGAGACGGGATGGATGGGAGAGGTGACCACTTTAGATTTTGCCCGCCAGCCGGAAAGCGCGGAAAAAATGAAGTTGTGTATAGGTGAAGCGGTCCCCGGCCAAGTCCTTGATGGGCTTCAGCACCTCCATCTGGCCGGCCCCGGCGAAGAGGCGGTCCAGCTCCGGCAGGTCGGCGGGGTCCAGAAACTCCTCCACTTCAAACCCTTCCCCGCCGCCGTCGGCGATGGCTTTGGCGAGGTGGCTGACCACGGTGGTCTCCGCCAGGCTGCGGGCCGCGGCCAGTTCCCGCATGTCCCGGACGCCGCCGCGGTAAAGGCGGAGGGTTTCCGCTACGGTGTCGGAGGCGGATTGCCTCGGGGCGGCGGGGGCCTTGGCCGGCGGGCGGGCGGCGGGAGCCGCCGCAATGGACTGAGTGGACTGGGGGGACGCAGTGGACGGGGTGAACACTGACGGACCCTTGACCTGAGCGCCAAAGCCGCGCTGTCCGTGCGCCGCCACATGGCGGCGGATGGCCTGCATGAACTCCTGACCGAAATCGGCCAGCTTCCGGCTGCCCACGCCGGGGATTCCGGCGAATTCACTTTCCGTGCAGGGATAGTCACGGGCCATGTGGCGGAGCGTCACGTCCCCGAAGATGACATACGGCGGCACGGACCGTGCCTCCGCCAGTTCCCGGCGCAGGGTGCGCAGGGACTGGAACAGGGCCTCGTCGCAATCTATGCTTCCTGCTTTGAGGGCTTCGGATCGGCGTTTGGACCCGCCGGTGTCCGCCGTGTCCGGCTGGGTCAGGATGAATTTGGCGCGCGATTTCAGGGCGGACATTCCCTGCTCCGTCAGGCTCAGACTGCCCATGCGGGTGGCGTCGGAGTGCAGGAAGCCCAGCCGCACCAGTTCGCGCCCGATGGCCTGCCAGGCGGGTTTTTTCAATTCCGCGCCGATGCCGTAAGTGCTCAGATTCTGATGGTCCTGACGCCGGATGCCCTCGGTGTTGGCCCCCAGCAGGATATCACAATAATGGCCCAGCCCGAACTGCCAGCGGCTGGCCTGATTGGCCCGCAGCACGCAGGAGAGCAGCTTCTGAGCGGCCACGGTGCCGTCGAAGGTCACGCGCGGAGTCAGGCAGTTGTCGCAGGATCCGCAGTTCGCGTCCGGGTATTCCTCGCTGAAATAATCCAGCAGCACCCGGCGGCGGCAGCCGGAGCACTCGGCGTAATGCACCACCTGATCCAGCAGATGCCGCGAGCGCGCGGACTCGGCGGGATCGGGCATCTCGCGCAGGAAGCTCAGGTGCTTGGCCACATCCGCCGCGCTGAAGAGCAGCAGGCATTCGCCCGGCAGTCCATCGCGCCCCGCCCGGCCGGTCTCCTGATAGTAGCCCTCCAGGTTTTTCGGCAGGTCGTAATGCACCACAAACCGGACGTTGGGTTTGTTGATGCCCATGCCGAAGGCGATGGTGGCGCAGACCACGCGCACGCCGTCGCGCAGGAACCGGTCCTGGTTCCCGGCCCGCACCGGCTGGTCCAGTCCCGCATGATAGGGCAGCGCCGGAATGCCGTCAGCCGTCAATCGGTCCGCCAGCTGCTCCGTGGATTTCCGGGACTGGCAGTAAATGATGCCGCTGTCGTCCGGGCGGGATTCGAGGAATTTCCGCACCTGGTCATAGGCCTGCGTTTTGGTCTCCACCCGGTAGGTCAGATTAGGCCGGTTGAAGCTGGCCGTGAACCGCTCAGGATTCCGCAGTTCCAGATGGTCCTCAATGTCCCCACGCACCTGATCCGTGGCTGTGGCCGTGAGCGCCAGAAACGGCACCCCCGGCAGCACCTCCCGCAGAGCCGGCAGCTGCCGGTACTCCGGTCGGAAATCATGTCCCCACTCACTGATGCAGTGCGCCTCGTCAATGGCCACCCGCTCCACGTTCCAGCGCTTCAAATCCTCCAGAAAACCGGGCAGCATCACCCGCTCGGGAGCCGCATAGAGCAGCCGGTAGCGCCCCGCATTCAGCCCCTGAAGCCGGTTTCTGGCCTCCATGGCGTCCAGCGTGGAGTTCAGAAACGTGGCTGGAATGCCCGCCGTCGTCAGCTGGTCCACCTGATCCTTCATCAGCGCGATCAGCGGGGACACCACCAGCGTGAGCCCCTGCCCCACCATGGCTGGCAGCTGAAAGCACAGCGACTTGCCCCCGCCCGTGGGTAGCAGCGCCAGCACATCCCGCCCTGCCATGGTGGTGCGGATGATCTCCTCCTGAAGCGGCCGGAACGTGTCGTAACCAAAGTGCTCCTTCAGCAGGCGCGGCAGAAGATCGGAGGCGGGGGCGGGAGCGGAAGCAAGCATGGGCTGGAGATAACCCTCCTTCCATACTCAATCACCGGCGGGGCCGCAATTAAAGTTCGCCTGAACAAGTGCGTTTTTCAGATTCAGACTTTAGACTTCCCAGGCACACCCTTGGATTATCCGGACTGAAACGCCCTTCACCGGGGGTTGCAGTGCCTCCCGCTTGACCGAAGCTGCCGGGAACTGTAAGAATGGAGAATGGGAAAAACAAACAGGAGATCTTTTTGGATCTGAAGACGATACGCTCGTTCGCTGGCGTCCGTGGCCGTGTGCAGGCTGCCATGGCAGCTCAACCCAAATCAGTATCCCTCGACCAAGATTTGGCTCAGACACAGAAGTTCAGGAAGGCGGCCGCAACAGCCAAATAGACTGGGGAAAAAATGGCAGGCGGCTCAGCTTTTGGAATGGGTGGAAAGCTGTCCGCATACCCGGTGGTCTGCATTATGCCTGCCTTGGTGGGCCGTAGGCTCCGGGGATCTTGGAAACTCCACACTGGGATACCGCTGCCCCGTCGGATTTGAAATTCGCGAACTGTGCCTTGACTGGATGATTACGGCTTCACAGATCCCATCACGCATTCCAGCTCACAAAATTTCCCAACTTATGACTTTTCCAATTGTCCTCCAATGAAACTTGAAGAACAGCCGGAGGCGGCTATCACTGCCCCAATGGCTTGGTTACTCTTCATGGATGAAAGCGGACACGATCATCAGCGGATGCCGTATGAGGTCCGCGGCGGATTTGCCATAGCTGAAAACAAGCTTTGGCCTCTGATTCAGGAAGCCTCCCGCTTGGAGAATGCTTGTTTTGGAGCGAGACTGCATGACTTCAAATCCGAAGCTAAAGGAATGCACCTGCTGTGCAGGGACCGTTTCAAATGGGCTGCCCAGTCGGAGCCTATGGAGGATGTGGTGCGCCAGCGGAATTGCCGTGCTTTTTTGCACGCGGGCTTGGAAAGAAAAACACCCCGCAGGCATCATTTCACCGCTTTTGGGCAGGCATGCCTTGCCATGGCGGATGGGATTTTTGAAATTTTGGAGCGGTATCAGGCTAAAATTTTCGCTGCCGCCGTCCCAAAAGGGACACCGCGCCCGCCTGCCGGCGCAGACAGTCCTGAAATTCTACGGAAAGATCATGTCTTTTTGCTGGAAAGATTTTTCTATTTTCTCGAACATCACAGGCAGCAGGGAATTTTAGTCTTGGACGAAGTGGCGGGGACAGCTGACCGTCGGTTTGTCAGGAAACTTGAGCAGTATTTTTCTGATACTGTGACCGGAAGGGAGCGCGCCACCTGGATTGTGCCCTCCCCCTTTTTTGCAGCCTCAAATATGACGGTTCCAGTCCACATGGCGGATGTGGTCCTTTACGCCCTGAACTGGGGATACCGCAGAGCCGGCGAGATGGATGCACCGTCACGTGACGAGATTGCGGTCCGTTTCGGAGAACGAATCAATAAGCTGAAGTGGATAGGTGATGGCTATAACCGCTATACCAAACATACCTTTCGAAGCTTTGGTATTACTTGCGTTCCGGACTTGACTGAACCAGGGAGCCGGCGCGCACTCTAATAAAAAACAAGGAGGCAATGCCTTTGAGTCTCTTGGTTCCAATGCGGAACACAGTTTACTCTCGGCCGAGCCTCCATATCAAACATGGTTTGATTCAACAGCAAGACAATCGAAATTGCAAAAAATTGGTGCTGGTTGCTGCATTCACCACCTGAATTGCCTCCCTCAACGTCCAATCGGGCCTTGGAGGAGTTCCATATTCCCCCCGGCACGGTGCCTTGTTTGCATGAAGGGGTGCGGAATCCCGGCCAAATTTATAAATGACTGGCGGCGGATCGGCGTCCATCCTGCCTCCATGAGCAACCCGTCCTCCCCCAGCCCGCTTGGCAGGCTTCTGTCCATCGGCCTCATCCTCGTCCTCATCGCGTCCGGCCTGTTTGTGCTGATGCGGAAAAAGCAGGGTGACAACACTGCGTCGTCGGGAGGTCCGCCGGGGAGTGCAGGGGAATCCGCGCCCGTTCTCAGCGAAACCCTCACCGCCGTGCCCGCGCTGGGTCCGCCGGGCGTGGCCCAGCTGAAGGACAACACCGTGGATTTGGAACTGAGCAAGTACGGCGGCTATGCCGGTCTGCTGCTGGCCAACGGCGGCATCCAGCCCACGGAGAACAGCGCCTTCTTCCGTGACCATGGATTCAAGGTGCGTATCGCCCTGGCGGAGCAGGACGACTGGTCGGGACTGAACTCCGGCCGCTTCGCCGCGAGCGCCACCACCACGGATGTGCTGGCGGTTTACGGGCGTCAGCTGCAGGTCACCTGCCCGCTGATGATCAGCTATTCGCGCGGCGCGGACGGCATCCTGGTGCGCTCGGACATCAAAAGCCTGAACAAGCTGGCGGGCCGGACCGCCATCGCCGCCCAGTTCAACGAGTCCGATTTTTTCCTGCGCTATCTGGCGCAGGAGGCCGGCATCGGGGTCAATCCCCTGCCCTCCCTCTCCTCCCCCCCCGCGCCTGACAAGATCAATCTGGTTTACACCGACGACGCCTTCACCGCCGGCGACCTCTTTCTGGAGGATGTGAAATCCGGGGCCAACCGCTTGGCGGCCTGCGTCACCTGGGCACCCAAAACCTCCGAAGTGGTCAGCGGCTCCGATGGCAAGGCCCGCCTGCTGACCAGCAACCGGAACCTGCTGGTGGTGTCCGACATTCTGCTGGTGAACAAAGGCTTCGCGCAGGCCAATCCCAAAATTGTCACCGGCCTGGTGGCCGGCATCCTCCAAGGCAACCGGCAGGTGCGCGCCAATCCCCAGGCCGCCAACGCGGTGCTAAAAACGGCCTTCGGGTGGGAGCCCGCCGAGTGTCAGGAGGAGCTGGTCAAGATCCACCTGACCAACCTGCCGGAGAACCAGGCCTACTTCGCCGGCACCATCGACATGGCCGGCAGCTTCGGCGGCATCTACCAGTCCGCCGTGGTGGCCTATGGCAAGGACCTGCTGCCCGACCCTGCCGGCTATGAGAAGTTCATTGACCCCGCCCCGCTCAAAGCGGCGGCGGACAGCGGCAAATTCGCCGGCGAGACCATCTCCATCGCCCCTATCAAAAGCAGCTCCACCGGCTCCATCGAAGCCGATCCCCTCCTCAGCAAGGACATCCGCTTCCAGTTCGAACCCAACTCCTCCAAGCTGATCGCCACCGAGACCCTCAACCAGACCAGCCTGGCCGATGTCCAGCGCCTGCTGCGCATCAGCCCCGGCAGCCAGCTGCGCCTGCGCGGTCACGTAGACAACGCCAACTACGAGCAGTTCAAAAGCCAGGGCGACGCCGTCCTGCGCAAAGCCGCCCTCGGCGCCATGCAGCTCAGTCAGGACCGCGCCAACGAGATCAAGCGCGTCCTCACCGAGCAGTTTAAAATCGACCCCGCCCGCATCGAGACCGTGGGCCGTGGCTGGGAGGAACCCGTCGGCACCGACTCCACCAAAAACCGCCGCGTGGAGGTCCTCTGGTTTACATTGGAGTGATCCTGCGGGAAGGAACCGCCCAGCACTCCAGCACTCCAGCACCCAGTCCACTCCGTCCAGCCCACCCCAACCGCCATCCTCCCCATGGAACGCCCCGAAGCCATCCAGCAGATCCGCGACGCCTGCCGCATCATCGTCCAGCAGTTCATGCGCATCCACCCCGCCGTGCCCGGACTCCAGCACCCCGAAACTCAGGACGAGTTCTACAAAACTCTCCACCAGATGACCGTCGAACTGGAGACTCTGAAAAAGAAGCTGGGCAAGCTGGAGCGGGAGGATTCCTCCACGGTGCTCTGATCACTCTTCAGATCCCGGATTCAGGCTTGGAGGTTCCAAGAAATGCAGGTGGCGTGTCCTTGGCGGCTTGCCGACGGAACCAGTGCCGGCCCGGGGAAATAAAAACGAAGTATAAACACACGACCTTAAGCGCCACTCCGGCGACCGCCCACGCCATTTCAATGGCGGAATGGTCCATCATGTTACCAAATCTGGAGGACACCATGGCGGTGCCTACCAGAAACTGGACCAGCAGTATCATCCGCGCCCAATTCCGACCCTGATAAATCCTGTAGTAGATCCAAAGACTCACGCCCAGGGACCCAAAGATTGAGATGATGAATTCCGTATCGGAGCTATAGCCATGATCCCAAGCTGCCAGCACCGCCGTAAAGCCAATTCCATAGTTGACCGTCGCCAGCCAAACTGCCACCACCACCTGCCAAGGACACGCCCTCTGTGCCGAAGCGGCCACGGGTTGACCAATATGCGAGCCCGGCGGGGCGTAGGGATTATCGCTCATAAGAAGATCTGCAACTAGTCAGGGCGGGCACAGAACTCTCAGGAGCCCCGGCCGGAGTTTATCATTTCCTGCACCGTCATTCCCCCGAGTTTGATCACGCCCCGGCGCAGATCCTTCAAAGCAGTGATGGCCTGCTGTATTCTGCCGGGATCGCGATCCGGAGCCTTGGCTTCCTGACCCTCTTTTTTAAATCCGGGCAGCTTGTCATCAACCGCACGGGCTGCATCATACGCTGTGGTCCGGCCTGTGCGGCGGGCCAAGTCCTCCAGCCGCCGGGCAACGGGAGGTCTTAACTGCAGGTTCAGCATAGGTGCGAGATTATTCCGCAGTTTCCCGGTCATCGGCAGGAATTCAATGGCTTTCCCGCCGGCACGCCAGAGACCCGAATATCCTTGGCCGACGGAACCGGTAACCTCTTGGCTTGCTGATAGGATCCAGGAATGGGCAAAGCGTTGGCAGCTGTCAGCACACACAGCCTTTTCTTTTCCTTCTTTCCTCTTCCCTTCCCTTCCCTTCCGTTCCCTATATTGCTCCTTCACCCTGAAAAACTGCCGGGGCGGATCCGCGGCCTGGGTCTAGGTCATAGTGTTCCCGGTGCCGGCCAGAACTGCCATTCACGCGTCCCACTTCTGCCCTTCCACCGAGTGCTTGATCAGGTATTTCATGCCCCTTCCGGCTGGACCATTTCAGTTGCGCATCCAGTCCAATTTCCAGATTAACCGGCGTGGTGACCACCGCCAAGGCGGTGGGATATCGCCGGATTACTCCTCCCTCACCCACGGCAATCATGGCATCGGGCCCGGTGGTCACCGCGTCCACGGCGTGGAGCCCACTGTATCATCACCAGTCCGCCCAGCTGTTTTGCCCTTCCCCGCAGCCTCCGGATGGTGCGTGATGCGGATGGCGACGAACGCGTGCCCGCCTCATCCGCTCCGCGTGTTTGACTGGAGGAAGGGTGGTTTGTCATTCCAGTTCTGGGGTCCGCCGTTTCCGCCCAGCCGTTCAGTTCCGGACCTCCAGGATCAGATTGAACGGTGTCTCCATCACCTTCCGGAACCGTGTGAAGCCGGCCTCCTCAAAAACCGCCTTCAACCGCGCCTCCCCAGCTTGGGCTCCGAGGGCCAATCCCACCTCCTCGGACAGCGAATGCGCGCAGCACAGCGCCGTCGAGGCGCAGTAATAGATCTGGGAGACCGGATTGATATTGTCCTCCACCCGGTCCCGCGCCAAAGGCTCAACAACCAGAACCGTGCCGTCATGGGCAAGGGCTTTCCGGGCCTGGATAGCGGCGCCGACGGGATCGCCGAGGTCATGCAGACAATCAAAGAAGCACACCAGGTCCAAATCCCGCCCGGCAAAGGTTTTCGCGGTGTGCGCCGTAAACTGCACACGGTCCGCAACGCCGGCTTCGCGGGCATTTTCCCGCGCCGCGGCCACCGACGATGGATGCGGATCAATACCATAAAACACGGACTGCGGAAAGGCCTGAGCCATCACCACCGTGGAGTGCCCGTGACCGCAGCCGATATCGGCGGCCCGGCCTCCCTTGGTCAGTTTCTCCACGACCCCATCCAATGCCGGCAGCCAGTGCGGCACCAGCTGGCTGCGGTAGCCATTGCGGTAAAAGGCGGCGACCCCGCAGAAAAGCCGGTCATCATGCCCGTCCTAGGGCACCCCCCCGCCGCTTCGGAAAGCCTCCAGGGTTTTGGCCTGATCGGCCCACATGGACGCCGGCACCTCCCACGCGGGGGCGATGTAAACCGGACTGTTCCGGTCCGCCAGCACCAGGGCCTGCTCCGGCGGCAGTTCGTAGGCGGCGCTGGAGGGATGATAGATCAGATAGCACCCCGCCACCTGACCGTTGAGCCATTCGCGGACATAACGCTCGGCGCAATGGGCGCGGGTGGCGACTTCAAAGGAGGTGAGCGGGCCCGCCCCGTTCATGACCTCATAGAGCCCGAGCTGCCGGCCGATGCTGACCATCACGCCCACATAACCGGCGGCGAGGTCGCCCATGGTGCGGTTCACAAAGGCCTGAAGTCTGAATTCATCAATGGAGCTGGACGGGGAATCGGATATGGTGTTCATGGCTGTTTTCATAGGAACCCACCATGGCATTCGGGACAGCTGCGGGTAAGAGTCATACCGGCCAAAATCCGGTCCGTTTATGCCACAAGCCAAAAAATCCCCGCGTCTGCACGTCAGCTTGGTGGCTATCCCCGAAATGGTGATCTCCTCACTGGCGGGACTCTATGATGTCCTTGAAAGCTTCGCTCTCCTGGGTTCGGCCGATCCGGCGGTGCCGCGGGAACCGCCGTTCGATGTGGAGATCGTCTCTCTTCAGGCAGGCCCCATGATCACCGCCAGCGGCCTGCCCATCGAGGTTCAACGGCCGATCAGCAAAGTGGAGCGCACGAATATCATTATCGCGTCCGCCATTCTGGCCGGGAACGCCGAATGGCAGTGCGGCCGCCATCCGGAGCTCGTGGCTTGGATGAGGCACCACCATGCCCGCGGCGCCATGCTCTGCTCGGCCTGCTCCGGCGTGCTTCTGATCGCGGAGACAGGACTGCTCGACGGTCTGGATGCCACCATGCACTGGGCCTATACCCGGACATTCCAGTGGAACTTCCCCAAAGTGCGCCTGCGCCTTGAGGAGGTGCTCATCGCCACCGGCGCAAGGCAGGAGTTTGTGATGTCCGGGGCCTCGGCCTCATGGCACGATCTGGTGCTGTATCTCATCGCCAAACAGGTCGGACCCGCCGCCGCGCACGCCATCTCCAAATTCCTCCTGCTGCAATGGCACCGCGACGGACAGGCACCCTATATTCCATTCGCGCCTCCCACGGAGCATGGGGACGAAATTGTCCGCCGGCTTCAAAGCTGGCTGGCGGACAACTACTCGGTGGCCAGTCCGGTCGAGGACCTCGTGCGGCGCTCAGGACTCCCGGAGAGAACCCTGAAGCGCCGCTTCACGCGTGCCACCGGCCTGCCGCCCATCACCTATGTGCAGCATCTCCGGGTGGAGGAGGCCAAGCGCCGGCTGGAGCGCACTGTCACTCCGATCGATGAGATCAGTTTTCAGGTGGGCTACGAGGACCCCTCCTCCTTCCGCCGCCTCTTCCGCCGCCTGACCCATGTGACTCCGGGCGTCTACCGCAGTAAATTCCGGCTGCCGGTTTTTCCGCTGCCTGTCAAGTGATAGAGTAGTATTGATGCGCTGAATCATTCACAGCAAACAGGCTATATCATTCCGGGCCGGCGGGCTCCCGCGTGATCCACGCCAGGAACTCGGTGTTGCCGTCCGTGCCCTTGATGGGGGAGGGAATGCAGCCGCGCCAGTGGAATCCGGGGCACTGCCCGGCCACGAAAGCGCGGATGCGTTCCACGGCTTTTTCATGAAGCGCGGGATCGCGGACGATGCCGCCGGGGCCGATGTCGCCGCGCTGGAGCTCGAACTGGGGTTTGATCAGGCAGACGAGACAACCGTGGTGCGGATGCAGCACGGCCATGACCGCGGGCATCACGAGGGTCAGGGAGATGAAGGAGAGGTCGAAGACCGCCAAGTCCACCGGCTCCGGCACATTGGCGGGCTGGAGATGGCGCAGGTTGAACTGCTCGCGGGCGGTCACGCGGGGGTCGGTGCGGATCTTCCAGACCAGCTGGTTGGTGCCCACGTCGAAGGCATACACCCGGGCCGCGCCGTGCTGCAGCAGGCAGTCGGTGAAGCCGCCGGTGGAGGCACCGGCATCCAGGCATGTCCAGCCTGTGGGATCGATGCCGAAGGCCGCCAGCGCGCCCTCCAGCTTCAATCCGCCGCGGCTGACGTACTTGGGGCGGGCCTTGACGGTGATAAGGTCATCCGCTTTGACGGCCTGCCCCGGCTTGACGGCCGGGCGGTCATTGACCAACACCCCGCCGGCGAGGATAAGACGCTTGCCCTGCTCGCGGGAATCGCACAGTCCGCGCGAGGCCATGGCGGCGTCCAGCCGCTCTTTGGAGGGCGGCGGGCGGCGGGGCGGAGGGGCGTCGGCGGACACTGGGGAGATTTGAGATTTGAAATCGGAGCTGGAGCGGGCTGAAATACGGGAGCGGATGCCGGAGGGCAGCCGATGCCTCAGCCTTAGCCGGAGCTCCCGGTCCTAGCGGCGTTGTAGGCGGAGGAACATCACCAGTCCGAGGATGCCGAAGAGCACATTCGGCAGCCACACCCACAGCTGCGGGTACTTGCCGGGGGAGTTCTGCCAGATGCCGCCGAGCATGATGAGGGCGAAGTAGCTGATGCCCACCGCCAGGCTGAGGACAAAGCCGATGGAGGTTTCCCGGCGCTGGGCGGTGATGCCGAAGGAGATGCCCACAAACGACAGGATGAAGCAGGCCAGCGAGAAGCTGATGCGGCGGTTGAACTCCGTGAGCATTTCCGAGTGTGACGGCGGGATGGCTCCGTCCACCGCCAGGGCCCTGCGGTCCTTCAGGCCGGCCCGCAGCTGCGTCATGGTCATGCCCTCCACCTTCATGCGGGCGCTGCGCGCAAAAAGCTTCTCCAAGGACACCGGCACCGGACTGGAGCCGGTGATGGCCGTGGTGACGCTGGGAAACGCCTCGCGCCCTGCCTTCTGCTCCGCCTGGTACTCCGCCCGCTGCTTTTCATTCATGGCTTTCACCTGTTTGGGCGAAGCCTCCGCGGGCCAGTCGCGCAGGATCATCAGGTTCTGCTGCAGATTCATATCGATCCGGCGGGTTTTGAGCACATTGCCGGCCTCCACCTCCCCCTCCCGGGCAAAGAAGAACTTCTCCGGGCGCGCCCCGCTGCTGCTCTGCAGCTGGATGATCTGGAGATTCTTCAGCTTGTCGCCCACCCTGTCCTCCGCGAAGATAAAAAAGCCGGTCAGGTCATCGATCATGCGGTCCGGCTGCAGCAGGGACTGCGGATCGCTGAGGGACTGCTGGGTGATTTTGCGCACTTCGGCCACGGCGAAGGGGGCCACGGTGGTGTTGATCCAAAAACAGAGCCCCGACCCCAGCAGCCCCAGCACCAACACCGGAGCGCAGATGCGGCGCAGGCTTTGTCCGGACATGCGCAGGGCGATGAGCTCATTGTCCGCCGAGAGCCGCCCGAAGACCAGCAGCACCGCCGTCAGCATGCCCCAGGGCACGGTGAACGACAGGGAGCCCGGAAAGGTGTAGCCGACAAATTTCAGAATGACTGAGGGCGGCAGGATGCCCTCCACCAGTTTGTCCAACAGCTTTTTGAAGATCTGGCCCAGCACCAGAACCATGCTGAGCACCGTGACCGAGAACAGGGTGGCCACGATCACCTGACGGGCCAGGTATCGGTCAAAAATGCGGAACATAAAGCGGATGGAGAACCAGCAGCGGGCGGCGCGGCTGTCAATCCGGAACGCGTGGTCATCCTCCCCGTCCGCCACGGGAGCAGGGCCGGGAAATTTACTGCCGGCGGTAGCCGAGAATGCCCTCGCCGACCAGCTCCGCCAGACGTTGGCGGTAGCGGGGATCCAGCACCCGCGCCCGGTCATTGTTGGTGGAGATGAACCCCCCCTCCACCAAGGCCGCCGGCATGCTGCAGGAACGCAGCACCTTGAAGCGTGCGAATTTCACCCCCCGGTTCGGCGTCCCCAATCCTGCAGCCACCCGGTTTTGAATCAGCGCGGCCAGCTGCTGGCCGGCGGCGCTATAGTACCAGGTCTCCGTGCCGGCGGGCCCGGCGTAGCTGACGTAGTTGAAGTGGATGCTGACGAAGATGGACTTCGCAATGGCGTTGGACACCGCGGGCCGGTCCTCCAGCGGGATGAAGACATCCCGCTGACGGGTCAGGGTGGTGGTGATCCCCTTCGCCTGCAGATACCGCTGCAGCCGCAGGGAGACATCCAGCGCGAGATGCTTCTCATAGAGATATCCGAACTTTCCGCCCAGATCGTGGCCGCCATGGCCGGGGTCGATCACCACGCGGCTGAATTTGGCGGCGGAGGCGGAGCCCGCGAAGGCGAGCAGGGCCACCGCTGCAAGGAGACCCCGGCACACCCCGGATCGGATTGAAGAACGGAGTGAGGCCATAGCGGGAGGGATAAGCTGAGGGAAGTTACTTTACGGAGCTTGATAATCAAGTTCCGGCTGTAACGCAATTCCCCGGGGGGGTTGGATTTGCCTTTTTAACGGAAAGGCGGTCCTGAGCGATGCGGGACGGGAATTTATTCAGTCAATCCGCCGGGCCGGTCGGAGAGTTTGCGCACCGCGGTCTTTTTCCGCGCCTCCGCTGCGGGATCATAAATTGCGCCGCCCATGATGGCGGTGGCACCATCAGCCTCCTTGATCAGCTTGGGGATGCCCTTGGACACGGAATAGAATTTCAGGGCGGTCACCTGCCCGCCTGGATCCAGCTGCTGATAGGTGTAGAGGGAGGGCGTGCTCTGATAGATGAGGTTCAGGCGCTTGTTGCGGTCCACCACCGGCTGCAGCACCCGGTCGGGAACAAACTCGCCAAGGGGTGCCCGGCTCAGCACCAGCTGGTTGGTCTCATCGATCAGGGAGTAATAAATCCAGGATTTGTCCAGATCGTTGACCGTGAAGAGTTGGTACTTGCGGTAGCCGCCGGGGACTCCGGCGGTGTCCGGCACGGAGAAGACCTCCTCCCAAGTGGCGCGGCGGGGCTCCTGCACCATGAAGGCTTTGGGCGGGGAGAGGTTGTATTTTTGGAGTTCCGGGAAATAGGCGGCGGCGCGCAGGAGATATTTGCCGGAGTCACTGAGGTAGTAGTGCTTGTCGAGGCTGAACTTGCGCTTCAGGCTCTCCCCGTTGCGGATCATCAGAGGCGCCACCGCCACCGGGCGCAGCGGGGACACCGGCTCCCCAGCGCTGGTGCTGATCTGGAAATCCAGCCAACTGGTTTCGCTCGGACCGCCCAGCACCACGTCCTTGCCAACGTTGTTGGTGACGGTGACGGTGGCCGTGATGGTCTCCAAGGAGACGTAGCTGTCACGGTCCATGGACAGCTCCACCTTCAGCTGGGCAGAGGCGGAGGGCAGGAGAACGGCGGTGACCCATCCGAAAAGTACAAGAAAAAGCGGGCGCATGGCGGGGCGTATAAAAGATCGGGGAAATGGCGGAGGAAAAAATCAGGGCATCTCCTTTGAGGAGGCGGTGCGGAAACCGATGAAGGGTTTGGCGTGGAGGGGCATCTTTGCCAGCCAAGGGCCGGCATTCAAGGGCACAGGCGAGGTCTGGTGAAAATCCCCTCCCCGGTAAACCGGCATCTCCACATCGGGCACATCCGGGTCCGGCAGCAGGGTGGAGGTCCACTCCGCCACATTCCCCGCCAAGCCCACCACGCCACTGGCGCTGCGGTCCTCCGGCATGGCGTCGACATCGCACCACCAAGCGTGACCGTCCACTCCGGCCGGGGCGGCGGCATTCCCGCCGGTGTTGGCCCGTTTGGGATTGGGCTCATTGCCCCAAGGCCACGCCCGGCCATCCGGCTCCCGGCCGGCCTTTTCCCATTCCTGCTCCGTGGGCAGGCGGACCCCCCGCCATTGGGTGTAGGCCCAGGCGTCCCACCAGTCCACATTGAAAACCGGGCTGTTCAGCGTCAGGGGATGGCCCTGCCAGCTGCCGGCCCGGCGGGCTTCCTTGAGAATCCGGCTCCAGTCCGGAGGCTCGTGCGAGGTTTTGCCGGGAGGCTGGTCCACGTGGTCGCAGCGGGTGGGAACGCCCTGCGGCAGGGATTCCAGAAAGTCGGCATACTGCGCCAAGGTGACCTCATAGCGTCCGATCCAAAACTCCGCAAGATCCACCGGCTTCCCATCGCGGAAAAGGAAGGGTCCGGCGGGGATTTTCACCCATCCGTCGAGGTTGCGGACTTTGGCCCGCGAGGACCGGCGCCATTCCATCACCCCCCACGCCATGCCGGCCAGCAGTGCCGCGGCGGCGGCGGTCCAGCCGAGGAAACGCTTCAGCCAGCGCCGCTCCACCTGGGTGATGGAGCCAAAGCCCGCCGCGGCGTGGTCCGTATGCGCGTCCGCCAGCCGGTGCAGGGCATTCCGGGCCTCGCGGGCCAAAGCCTTCCACGTCTGAATGCCGTGCGGACCGGGGGAGCGCATCAGCCCCGCCACATGGGCCAGCTCCCGCGTGCGGGCGCTGCGCGGCTCGGAGAGACGCTGGCAGGTAGACGCCAGCCTGGCCATGGTTTCCGTCATGAATCCGGCACTTTCCTCCTCTGGGCAGGAGGCCAGGTTCTGCATGCGGGGGGTATGGCCAGGTCCCAGGAACAGATGCTCAGGCCTGACAGGCAGGTGCGGAATACCGTGATCCTCCATCCACCCCATAGCCTCCGCCGCCGCCCGCAGCAGCGACAGCAGCACCTGCTGGGGGAAATGCCGGCCCTCCGCCGCCAGCACCGGCAGGCTTTTCCCGGGAATCAGCTCATAGGCGCAGAAAAGGATGTCACCCGTCTCCCGGGCTTCGTAAACGGCCGCAATCACCGGATGGGACACCAGCGCGCGGGCCCGCACCATCCGGCGGAAATTTTTCGCGGCCATGGGATCGGCGCACAGCTCCGGGCGCAGGCACTCCAGAACCACGGTCCGGCGCACGGACAGCTGCAGCGCCTGGTATATCAGGGTGGTCCCCGTGGACTCCATCAGTTCCTGGAGTTCATAATCTCCGAGCGACAAGGGGACAGGACCGCCGCGGGCCTCCCCGCCGACCGGGATGGCCTCCCCGCCGGACGGATCTTTTTCGTTCAGCCCCGGCGGCTCCGTGTCCGCCGGCGCTCCGGCTGTTTCCGCCGGATGCCATCCGCACCTGTCCTCCTCCACCGGCCTGTCCGGCGCGGGAGCAGTGCCTTCCGCCGCCGTTTCCGCCGCCGCCTCATTCTCATAGTCCCCGGCACCCGGATCCGCGCCCACCCACTGCATCAGCATGGCCACGGACTGCTCCAGCGGTGTCCGGTCGTCCAGCACCAAGGTCCGGAGACCGGGAAACCGGGTGCGCAGGCGTGCCCGGGCCTCTTTGCCGGATTCGGAGAAAACCGGAGAGAAAACCAGCAGATCCAGCGCTCCTTCCCGACCGGGCAGCGCCTCCATCTCCGCCACGGAGGCGGCGGCCAGAACCCGGTGGCAGGTCGTCTCCCTCAGGCGGTCGGCCAGTCCCCGGCGCACTCTGGTTTTGTCACTGGCGATCAGAATGACCATGGGGGACAACACGGGAATGCCCTGCCTCAATGGTCAAATTTGCCGCCGGGGAAAAGAGTGCCATCAGGCTGGCCGGGTTTACCCGTCTCGGGAACCGGGGCATCCATCACGGCGGCTTCGGGGGAGGCTGCTTCCTGCTCCGGAAGCTCCCGCGCAAAGTCCCCCAGTTCACGGGGCTCCGCCACCATGTCCTCGAATTTCTCCTGCCCCTCATCCCCGTAACGCAGCTCCACGGCATAACCGTAATACTTCCGCTGCCCCAGCTTCAGAATCTCATCCGCACTCAGGGGAGCCTGGCGGTATTCAAAATCAAAGTGCTCAGTGCCGTCCGCCCAGTCCACTGGCAGCTCCGGCCACTGGGCCTCGGCCCGCACAGCGGTGGTGCGGGCGATATGGCGCCCGTTCACCATGTCGAACAAGTGCAGCTTGATCCAGATTTTAACCACATCCACCGGCTCCGTCTGCAGCTGCTTCACACTGGCGTGGAAGCGCAGCACCTCCCCGTTGGTGATGTCCGCTAGCCGTTCCACCGTCACCTCCCCCAGGGAAAACCGTCCGGCTTTCTCCTCGGGCTCCTCGTCCGCCGCCGGCGGAGTGACACCGCGGAGCTCCCTCAGCCGAGTCAGGGCCAGCTGATAGCAGTTGCCCGCCTCCGGCCCCAGAGTTTTGATTTTCTGCCACATCACCAGAGACTTCTGCTCCTGCAGCATCATATCCAAGGTGCGCGCCGTCTGGTACAGCAGCTGGGGATGATCGGGGCTCAGGGCCAGAGCGGCCCGCAGCTCCACCAGCGCCCCACGCATGTCCCCGCGGCTCCTCAGGTAAATCCCCTCGTCGAGATGCCGGAGACAGCCCTCGTCCGTGATGGGTGTATCCAGGGAGGGAGCCTTCACCGCCGGCCTGGCCAGCACCATCGTTTCCGCCGGGGAGGATGGACCGTCCTTTGATGGGGAGGCAGGCGGCAGAAGGACATTGGCCGCCTCCGCAGGAGGCAGGCGACTGGCAAAAGGATCAGTTTCCGCAGCGGGAGCCGGAGCCTGGGCCCGGACGGTCATCCCGGCTTTTTCCTTCGTGCCGGAGGCGGGTTTGTCCGGAGCCGCCGGGGACGGCGCAGGCGGTGCCCCCTGCCCTTCCGCACGGATCACCTCCCGGGTTTCCCGCCAAGCCACGGCGAATGCCACGCCTTGGGCCAGCGCCACGCCGGTCAGCATCACACAGGCAGCGCGGAAAGTACGGCTGCCGGAAAGAGGTAAAAGAGGGGTAAAAGAGGCCATTCCAGGAAAAATCGCGGCGAAACTAGGGACTTTGCCCCCCTCTGTCAATGTCTCCGGGGGGAAAAAGCCGGAAAGAGATAAATGGGGACGGTGATTCGAAAGGTTTTAAGTATTCTGTTTTCAGTGCCTCAGAGCCCCCTCCTGGGGGGCGGCCATCATCTCCAGGAAAATCTGCTCCAGTTCCCGGTCCCCCCGGCTGGCCCTCAGATCCTCCATGGTGCCCAGAAAAGCCAGCTGCCCATCGTGGATGATGCCGATCCGGTCCGACAGTTCCTCGGCGATGTTGAGCAGATGCGTGGACATGAAAACCGTCACCCCCGCCCGGCTCCGGGCCTTCAGCTCCTCCTTTACCACCCGCACATGCACCGGATCCAGCCCCACCATGGGCTCGTCGATGATGATCACTTTCGGGTCGTGCAGCAGGGCCGCCGCGATCGCCAGCCGCTGCCGGGTGCCATGGCTCAGGTGCTCGATCTGCTCGCGGGCATACGGGCGCAGGGAGAACTGTTCAAACAGCTCCCCGGCCCGTCGCTGGGCGCGTTTCTCCTCCACCTCAAACAGATCCGCGGTGAACTCCATGAATTCCATAGCCGTCAGCTTGTCGTAAAACACCGCCACATCCGGAACAAATCCCAAGGCTCTCCGCGCCGGCAGGGGTTCCTCCTGCACGTGGTGGCCGCACAGCCAGGCATCCCCCTCCGTGGGTTTCAGCAGACCGGTGATGAGTTTGATGGTAGTGGTTTTGCCGGCCGCATTGGGCCCCAGAAAGGCAAAAAACTCTCCCGGTTCAATATCCAGATTCAAATTCCGCAGAGCACGGAGGCTACCATAATCCATGGTGAGGTTGCGGGTCCGGATCATCGGGAAGGGGGGAGGGAAAACAGGGAAAGGGTTGCGGCACCAAGGAAGAGAGAAAATCAGCCGGCCTTCTCCGGCTGGTCGCCGGCGATCCCGTCCGAGAGCAGCCGGTAGGAAGTCGGGGTTTCGACACTGAGAATCTGACCGGTGTTCTCCACATAAACCCGGAAAGTGGAGGTGCCGTTCTTCAGGACGGACAGAATGTATCCGTGGTATTCCCCACGCCCAATCTCAAAATCCCCCTGCCGGGCATCCACTGCGGTAGCGTCCGCTTCCTTCCGGGCTGCCTGCCTCACTTGGTCAAATTCCGCCGGCGACATGCCCATCAGCCCCAGCAGCAGCATGGCCGTGGGATTGCTTTCCATGCCGGTGCCGTCCTCCTTCATTTGGGAGGAGTCAAAAAGAGGTGTTCCCCCGAGGGTGAGTCTGGCCACCGGAATCGCTTGGCCGGAGGCCTGTTTCAGGGTCAGTTCCAGCTTCGGGGCCCGCATCGACAGTCTGAGATCCATTCCGGTCAGAGCGCCTCCGTGATTAAAGGCCAGCTTTCCGTTCATCATCAGTTTCCGGGCCGGCAGCCTCAATTCCAAATGCCCGTCCAAATGCAGCAGCACCTCGTCCGTGCCACCCGGAATCTGAGGGGAGAGGGGCGTGACGTTCAGCCGGCCCACGATTTTCCGGCCTTCATAAATATCCAGATGCGAGGGCTCACCGCGCGCCGCCACCAGCCGCACCACGGCCCCGGGATTGACGGCATCCAGCCGGCTGTGTTCCGGAAACCAGATGGCCCGCATCAGCAGCGAGGTCATGACCAGCCAGAAACCAATGATCAGAATACTGAAAAGCCGGGGAATCACGGAGCACTGAATAGCAGATGAAACATTAAGCACACACTGGGACACCGGTTCTATCCGTCGCGTTCAGCCATAAAAAAAGAGGATGGAGATTGCTCTCCATCCTCTTTGGGAAACAGGAAATCAGCCTGCGTAGTTCGCCGGGTAGGTGATGCCGGTGGAGGAGCGGCTGCCGTAGACCTTGATCTTCACCGTATCCTGAACGTCCGGATAATTGTTGGTGGCGCTGACCGTCTGGACCACACTGCCGGTTCCGGTGAACCCGAACCGGGCATTGTTGGCGGTGGGATTGGCGTTCAGACCGGTGCCTCCGGGACCATTGTCGCCACGGGGTTGCTGAAGATCCCCGGTGCTGACGGTGTCGATGGTGATCGTCATTTCGCTGGCGTAGCCGAAAAAGGCCATTTCGCCGGCCGCGGTGAAGCGCATGGCGAACTTCTTGTTCTCCACACGGCCGCTCCAGTGGCTGTTGGCGTTGGCCACGCTGTCGCTGCCGAAAGCGGGGGCGGTGCCGTTGGTGGTCACGTTGCCCGTGCCGGTGCCGTTCTGCACGCCGTAGCCGGAACCGGAAACGCTGCGGTAGTAGGTGCTCTGGTTGGGATCGTTGGCATTGGTGCCGTTGTTGGAGCCATTGGTGATTCCGGAGACCAGGCTGCTGTTGAAGTCGATCTGACCATAGCATTCCCCGTAGTAGGTCATGCCCTTGTGGTAGACCACGGAGTCCCCGAAGGTGCTCACGTAGGGCTGGGCGTCCTGGGCAAATTTAAAGAGACCGGTGGTGTTGCGTCCACGGATGGTTCCGGAGAAAATTCCGCCGGAGTTTCCATCATAGGTGTTGTTGCTGTATGGACCACCGATCCAGGCAAACGCGGAACTCTGCGAGAGCAGTCCGACAAGGGAGAGAATAGCGCCGATTTTTTTCATAAGCTGGGCTCATTGTGGGCGGTCGGGGCGGAGGCGGCAAGAAGAAAAAAGTTCAGTAAACGAAAATTTCCCCGTGCCCGTCCCCCTGCCCGGTATTTCAACGTCGGTAGGCTGCGTTCCACTTGGTGATGTTGGCCGACTGGGCGGCAAACAGGTCGTCCGTGGAGTCCAGAACCTCGATGGAGTTGATTTTGTCCCCTTGGCGGATGGCGTTCACGACCTCCTGGCCCTTGGTGACTTCGCCGAAGACAGTGTGCTTGCCGTCCAGCCACGGCGTGGCCTCATGGGTGATGAAAAACTGGCTGCCGTTGGTGCCGGGACCGGCGTTGGCCATGGAGAAGATGCCGGGCTTGGTGTGCTTCAGGCCGGCCACGAACTCGTCGCCGAACTTGTAGCCGGGACCGCCGGAGCCGGTGCCCGTGGGATCGCCGCCCTGGATCATGAAGTTCGGGATCACACGGTGGAAGGCAATGCCATCGTAGTAGTTTCTCTTCGCCAGGTTCAGGTAGTTGGCCACCGTCATGGGGACTTTGTCAGCGAACAGGGTGGCTTCGATGTCACCTTTGCCGGTGTGGAGGATAATGCGGATGTCGGACATGCGGATTGGATTGCGTGAAGGGCTGTTGGGGTTTGGCGGCGGTTGCGCCGGATTATTTCAGAACTGTGGCGGATTTGATGTAGTCCATCCGGGGGAAGTCCTTCTTTAAATAGGCGTTGCCCTCCGACTGCACCCGGCCCTGTTCGGGTCCGTTGCCGGAGGGAGCCCCCTCGCCGTACTCGCCGTTGAGCTTGTCCACCACATCCATGCCCTCGACGACTTTGCCAAAGGGCGAGAATCCGGTGGCGTCCAGCCGGGGATTGTCCGCCAGGTTAATGAAAAACTGGGTGCCGCGGCTGTTGGGAGCGCCGGTTTTGGCGAAGGTGATGGCTCCGCGGACATTGCTGGCCCGGACCGGATCGTCATTGATGCTCGCGGGACGCCAGGCGGCGGAGACAGCCGGATCCCCATGGATGCCGAACTGGGCCATGAAGCCCGGGATCACGCGGAAAAAGGCGATGTCGGTGAAGTATCCGTTTTTCACCAGATTGTAAAAACGATCCGCCCCGTTCGGAGAGTAGGCGCGTCCCACCTGAATAACAAAGTCACCTTTGGTGGTGGTGAATTTCACTTTAAAACTCTCCGGAGCCTTTTCATTCAGCTTGGAAGGGTCCTTGAGCGAAGCCGCCGGAGCCGGAGCACCGGGAGCGGTTTGGGCCGCCTCCTGGGCCAAGGCGGAGGAAAGGGTCAGGCCACCCAGCATCAGGGCAGCCAGCGGACGGAACAGAGCAGGGTTCATTGAAAGCAGGGAGTGATGAGGGTTTGCAGGAATAGGCTGGCAGGGCTGGTCCCGCCGCCGGGACGGCAGCGGGCCGGGAGCCTCACTGCTCAGCTTCGAAAAATCAAATGCGGAGTGAAAAATCGCCCTCACAGAAGACAGGTCCGCCGGGCACGGTCCATGCTGAACAAATTTCAGTGCGGCGCGTCATCCCCACTGTTGAATTTTCAGGCATTCGTCATTCCACTCCATTTCCCGAGGCCCTTCTGTGCATCTCCGAACACCAAATCTTAAAAACGCCATTGACAACGCCTCCACCGGGAGGCTGAATGCCGATTCTCCTGATCGGGCGAAAAAGAAAACTAACTTTCCTAAATCCGCACTCCACGGACGCTATCCGTCGTATTAAGTGGGTGACGGTCGATCAAAAGCTTTCCACACGACGTATTTTCCCAAAAACCCCACCCGCTTTTCCCACACACCGCTATGGCCAATCTGGAACTTGATGGAGGCATCAAAATCTACCTGAGGGAGATCGGCAAGACTCCTTTGCTGACCCCGGAACAGGAAATCCAACTGGCGGCTGAAATCAAGGACGGCAGCAAAGCGGCCCGGGATCACATGATCAAAGCCAATCTGCGGCTGGTTGTCAAGATCGCCCAGGACTACGCCAATTACGGCCTGCCGCTCCTCGACCTCATTTCCGAGGGCAATATCGGCCTGATGAAGGCGGTGGAGCGTTTTGATCCCAACAAGGGCGGCAAACTTTCCACCTACGCCGCCTGGTGGATCAAGCAGAGCATCAAGCGAGCCCTGGCCAATCAGTCCAAGACAATCCGCCTGCCGGTCCACATGGTGGACAAGATTTCCAAGATGCGCCGGGTCTCCATGTCCATGTCCGAGGACTTGGGCCGCGAGCCCACGGATGACGAACTCTCCGAGGAGATCGGCATCGACCGCGCCAAGCTGGCCCAGCTGAAGGCCGCCAGCCTGCGCCCGGCCTCCCTGGACGCCCCCATCAGTGAGGACGACAGCACGGAGTTCGGCGAAATTATCGGCGATGACCGCGCCCAGACCCCACATGAAATCCTCAGCCACCGGAACATGCACGACCAGCTGGATGGCCTGCTGGATGTGCTGGATGAGCGTGAGCGCAAAATCATTGACGCCCGTTTCGGCCTCAATGGCCAGAAGCCCAAAACGCTGGAGGAGGTTGGTCAGGAGTTCGGAGTCACGCGCGAGCGTATCCGCCAGCTCCAGAACATTGCGCTGAAAAAACTGCGCCGTGCACTCCAGAAAAAGGAAGATCCGGGACCGCGCCCCCTCAAGGGAGCCCGTAAAAAAGCCGGCATTGCCGCCGCCGTGGCCGCCATGGCCAGCATGTTGGACGACGATGATGATGATTTCTCCGCCGATGAGTTCAGCATCGGCGACGAGTAATCGCGTCCCCGCCTCTGCTTAGGCCTCCGGATGGCCCGCGCCGCCTGAATCCCGGTTCGCTTCAATCCCTTCAACCTGCAAAAACGCCCTCCGGTCCCGCGCCTGAGGGCGTTTTTGCTTTGCCATCCGCCAATCTCTGCTTGCCGACTCCGCCTTCCGGGGCTTGGGGAAAAACCCCGGTTCCTTTCGATCTTCTCTTCCCTTCCCTTTCCTTTCCCATGCCCTTCTCTTTTGCCTGGTCCGACTACTTCGTATTTTTTGGCGCCGTCAGCCTGCTGCTGGGCATCCTGGGTTATGTCCGTGCCAAAAGCTTCCCTTCCCTGATCGCCGGCGGCATATCGGGAATCGGGTTGATGACCTCCGCAGTGGTGGCCGCTAAACAGGCCATCTCCAACCCCGGCACCAACTTGGGTTATCTCATGGCCTTGGTGCTCTCCCTCCTGCTCCTCGGACGCTTTCTGCCCGGCTTTCTCAAAACCAAAAAATTCTATCCCGCCGGCATCATGGCACTCCTCAGCCTCCTCGGAGTCGCCGCCGCCATCGCCGGCCTGATGTCGAAGTAAGCACAAACCCGAAGCCGTCACCCAGCTCTCCCACGTTGGCGTGGCATCACGCCGGCATGGGATTATCCCGTGTTCATCAGATCTGGCAACATTTCCGTTGATCATTTATAGAATAAAGCTGGGGATAGCCGGGCCGACGGTCGGTTGGGACAGCCATCCACCTTGGTGCCCATGCCTTGTCAGTTTTCAGGAGCCTGAAACTGCCCCGTTCTCCGGCATCAAAGCTGCGAGGGGCTGCTGGAAAGACCGATTCTCCGGCACCGGGCAGGATGCCCGGCGGGACAGCCGGACGGCTGTTCTCTACCGGGCCGCTAAAATCCATGCTGGGAACCCACTTGCGAATTCACCGGAATATAACTGGAAATGGTATGATTTCACCATTTTGCCAAGGCTTGAAAATGTGGGGAAACCACTGTTCCCCAAGCTGCCATAGTACGCCCCTTTGGGGCTGGCGAATCCAAAGCGCCCGCACGCAGGGTCTTTCGCCGGTTTCCTCCTAATAACCAATAATTAATAACTAATAACCCTACTCCCCTATCCCCCCCTCACTGGAAACGCAATAGCCGCCGCCCGCTTCTGTGACTCCACGAGTCGGGCCAGTTTTGCCCGGACTTCATCCTCCTCATAGACCGCGAATCCGATGACGCCCACATTGCGCGCCATGCCGGCACCGGAGGCGGCGGCCGCGGAGCTGTCCACGCTGCCGAACACAAATTGCCGCACCCGGTCATGGTCATCCCCGGACCGGAAGCCCTTGATGTCCATCTCCGATTTGGGTGGCAGGACATAACCGTGGTTTTCCGTGGAGGCGGGCTGACCGCTCATCACATCCAAGCCGTCCACGCTGGCCACGATCTCCAAGGTGCGGTTGGTGCGGTTTTTCATGGAAATGCGGTAGGAGCCGCCGCTGTCGCCGATGACGATGCGGCGGTCGCCGGCATCATAGTGATCAAGGGTGCTGGAGGACCAGTCTCCCCGGCGCAGGGCCACCTTCAGCCGCCCTCCAGCCATTTCAAAGTCACCGCTCTTTTTCCGTCCTCCGCCCAAGGCATCAGCCATGGCTTTGGCTCCCGCTCCGTCGTTGTAATGAAAGGAATCCACGGCATCGGGCGAGCCCGTGCGCTTCCGGTAAAAGTAGGTGACATTGAGCTGGTCCAGCTGCTCATTCCCTTTTTGAGTCGCCAAGCCGGACCGGCTTTTTTTCCGGGACTCAGGGGAGGAGACTTTATCGGAATTAAAAGTGGCGGGGGACTCCGGCACTGCGGGAGGGGCGTACTTTAAACCCCGGGAAAGCCCGCCGGATTCCTCCTCCACCGCCGGCGGTGAAACATAGGCTGTCGCCGAAGGAGGAGATATGGGCTGCGGCTGTTTGACAGCGGCGCAGCCGGCCAGATACAGCATCAACGCCATCAGCAGAAGTCCCTGAAGCAGCAGTGTGAGTTGTTTTTTCATAGAGGCGGTGGGAATGCGAACCAGCTGGAAAATGCCAAACCCGGGGATAGGCGCGGCACCGGCCCTCAAGTGCTGGAAATGCCGCATTTTCATGATTCCTGCAAGCTATAAATGCGGAATTTTCCGCATTTTGAAGCAGAATCGCATTGCAACTTCCCATGAAATGCGCGAAAACCCGCATATGGTGGCCAATGACAAGGAACTGACCCGGCGGGAGCGGCAGGTGATGGATGCGCTGTACCAACTGAACCGGGCCACGGCGCAGGAGATCATGGACGCCCTGCCCGATCGGCCGCATTACTCCGCCGTGCGCTCCCTCCTGGCGGTGCTGGAGGAGAAGGGGGCCGTGAAGCACACCAAGGAGTCCCGGCGTTTTGTGTACGAGCCCACCGTATCCCCCGCCCGGGCCCGGAAGGGAGCCCTGCGGCGGATGCTCTCCACATTTTTCGGCGGCTCCCCCGAGCGCTTGGTGCAGAATCTCCTCGATCCCGTGGACGGCCCCCTCTCTGCGACGGAGGTGGCCCGCATCCGGCAATTGCTGGAAGCCGGAAGCTCCCCCGGCAGCGGTAGCGGTGGAGCGGGCGCGGCCGGCGAAATCCCCGCACCGGAAAAAACTGCCCTATGACCCCCTTTGTCGAATGGCAGCTTCAGGCCGGCCTGCGCGCGACCCTGCTGCTGGGCGGGCTTTTTGTCATTTGGCGGCTGCTGCCCACAGCCCAGCCCGCCCTGCGGCGGTGGATCCTGCTGGCGGCCTGTGCCGGCCTGATCGCCACCCCGTGGACCGCCGGCTGGTGGCATTGGAATGGCGGTGGCGGTGGAGCCGGAAGTGTGGCTTTTCAGGGGAAATCCCTCTCCGCGGCGACCGGCGGCGGCGGCTTCTTCCCATGGACCGCGGCGCTGGCCGGGCTGTGGATCGCCGGCAGTTTTCTGGTCTGTCTGCGGATTGGCCTGGAGTCGTGGGCGCTGCACCGGCTGATCCGCCGGGCCCGTCCCTGGACCGGACCGTGGAAGGCGGATGGCCCGCTGGCCATCCTGCAGTCATCCGCCATCTCCGGCCCCTGCGTGGCCGGGGGACGCCGTCCGGTGCTGCTGCTGCCGGACAGCGCCCACGCTTGGACGCCGGCCCAGTGGCGCATGGTGCTGACCCACGAGCGCCAGCATCTGCATCAGCGTGACCTTTTGCTGGCCTGGCTGCCGCGGCTGGTGCTCTGCCTCTACTGGTGGCATCCGCTCACCCACTGGCTGCGGCGGCAGTTCCATGCGGAAAGCGAGGCCCTCTGCGACGGCGCGGTCATTGCCCGCTCCGGGCAGGGCGCGCGGGAATACATTGAATTCCTCATGGCTCTCAACACCGGCCGCCTGCCCCTCCCCGCCCACAGCGCCGGCATGGCCATGAAATCGCGGCTTGGCCAGCGCATCGAGCGCCTGCTCCTGACCCCGCCCCGCCCCGTCCGCTGGTGGACCGCCGCCGCGGCAGTTTCCATCATCACCACGCTGGCGCTCACCTCCCTTTCCCTGCGGACCGTCTCCATTCCCGCGCCCGTGGGCGGGGATGGCGCAGCCGCGGATAGGGGGAAGGCCGGGGCTCTGCCCCGGTCCGAGTCCTCATCCCAGTCCCCATGGCCATCCCAGTCGCAGGCTCAATCCCCATCCCGTGACTCCGCTTCCAATCCTACCGTGGCTGGAGAGCCGCCCGATGAGGAGGAGACCGCGCAGCGCTTGGCCGCCAATCCTTTTCCCCGGGATTGATCCGCGGCGGGAGGCAGGCGGGCGGAATTTCAAATTTCAAATTCCAAGTTCCGGATTTTAGCATTTTAAATTTCAAATCTGAAATCTGAAACCGCCCCACGCGCAGGCCTGCCTCTGATAGCGCTGCATCTTTATATCATAAAGCGCGTCCAGCTCCGCCAGCTTCAGGTGGATTTTCCGTTTGGCGGCCTCCTCCAGATCCGGATTCTCCCGCAGGAAGGTTTGGAGCCGGTGGCGCTCCCGCAGCACCCCCACCTCCTCCGGGACCACCTCCGCGCCCTTCAGCATGGAAAAAGACATGCGCAGGGTTTCGGGGGTCTGAAAATAGCTGTCGAGATTCAGCTCCTTCCCCTTGTTGGGCAACCGGTACTCCTGGCCGGCGGCGAGAGCCTCCAGAATTTTGGCTTCGGCAACCAGCTCCTACGCATTCATCGATCGTCGGTCGTTGGGAAGGATCAGCCGGAATGGAGTCTCCGGCCTCCGCAAAACTGGCATCCTGGCAAACGCCGGTCAACCGCTCCCGCGCACTGGTCGCAAATCCAGTCATGAAGTTCAATCAGACCCGCTGTGGAGGGGCGGCCGGGGCACACCGTAACAAACCGGGCGAAGTGGGTTATGGTGGATTTTCCCTGGCCCGGAGCGGCGGCCTGATATTCAGGCCTTACGAAAGGCCTTAGCAATCCCCGCCAATTACCGCAGCGCCATATTATAAACTGCTATCTTTCCGCACTATTTATCTGACATCCGCCTCAGCTTCGGATATTTATTTCCTGCGCGCCGCTTCCGGTTCCGGCAATTTCCGACCCCGCAATCCCATAACCTCCAACAGGCATTCATGAAAAAATTGCTGACCCTTTTATTCCTCATCCTGAACGCCGCCGGCGTGTCCGCGGGCGACTGGCCTCAATGGCGGGGACCAACCCGCGACGGACTGGTCACCGGTGGTGCTCCATGGCCCGATAAGCTCGACGCGGATCATCTCAGACAGGAGTGGCGGGTGGATCTTGGTCCCAGCTACTCCGGTCCGATCGTGGTGGGTGACCGGGTGTTCACCACGGAGACCAAGGATAAGTCGATGGAAGCCGTCACCGCTTTCGACCGGATGACAGGAAAGGAGCTCTGGAGGGTTCAGTGGGAGGGGGCGTTGAGTGTCCCGTTTTTTGCCAAGTCCAATGGCGACTGGATTCGATCCACGCCCGCCTGCGATGGGGAAAGCCTGTTCGTTGCCGGTATGCGGGATGTGCTTGTCTGCCTCGACGTGAAATCAGGAAAAGAGCGTTGGCGGGTGGATTTCGTCAAACAGCTCAAGGCCCCGCTGCCGGACTTTGGTTTTGTCTGCTCGCCACTGCTGGACGACAGCTCCGTATATGTGCAGGCTGCGGCAAGTTTCCTGAAGCTTGACAAACGCACTGGTGAAATCCTGTGGCGCACGCTGACCGACAAAGGGGGCATGATGGGCAGCGCCTTTTCCTCTCCGGTGTTCGCCGAACTGGCTGGCAAACGGCAACTGGTCGTACAGACGCGTGAAAAGCTCGCCGGAGTGAACCCCGCGGACGGCCAAGTGCTCTGGGAACATCCTGTCGAAGCCTTTCGCGGAATGAACATTCTGACACCCGTGGTCCTCGGCGACACTCTCTTCACCAGCACCTACGGTGGCGGCACCCTCGGCTTCAAAGTCGCGCAGGCGGATGGAAAATTCACCGTCAGTGAATCCTGGCGGATCAAGGGTCAAGGCTATATGACGACGCCGGTCATCATTGACGGCACGGCCTATCATCATCTTAAAAGCCAAAGAGTGATGGCCACCGATCTTGCCACCGGCCGTGAACTTTGGACCAGTGATCAGTTCTTCGGCAAATACTGGAGCCTCGTCGCCCAGGGCGGCCGGATCCTTGCTCTCGACCAGCGCGGGCTGTTGTTTCTTTTCCACGCGGACAAGGAAAAATTCACTCTGCTCGATCAACGCAAGCTTAGTGACTCCGACACCTGGGCGCACCTCGCAGTGGCTGGAGATCAGCTTTTCATCCGTGAATTGAATGGGCTGATCGCCTGTCGGTGGATCAGTCAGGAAAAGCCCGAGGCGAAGGAGGAAGTCAAAAAACCATGAGCCGCGCGGCATCAATGCTGGGATTGGCAGGATGTCTGGCGGCGTGTTTTGGCGCGGCTTCCCTTGGTGCGGTTTTCATGCCTGGCGAGTGGTATGCGGCTTTGAAAAAACCATCCTGGAATCCACCGGCATGGATCTTCGGCCCTGTCTGGACGGCGCTTTACACGATGATGGCCGTGTCCGCATGGCTGGTGTGGAAGCGCGGCGGGTTCACACGGCAACGCCGGCCACTGACACTTTTCCTCGGTCAACTGGCGCTCAACGCCGCTTGGACACCGTTGTTCTTCGGTCTGCACCGGACCGGCTTGGCCTTCGCTGAAATCATAATGCTGTGGGTGGCCATCGCTTCAACCCTCGCCGCCTTTCACCCCGTGAGCCGCCCCGCCGCGTGGCTGTTGGTTCCTTATCTTGCGTGGGTCACCTTCGCCGCCATTCTCAACGGGACTCTGTGGCGCATGAATCCCTGACATTCCACAGGAGGAAAGGGAAAAGGGACAGAGAGGATCAACGGGCGCCGCACGGCGAATTCATCCACCGGCGCGTTCATCGTTGGGATGGAAAGGAGGATCGGATGCGCTGCTGGCACCACCCTGCCCGGTCGCTGCCGGCGGCAGCCCGATGGCGGTTCTGGAAAAAGCCGGAATCCGGCGGTTTTAGAGATATATTATAAGACAGCGGAATGAAACACAGTGATTTTAACGGTGTCGGCGGCCGGGTTGGAGGTGGCACGGAGCTGCCGAGGGATGGCGCGACGGCTGATCGCCCGCCATCCCTCTGTTCCTTAGTCCGTCCGGATTCCCGGGACCGGATCCCGTATCAATTCTGTTTGATGCGGTAGAACATGCGGGCGGTGTTCGCCGGCAGGGTGGAGTCGGTGTAACTGGTGCTGGTGCCGGTGGCGGGCAGATTGGTGGTCAGGGCCGTCCAGTTGGTGGCACCCAGGTCCGCGCTGCGCTCCACGGTGTACTGGGCTCCAGGGGTGGAGACCCAGGTGACGGTGACGGCTCCGGCGGGGGAGCGGGTAATGCCGGTCACCTCGATGCTGGACGCCGGCGGGGTCCCGGCGGCCTCCACCACCTGCACGGCCAGAAAGCCGGAGTTGTTGTCCCCGCGGTTGACCTGCAGCAGGAAGGTAGGGCTGGTCTGGTTGGTGAACCGTGCAAAGTTGCTGCGGGGATTGGCGGTCCCGGCGTCGACGGTTTCCGTGGTCTCCACATAGCCATCCTTGCCGAAGCCGGCGGCGTTGTTGGCGGCGGTGCGGTAGAAGAACTCCTGGTTGGCGGTTTCGCTGAAGATGCTGCCGGTGCGGTCATTGCCGTCGCTGCCGAAGTAGGCCACCACGTCGTATTTGGCGTAGGGAATACCGGAGAAGGTGAGGGTGGCCCCGCTGCCGGTGTTGTCCAGATAGCCGTTCGTCAATTTGGCGTCCGGAGTCGCGGTGCCGTTCTGGGTATTGTAAACACCGCTGGCAGCCCACTCGATGGTGGTGGCGGTGGCGGCTCCTTTATTGTCCACCAGCACCCCGGGGGTGGGGGAGGTGATGAGGTCCGTGGTGCCGGTGGCCGATCCGTCGGCGTTGTTCCAATGGGTCTGGCGCACGGCGAAGTAGCCGGCGGCCTCCGTCGGCAGCAGGGCATTGGCCTCCGATCCGTTGAAGCGCACGCCGATGGCGCGGCGGGAGTCCGTAAGGCTGGCCGGGCTTTGGGCATTGGAGGGGTCCAAGCTGTTGGCCACCTCGTAGGCGTCGCTGTAGCCGTCGTCGTCGGAGTCCAGCTTGTTGGGATTGCTGGAGGGATTGCCGGTCACCTCGTCCCCGTCCGTCCGGCCATCACCGTCGGTGTCGGGGTCCAAAGGATTGGAGCCGGTCTGCGAGGGGCTGGTGTAGGTGCCACCGCCGTTCTCCACGCCGTCCTTCAGGCCGTCGCCATCGGTGTCCTCCCCGGTGGGATGAGTGCTGCGCTGATACTCCAGCAGGTTGGTCAGGCCGTCGTTGTCTTTGTCCAGCGCGGCGTCGGCGGGGCTGGCGGGGTTCAGGCCGGCATCGGTTTCCCACTGGTCGGGCATGCCGTCGTTGTCCGTGTCGACGGCGGACAGGATCTGCACGGCGTTCAGCGGCGCGCGGAAGGCAGCGGTGTTGGTGGGTTTGGCAGTGATGATGAGCGATCCTCCGCTGACATTGCGGAACACAAGATAGTTCCCGGAACTGCGGCTGGACGGCGCTTCCACGAACTCCCCTTCCCCGGCGCCGACCGGCCAGTTGGCGCTGTCGCGCACCTCCTTGCGGGTGACGCCGTTGACGGTGTATTCACCGTAGCGGGATCCGTCCCCGCTGTCGCCGTCCACATACAGTACCACATCATAGGTGCGGTAGGGAATGTTCAGCACCTCCACCATGGTGGTGGACGTGTCCGTGGTGTCCAGATATCCCTGCATCAGTTTGGCATTGTCATCCGCCGGCGTGGTGGCGGGATCGGCCACGCCCCAGGTGCCCAGAGAGCTCCAGTTCAACACGGCATCAAGCGTCTGGCCGGTGGAGTTTTTCAGCGCCGTGCCGTTGCCGGCGGTGCCGTCGATGTCGTTCCAGCCCGTCTGGGCGAAGGAGCCCACGCCGGCGGTGCCGGTGCCGAGCGGGCTGGGGATGCCATTGTAGCCGCCGGTGAAATTGATGCCGATCAGCCCTGCCACCCCGGTCGCGGAGGGATTGCTGGAGGCCTGGGTGGGATCGGTCGCCTTGGCCACCTCGTCGCCGTCCGTGTAACCGTCGCCGTCCGTGTCCCGGTTCACAGGATTCGTGATATGGGGATCGCCGGCGCCGGTGGCAACCTCCGGGCCATCCTCGATGCCGTCCTTGTCGGTGTCCTTCACCAAGGGATCGGAGCCGGTGTCCTGGGGGTTCACATAAATTCCGGTGCGGGTCTCCACTCCGTCCTTCAGGCCGTCGCCGTCGGTGTCCGCAAGGTTTGGTTTGGTGCCCAGGGTGTATTCCTGGATGTTGGTCAGGCCGTCCTGGTCCAGATCGCCGGCGGCATCGTTCACCACGGAGTTCAGGCCGTTGACGGACTCGTAGCTGTCCGGCATGGTGTCGCCATCCGTGTCCCCGCCCTCCACGATCTGGATGGCGTGAAAGCCGGAGTTGTTGCTGCCGCGGATCATGGACAGCGTGACCTCCTTGGCGGTCTGGCCGGCGAAGACACAGAAATTGGCCTGAGGGTAGGCCGTGCCCGTGTCCGTGGTGCTTTTGTAATCGGCGGGCAGCATGCCCCGGCCGAAGTTGGAGGCGGTGGAAAAGGAGTAGGCCACTCCGGTGGTTTCATTGTTGACCTGCCCGGTGCGCCCGTTGCCGTCGCTGCCGAAGTAGACCACCACGGAGTAAGCGGTGTAGGGAATGCCGGAAAGCGTGATCGAGGCCCCGGCTCCGGTGTTGTCCAGGTAGCCGTTGATGAGCTTGGAGTCCGGCGTCGTGACCCCGTTGGTGGTGTTCCAGGTGTTGGTGGAGTTCCAGACCACCGTGATGGGGGTCTCCGCGCCGGTATTGTCCACGAGCTTGCCGGCGGTGGGGCCGGCGATGTTTTCAGTCGCGCCGGTGATGGCGGTGTCGGTGTAGTTCCAATGCGACTGCGAGGTCAGCGGGGTGCCGGCGGTTTCCGTCTCCGCCAGCTGCGCGGCGGTGGAGCCGCCCAGAAACTGGATGCCCACCCTCGCCTCGGCATAAAGCGACGCGGTGGTGGAGGCGATCAAAAGCGGGGACAGGACAACGGCACGGGTAAGGAATGAGTGGATCATGGCTGCGGGGGCAGGATTTGGCTTGATTTTGGGCCGATTTTTATAAAAACGGCATGAAAGTCAATCCTGCGCTTTGTAAAATCTTAATTATCAATGTAGGATGGCGGCGTTCCTGACCCGGCCACTCCAGTCCACTACCCGGGAAAAAGTTTTCCGGTCAATAAATTCGGATTGCTGTGGGTGGAGGTCTTTCAACAGGCTCTAAGGCCTCAAGCCGTTTTCCATTAGCGGAAAGCAGCCTCATCGGGAAACAGGCTGTATTTCAGGCCTGAAAGGCGGTTCCAAGGCAGTCCGGGGCAAGGCTCCGTAGGCGTTGACCTATATTTGCCAGGATCTTTTTGGCATCAGATTCCTCAGCCTCTTCATCCGGTGGTTCCGTTTGCGGCACGATGGCCGTAAGTGCCTGCTGAGCCTGCGGAATTTTCTTTGGAACGCGCGGATGTCCAAGGCCGGACAGATATGGCCGCCAATACTGTGTTCGTGGCGTGCCTGCATAAATCCCAGTGGGAATCCTCCTCCGAAGACCATGCGTCCTCCCCAGGGGGAAAAATTCCTACTGCCGCGTAGCAGGGTTTCGATCAAAAGGGCAGTGAGGATTTTGGTCTGCATCCAGGCACGGTCGTGGCATGGTTGCTTTTGGGGACGTGCCCGGCCGCAGCAGGCTTTAAGGCCAGTTCAATCCGCCAGCGCCAGCGGTAAAGCTCCAGGATCACAGCGGGGCTGAACTGCTCCTTCAGCAGGGAGGTGAGGATCATCACATATAGCGTTTGCCATAAATCATTTCCGGAAAGACACGCCGCCATCGGGGAAATCCTCCTCCCATTCCGGAAATGACTTCCGGCAATCAGTATAGCCCGCCGCCTTCACGGCGGTTTCCCCGGACAAGTAGCTTTTGCGGGAGGCTTTGCGCCGCACTTAAAGCCTCGGAAGTACAGCCAATTCCAGCTGTTTGCCCTATTTCCAACCTGGCTCCCATCAGCCTGTCAGGGCAGAGTCAGCTTCTGACCGGCACGGATCATGTCCGAGGTCAGGTTGTTGGCGGCTTTGAGGGCCGGCACGGTGGTGTTGTTCCGCTTCGCGATTTTGGTCAGGTTGTCGCCGGGCTGCACCACCACCTGCCCGCCGCCGCTGCCGGAGGTGTAGGCGCTGCTGGGGGGTGCGGTGGCCGGGCTGGAGCCGGTGGAGGGCGCCGGATAGGTCTGCGGCTGCTCATAGCCGCCGTAGGGATTGGAGGGGGAAGGCACTCCCTGACTATAGGGGTTGGACGGAGCAGGCGGAGCTTGGGTGTAGGGACTGACCGGCGGCGTGGCGTAGGGATTGCTCTGCGGCACCTCACCGTAGGGATTGGCGGAGGGCTGCGCGCCGTAGGTATCGGCCTGCTTGCCTTGGAAAACCTCGCAGGAGGGAAGAATCACGGTCAGCAGGGCCGGGGCCAAAAGGGAAATGGAGCGCATGGTGGCGTAAATTGAAATTTGGAAGCCGTGATTATTAGACTTCCTTCACGGGATGACAAGTTCTGATTCCTCCAAGGAAATCAACGGATTTTCCTTCCCCGCAGGACGCCCAAAGGGGGCGGAGCCGGGTTTCCCGCCTGCGGTTTTCAGATTTCCTTTCCCTGTCATCCCAAGGCTGCACCGCTGCCGGAGCCGCTGGATTCCCGGCCTTGTGAATTGCGAACGGCGGGTCCACCCATGACCCGATGAACCGCCGCTCCCAGTCCTCCTCCTCACGCTCCTCCCGGCCCCCCGCGCCGCCGTCTCCTGGGGCGGGTGCCGGGCCCAACACCCGGCTGCTGGCCTGGCAGATCCTGCGGGCTTGGAAACCGGACGGGGTGTATGCGGAGGAAATGGTGGACCACACCGCGCGCCGGAACTCCCTGAGCTCCCCCAACCGGGCTTTTCTGAAGGCCATGGTCTTTGCCGCGCTGCGCAATCTGACGCTGCTGGACGCCTGGATCGACCGCCTGCGGGACGGCGGCAAGCTGGACCACGACACCCGCGGCTGGCTGCGGCTGGGCCTGGTGCAGTGCCTGCTCCTGGATCTGCCGGAGCACGCCGCCGTGCACGAGACCGTGGAGCTGGCGGGACGCGGGCGCGGTCTGGTGAATGCCGTGCTGCGCCGGGCGCTGCGCGAGCGCGCGGAGTTGGAAAAGTTCCGCCTGCATTCGGCCTCGGAAATCCGGTTCTCCCTGCCCAAATTCCTGACCGACCGCTGGACCAAACACTTCCATCCGCTGGGCATGGAGAAGCTCGGCACCTGGTCGAACACTCCGGCCCCCGTGATCGTGCGGGTCAACAAACTCTTCTCCGGCGTGGAGGAAAAACTGGCCACCCTGCCCGGCCTGACGCCGCTGGAGAAGCATCCCGGCTTTTTCCTCTGCCCGGAGCTTCCATTGGAAGCCTTGGCCTCCGGCTGGTGCTACGCGCAGGACCCCTCCACCGCCGAAGCCCCGATCCTGCTGGCTCCGGAGGCCGGCATGACGGTGCTCGACGCCTGCGCCGCCCCTGGCGGGAAAGCGGCGCTGTTGGCGCAGATGATGGAAAACAAGGGAACGCTGATGGCTACCGATTCCGCTCCCAACCGTCTGGAGCGTCTGCGCGGCAATCTCCAGCGGCTGCACGTCAAAAACACGGAGATCCAAGCTCATGACTGGGAGACGACACCCGCGCCCGCATCTTGGAAACAGCGCTTCCCCGACGGTTTCGACCGCATTCTTGCTGATGTGCCCTGCTCCAACACCGGCGTCATCCGCCGCCGCGTGGATGTCCGCTGGCGCCTGCACGCCGGCTCCTTCGCCGAAATGGCCGCCCGCCAGGTCCGGTTGCTCTCCAATCTCCTCCCCCTGCTCCGCCCCGGCGGACGCTTGGTCTACTCCACCTGCAGCATTGAGCCCGACGAAAACGAGCACGTGGTCCGCGCCACCCTCTCCAAAACCCCCGGCTTCCGCCAGCTCCAGACCCGCTCTCTCGTCCCCCACCTCACCGAAACCGACGGTGCCTGGGCTTCGCTTATCGAGAGGGTTTCCTAGCTGGCGCATCCCATCAGGGTGCGCACTTCCTATCCTGCCATGCCCTCCAATCCCGCCATCCCTCCGGCAGCAGGCGGAAAACGAATACATATACTATGGATCCTGGCAGTCAGTCTGATTCTCATCACAGTGGCTGTATGGATTCTTCTGCGGTCGCCCGGCTACGACCTCTCAAAGGCTCATTCCGTTCTGCAAAACCTAGGACAGCCGTGCCATGAAGTCTTTCCCACATGGTATCCCAAGGACGGCGGCATGGGTCTCATCATCTGGGACCGTGATGGAAAATACCTGAAATTGGCGATGATCCTCAGTCCACCGGAAGGTAAAATGGATTCCGGCACTTATCCCAAGCTTTTCATGGGCACTGCCCGCCCTGGGGATTACGGAGGGCTGGAGATTCCCTGCACCGGTGATGACCGGAAATTCATCGCCTTCCTCATCGACCGCTACGGCGGATCCGGGCCGGACCGTGATATCTGCCTTCAGCACCTCCGCAACGCCCCCCACGACCGGCTGCGGCTCTGGTTCCACACCACGGCCTTCCCTTGGAAATACCCCCCACGCCACCAATAACGAATAACCAATAACCCCCTCCCTCCCCACCCCCCATGCCCATCCTCTCCGTCACCGGCCTCACCGTCACCCGCGCCGGCACGCGCATCCTCCGCGGCATCGACTGGACCATTCACCCCGGTGAGATGTGGACCATTCTGGGGGCCAACGGGTCCGGGAAAACCTCCCTGCTGGGGTGCCTGACGGCGATGCTGATCCCCGCCGGGGGCACGGTCACGGTGCTGGGCGAAACCTTCGGCGCGAGCGACTGGACCCAGCTGCGCAAGCGCATCGGCCTGGTCAGCAGCAGCGTGCGCCAGATGGTGGATGATGACGAGCGGCCCCGCGAGATCATTGGCGGCGGGCGCTATGGGCAGATCAATTTCTGGGGCAAACTGACAAAGGACGATCATCAGTTTATTGAAACCATCGCCCGCCGCACCCGCTGCACCCACCTGCTGGACCGGCCCTGGGCGGTGCTTTCCCAAGGCGAGCGCCAGCGCGTGCTCACCGGACGCGCCCTGATGGCGGAGCCGGAGCTGCTCATTCTCGACGAGCCCTGCGCCGGGCTCGATCCCGTGGCCCGCGCCCATTTTGTGGACTTTATGCAGAAGCTGGCCACCCAGCGTCGGGGGCCGGCGGTGGTGCTGGTGACACATCACCTGGAGGAGATCCCCGCCGCCTGCACGCACGTGCTGGCCCTGCACGCCGGCGGCGTGGCCGCGTCCGGCCCCATTGAGGAGGTGCTGACCAGCCCCATCCTGACAAAAGTCTTCGGCGCGCCGGTTGAGGTTCTGAAGGAGGAGGACGGCGCCTGGGGGCTGCGGCTGCCCGCCTCCCACAGCGTGCGGGCCGCTTTCTGAGTTTCCGGCTTCATGCGCCGCGCCCGGTGCGGCGCGGCGGCACGGCATGCTTTGCCCTTTATATCATGCCCCGCCGGCCAGCAGATTGCGGGCGTGGGCGCGGGCGCTTTCCGCCTTGCCGCCCAGCATGCGGGCGATCTCCAGCACCCGGTCCTCGCCCTCCACGCGGGTCAGCTGGCTGTGGGTGCGGTCCTTGTGGACCACCTTGCGGACCACGAACTGATGGTCCGCCAGCGCGGCCACCTGCGGCAGGTGGGTGATGCTGATGATCTGGTGATGGGCGCCCAGCTCCGCCATCTTCCGGCCCACGGCGGCGGCGATCTCCCCTCCGACGTTGGCGTCGATCTCGTCGAACACCAGCAGCGGGATGTTGTCCTCCCGCGCGAGGGCGCTTTTCACCGCCAGCATCACGCGGCTCATCTCCCCGCTGCTGGCGATGACGCGCAGCGGCTTGGGAGGCTCGCCGGGGTTGGGGGCAAAGTGGAAATCCGTCTCCTCCAGGCCGCGCGGACCGGGCTGGGACAGCGGAGTCAGCTCCACGGAGAACCGCGCCTGCCGGAATCCCAGATCCCCCAGATGCCGCGACACCTCTTTGGCCAGGCGCGGCGCGGCCCCGCGGCGCAGCTGGCTGAGCACCAGACCCGTGGCATTCACCCCCTCGCGGGCCCTGGCCAGCTCCAGTCCCAGCCGCTCCAGCTCCCCGCTCCGGCCTTCAATTTTCCCCAGCCGCTCCGCCGCGGCGTCGCGGTGGTCCAGCACCCGCTCGAGTGTGCCGCCGTATTTCCGCTTCAAAGTCTCCAGCACATTGATGCGCTCCTCCAGCCGGGCAATCTCCCGGGGATCGAGCTCCAGCTCCTCATGGTAGTCCCGGAGGCCGGTCTCCAACTCCTCCAGCTCGGCGAACGCGGTCTCGAATCCCGTGGTGAACTCCGTCACCCCGCGGTCGATGCGCTCCAGCTCCCGCAGGGTGCGCCGCAGATCGCCCAGCTTGGACAGCACGGAATCCTCGGCATCGTGCAGCGCCCCGAGGGCGGTGGCGGACAGCTCCGCCAGGCGGGTGCTGTTGCCCGCCATTTTGTAGCGCTGGAGCAGCGGCTCCTCCTCCTCCACACGGGGATTGAGCTCATCGATCTCTTCCACCTGAAAGCGCAGCAGCTCCAGTTCCTGCTGGCCCACATGCTCCGCGTGGGAAAGCCCGTCCAGCTCCTGGCCCAGCCGCCGCCACTCCGTCCACGCGGTCCGGTAGTGCTCCAGCGCCTCCTCCGCGCCGGACGCGGCGTCCAGCATGGCCAGTTGGCGCTCGCGGGAATTCAGCGACTGGTGCTCGTGCGGCCCGTGCAGGTCCACCAGATGCTGCCCCAGCGACTTCAGCACCGCCAGGGTGGCCGGCGCGCAGTTGATGAACTGCCGGTTCTGCCCGCCGGCGGAGATCACCCGCCGGATGATCAGCTGCCCGTCCGCGCAGGGCTCCAGGCCGGCCTGCGCCAAGGCCTCGTCGATGACAGACAGGTTCACCGGCTCGAACACCGCCTCCACCGTGCAGGCATCCTCGCCTGTGCGGATCAGGTCGCGGTCCGCGCGCTCACCCAGCACCAGCTTCAGCGCCCCCACGATGATCGACTTCCCCGCACCGGTCTCACCGGTCACCCCGATCAGGCCGGCGCCGAGCGGCCAGGTGAGTGCATCCACAAGAGCCAGATTTTTAATGGACAGGGTTGTAAGCATGATTTGTCTGGGCGGGATCAAAGAGAACCCTGAGCGGTTTGGAAAGGGCAAAGGGAGAACGATGAGGGGGGAGGGAGGGGAGTTTTCAGTTTTCAGTTTTCAGTTTTCAGGAGGGAAAGGTGAAGGGGTTCAGGGGTGGGAAGGTTGGAGGGTGGTTTTTTGTAAAGGGGAATTCAATCCTGGGGCAGGCGGGTTCCGACTCCGGCGGCTGACGGAAATCCGGCGTATTGCGCTTTCCCCATCCGGTGACGGAGCGTATGGCCCTCAGGAACCCATGGCTCAGTTTGAACTCACTTTCCTCGGCACCGGCACCTCCACAGGCATTCCCATGATCGGTTGCCGCTGCGGAGTCTGCACCTCTCCGGATCCCCGCGACAAACGGGACCGGGCCTCGGTTTTCGTCCGCACGCCGGAGCAGTGCTGGGTGGTGGACACGGGGCCGGACTTCCGCCACCAGTGCCTGCGGGCCGGGATCGATCACCTGGACGCGGTGCTGATCACCCATTCGCACACGGACCACATCATGGGATTCGACGACCTGCGGCGCTTCACTTTCGACGCCGATGGGCTCATCCCCGTGTATGCCGAACCCGGCACCATGAATGTCCTGCGGCATGTGTTCGATTTCGCCTTCAACGGCCAGAACCGCTACCCCGGCTACCTGAAACCGGAGCCCCATGAGATCACCGGTCCCTTCACCCTGGGGGGGACCACGGTCACCCCCATCCCGGTCAAACACGGAAAAGTCTCCACCCTCGGCTTCCGGTTCGACCGGCCCGGCATGGACGGCGTGGCCTACCTCCCCGACTGCAAGCTGATTCCCATGGAAAGCATGGCCCTGCTGGAGGACATCGGCGTGCTCATCATCGACGCCCTGCGGCACAGCGGGCATCCCACGCACCTCAGCGTGTCCGAAGCCCTCGCCGTCGCCGAGGACACCCGCGCCAAAGCCGTCTGGTTCACCCATCTCAGCCACGACCTCGCCCACGGCCAGTTGGAGGCGGAACTGCCGCCGCACATCCGGATCGCTTATGACGGGATGACTTTGGGGTTTGGGTGAGGCGGACCGGACAACTTTGCGGTGTCCACATCCACAAAGGCTAGGATGCCATCCGGAAAACGGTCATCGTCGCGGCCTTGCCAGGCTGCGGGCGCAGGGAGAAGCGGAAAGCTATCCTTCAACAATCCTTCCCAGTGGCATTCCACTGCTTCGGCAGCGTTGGAAAGTGCTTCATCCAAAGTTGAGCCCGCCGAAAAGCAGCCAGGCAGTTCCGGCACAGTCACGCCGTAATCCGAGCCGGCGTCCTTGTGAATCACGACTTGGAATTTCATGACAGGTGTCAGGGAGGCTGCAGCCAAAGATGTTACAGGACTTAGGATCCCCCGCAGAATAACCTGCGTGATTTCCAACCGGTTTATCGGGGAATTCAGGGACAAAGTTGGGCAACTTATTGAGCAGGGGCTCCTTAGGGTGGATTGAATGGACGCAGTGGCAAACTGAAAATCACTTGGAGTCGGCGGGGACTGTTCCCAGCTTCTGAATCTTTTGGCGCTGCGGGAATCAGTGGGGGGTGGAGAAGCTGAAAAAGCCGGATTAAAGTCAGCGGCATGAGCCTCCTCAACATCAAGGAATTCTACGGTCAATCCCTCGGGGTGAAGACTCCCTGGAAAGTG
>JAQGPJ010000073.1 GCA_028293125.1 Verrucomicrobiales bacterium | reverse complement strand
CCGAAACAGGACGCAGGTACAGTATCACATGGATAAAACTTCAACCGAATTACCCGCGGGAATGGTTAAAAGGTCGAAATTTGGCGTCAGTGAACGCCGTTTGGCTGCGGTGATGGGGAAGATGTTCAAAGTCCGCGCTTCAACCATGCGGTGCTGGATACGAAACGACCAGGTTCTGGAGCGGCTCCAGGCCCGGCTGCTGGGAATATGCGCGGCTCAATTCAAAGCGCTTCGGGATCTGAGCGAATGACAAGGAATCAGGAGCGGGGACAAGGACGGATGGGCTGTCAGGCCAGTCAGCCGGAGGCTCTCATTTCATCAAACGCGGACAGATGGTGTGAATTCATCCCTCCTTCGGGGCGGCCCGACATACTCCTGCTAGCGGGTTCATCGGGCTGAGTGGTGACTTCCGGCGGAAGATTCCGCGGCGGCCCATGGTGATTGAAAGTATGGCGCCCCCCGGAACAGCAGCGGCGCGGCTGCCGTCACTACCCGGCCCGGGAGCCCAATCCTTCCACACCCCGCAAACAACGGCACCTTCCGCGCCCCCATGCAATGTTCCGGCAGGTGCGCTGATGCGCTCGAAACCGTGCGTTCTCCCAAAACTTTCCCTCCTTTGGATTTTTTCTTTATGGGGAAGTCATGGGAGGAAGACAACAATCAGCGCATCAGCGCAAATCCCGTAAGCCTTTGACGGATGACCGTCCGGTAGGACGGGCGGGGCGACGGCGGTGTGTCACGGTGGGGCATGACGTAATCAAAAGCACGGGAGCGGCGCGCGGCACTGCTGCGCGAATTTGAAATCAGCGGTCTTTGGCTGCCGGAGTTCCGCCGACGGGCGGGCTTGGCCTGCAGCACGGTGCCGGGGTGAAGGAGGAAAGCCCGTGAGGCGGTGGCTCCGGCCTCCCCGGAGTTTGTTGTGATGGAGACTTTGGAGCCTGAGACTGAGGTTGGGCGACAGGCCGGTTCGGACGGGAATGCGGTTGCGGGGAACGGGAGGACCATTGCGGAGGGACTGTTGTTATGGAGCGGGACGGCGCTGAGCAGGGTCTGCAGGACCGGAGGCCGCAGGCGGCCGGACACCTCCGCCGTGGCGGTGGAGCTGGAGTTGCCGGGAGGGCCGGCGGTCAAACCGGCGAAACCGTTTCGAAACCGTTGCGGCGAAAATTGGTGCAGAGTCTTTGTGGTCACTGCGGAAACCTGCGAGGGGCAAATCAGTTAGTTAAAAGATTCCTTTAATCTAATTTTAACTAACATACCACGGTGGATGCCGCATTATGCAAGTCGTTGACTTTAGCCGCATTATGCGAATCGTGGGCGCGTTGGGTGTATACGGTTGCATCATGCGGCGGTATCACTAGCACGTTTCACCATCACCTCCACCCGCGCCTCCACCCCGCGCTTGTGATGGTGCAACAGTTGCTTGGACGGCACCCCGCACTCCCTCGCCACCTCCGCCTCAGGCCTGTGCCCCACCACCGCAGGCGCATAGGTCGCAGCCAGGGCGATGGCCCGCGCCCCTATGACCGACCGTGCATCCATGCGCTCCACCTGCCGCACCTGATACTCCAGAACATCTCCCTCCGACGTGCGCTTGAGCCACAGCCTTGGCGCGCCCACCTCGGGCAGCGCCCATACCACCCTGCCCCCACGCTCCCCCACCGTGCAGCAGCTAAGGAAGGCCACCTCCTGCCCTCCCGCCATGGTCACTGTGCCAGCCCCCTCGATTGTCCTGTAAGCCACCCTGAGCCCCACCCTGCGCCGCCTGCGCACCCCCTTGATCCGCACTCCCTGCACTGAGCCCTTGGGGTACCACCACCGCACCGGCCCGGCCTCCACCCCTATCAGCTCAGCGAATGTGCGGAACCCCTCGGCCCGGTACTGGTTGGCGCTGGTGGGCTCCTCGTCGTCAGTGGTGGCGGGTGATACCGCCGCCTGCCGGTCCAGAGCTGCGGCGTGGGCCTCGGTGTCCTTGGTCACCAGTCCGGACGCAATGTCCGGCTGCATGTAGGCGTGGCACCATTTGTTCAGGTCCTCAGCGCTTAGGCCGGTCATGCGCTCGCGTTTGATCAGCCTCTCCAGAGCCTCGATCCGCCCCTCCTGAGGGACACCCCGCAGGTGGGGAATCGCCCATGCGGCGGCTGAGTCACGTCCTTCGCGGGTTTCGGTCCAATGCATAGGCGGGCTCAGACGGATTTCCGGGGCTTGGCCGGTGCGGGCTTGGGTTCTGGTTTGGCGGCCGCGGGCTCCAATCCCGGCAACCCATACACAGCAGCCACTGCCTCCCCATCCCGCAGAAACCCACCAGCCAAGCCCAGCGCCTGCGCCGCCGACCCCTCCACCACGATCCGCCGCACATAGCTAACCGGCTGCCCCTCCTCGTTCGGCAATGCGGTGTAAAATTCCGTGTTGGCACCCAAAGCCCGTTTATCTTGGAGACCCCCAAAAACGCCCGCAGACCTTTTGGAGAACACAGGAGCCGCACTTACCGCTGCGATGCCACCCATAAAAGGCTGATTGAGTGGCTGCGGTCCCATGGCGTGAAGGGCAAGCGCCCCATCCACACCATGCGGAAGGAGATCGGCAGCATCATTTCCACCTGTGAGAGCATCTTTGCCGCCTGCCGGTTTCTGAGCTCTCTGCCCTAGTGGACTGAATTCTCGGTTTTTCCCTTTTCTTGCGAAAACATCAATTTCCCTTGGATGGCCACACAATGTTGTCAATATTGGGCACGTCACAGAAGCTGACGTTATGAAACCAACTGACACCGCAGAAAGTATCACGCCGTTTCTCACGGCCAAAGACCTCAGGGAGAGGTGGAAAGTATCCGGAATGTTCCTCCACCGCATCCGCGCCGCCGGGCGGCTTCCCGTTTACAAAATCGGGAAAAGAGGAGTCAGGTTCGCCCTGACTGATGTTGTCAGGATCGAATCCGAATCCGCCGCCTGACACCCTGATACTCACGCTGACTTAGCGGTAAGCTCCCAGCCGCCGCCCCCTTGCAGGGGGGCTGGCGGTGGGTGGGACGAAACCCGGTGTCTGGAAGACGCTGCCAGTTTCGTTCCACCTTGGGGGTTTTGCAAGCACCGTGCAGCACCCTCATGCCTTATGATCGGCAGCATCGAACGCGCCCGGCGATACCTCGCCCGCATGGAACCGGCCATCTCCGGAAGTGGCGGACGCACCGCCGCCTTCAAGGCCGCCGTGGCCCTTGCCCGCGGCTTCAGTCTGGAGGAAAAGGAGGCCCTTCCACTCCTCATGGACTGGAACAGGACCTGTTTGCCTCCCTGGACTGAAAAGGAACTGCGCTCATTCCTCCGGGACGGCAGCAGGTCAAAAAAGCCCCCAGGCTATCTTCTGAGCAAGCGCCATCCCGCGATGGACGAGGCTGGGGAAAAACGCTGGAAACGTCAGCAATGGCCCACCATGCGGCACCTGCACGCGCCGGAGATGGAACGCATTGCCCGCCTCCGCCGCATCACGCCGGAGAGTGTGCTTTTTATCCATGGCTGTGACTTTCTCTGGCACTGCCGGCACCATAATGGCGAGGAGTGTTTCGTCATCCGGAGTGGCCCGCAAGGCAGCTTTGCCCAGCGCCGCCGCCTGGATGGCGAGCCCTGCACGCGTGCGGATGGAACCCGTGTCAAATCGCTGAACCTGCCCGGTGCCGAGGGCTCTTTCCTACAGCCCGGCGGACTGGAGGACCCCGGTGCCCCCATACTGCTGACGGAGGGAGCCATCAGCATCCTGGAGGCTGCTGAAGCCATCCGCCGCGCCGGCGGACAGGAGGACGGGGCATGCCGGCCCGTGGCCATCACCGCTGCCGTCAGCGCATACAGCCGGTTCACAGCGGAGGCCCTCCTCCGGCTGCAAGGGCGGCGGGTGCGCATCTACAGCGATGCCGACAAAGCCGGCCAGGATGCCGCCGCCAACTGGACCGCCACCCTCCGCACCGCCGGATGCACCGTGGACAACATCCTTCCGCCCCAGGGCTGCAAGGACTTGGGGGATGCCCTCCGACAAATCCCCGCCGGTCATACCTACTGGCACCGACTTTTCACCTTTTGAAACCATGACTGATCCTGAAAATCTCGAATCCACTGAACCCATGGAGCTTCGTTTTACCGAACCCTCCGAGACCCACCCTGAAAAATATCGCGAAGCCGCAGCTGCTGCCCGCACGGCAACAGCCAGCGCCGAGCTGGAGCCGCCTGCCGCCCCCCCTGACGAACCTGAGGATGAGCAGTCACTTGATTCGCGTTACTACTACGATTCCGAACGGAAGGAATACCTTGTGAAGAACCGGCGCGGGGTATGGCAGGCGCTTTCAGAGAGTCAATTCAAACGGCTGCTCCGCAGTGAGGGCTTTTGCACCCGGGCTTATGGAGGCAGCCTGATCAGCCCGGTCGATAAGGTTATTCTGTCGATTCAGAACCATCATGATATTCAATATGCTGGCCGGCTCTGCGGCAGAAAGGAGGGATTTTACACATTCGGCCAAAAGCGGCTGCTCGTGACGGAATCATTCATCCTTCCGGAGCCCTCAAATGGAGACTGGCCCATGCTGAACGCGGTCATTTCCGGGCTTCTGGGAAGCGATCCGCTGCACGGGAAAACCCAAGTGGAGGTATTCCACGGATGGATGAAACTGGCACAGGCCGCCCTTAGGGCGGAGCGCATACAGCCCGCCCAGGCCATCGCGTTCGCCGGTCCCGCCAAGTGCGGAAAGTCCCTCCTGCAATCCCTGATCACGGACATGCTGGGAGGACGCGCCGCAAAGCCCTATCTGTTCATGACGGGAGCCACACCCTTCAACGGAGAGTTGTTCACGGCTGAGCACCTTATGATGGAGGATGAATTCATGAGTCGCAGGATATCAGACAGGCTTAAATTGGGGGCCTCACTCAAAAACTTCTGCGTTTCCACGAGGACTCAAAGCTGCCATTGTAAAAACCGTCAGGCCATCACCCTTCCCGCATGGTGGAGGGTCTCCATTTCCCTGAACGACGATCCGGAAGCCTTGCTGGTGCTTCCACCTCTGGACGACCACATTGCGGACAAGCTGATTTTGTTGAAGGCCACTCCGTTCACTTTTCCCTGCCCCATGGGAAACGCGGACGATCAGGATAAATTCATGAATGAGTGCAGGCGGGAAATACCGGGATACCTGCACTGGCTGCTCCATGAATACGCCATTCCGGAGGAATTGGCCGAACCGCAGCGGTATGGCGTGGTATCCTGGCATCATCCGGAAATCGCGGACGCCTTGAACAACCTGTCACCGGAGGCTGACCTCCTTGCGTTGGTGGACGAGTCGTTATGGCACAGCGGACAGAAGTCCTGGCGCGGCACCAGTGAGGAGTTGCAGCGTCTCCTCCTCCAGGACGGCTCGACGGCCTCCCAGGCCAGAAAGCTCCTGGACTGGCGGAATGCCTGCGGCACCTACCTTGGACGGCTGGCGGCAAAACCGGAGCCGCGGGTGGAAATCGCCCGGAGCGCCACACGCCGGGATTTCATTGTCCACGCCCCTCCGGCGGCCTGAATGTGGAAAATCTGAAAACTCCGCGTCACCGCGTCATTGCAGCCATCCGATGACGCGGTGACGCGCCGCAGACAGATTTCTGAAAACGGGGCGCATGAAATCAGAGAAGCTTCCCTCAACACCTGCGAGCCTACCAGCGGACCCTTTTTGGAGATGAAAACATGGAGCGGGTAAGGGTGGGGGTCGACTTTGAGTTTTACCCGGACGCCTATTTGCCCGGAGAGATTTATCCACGCTCCGCTGAAATGCGGAACCACTATTATCCGCAGGTGGGCAAGCTCGACACCGGAGAGGAGGAGAAGTGCGCCTGGCACCTAGAGCGCCTTTGCGGGGAGGGGAAGCTGGCTTTCTGGGTGCGCAACCTGGTGAGAAAGGGCAGCGCCTCCTTCTTTCTGCAAAAGGCCACAGACCGCTTTTACCCTGACTTCCTCGCCCGCCTGCCAGACGGTCGCACCTTGGTTGTGGAATCCAAAGGCGCGCACCTGTGGGAGGCCAGCGGGGACGACCGGAGAATTGGCAAGCTGTGGGAGGAAATGAGCCAAGGCCGGTGCCTGTTCATCATGGTCACTGCCGGACAGCTTGGGATGATCGATCTGAAGTTGAAGCCTTCAGCTTAAACTGCAATGGAAGACGGGGTTTCTATTGATGATTTGTTGGGAAAATCACGCAGACCTTTTGCGAGCAGGCCTTCCAGACGAACGCTTTTGTTTTGTTATACTGATTGCCAAAAGTAATTTCCGAAAAGGGTTGTACTTTCGGGGTGGAGGGTGACTCATTTCCGGATGCGAACCCCTGAATCCGCCCCCAACCCTGAAAACGCGTCACCGGAGGAGCTGACGGTGGCGATGGACGCCGCGCCGAACAAGCGCGGCTATATCCGTCCGGCGGTGGTGCGTGCCCTGCTGCCGGGAACCGCACGCGCCGCTGTGTGCCCGCTCCTCGACCGCACCGCCCTCATAGTGCGGCTGTGGATTAGGGATGTTCAACCGGAGCGGCATCGACGGCCTGACCACCAAACCGCGCACCGCCAGGCCGCGCCGCATCGCCTTGGAGACCCTCGGCGACCTGTTTGTCCCTGTTCAAAGACCTGGCCGCCGCTAAGGAGCGGCACTGGACCGGAGTCAAAATGCACGGCTGGCTCAAGTCCCGCATCACCGGGAAAATCAGTTACCGCAGCGTCATCGCGTCATGCACGCCCTTGATTTCCACCGCCGGTTTCCCCGCCCCTGGCCCCTGCCTCCGGAGGAGCGCATGGAGGCCATGGACACGGTCATGCAGCAATGGACGGCCCAGGATGCTCCAGCCGCGCAAAAGTGGGTGGAGACCTTTGCCGGAGCCTCAGGCGGAACTCCGGGCCAGTAAATGAGCCTGTCCGATGCCGGATCAATCCTCCGGAGAAGTCATAGATCGACAGAGGCATTTCCGGAAAGCGCGGCTTCGGGTATAACCGGCGGGAACATCCAACCCTTCCCTCCACTCCGCCCAAACGGACACAATAATGGGGTATTATTGAATCCGGAGTCCTTTTGGAAAGCGAAACCAGGCGCGGCTGGGGAGTCCCTGCACAAAGCCGGGCCAGAACTCCAACCCATCCCACCCCTGATCACGAATCCTGAATGGTGGTCTCAACGATCCTTGAGCCGCAAACCGCCCGCCGCGAGGATGACGCTCCAAGCCCATCCGCTGCCAAGCACCAGGCGCTCCCACAGTCCAAGCAAATGCGGCGGGCGGTCCCCCACGATCACCGCGCCGGGATAAACAACTCCGCCCAGCACCGCTCCCCAGTACACCACCTCAGCGGCCCGGCACCACCGCCAGGCCCCGCGCGTTGACAGGCTGCGCGGCCGGCGCTCAGCGCGGGCATAAAAAGCCCGACCGCCCCGAAGTGCAGGCCGCCACTGAGCGTCGGAGGCCGCTCCCATGGAAACCACGGATCGGCGGGGAACACCATGACCGGGATGAGCGCGGGGCCCGCAACCGTGAGGCCCATGGTGAACGCCGGTGAGGCCGCGCGCCGGCGGAGTGTCCACGCGGGGAGGGGCAGTCCCGCAGCGCCCGCGCCGACTGTGAGGTGCCAGAGCCAGGCGCAGTCGGTGCGCGCGAGGAAACTTAACGGCACCACCAGCGGGCCCTCACCGGGCGCGGGCGCGTCCAGCGCCACGGCGGCGATGCCGGCGGCAAGGAGCGCCGCCATGGCGCAAACCGCGCCGGGGGGGCGGACCAAAGGTGCGGAGGCGGGCATGGTTTGGCTGGAATCGTGGACGGGCGGGGAAATTGACCGGCCGGAGTGGCCGGCTTTCAAGCGGCGGGGGCCATGGGGCAAGCATTTCCGAGGGCCCGATGGGGTCCGCTCCCTCCACGGATGGCGCGCCCCGCAACAGCCGCGGTATTGGCTGTGGGGCTGTCCCTCCGCGCCGGGCAAGCCCCGCACATCCAAAGCTGTGGATAGAAGCGTAAAAAAGGCATGAGCGACAATCCCAAAGACCGCGGCCCGCAGGACCGGAGCCGCATCAACGTGAACGAGGATTATGAGGTCCGTTACTGGACCAAAGAGCTTGGAGTCAGCGGGGAGCGC
>JAQGPJ010000057.1 GCA_028293125.1 Verrucomicrobiales bacterium | reverse complement strand
CTGACTCCCGCCGCTTACGCGGCGCTCACCGCGGGCCGAGACGGGATGGAGGCTTCAAAAGCCGCCTGATGACCGCAGGCAAGCCCGTGTCAAACCTTGACGGAGGGTCACGCGTCAAAGGCTTACGTTCAAACTCTCCACCGATCCCTTCTTTGTCGAGAAAGTGCGCGATGTGGCGGGCCTGTATGTCAATCCGCCGGAGAAGACCAGGGCGCTGGTGCTTTGTGTGGATGAAAAGAGTCAGGTGCAGGCTCTGGAGCGCACCCGGCCGCTGCTGCCCCTGGGGCCGGGCCAGCCGGAGCGGCGCACCCAGGATTATGTCAGGCACGGCACCACCCCCCCTGTCCGCCGCCCTGGACATCGCCACCGGCAAAGTGATCGGCCAGTGCCACCGCCAGCACCGCCATCAGGAGTTCCTGTCGTTTCTGCGGCGCATTGACAGGGAGGTCCCGGCGGAGCTTGAAATCCACCTGGTCATGGACAATTACGCGGTCCATAAAACTCCGAAAGTCACCGCATGGTTCCAAAAGCGGTCCCGCTGTCATCTGCATTTCACGCCCACCAGCGCCTCCTGGCTCAACCAGGCGGAGCGCTGGTTTGCCAAAATAACGGAGGAGCGCATCCGGCGTTCCGCCTTCTGCTCCGTGGCTGAACTGGAGCGCGCCATCCACAGCTATATTGAGGATAACAACCGGAATCCGAAGCCTTTTGTCTGGACCGCCAGCGCTGATCTCATTCTCGGTAAAGTTCAGGCAGTTTGTGAACAAATTAATCCATCAGGATACTAGGCGGTCAGGGCGCAGGCGCGGCATACTCCAGCAGTCCGGCATCAATGTATTGCCCTCCGCCGGACTGCCGGCAGTGGATGGCGATGACATTGCGTCCCTCCTTGAGAGTCCTGGCGGCTTCGGAAGAAAGCTTGATGGTGGCATATCCCTGCGTCCAGCGGGGCAGGCGCGCGGTTTCGATCCCGTTCAGGTAAAGCTCCGCGTCCTCGTCGTGATGCACCCGCCAGGCGAGCACCGGAGCTTCTCCGGTTTCGGCGACCGTGAATTCCCGCCGCAGCCAGATATCCTGTGTTGCCCATCGCGTGCGGATAACGGCGGCGGGCGTGCCGGGAGTTCCAAAACCGCCCGGCGTCAGCGGCCACGCGGAGTCATCAAAATCCGGCCGCTGCCAGCCTTCGTGCGGCTCCGATTGAGTCGAGCGCCAAGGCACCGGTCCCTGCTCAGCGGTCGGTGAAAGCACGGTCATCCGCTGCGGCGCAGGATTCACTTTGCCCAGATCCAAGTGGTAAATCACCCCGTCATCGTAGCCCACGAGGTAAAGCTCGCCCTGACCGTCCTGGCAAAACGACACCGCCCGCGAGGGTGCGCGTCCAATCTCCACAATGCGCTGGAGTTTGCGGTCCTGCTGCGTCAGCGCCCAGACACGGCGCGACTCATAGTCCGCGAAAATATACCACCCCTCCAAAGCCGGGGCCTTCTTTCCCCGGTAAACAAAGCCGCCGGTCACAGACACCCCGGCACTGTGCGGATAACTGAAAACCGGCGGCACATACACCGCGCCCTCGCGGCGGTACTGATCCGAGTAGGGATTGATGCCCTCAAAGACATTCCAGCCGTGATTTTCCCCCGTGCGCACAATGCCCACCTCCTCAATGCGGTCCTGCCCCACATCACCGACCCAGAGGTCCTTGGTCAGACGGTCAAAGCTGATGCGCCAAGGCTCGCGGAATCCCAAAGCCCAGATCTCAGGCCGCGCGCCCGTCCGGCTGCGGAAGGGATTGCTTTCGGGAATGCCGTAGGGAAGCGCGTCATCGGGATAATCCACATCAATCCGGAGGATTTTGCCCAGCAGCAGACCCATGTCCTGCCCATGTCCCTGGGGATCGCGCTGCGGGCCGGTGTCGCCCATGCCGATATAGAGAAATCCGTCCGGACCGAACTCTAGGCTGCCTCCATTATGGTCCTGGCTGCTGCTGGGAATTTTGAGAAGCACCCGGCTTTCCTGACCGCTGTCACCCTGCAGCTCCGCGTCAAACCGACGCTCCACGACAAGGGTGGAAATACGGCCCCGCTCCTCGGTCTGATACTTCAGGTAATACCTCCGGTTGTTGGGGAAATCCGGGTGAAACGCCAGTCCCAGCAGCCCGGTGGCCCCACCCTTCCGCACCACGCCCCGCAGGTCGATCAGGGGTTTGCGGGTCTCCGCGCCGCTTTCCGCCCTGCCAGCGATCCAGCTTCCGCCGAAATGCTCCAGCACGATCCACCGTCCCTCCCGCGAGGGGACAGGCTCCGCCCACACCGGATTCAAAAACTTCGGGTCCCTGCCCAGAAACGGCTCAAAACTTATACCGGCGGTGGCGGCTGGAATTTCGCCCTGCATGGCAAGGGAGGCCTCTGGCGGGCGCTTTAGGCTGCCCATGTAAGCGATCAGATCGCTGAAATCCGCCGGGCTCATCGCCGCCTGCTGGCCCTCCGGCATCAGGGACCGCTCCAGTTCCCCGCGGGTGGCGATGTCATCCACCGGCACCCGCACGGTCAGACCATCCGCGCCCATCAGTTCAAGCCAGTCGGCGGTCGCCTGCCTGATCACTCCCGCCACCACCGCACCCGATTTCCGCTTCAGCACTGTGGTGCCGTAACCCACGGCGATGGTGAAGGAAGGCTCCAACACTGATTTTATCAGATCCGCCCTGCCGAATTTGTCGCCGATCCCTGACAAATCTGGTCCCGCCTTCGACCCGCTGCCGTCCACTGTGTGGCACTGGCCGCAGGCCGTGCGCGTGAGGTCGGAGAAAAGCGCGCGGCCGTTGGCGGCATCGCCGCCATGGCGGGCGGCAAAGGCCGCATAAGGCGCTTTATCAGGTGGCGGGACCGGTTCCTGGGCCGCCACGCCCGCCACGCCTATGGCAAAAACCATGGAATGAGCCCACTGTCTGATCACGGACGATGGGGAAAATGAGGGCATCGGCGAAATTCCACGCCACGTGCGGCGCGGCAAGCTGGAATGCGGGCTCGGATTTTCAGGGAATTGGCCGGTGGTTTCCTGATTTGGCTGGCTGGTTCCGTCCTTTTGGAAAATTCCGCTTCACCAGTGCGCGGCAATTCCCCATTTCACTGAAAATCAGGATTTTAAACGGAATCCCTCCAGTCTTTCCATTTTGCAAAAACCCTCAAAAAATCTCTGTTTCCCCTTTGGCCAAATCAACCCAATAATAAACCTTATTGTGCCGGTTTCTTCCCTTCGCTCCACCCCCCGGGGTGATCCAGAAAACGGAATAAATCGTACGCCAAGCCACGATCTTACAGGGAAATCAACCCTAAAAGCGCCCCAAGCAGCTCCTGCAGGCTTTTGGAAAACCCCGGTGCCACGGCCGATTTTCGCCACAGACTACGGAGAAAGCCGTCTCCAAAATGCCGGGAAAATTACCGCGCGGCAGAGTAGCCGCCCTAAGCGTACGATTTATTCCGTTTTCTGAGATCACCCCTTTTGCAGCCTCGAGCCCCTCTTCAGCCGCTTTGAGCGGCTTCCACATTCAAGCCCCCAGCTTTGCCGGGGGTGTTTGCCTAGAGTGTGTCGTCATGAGATAGCAGCCCATAAAATGGCGCAACGGAACTGGACGGCGGCCAGATACGAGGCCGCACGCTTTGCGTAACGCGTGGCGATTCCGCGCCATTCCTTGATCCGCAG
>JAQGPJ010000055.1 GCA_028293125.1 Verrucomicrobiales bacterium | reverse complement strand
GTTTCCGCAAATCAGCTTTCCGTGGAGAAAGTCAAAAAAACCGGCGCTACAGGAATCAGTGGGGATGAATTTCAGGCTGGTGAGAGGTCAAGCTTGCTGAGGAAGAACAGGATGCGGCTGCGGAAAGACTCAAAATTGGGCAGGCCGCGTGCCGCGTGTTTGAGGCTTTGAATGATGGAGTTGATCCCCTCCGCGGCCGCGTTCGTGATGGGATGCCACAGGAAGTTGAGGATGCCCTCCGCGTGCCTCTCCACCATGTCGGCGGCTTTGGCCATCGGGCTGAGTTTTGAGCCCCTTGCCGCCTCCACCCAGTCCCACAGAAACTTCAGCGCCCATGCCAGGGAGCTGTAACTCCAGAGCCGGTCAAAATTCTCCTTCAGAGCCCACGCGGTGCCGGTTTTCAGATCCCGCGACAGCAGCTCCCGGAACTCCGCCTCAGCCCGCAGCCTCATGTCATCATGGTTCCTGAGCCATTGATATTTAGTGTTTTTGAGGACGTCCGATCCGGCCGCGCCCAGCTCCCGTCTCTCACTTTTGCGCACTTTGTCCACCGCCTCGTTGAGGTGCTTTTTGATATGGAATTTGTCAAAAACGACGGAGGCCTCCGGCAGCAGCTCCTCCACCGCCCCGATGAAGGCCGGCCACATGTCCATGGCCACGGCCTCAACGCCGGCGAGGCTGCGCTCCGGCAGCTTGGTCAGGAGCCCCGCGGTGGCCTCCCGTGTGCGGTCCTCCGCCACGTCGATCACCGCGCCGCTGTCAATGTCTGTCAGGATGGTGGCGTATTTGTGCCCCTTGCGGATGGCCTTTTCATCCAGCCCGATGTTTTTAAGCTCCGCGACGGCCCGCCTGGACAGTCCGCGCTCCACGGCCCGCCTGAGCACGCCGTCCACGGCGTCAGCCTTAAGCCGCGCCAGACGCGCCGCGCCGCTCACGGTGCGGCACTGGAGCAGAAGCTCGATGACGCGCCTCTCAAAACTCCTGGTGAACCGTCCTCCGGCCTCGGCCCAGGGCACGCTCACCATCATGGTGCGTCCGCCGCTGAGGATGATGCGGGGCACTTTGGCGGTGATGACGGTCTCGAAATCGCAAGTGTCAAGGTGCCTCCAGGTCCGCTCCTGCCAGTCCTTGATCTCCGCCCGCTCACGGGTCTCCGGATCCACCCAGGGCACGCCCCGCGCGCATTCCACCCGCACCCGCACCTGCCGTGTTTCACTGTCGATGCTCACCTCGGTCACCTTCCACGGAGTTGTCACGCCGAGGGACTGACCGTAAAATTCCTTGATGTTGAGGAGGCTCATGCTGCGGACTCTAATTCCGGTTTCCAAATTCTCCACCCCCCGCTGATTCCGGAAGCACCCATTTTTTCAGCTCCTCCAGTTGTTCGATGAGGAGTCCGCCCTTGTGGTCCACCGCCTCGGCGTAATCCTTCTCAATCTCCGCGATCAGTTTTTTCGCCGCCGCCTTTTTGCCGAACTGGTTCAGGTGGCCGGCGAGATAAAGCCTTGAGAGCCCGCCCACGCTGCATCCGTCCAGATAGTAGGCGTCGCTGAATTTTTTCACACATGTCTCCAGCAGCTTTTCCCGCTCATCCCCGCCGCTCTTCTGGGCCAGGTACAGGGTGGCGCAGCCCACGCGGTTTCCGTCCTTCCACTTTTTGATGAAGTCATTGAGAAGAGTCTTCACCTCCGGCGATTTGAAGTTGGTGTTGATATTCTGGTACTCGGACTCCATGGCGGCGTAATCCTTGGCGCTGCGCTTCTTTTTGTCCCGCGCCCAGGCCTCCTGGGCCTTGCGCTGGTTGCGTTCGCGGATGCGCTCCCGGTCCCGCTCACTGGGCGGTTCCGGAGTTTTTTCCTCCTTCTTTGGATCTCCCGCGCGGGGCGGCAGCTGGGCGGATAGAGGGCTGAGGGACACAATTCCCAAGGTGAGCAGCAGCAGGGCGGGCCGGGTCATGCGCATAGGGATGAGAGATGTGAGTGGTTGTTGTGTTGGTTGATGACGAAGGGGAAGGGAAGGGAAAGGGAAGAACAATGACGCCGCTGCCCGCCCGCGCGGCGCGGGGTCCGGAAGACAGTTTTATACAAGTTAGGGAATACAATGGATCAGGGCAGCTCCCTAGCCAGGGCGTCGGCCAGGTCCGCTATGGGATTGCCTTCGAAATCGATGCCGTCCGCATAGGAGGCCCGGGCCTGGCGCAGGCGGGCCGCGGCTTCATCCAAGCGGCCGGCGGTCAGGGCATCGCGGGCCAGGAGGATGCCGGCCAGCCCGCCGACGGTGGTGCCGTCCAGAAAAAGGCAGTCCCCGGCGGAGTCCGCCGCCCACGTCAGCAGGCGGGCGCGCTCCTCCCCCTCCAGCCGGCGGCCCAGGTACAGCGCGGCGCAGCCGGCGCGGTTGGAGGCGGGGAAGCGGTCGAAGAGCGGCTGCATGGCGGGGACCATGGAGTCGAAATCCGGCCGCTTCTTCGCCTCCTGATAGATCAGCTCCATGGCGTGCAGCTCCTCCGGCGAATACCGCGCCCCATCCCGGTTGGCGCGCGCGCGGGCGGCGGCCTCCGCGTTTTCCCTCAGGGTTTCCCGCCGCGTTTTGGTGGACAGACGGCCCTCCAGTTCCGCCACGCGCGATTCCAGTTCCAGAATGCGCCGGGCCTCCGGCGAGCCGTCTCCGTCCGAGGGCCGCACCGCGCCCAGCGAGAGAACGGCGGCCGCGGGCACGATGGCGGCGGCGGTCCAGGGGAACAGCGCGTGCCGGTCCGGCGGAGCCCCGACCAGCAGCCGCATCATACGCTGCCGGGCCATGCGGTGGCCTCCGCTCATGCTGATGCCCATGCCCAAGGCGGCGGGGGGTAAGGGCGCAGAGACGGGCAGGGCGCGCTGGAGCAGCGTCAGCAGACCGGCGGCGGATTCCCGCGCGGGCAGTCCGGTCAACGCGGAGGCCGCGTGGTCGCAGCATTCCTCCCGCCGCTCCGCCAGCTGGCGCGAGGCGATCCACACCACCGGATAGAAGAAAAACAGGCACTTCATCACCGACTCGAACAGCTGCACCCACAGGTCGCCCCGGCGCAGATGCGACAGCTCATGGGCCGCCGCCCAGCGGAGCTGTCCCGGTGTCAGCGCCGCCGCCAGCCCTTCCGGCAGCAGCAGCACCGGGGATATCAGCCCGGTCACCGCGGGGCTGGCGAGGGCTCCGGTCACCCGTACACGGGGGGCGCGGCGCAGACCGCATTCCAAGGCCAGGGCGGTCAGATCCAGCGGGCAGTCCTCCGGCTCGGCGGGCCGGGACCAGCGCACCAGCAGGCGGGCGCGGCGCACTTGGAACGCCAGCCACAGCAGGCGGGTCAGCGCGCCCGTGATCCAAATCACAAACAGCGAGGGAAGCCACCGGGAGTGGTCCGGGGCAGGGGACGCGCCGGTTTCCCGCAGCGGCCTCATGCGGCCCTCGTCCACTCCGGGCGGGACGGAGGAAGAGGAAGAGGAAGCGGAGGATGCTGACGGTGTCCCGGTTTCCCCTTCCGTTTCCCTGGCTGGAGCGGGCGCCATTTCCACCCCCGGCACCGCCGCCGCGGCCACCGTCCTCACCTCATGGAAAAATCCCTCAGGCAACGCCATGGGGATGGAAAAATTCACGGGCACCGCCACCCGCGCCAGCACCAGCAGCCACACTACGCCGAGAAATCCGGTGCCCATGCGCCGCCGCGGCATCCGCGCCAGCAGCAGGGCCATGCCCAGCGCCACCAGCCCGCTGACAAGGCTGTCGCCCATCCACCCGGCCCAATGTCCGGCGGCGGCGGCGATCCGGTTTTCAATCCAAGGAAGGGTCATGACGTGGGGAGGGTTCCGGGCCGGGTTCAGCGGGGGTAGCCCCGTCCAGCATCCGCCGCAGGTCGCTGATCTCCGCCGCGGTGAGGCGCGACTTGCCGATCATGTAGGCCAGCAGCGGGCCGTCGGTGCCGCCCAGCATTTTCTCCATCAGGGTGTCCGCCGCCGCGCGCAGGGACTTCATAGGGGCGCTTTTCGGTTTGTAGAGAAAACTGTTGCCCACCCGCGTGGCGGTCAGGTGGCCTTTCTCCACCAGCAGGCTCAGGTAGGTCTTCACCGTGGTGGGGGCCCAGCCGTGCTCCTCCCCGGCGGCGAGGCAGACATCCCGCGACGCGCAGGACTTCATCCGCCACACGATGCGCATGACTTTCCATTCGTTGGGCGTGAGGGCGGCGGGGGGGCGGGGGGGCACGGCGGGGACACCCGGGGGTTGAATCCATTGGCCGGGTGACTATATTTTTAGTCGTTCCGCGCGCCGAACGCAAACAATATCCCGGGACGGTTTTATTTTTCCGCCGTTATGTGAGGCATCCTTTTGCGGCCTCATGGCAAAAACAGCCCTGTAAATATCTCTGCGGAACTGTTCAGCTGGTATATAATGAAGCCATTTCCCGCCTTTTCCGTGAGTATTCCCCGCCTCACCAATTGATTTCACATTTAAATCCCCCCTCCCCATCCCATCCCCCATGGAACACAAGGAAGAAGAACCGGCGTGGACACCGCCCTCCCCCGAAGAATTGTCAGGGGAATTCCCCAGACTGGAGATCCGCTCGCTGCTGGCCCTGGGCGGCATGAGCGCGGTTTACCTGGTCCGCCAGGAATCGCTGGACCGTCTGGCGGTGCTGAAGGTGCTGCCTCTGGAGACCGGAGCGGATCCTGACGCCTCCTCCCGGTTTCAGACCGAGGCCCGGGCCTTGGCCAGCGTGCGCGATCCCCATGTGGTGGAGGTCTATGATTTCGGCCGCACCCCCGGCGGCTGGCTGTATCTGCTGCTGGAGTACGAGGGCGGCGGCGATCTGCGCCGCTGGATACGGGAGCGCCCTGCGGCGGTGACTCCCGAACAGGTTCTGCGGGTGGGCCTGTCCATCGCGGCAGGCCTGGCGGCGGCCCACCGGCGGGGCATCGTCCATGGCGATATCAAGCCTGACAATATTTTCCTGGATGACAGCGGCAGGATCAAGGTGGGGGATTTCGGGCTGGCCGGCGTCAGCGGCATCACCACCGCCACCCACCACACCCCCGGCTACACCGCGCCGGAGATTCTGGCCGGCGACCGGCTGGCGACCCCGCAGAGCGACCTCTATGCCGCCGGTGCCACCCTCTTCGAACTGCTGCTGGGCACCCCTCCGCCGGAGGAGGCGGCGGCCCGTACGGGCGCTTTGGAAAAACTGCTCCAACCCGTGGCCGAGGTCATCGGCTGGACGCTGCAGGAGGATCCGGCGCGCCGGCCGGCGGCGGCGGAGGACTGGCAAAAGGCTTTGGAGACCGCGCGGACCAGACTGGTGGAGCTCAGTGCGCCGAAGCCGGGACCGGTGCCTCCGGTGGTGGTCAGGCGCATGACCGTGGCTCCGCGCCCGGGCGCGGGGCAGGGCAGGACCGATTCCGCGGCCAAGCCTCCCCAATCATCCGGCCTGATGATCGCCGCCGTGGCCGCCGTGGTGATGGTGGGAGGGGCCGCGTACATGATTTCCAAATCCGGCGGCAAGCCCTCTATCCCCGACCCCGTCCCGCCCCCCGGTGGCAAAGCCACCCCACTGGCGGGAACCCCGGGAGTGGCGGGAAGCGCGGTCCCGGATCCTTTCAGCTCCAGCTCCAAGCTCGGCACCGGTATCCGCCCTGCTCCTGGCACCGGTACGGGCGGCAACCCGCCGGCAACGGGCTCCGCGGCGGGAAACGCAGCTTCCGGAAACGCCTCCCCCACCGCTGTCCGACCGCCAGACCCCGCTGGCCCCGCAGGAACCGCCTCCGGCATTCAGGAGGCCGTCGCCGATCTGAACAAGGATGGAAACCAGTCCCGGAATCCCGATGAAGCGTGGCTGGAGGAGGGCACCGAGAAGGTGACCGGCACCGGCGGGGCCGACCGCTTGTCGAGCACCCCCGTGGATGAGCGCGGGAAATTCACCCTCGCCCTGGCCACGGACGCGGAGCTGTCGGAATGGGCCCGGGACTGGACCATCGATGCCCCGCGGGACTCCCGGGACGACGGCGCGCGCTTCAGCGGCAAGGGAACGGACAACGGCGGCAAAGTGCTGGTGCTGGCGCCTTGGAGTCCCGTCAAACCGGCGGTGCTGAGCCGGCGGATGCCGCTGCCGGGCGGCCAGCCCATGCAGCTGAGCGTGCGGGTGCGCAGCAAGCCGTTCCCCACGGCGGACTGGATTCTGAAGGCTTTTGTCAACGGCCAGCCGCTTTCCCCGCCGGTGGAGATCGCCACCCACAACGATGAGAAGCAGTACGAGCAGCTGGTCTGGGACCTGAGCGCCTGGAAGGACCAGGAGGTCTCGCTGCGTCTGGAGAGCCATGCCGGCGGCACCAATCCCTGGCTGTGGGAGCACTCCTACTGGTCCTGGCTCAAAGTGGAGCCGCTCAGCGACACCCTGGCGCACGCCCGATTCAATGCCGCCGAGGCCTCCAAGGGGCCGGTGGAGCCGGGCTTTGTGGATCTTTTCAGCCCCGCCCAGGCTCCCAGCTGGAAGGGCACGGAAACCGGAGGGCTGTCCTTCAAAGGCGGTGTGGCCACAGTTTACACCCGGCCCGGAGCGGACCGCAAAGGACTGATCCGGTTCCCCAAACGGATGTTCCGCAATTTCATTCTGAAAACGGAATTCAAAATGGACACCAAACGGGCGGACTCCGGCATCTGGCTCCGCGTTCCCGATCCTTGGGGGAAACGGGAGGAGGAGGAGAAAAAGGCCTGGGGCGGACCGGTGGAACTGGAAATCAGAGGATACTCCCTGTCCCGCAATGGCACCGGCAGCCTGGCCGGCCAAAGTGCGCCCACCTCCTTGCCGCTGAAGGAGAATGACTGGAACCGCTATGAACTCACGGTCACCGGCACCCGCCACGTGGTGAAGCTCAACAACGTGCTCATCAACACCTGGGAGGGTGGCTCCGCGGAGCCGGGCCACCTGGCGCTGCAGTATGTGCGGTCGGACGGCAACGTGCATTACCGGAACCTGTGGATCAAGGAGCTGGCTCCCGGCAGTGCCGCCGCCACGCCGCAGGCGGTGATCGCCAAAGCCGTGAATGCCGATGCCGCGCCCACCACCGACGGCAAGGTCCGGCCCCTGCGCGTGCCCGCCGACGCCCAGGAGTTCAACGGCAAGTGGTATCGCTACTACCCCGGAAAAATGCTCTGGCGCATGGCCAAAAAGCGCTGCGAGGACCTGCGCGGCCGCCTTGCCAAAGTGCCGGACGCCCCCACCAACGCCTTTCTGACGGAACTGGCCGGCGGCGCCTGCGCGTGGCTGGGGGCCACGGACGAGAAAGCCGAGGGTGACTGGGTGTGGCTGGACGGCACCCCCGTGAGCTACACCAGCTGGGGTCCCGGCCAGCCGGACAACACCCGCGACCGCGAGGATTTCCTAGGGCTCTGGAAAAAGGGCAAATGGAACGACGTGGGCAATGATGACACCGATGTCCAGGGATACATCTGTGAATGGAACTGAGGCGCCGCCCATGCGGAGATTCACCAGTTCCGGCAAGGCCGGCTGAACCATGCCATTGGTGCTGATCATTCACGGCACAAAAGCGGCGGCCGGGCCGGTGACCGCCCATGCAGAAAGTGCCGATGACAGGAAACTCTGGGGTCGGCGTTAAGGGAAGGGAGGCCTGTTTTTCCAGGCTGGTTTTTTAATCCCCATTTCCCTCCCCATGTGTTACCTGAGACTCCGCGGCGGATTGGCGGCACTGTTTGTCACCGCCGCGGTGCGGATTTCCAGCGCGGCGGCCGGGCGGCTGGAGATTCTGCCGGAGCGGCTGGAGCTGCACGGCGGCGGGGAGCGCCACGGGGTGCTGGTGACGCTGGTGCGGGAGGACGGCGCGCGCCGGGACGTCACACGGACGGCTTCCTTCTCCGTCGCCGAAGCCGGGGCGCAAACGGTGAAAACAGACCCGCGGGGTCTCTGTGAGGGGTTGAGTGACGGGGAGGCGCAGGTGACCGTCAGTGCGGAGGGATTGACCGCCGCAGTCCCTGTAAGGGTTTCCGGCACCGGGCTCAGGGAGTCTCCCTCCTTCAAACAGGACGTGCTGCCGGTGCTGACCAAAACTGGCTGCAACACGGGCGGCTGCCATGGGAAGCTGGCGGGCCAGAACGGCTTTCGGCTTTCCCTGCGCGGGTACGCCCCGGAATGGGATCAGGAATGGATCACCCAGGAGCTGAACGGGCGGCGGGTGGACTTCGCTTTTCCGGAGGAGAGCCTGCTGCTGCGGAAGCCGTGCGGGGAGCTGGCGCACGAGGGCGGAGTGCGCTTCCGGCGCGGCTCGCGCGAGTGGGCGCTGCTGGCTGACTGGATCGCCGCGCGCGCCCCCGGTCCGGACACGGCGGAGGCGGACGCGGAGCGGCTGGAGGTGCTGCCCGGCGGACGCAGGCTTGAGCCCGGAGAATCCCAGCAGTTGCTGGTGCGCGCCCGTTATCCCGGCGGCCGTGTGCGCGATGTCACGTGGCTGGCGCAGTTTTTCTCCAACGACGAAAACACCGTCTCCGTGAAACCGGACGGTCTGGCGAAGGCGCTGCGGGCCGGCGAGGGTTCGGTGCGGGTGCATTTTCAGGGACTGGTGGAGGTGGTGGGATTTTCCATTCCCTTTCCCCACCGGGTGAGCCCGGAGGTTTACACCGCGCGGGGAACCGCGGTGGACGAACCCCTTTTCAACAAGCTCCGGGCGCTGAATCTGCCCCCCTCCGGGCCGTGTGATGACGCAGCATTCCTCCGCCGGATATTTCTGGATGTCACCGGCCTCCCTCCATCGGCGGAGGAGGCGCGGGAGTTTCTGGCGGACTCCCATCCTGACAAACGCGCCCGTCTGACGGAGCAGTTGCTGGAGCGCCCGGAATTCACGGATTTCTGGACGCTGCAGCTGGCGGACCTGCTGCAGAACCGCAGGGAGCGGGATCACGATGTGCGCGGGACCAAGGGGGTGCGCGCCTTCCACGGCTGGCTGCGCTCGCAGGTGGCGGGGAACCGGCCTTGGAATGAAATCGCGCGCTCGGTGCTGCTGAGCGGGGGGGATGTGACCGCCAGCCCGCAGGCCGGTTACTTCATCACGGTGATGGGGGAGCACCGGAAAGTGGAGGAAAGCGAGCTGCCGGACTCTGTCGCCCAGTCTTTCCTGGGCACGCGGATCGGCTGCGCCCGCTGCCATAATCATCCCTTGGAGCGCTACACCCAGGACGATTTCTATCATTTCGCGGCGTGCTTTTCAAAAGTGAATCTGGACCGCCAGAAGCCGGAAACCGGGTCCACAGCGCTCACCACGGTGTCCCAGGACGAAAAGGAGCGGCTGAGCCAGGTGAAAAAGGCAGAGGCCCGGCGCGCGGAGGCGGAAAGGAAGGCCCAGGCGGCGGGCGCGGGGGAGGAGGCGGCAAAGGAGCTCGCGGAGTGCGGGCGCGATTTGGAGCGGGCGCAAAGGGAGCTGGCCGAAACACGCGCCCGCCGGCCCGGAGTGACGCAGCCGCGCACGGGAAAATTCATGCCTCCACGGACCCTGGACCGCACGGAGCTGATGCCCAGGTCCGGAGGGGATCCGCGGGTTCCCTTTGTGGATTGGATGCTGGGCACGGAGCAGTTCAGCGGAGCCATGGTCAACCGCGTCTGGAAACACTTCATGGGAACCGGGCTGGTGGAGCCCGTGGATGACCTGCGGGTCAGCAACCCGCCGTCCAACGCGGAGATGTGGGCGGTGCTGAACCGTGAATTCAGCGCCCACGGCTTTGACCTCAAGCACCTGATCCGCCTGATCGTGCAGTCGCGCGCCTATCAGCTGGAGAGCGCCACGCTGCCGGAGAATGAAACCGACACCCGCTTTTACTCGCATTTTTACGCCAGAAGACTGCCTGCGGAAACCCTGCTGGACTCAGTTTCACAGGTCACGGGGGTGCCGGACAGATTTCCGGGTTATCCCGTTGGCATGCGGGCGCAGCAGATCGCGGACACCACCGGCAGTTCCTATTTTCTGTCGCTTTTCGGACGCAGCGACCGGGTGACCGCCTGCGCGTGTGAGCGGAGGGGGGAGGTGACCCTGCCGCAGATGCTGCACATCCGGAACAGCGGGGAACTGGAGGCCAGGATCAAAAATACGACCGGCCGCCTGGCCGGACTTTTGAAAAACCCTGACGACCGCGCGGTGATCGGGGAGCTGTTTCTGTCAGCGGTCAGCCGCCCGCCGGCGGAGGCGGAGAGCGCGCGCATTCTGGCAATGCTCAAGGAGGCCCCGCGCGACGCCGTTTTTGCCGATCTGCTCTGGGCGCTGCTCAACAGCAGCGAATTCGCCTTCAATCACTGAGCCGGACGCGGAATATTCCAGCTCATCCCCATCCTCATGCCATGATCTCCCTTTCCCTTTCCAACAAGTCCACCCGGCTGTGCAGCGGTGCCACCCGCCGGGATTTTCTGCGCATTGGCGCGCTGGCGCCCTTTGGCCTGTCATTGCCCCGGCTGCTGGCCTCGGAGCGGGAGGCGGCGGCGGGTGGTCCGCGCCCGAGGGCGAAGTCCGTGCTGCTGGTTTATCTCGGCGGCGGAATCTCGCACCACGACAGCTTTGACCTGAAGCCTGACGCCGTGGAGGAGATCCGGGGAAAGTACAAAGGAATCCCCACCGCCGTTCCTGGTCTGCACCTCTGCGAACTGCTCCCCGGGACGGCGCGGGTGATGGACAAAGTGTGCCTCGTGCGCTCCGGCACGCACGAAAACGACCACCATGAAACCGCCAGCAACTGGGTGCTGTCGGGACGCCTGGGCTCAGCCTTCGGCGACCATCCCTCCATGGGCGCGGTGGTGGCGCATGAGACCGGCTTCAGCGGCGTGGTGCCCCCTTATGTGGCGGTGCCGAAAAACCCGTCATTCACCTGGGAGCTGGGGAAAAGCGCGTGGCTGGGCGGACGGTGCGAGTCCTTCAAGGCGGGCAATCCCAATGATGCCGGTTTCAAAGTGCGTGATCTTTCGCAGTCCGCCTCCGTGACCCCGGAGGTGCTGGAGCGGCGGCGCACCCTGCTGGGCGCGGTGGATCAGCTGGCGGGCCGGGTGAGGGGGAACGATCAGCTGACGACTTTCGGGGAATTCGGTCAGAAGGCGGCGGAGATGGTGCTGTCGCCACAGGCGCAGTCGGCTTTTGACATGGAGCAGGAGTCCGCGAAGACGCGGGACAGCTACGGGCGCTCGGAGTTCGGCCAGAGCTGTCTGCTCGGACGGCGGCTGGTGGAGAACGGGGTGCGTTTTGTGACCGTGAATTACGGGGGGTGGGATCATCACGACAAAATCTTTGAGGGACTGGACCGCAAATTGCCGGAGTTCGATCAGGGCTTCTCCGCGCTTATCCGGGATATGGATGAGCGGGGGCTGCTGGCGGACACGCTGGTGCTGGCGATGGGGGAATTTGGGCGCACGCCGAAGATCAATGGCAAGGCCGGCCGTGACCACTGGGGCCGGGCCGGGTCCATGATCTTCGCCGGAGCCGGGGTGCGCGGCGGGGGCGTGATCGGCTCCACGGACAAAAACGGGGCTTTTGTCACCAGCCGCCCGGTGCGTCCGGCGGATGTGGCATGGACCGTGTATGAGGCCCTGGGCATCGATCCGGCGAAGGAGCTGCTCACCCCGGAGGGGCGTCCGGTCTCCATTCTGGGCGAGGGTTCAACCGTGCATGAACTGTATGCGTGAAGCCGCCGGCATTCTTTTTTTTATCCTGCCCGGACTTTGGGGCGGGTCCGCATTTTGTCAGGAAAACGGGGCCGCCGGCTCCGGACCGGCTCCGGCGGTCACGGCGATCGAGCCGGCGGCGGTGACTCCGGGATTCAGCGGGCTGCTGAAAATCCGGGGCTTCAAACTGGCTGACGCCACCGCCATCACCTTCACCGGGCCGGAGGGGGTCAAGGCGGAGATCGGGGAGCGGGGCGTAGCCGCGCCGGTGGCGGGATTCGAACTCAAGGAGGCCGGTGAGACCCGGCTGGAGGCGCGGCTTTCCGTCAGCGCGGATGCGGTGCCGGGGCGTCGGACTTTTGTGATCACGACCCCCGCCGGGGAGGTGCGGGAGTGCCATCTGGAGATACTGTCCGCAGAGGCGGGGGTCGCGGAGAAGGAGCCCAATGACGGATTCCACGAGGCGCAGTCCGTGCGTCCCGGACAGACGGTGTGGGGCGGCATTGGCAAGGAGAAGGACGTGGACGTTTACCGCATCGAGGGAGGGGGCAAAGGGAAAATCATTCTGGAAATCCTGGGTGCCCGTCTGCCCTCACTGCTGGATGCGGGGCTTCTGCTCACTGACTCCTCCGGCGCGCTGGTGGCCATGGAGGACGACGGGCCGGACACCCGCGATCCGCGGATCATCATCCCGCCTGGACAGAAGGGTCCGCTTTTTTTGTCAGTTTATGACGTGAATGACCACGGCGGCCCGTGGCACGGTTATCAACTTATTATCCGGGAGGAGCAATGAACATCGTTATGATTGGATGCCGCACGGCGGCGGTGTCAGTGATGGCGCTTTGCGGCGCTGTGCGGGCGGCGGAGGGAGTGGAGAATGTTTCCTTCTCCCGGCAGGTCATGCCTGTGCTCCGGGCCAACTGCACCGGTTGTCACAAGCCGGGAAAATCCAAAGGCGGGCTGGACCTGACCACCCATGCCTCGGTGGCCAGGGGCGGCAAACACGGTCCCGTCTTCAGCCCTCACGATCCCGCGGCCAGCCCCCTGATTGAGGAGACCTCCGGGGAGGAACCCTCCATGCCGCCGGAGGGGGAGCCGCTCAGCCCGGAGGAGCAGGCCCTTCTCAGGACATGGATCGCGCAGGGGGCGGTGGATGACACTGCCTCCGCGGCGGGTGCGCCGCCTCCCGTGCCGCCGTCCCCGGTTTACCGTCTGCTGCCGGCGGTCACCGCCTTGGCATGGTCCCCCGATGGCACCCTGCTGGCGGTGCCGGGGAGGCATGAAATCCTGCTGCACGGCGGCCCGGATCTTCAGGAAATCACCCGGCTGCCGGGGGCGGCCTCGCGGCTGGAGGGTCTCTGCTTCTCCGTGGATGGCAGGCTTTTGGCGGCCTGCGGCGGCTCGCCTTCGGAGTTCGGCGAAATCCAGCTCTGGGACACTGCCGCACGGCGTCTGACCCGCTCCATCCGCACCTCCGGGGACAGCGTTTTTGGCGTCTCCCTCTCCTCCGACAGCCGGCGTGTCGCCGTGGGCTGCGCGGACAAGCTGGTGCGCGTGTTCTCCACCGGTGATGGGCAGGAAATAATGAAGTGTGACAACCATATCGACTGGGTGCTGGGCGCAGCCTTCGCGCGTGACGGCGCACGGCTTTGCACCGTCGGGAGAGACAAGGCGGCAAAGTTGATCGATGTGGAGACCGGCCGTCTCATTGACGACATCAACCGGCCGCGCGACGCGCTGCTCTGCGTGGCGCGGCACCCTTCCGAGGACCTTGTGGCGACGGGCGGTGCTGAGGGAAAAATCCGCCTGTTCAAAATGGAGCCGCGCGGCGGACGGCTTGCCGAGGGGGATGACAAGGAAAACAGCTTTGTCAGGGAATTCGAGTCGCTGGGATCACCTCTGCACAGCGTGGCCTTCAGCGCGGACGGAGGCATGGTCGCCTGCGGCGCTCTCTCCGGGGAGGTGCGCGTCTTTGAGGTGCCGACCGGAAACAGGATCTCCACCGTGACCACCGGCGCGGGCGCGGTCTTCGCCCTCGCCTTTCATCCGCATACTAATCAGATTACCACCGGCGGCCCGGATGGTAAAATACGGCTTTTTGAGGTGAAGACCGGACAAAAGGTGCATGAATTCCCATCTGTTCCTCTGGGGGGAGCGCGCTGACACCGAGAGCAGCCCCGGGTCCTGCCGGTTAAAAATATTCGAACACCCCGCGCCCGGCAGCGTAAAGCAGGAGTCACTGTGGCCTGTGGCCCGCAGGTCCTCCTTTCCATGAAGCCCCGTTTTCCCCGCCCCCTGCCGCGCGGTATTTTCCGTTTCCTTTCGCTTTCCCCTCTGCCGCTGGCGGTGACGGTGTCACTGATGACGGCTGGAGCAGGGTTTTGCCAGACGCCGCCGGTGCCAGTGCCGGGGTCCGGGAAGCCCGCCATGGAGACACCGCTCAAGACCGAAGATCTGGATGAAGCCGCTTTCTCCGAATGGGTGAACGGGGCGGAGAAGCCGCTGGCCGGGCCGGATCAGTCACAAAAGCCGCGGTGGGCGGTGTGGACGGACAGCACGAAGCCGGGGCATTCGGGATGTAAATTTGGCGACACCAATACCCCCGGGGAGCGGCATCTGCGGATCGGGTTTAAAAACGTGGTGGCGGTGGGCAGTGTTTTCACCGGAGGCGGCGGGCGGCTGAGCGTGCTGAAGCCGGAGGCGGTTTATCCGGGGCGCCTGAACCACGATGACGACTGGCTGGAGGCCGAACGCTTGGAGAACGGCGCTGTCTCGCATGGGGAGGTGCAGCCCAAAGAGGTCGCGGTGTGGGTGCTGCCGCCCGGCACCCGGACGCGGGCCCTGCGGTTCTCCCATCTGGCGGAGGCTTCGGACGCGGCTTATGCAGGGCATCTGGAGGGTGCCTTCATCACGGAGGAGCGCTGGAGCAATGCGGCGGCCGGAGCCCGCGCGGGAGCGGAGGCCCATCCCCGCAAAGCCGCGCTGATCAACAACGGACGGCGCGACACCTTTGAGGAATGGGACAACCTCAGCGGCGACAGCCGGGAGCCCGCTGAGGAGCCGGAGGTTTCCTTGGAGCATCCGCAGCGGCTGATCCTGACTTGGCCGGCCCCGGTGCGGATCGAGGCTCTGAATCTGCTGGGAGCCGGATTCTCCTCCATGGAGGTTCAGCGCTATACGGGTCCGGAGGACGGGCATCCGCTGAATGCGGGGGATGCGGACTGGCAAAAAGTGGGGTCCTTCACGGATCTTCAGAACGGCTATCCGGTGCCGCTGTGGCCCAATCCGGTTCACTTTGCCCAGCCGGCGGTCACCCGCGCGCTGCGTCTGGTGATGACCTCCCCGACGTCGGAAGCGGAGCATTCCCATCTCAAGGGGCGCACCCGCGGCGGCAAGCGGGTGTGGCTGGGGGAGGTGATGGCGCTGCAGGCGCTGGGGGACAAACCGCTGCAGGCGGCGGCGGTGCCCGTGGCCGCCGCCAGTGATGAGGCACCACATCCCCCGGTGGCGGTGCCCTTCAAACTGGACCGGCCCGGCTTTGTGACCCTGGTAATCCAGGACAAAAGCGGAAAGCGGGTGCGCAATCTCATTTCCGAAACCCCTTTTCCGGCCGGTGAGAACATCGCTTGGTGGGATGGCACGGACGATCTGGGGCGGGATGCGGATGCGGCGGCGCACGGGCTTTACCGCATTCCGGCGCAGTTTGTGACGCCGGGGGACTACACGGTGCGGGGGCTGGTGCGCGGGGAGATCGAGCCCCGGTATGAGTTTCCGGTCTATACCGAGGGAGACCCGGCCTGGGAGACGGCGGACAAAACGGGGGGCTGGCTGACCAATCACACGCCGCCGCAGGGCGCCCTGTTTGTGCCGGCGGAAAAATCCCCCACCGGGGTGCCCATGGTCTATCTGGGCAGCGCGGTCAGCGAAGGCGGCGCCGGCCTGGCATGGGTGGATCAGGACGGCAAAAAGCTGGGCGGCCGGGGATGGGTGGGAGGCAACTGGACCGCCGCGCCGCACCTGGCGTCGGACAAGGGGCCGGAGGCTGACCGCCGGACGTTTGCCTATGTGGGATCCACCTGGACCTCCTCCAACGACAATGAGGACCGCACCCACGGCGAGCTGCGCATCACGGCGCTGACGGCGGACGGTGACCGGCCGGTCCTCAAGTATGCCTTCTCCCCTCCCGCCGGTGGTGGGAAGGATGAATACTGGATCCGGCAGCTGGGGGGCATCGCGGTCCATAACGGACGGCTGGTGGCCAGTCTGCACCGGCTGGACCTGCTGCTTATGGCCAATGCCGCCACCGGGGAGGTTTTGGGGAAAGCCGCTGTGGAAAGTCCCCGCGGCCTTGCCTTCGATGCCGAGGGACGGCTGCTGGTGCTTTCCGGAAAAAAACTGCTGCGTGGCGCATGGGATGACAAAGCTGTGGCACCGGTGCCGGCACCGGGATCGGCTCCGGTTTTTGAAACCTTGGTGGCGGCGGGACTCGATGATCCCCAGGGCATCACGCTGGACGCGCAGGGCCGCATTCTGGTCAGCGACGGCGGATCCTCACATCAGGTGAAGGTCTTCTCTCCAGAGGGAAAACCCGTGCAGGTCATCGGCCATGCCGGGGCTCCGAAAGCGGGTCCCTATGACCCGCTGCACATGAACCATCCCACAGGCATGGCGGTGGACGCCAACAACCGCCTGTGGGTCACGGAGAACGACTTTCTGCCCAAGCGGGTCTCCGTGTGGAACCCGGACGGCACGCTGTGGAAAGCGTTTTACGGGCCCTCCAAATACGGCGGCGGCGGCACCCTCGATCCGGAGGATAAAACCCGTTTTCTATATGCGGACGAAGCGCGCGGGGCCATGGAGTTCGCGCTGGACTGGGAAAAAGGGAAATCCCGGCTGACCAGTGTCTATTACCGCCCGGAGGCCGGGGATCTGAAACTGCCGGACAACACGGCGGCTCCTGAACTGGCCATTCACCATCAGGGGCGGCGCTATTTCACCAATTGTTATAACTCCAACCCCACCGGGGGCAGCGCCGCCATGGTGTTTCTGGAGCGCGATGGCATCGCCCGCCCGGTGGCGGGCATGGGGAATGCGGCGGATTGGAAAGTGCTTCAGGCACCGGCCTTTGCGGCGCGGCTGGACGCCGTGTCCTCCGGGGAAAGAGGCCGGGACCGGGACCGGGACCGGGACAGACGGCTGCTCTATCTCTGGTCGGATGCCAATGATGACGCCCAGGCGCAGCCGGAGGAGGTCTTTTTCCATGCCTCGGGGACCGGCGGGGTCACGGTCATGCCCGATTTGTCACTCTGCGCCGCGCGGGTGGATGGAAAGGCCATGCTTTACGCTCCCGTGGGGTTCTCCGCGGGCGGCGCTCCGCTTTATGACTTCGCCAAAGGCCGGACCCTGGCGGAGGGGGTGCTGCCGCCCGCATCCTCGGGCGGGGATCAGGTGCTGGCGGGGAAGGATGGCTGGACGGTGGTGACCCTCGGCCTGGACCCGTTCGCGCAGCAATCCCTGTCCGGGACCGCCCACGGCAAACCCTCATGGAGCTATCCCAGCGCTTGGCCGGGCCTGCACGCCGCCCATGAGTCCCCGGCGCCGGACCGGCCCGGGCAGCTGGTTGGCACCACCCGGCTGCTGGGGGGATTTGTCACGCCACGGAACACGGACGCGGGTCAGATCTGGGGGATGAACGCCGACATGGGGACGATTTACCTTTTCACCTCGGACGGCCTTTTTGTGGCCACCGTGTTTGTGGACAAGCGCGTTGGAAAAATCTGGGCTATGCCGGCGCCGGAGCGGAATATGAGCCTCAAAGGATTCACCCTCGGCGAGGAGAACTTCTGGCCCACCTGGAGCCAGACCCCCGATGGAACCGTGTATCTGATGAGCGGTGGAAAATTCGCCCTCGTGCGGCTGGACGGTCTGGAGACCATCCGCCGGCTGCCCGCCTCCGGGATCACCGTCACCGCCGCCGATCTGGAGAAATCGCAGGGCATTCTCGCGGCGGCGGAGGCCCGCCGGCAGCAGACCGAGGGCGGCGGAACCCTCAAAGTGGCTTTGCGGTCCCAAGCTCCGGTCGTTGATGGAAAACTGGGGGACTGGCCGCGGGACGGCTGGGTCGATATTGATAAAAGCGGAGTCGCGGCCATTTTCAATTCGGACTCCAAACCCTACGACGTGACCAGCGCGGTCACCGTGTCCGGGGACCGGCTGTATGCCGCTTTCCGCACCGGCGACGCCCGCCTGCTGCGGAATTCCGGCGAGGTGCCGAACGCGCCATTCAAAACCGGAGGCGGACTGGACCTGATGCTGGGCACGGACCCCGCCGCCGATCCCAAACGCGCGGACCCCGCCGCCGGCGACCTGCGCCTGCTGGTCACCCTGGTCAAGGGAGCTCCCAAAGCCGTCCTCTACCGCCCGGTGGTCCCCGGCACGAAGGAGCCGGTGCCCTTTTCCTCGCCATGGCGCACCATCACCCTGGACCAGGTAGAGGATGTCAGCGCGGAGGTCCGCCTCGCCGGCGCGGACGGCAATTATGAGTTCTCCATCCCGCTGACCGTCCTCGGCCTGAAGCCGGAAGCCACCGCCGGAAAATTCCTCAAAGGGGATATCGGCATCCTCCGCGGCACCGGCACCGAAACCACCGCCCGCGTTTACTGGAGCAACAAGGCCACGGGCATCACGTCGGACGTGCCGTCGGAGGCGATGCTGGTGCCGCGGCTGTGGGGGAGAGTGGAGGTTGGGGGGGAGTAGGGGAAGGAGTTTTCAGTGTTTCAGTTTTCAGTTTTCAGTGGACTGGGTGGGCATAGACCCATTGCCAAGAGCTGGAAGGCGTTGTTCCAGACTTCTGAAAACTGAAAACTTTTCCGGAGGATTCTTATATCCCGCGCCACCGGCACGCGGTGGTCCTTGGTGTTAGTGTGTTCTCCGGCTTGGTGGGCCGGGGACGTTTGGCGGCCGCGCAAGGCGACCGGTCCAGAGGACATCCAACCCCGTGAACTGGTTTAAAATACAGTGCTCAAGATTATAGGACTGTTACAATATCCGATAAAAAGCGTAATAGTTTCCGCCTTCTGACGGGAGAGTTGGCAGGAAGATGCCCGACACGGGCGTCCACACCCGGAAGCTTTTACCTCATTCCCGCCGGCTGGTTCAAAGGGAAGCAATTAAGGGAGACAGGAAAGTGGATTCCTGATAAGACCGGGAAACCATGACTGGCCTCTTCAGCATTTACCGGCCCCAAGGAATCCTGACCCTTCTGCAAACCGGACTCATCATTGGAGGGTGCCTGCTGACACGGGGGACCCTGAAACTCTTTGGCTACGGCACCCAGGCAGCCCGGTTCCATGACTTTCCGGTGTTTGTGCGGAATTGGGGACTGCTTCTGATTCTGATCCCGGCAGCGTGGTGCCTGGCCACCGTGTGGTCAGAGGAGCGCTCCCACTGGTTCAGCCAGCGGATGACTTTGATCACCGGCATCGTCCTGCTGGCGTTTATCGGACTGGCCATGGCCATTTCGGTTTTACAGGCAGCCTATCCCCCTTGGTAGGGACCGATCCGCACCATCCCATAAGCCTGGGCATATTGATGGGATGCCATGACGGAAATGCGCCAACGAGCCAAGCCGCAGCGTAAAGATTCAAAATTCCCGCGCTGGAAGCCACTCACCCTTTCCCCCACCATGAGCACAAACCCATCCGTCAAACCTCAGCCGCTGGCTGAAAATCTCTGGCTGCTCGCCTATCCCCTCAAAATGCTGGGAGCCGACCTGCGGCGCAATGTGACCCTGATCCGCCTGCGGTCGGGGAAGCTGGTCATCCACTCCACGGCTCCGTTCACGCCGGAGGAGGTGACATCGGTGCGGGCGCTGGGCGAGCCCGGCTGGCTGCTGGACGGCATTCTGCGCCACGACACCTTTGCCAAAGAGGGCAGGGCGGCGTTTCCGGACATCCCGTATCTGGCTCCCGAGGGATTTTCGGAGGTGGTGGGATTCCCCACCCACCCGATCGTGCCCGCGCCCGCCGAGTGGGAGGGCGAGCTGGCCGCGCTTGAGATCCAAGGCGCGCCCGCGGCCCGCGACACCGCCATGCTTCACATTCCCTCCCGCACCCTGATCCTTACGGAGCTGGTGTTCAACTTTGATGAGCGCGAGCCGCTCTGGACCAAACTGCTCCTGTGGGCCGGCGTGGGCGGCCATCATCATCCCGGAATGTCCCGCCCGATGAAGGCCGGTGTGAAGGACAAAGCCGCCTTTCAGGACTCACTGACCGCCATCCTGGCATGGGACTTCGACCGCGTGGTGGTCGGCCACGGCGATGTCATCAAATCCGGCGGCAAGGCCAGACTGCGCACGGCTTTGGTGGAGGCAGGATTTCCGTCCGCGTGATTCCGGTGCGGTCAGGGTTCGAAAGCCTCGAAAATCACCGTGTTTCCTGATCATGATGTCTTGAGATCAGAGCGAGAAACATCATGATGTTTCCATGAGAACCACGCTCACCATCGACGATGATTTGGCGGGGTTGCTTCAGCGCCGGGCACGGGAGTTGGATATGCCATTCCACGAGGTTGTGAACACTGCCCTGCGGCGCGGTCTTGCGGAAGCGGAATCAACAGGGGACAAACCGGTCATCACCGTAAGACCGCATGATTTTAGCAGTGTCCGGCCCGGCATTGATCCTGACCGGTTCAATCAGCTTCCTGACGATCTGGAGGCAGGGATTTTTTGAGGAAATCCTATGATCCCGCCTGATGTCCATTTGCTGATTTACGCTCATAATCCGCCTATCAACGGCCATTTTGTGGGCCAGCCTGCCGCAGGGATCATTTTCCAAGCCATGCCCTTCCGGTTCCTCATTCCTGCTCAGAACCTCCAACCGGTCATTCCTGGAATTTGGTGATGATGGTGGTCATGGGGTTCACAATGCCGAATTGAACCAAAATGCTCCGCATGATGGGCAGAAGCCACAGGCCCGCACCGGCCCAAACCAGGGTGGACAGCCGGGCGGTGGTCCAGACCTTCCAAAGCAGAAACGCCGCCAGTAGTCCCCCGCCGCCGCCAGCGGCCATTGATAGTCGAACACCAGACGCGTCATATGAGGTAGCGCGTCCTTTCCTCCGGCGACCATGTTTTCAAAAGCATCCTCTGAAAGCCTCAGGTTGCGAAGCGCGGTGGTGATGCCCAAGGCATGATTCAGCGTGGCGGCGGTGAAGAAAATCCGCCCTGCGGTGAGCAGGCGCTGATATTCATTTTCGGGTATCATGATAAAATAAAACTGATATCCGGTTTTGAAAAAACAGCAGGTCGGGGCTATGCCTCCACTGGCTTTTCAGTGTCGGCGGTCAGGAAATCCACAGGTTGTCGGCGGGGGTGAACACGCCGTTTTCATGGTGGTAACGGTCAGCCCGTCCGTGCAGCCCGGCAAACTGCCATTGGAAAAAATAATCCGAAGTGCCGGAAATCCCGGCAAAGGAGGACAGGGCGAATTCGTGAGCGCCCATGTCAAAGAGGGGGGAGGGCGGCGGCAAATCCGCGGAGGACCAGATCCGGTCGCTCTGAACCACATAAAACCGGAGGAATTCGGAGACTGGTTTGGGCGTGATCCGGCCATCCCGCAGCAGCCAAGCGGCCTGCACGGGTGTCGGGATTCGGTAAGTGTCAGGCTCACAGTCAAACGGAGTGTGCTGTCTCAGCCAGACCTGCGGAGGACGGGAGTGAGCGGGAACGGAATGCCATGCGGCCAGCAGCTCAGCCTGAAAAAATTCCTCAGCAGTCATGCGGCAGGCTGAGGGCGGATTCCACAGGCTGCCAGCGGGTTAAACCGTATCAAATTCAACGGCCCGGAAGTTGGTCCACTTTTCTTTGAGCGCCAGAAAGGTGACACGGTGGTCACAAAAAAGGCCCGCGCGCACCCGGACTGTCCGCGTGCGGCGTGCTGGTCCGGGGCCATCGGGCTTGGCGGCCACAGCCCACAGGCCGCAGGCACCATGGAATAAGCCAATGTCCGTTCGTCAAAACTTGAGCCGGGTTGGAAACTCTGTATAAAGCCTGCGGGACACGATTGAATTGAACCCAACTCCGATCTCCGCCATGCCGCGCCCCCTCTGTATTCTGCTGTTTGTTCTCCTGCCACTGTCAGTGTCACTGACCCGGCCCTGCCTTGGACAGGAGAAGGATTCCGACTCCGACTCCGATTCCGAAGCCGGATCGGATGCCACGGCCGCCATCGTGCTTTCCCGCCAGGAGAAGCCGCTGGAATTCGAAACCCTGCGCGGGCTGGCCGAGGGAGCCGCGGTGCGGGCCGCCACGGATGCGGAGGGGAAGGGGCCGGTGCGCTTCACGGTGGAATGGAATGCCGCCAAAGTGCGGATCCGGGAGAGGGAGGACGGCGATCGGGAAGTCCGGAACGGGAAAATACAGGAGCGTGTCTCCCGCTTTCCGAAGGAGGACCCCGGTGCCGAAGCGCCCGCCGCCGCCCTGCGGGAGGCCATTCCCGCGGTCAAAAGGACCTACGGCATCCTGCTGCCCCATGGATTCGACAGCGGCGGGACCTCCACCGCGTTTCTGCTGAAGCTGGCCGCGCATGAGGACGGCTTTATCTTCTGGAACGACGTTTTTTATGACCGCCAGGGTTTCCGTATCCTGGGAGACCCCGGAGCCCCGCTTCTGGGCAGGAGAGGGGGGAATCTCCTCACCTCCCCCTCCGGCGGGCCGGCGCGCCCGGAGGATTATTTCCCGGGCGTCTGGAAATCGTCTGGAAGCCACACCATGAGCGCCGGGGAGCGCATCGTGACGCTCCGCGTGGAATCCCAGGACCACTACGGCGGGGACGGAGCCTACACCACCAAAGGGACGCTCACCTTCACCGCCGATTCCCCGGAGGACGGAAAGCAGGCCGGTGGCGATGGCGATGCCAGTGCCAATGCCAGTGTTGATATCTCCATGACCGGGAGCTGGCGGATCGGCAGGGAAAAACAGCTGGTGACGGCCGGGGAGTGCAAAACAGGCGATATCCGGGGCGGGGATCCGTTCCTCAAAAAGCTTCTGGAGATGACCGTCGGCGAACTGCTGAAGGACAACGGCGAGCCGGACGAGAGCTGGCTGATCAGCCGCGGTCCGGACACCCTGTATCTGGAGGGGCGGAAGCTGGGGCTTGTCAGTGAAATGAAGCGGATCAAGACCGAAAAATAAACCGGACAGGAATGGCGGCTGAGGCCGGAGCCAGTTTTCCGTTTTTCAGAAACAGAAAACACGATTGGTTTTCCGGCCTGACCCTGACACTGACAATGGTGCCGCGGATGCCAAATGCCGGGATCCCCGCCGCGCGGTCGTTGACAGGCGGTGGCATCCGGCGTCATTCATTTCCCGCCCGCCGCAGTCTCCAAAGGCCACTTCCTTGAATCTGGATCCGAATCCCTATGCCCCGCCGCGGTCGGCTATCCTTGCTCCGGAGGGTGGTCCCGCGGATTTCCGGAACCGGGAGTATGCGGGATTCTGGCTCCGCGTGGCCGCCTCCGTGATCGATGGTGCCCTCACCTTTCTGATGACCGCCCCCGCCCTGATTTTTTTCTATGGCACCGCCTATTTCACCGGGGACAACACGGACTTTGCCATGGGGCCGGCGGATTTTGTCATCTCCTACGTTTTTCCGGCGGTGGCGACCATTATCTTCTGGCTTGTTTCCCAGGCGACACCCGGGAAGATGGCTGTGTCCGCGTCGGTGGTGGACGCCAAAACCGGAAAAACGATTTCCGCGGGGCAGGCGGTGCGGCGCTATCTGGGGTATTTCCTTTCCCTTCTTCCATTCGGGCTGGGATTCCTCTGGGCCGCTTTTGACCGCCGCCATCAGGCATGGCATGACAAGCTTGCCGGAACGGTCGTCATCACGTCGAAGCGCCGGAGAACGCTGTCTGTCAGGTTTTCCGATGGTTAGACCGTCCGGAGTGCCAGGGCTGCCGTGCTGCGGGGCTGTGATTCATGGAACCGCCCTGTGAAGTCCAGCGTCCCGGATATTGCTGTGCGCAATGATGCATGAAAATCATCCCCTCCCGCCGTTATGGCCGATGCAGAACGCGCCCAGCGCGATGACGGCGCAGGCGGTCAGCCGCTGGACGGTCAGTTTCTCATCCAGGAAAAAGCGGCCTAGCAGGGCGGCGAACACCACGCTGGTCTCCCGCAGGGCCGAGACCGGCCCCATCGGTCCGAAGGTCATGGCGGCGATGACGATGCCGTAGGCGAGCAGCGACACCACGCCGCCGGCGGCGACGGTTAGCGTCTCCCGGCGGCTGCGGATCAGGCTTTTCCAGCCGCGCAGGCGGATGTGGATCAGCGGCATCATCACCCCGTAAGTCAGGCACATCCAGACGGTGTAGCCGACGGGGGTTCCCGACAACCGCGCGCCGATGCCGTCGGCCACGCTGTAGGCTCCGATGAAGCAGCCCGTGGCCAGCGCGGAGGGCAGGGTGCCGGGAGGCGGGCGCCGCCCGTGAAAAGCCAGGGACAGAATGCCGCCGGACACCAGCACCACCCCCAGCAGGCTGACGGGATCCGGCAGTTCGCGGGCGAACAGGGCGGCTCCGACGGAGACCAGCAGCGGCGAGGCACCGCGGGCGATGGGATACGTCTGCCCCAGATCTCCGCCGCGGTAGGTGCGCACCAGAAACAGATTGTAGCCGATGTGCAGCAGGCCGGACAGCGCCATATACCCCCAGCTGGCCATGGCCGGCGCCGGCACCAGAAAAGTCAGGCCGCCGCAGACCGCCGCCACGGCGGTGGACATGATGGTCATGGACCACATGCGGTCGCTGCCTGAGCGCAGCAGGGCGTTCCAGCCCGCATGCAGCGCGGCGGCGAAAAGGATGGCGAGGACGGTGGCGGGAGCCATGAGGAGTTTTCAGTTTTCAGTTTTCAGAAGCCCGGCGCGGCACCTTTGCGCGGCGGTTGGCTTTGTCCATCCCGTCCATCCTGACCCTGAACCCTTTAACCTACTCCCCGCTTCCGAGTGGACGAAGTGGACCAAGTGGACGAAAGTGGACTGCCCGGAGCGGGAAGGCGTGGTTCCAGGTTTCTGAAAACTGAAAACTCTTCCCCCCTCCCTCCATGAAAAAGCCCCTGCTGTCCGCTTTTCTTATACTTCTTCCGCTGCTGCCCGGCTTCCCCCCCGCCGCGCTGGCCCAGCTGGCAAGGCAGGCCGCCGCCGCGCTGAATCTGCCGGAGGAGCCGCCGGTGGCCACGGGCTACACCACGCAGAACGCGCTGGGGTCCCTGACGTTCTCCAATCCGATTGATATCGCCTCGCCGCCGGGGGTGAAAAACCGGCTTTTTGTGATCGAGCGCAACAGCGGCATCCGGATCGTGAACCTGGACAGCATGACCCAGGCGGTTTTCCTGCCCCTCGCCTCCTGGCTGCAAAGCCGCGGACGGCCTTTGGAGACGGGCAGCGAGTGCGGGATTCTGAGTCTGGCTTTCCATCCGCGCTACAATGAGAACGGGTATTTTTATGTGTTTTACAGTCTGAACATTTCCGGGCGGCTGCATCAGCGGGTGGCGCGGTTCACGGCCACCGGGACGCCGGGCGACTACAACGCCGCCGTGTCGGCGGAGGGGGCCACGGAAGCGCCGCTGATCACCCAGCGGGACGGGGCAGGGAACCACAACGGCGGCGATATGGCTTTCGGGCCGGACGGATATCTCTACATCTCGGTGGGCGACGAGGGACCGCAGCGGGACGGGGCGGACAATGCCCGGCGCATCGCCAAGGACTTTTTCGGCGGCATCCTGCGGGTGGATGTGGACCGCAAGCCGGGCAGCCTACCGCCCAATCCGCACGATGAGAGCAGCACCACCGCCGCCGGAGACAGCGCCATCACGCCGGACAGCTACGCCGTTCCGCCGGACAATCCGTTTCTGCCGCTGGCGGAGGGCACGGGCAATGCCACCTACAACGGATTCACCTTTCCCAAAACCGCCATCCGCACCGAGTGGCACGCCATCGGCCTGCGGAATCCTTGGCGCATGAGCTTCGATCCGCTGACAGGCCGTCTGTTCTGCGGCGAGGTGGGGCAGGATGCGTGGGAGGAGATCGATATCATCACGCCGGGCTTCAACGGAGGCTGGAGCTGGCGCGAGGGACTGCACGCCCACAGCCCCGCGAACCCGCCGGCCACGCCGCCCGCCGGCTGGACCAGCGATCCGCCCATCTATGAATACCGGCACTCCTCCGGCGGCGGGAATCCGGTCATCAACGGGTCCTCGGTCACAGGCGGGGTCGTTTACCGCGGCGACCGGCTGCCGGAACTGGCGGGCAAATATTTGTTCTGCGACTTCAACACCGGCTTCATCGTGGCGCTCACGGAACAGCCTGACGGACGCTGGGCCGGCGGAGGCGGCGGACTGGGCCAGCGGCTGGCCACGGAGACGGGGGTTTCCGGCTGGGGTTATGATCCGCGCAACGGCGACGCTCTGCTGTGCGATCTCACGGGCGGCCAGGTGAAACGGCTGGCGCGCAGCGGCACCACCGGCGTGCAGCCGCCCGCCACCCTGTCCGCCACCGGAGCCTTTTCCGATGTGGCCAGCCTGGCGCCCGCCGCGGGGCTGATCCCCTATGCGCCGAATGTGGACTTCTGGAGCGACCACGCGGTCAAGACCCGGTGGTTCGCCATCCGCAACCTGACGGACACCGTCGGCTTCTCCGCGGACGGCCCTTGGACGCTGCCGGCGGGCATGGTGTGGGTCAAACATTTCGATCTCGACACCACCCGCGGCAATCCCGCCACCCGCCGCCGGCTGGAGACGCGGTTTCTGGTCAAAACCCCCACCGATGTTTACGGCCTGAGCTATCGTTGGCGGGATGACCAGAGCGATGCCGATCTGGTGCCCGAGGACGGCTTGTCCGCCGCCGTGCCCGCCAGCAGCCCCGCGCAGATTTGGCGGTATCCCAGCCGGGCGGAGTGCCGCTCCTGCCACACGCCCGCCGGAGGGTATGCACTCAGCTTCAACACCCCGCAGCTGAACCGCTTCCATCCCTATGGCGCGGAAACCCTGAACCAGATCGCGGCCCTCAGCGCGGCGAGTTATTTCTCCGCTCCCGTCAGCGGGGTCCACACCCTGCCGGCCTTCGCCGCCGCGGACAATGAGGACGCCTCGCTCGAATGGCGGGTGCGGTCCTATCTGGCCGTGAACTGCGTGCAGTGCCACCAGCCGGGCGGGGCCTCCAGCGGCTACTGGGACGCCCGCGCGCCCACGCCGACCGACCTCGCCAATCTGATCAATGGCCCGCTGGTCAACGACGGCGGCGATCCCGCCAACCGCTGGTGCGTGCCGGGTGACTTGGAGCACTCCATGATCCTCGCCCGGCTCCGCGGCGACGACAGCGGCGTGCCCCGCATGCCGCCCTTGGCCACCTTGGAGCGCGATGCCGCCGCCGAGGCCCTTCTGACCCGCTGGATCACCGAGGCGCTGCCCGCCCGCCAAAGCCAGGCGCAATGGCAGGCCACCCACTTCCCCACGCCCGGCGCGCCCGGCTCCCTTCCGGATGATGACCCGGACGGCGACGGCACGGCGAACCGCACCGAGTTCCTGCTGGGTCAGGATCCCCATGCGCTGAATCCTCCTTGGCAGCCGGCCATAGCCCCCGCCATTCCCGCCACCGACGACCGCCTGATCCTAACCTTCCCGCACCCGGCCAACCGCACCGCCGTCATTGAAACCAGCCTCGACTTCACCAACTGGAGCCCGTGGGATGTCCCCGGCAACGCCCCGGCACCCCCCGCAGTGCCGGGAACGCGCACACTGACCGCGCCCGCCCCGGTGGATGGTGCGGCACGGTTTTTCCGCCTCCGGGTGTCCGGGCTTTGAAACACGGGCGCGCGCGGTTTTAAATTCCCGCGTCAAGGCAGAAATCACTCACCGGCATTCCCTTGGCGGTCCCTCACGTCATGCCCGCCCTGCAGCCAGCGTTCCCGCCCGGCGGGTGACAGTCGGAACCGGCGGAACAACTCACGGATTTCCTCCTCATGCCAGTTTATCGGCGCGCTGCCGCCGTATTCCTCGCACAAAAATGGGTCCGCCCCCCGTTCGAGTAGATATTGGGCCATCTCCAGGCTTTTTCCACCATGCCCGTGGTGCTGCCGGAGGCTGTCCGGGTTCAATGATGGGAGGGCATGGCCAGGACACCGCCGCCGGGCGGGGCTCTCAGGGCAGCCAGCCCTTCAGCCTCAGGAATCTCAGGGTGGCCACTCCGCCGTGGGGATACGAGGAAAGGGCCGTCACCCGGAGGTCGCCACCGCCGCCGGCTACCGGCTCCTCGGTCACTTTGCTGTAGGTGCTGCCGTAAGGATTGGGCATCCAGCCGCCGGATCCGATTTTCATGGCAATGGATTTCCACTCCGTGAGGTATTGGCTTTCCTCGATCAGGAGCACCGCCCCCTCCGGCAGTTCTCCCCGGCGGATGAACCCCAGGGTCAGATTATGCGGCCACTCTCCGGAGACGGTCATCTCCGGTGCCCCGTCCGGCGTCAGGGGGGTGCGGTGGAGCAGATACTCAAACGCGTTGGACCAGCCGTCCCCGTCGGGATCGGCTTCGCTGCCGCTGATCAGCGGATCCGCCATCTGCTCTGCGGAGAACTGGGTGGCCGCCCACGCGGCGTAATATCCCTCCGCCGGCTCGCCTACGCTCCGGAACAGAACAAAGGTGGCGTTCCCCCCCGCAGCGATGCCAATGACGGGCTTCAACCCCGCCGGCACCGTGCACTGGCCAAACTGATTGCCGCCCCACGCCACCACCGTGCCGTCCTCCTTCAGAGCCACGGTGTGCATCGCGCCCGCGGCCAAAGCCGTGACTCCCGTCAGGCCCGGAGGCATCTCCCTCTGGCCTGCCAAGTTGTCGCCCCAGACCACCACGGTGCCGTCGGCTTTCACGGCGGCGGTATGCCGCGTTCCCGCAGCCAAACCCCTGACCCCCGTGAGGCCAGGAGGCACCGTGCACTGGCCATACTCATTGGAGCCCCAGGTCACCACCGTGCCATCATCCCTCAGCGCGGCGGCGTGCTGCCCGCCCGCCGCCAGGGCCGTGACATGGTCCAGTCCGGCCGGAGCGGTGACCGGACCGTCCAGCGTATAGCCCCACGCGGTGACGGTTCCATTCTTTTTCAGCGCGGCCCCGTGTCCCGATCCTCCGACCACCATCGCCTGCACGCCGGCCAGGCCCACAGGAACATTGGCATCGCGACCCGACACCGTGCCGTCACTTTTCAACATGGCCCATATGCCATCCTCCGCGTCAATCTGCACCGCGGCGCCGGGTCCGGCAATGTCCCCGATGCCACCCCGGAGTCCGGTCGCGCCCCAGGCGAACACCGAGCCGTCGGTGCGCAGAGCCAGAGTCATGCGGGAGCCCGCCGCGATCGCCCGCGGCCGGCTCACGCCGCCGGGCACTGTGGACTGGCCGTAGGCGTTGTAACCAAAAAGCACCAGGGTGCCGTCGTTTTTCAGGACGGCGGTGTGCTCATCCCCGGCGGCGGCCGCCGTCGCTCCGTTCAGGCCGTTGGGGACCGCCGTCCGGTTATAAAGCCTGTTGCCCCAGGCGGCCACGGTCCCATCCTCCTTCACCGCGACGGTGTGCTCCCATCCGGCGGAGATGGAGGCGACGCCCGTCAGACCGGCGGGAACCGTTGTCTGCCCGCCATTGCCGGCACCCCATGCCTGCACGGTGCCGTCCTGTTTCAGGACCACGGAGTGTTTCCCTCCGGCGCTGATGGCGCGGACCCCTGCCAAGCCCGCCGGGACCACACGCTGGCCCTGGGCATTGTCCCCCCAGGCGGTCACCGTCCCGTCATTCCGCAGCGCTAGGGTGTGCAGCCAGCCGGCGGAAACCGCGGTGACGTCTTTGAGTCCGGCGGGAACTGTGCATTGCCCTTTGGAGTTGTCCCCCCAGGCGCGCACGCCGCCATCGGCCAGCAGCACCACCGTGTGGGCACTGCCGGCGGAGACCGCGGCGATCGGCGGCAGTCCGGCGGGAACCGAGCACTGCCCTTTGGAGTTGTCCCCCCAGGCCACGGCGGATCCGTTGGCCAGAAGAGCCACCAGATGGCGCTCCCCGGCCGCGATGGCCGTGACACCCGACAGCCCAATGGGCACGCTGCACTGACCCAGGGTGTTGTCCCCCCAGGCAATCACCGTTCCATCCGCCCTCAGGGCCGCCGTGTATGCCGTCCCGGCGGCAATCCTGCGGATATCCCCCCTGCCGGCATCCGGCCAGGAGACAGGAGGCCCCGCGCCCCAGCCCAGGAAATCGACCGCCGCCGCCCGCTCCACGCGGCAAAATCCCAGCATGGTCAGCAAAACAGCCGCCGCCCAGCCGCCGCTCCGGGCCGCCATGGAAAAGTGAGACAAGGAAATACCCATACGGAATTTAACTGATCCCAAAAAAATGTCAGGCGGATTTTTGGCCTGCCAGTCATCACCCCGTGGCTCCGGAGGAAAACGGACAGGCCTTCAAAGTCCCGCCATCCAGCAGCTTTTTCCCCTGAACCCTGAACCCTTTAACCTCCTCTCACAAAGACGAATAACGCACCCTCATAAAAACCCGCCCGCCCGCCGCCACCGGCTCTGAAGACCGCCACACCACCCGGCTCCAGCCCTCCGGGCTGGGAGTGGTCACAGTGCCGGGCAGGGGGCTGGGCGTCCAGCCGGCGGGGTCGCCCATCCACGCGCTGGCTTCCGGATCCTGCGCGGTTTCGACGGTGGCGGTCTGGCCGTTGCGCCGCCAGTAGCGGATCTCCGGATAGGTCAGGCCGGTTCCGGGATCGGTCCAGACAGCCGTTTCCGGGGTGCCGGGCACGGTGTCGGTGCCGGCTTTGGCGCTGTCGGCGGTGGTGGGGTCCAGACCGAGGGAATACTCCAGCAGATTGCTCCACCCGTCGCTATCCGGATCGTCCAGCGGCTGGTTCCGGGCCGTGGCCAGACCGTGGCCGTCCGCCCATGGGAAATAACCCGCACCAGTGGGGGGCGTGGTGACGGTCAGCCGGTCGATCAGGACCGGTGCCGTGTAGGCAGCCAAGTAAACGGTGCCGGTGCCAAAGTCGTCCCCGGTGGAGAACGTATAGGTGGTCCAGGCTGTGGTGACCGGCACCGGGCGCGGTATATTCTGAATGCCGAGATAGCCGGTGAAATTAAGCGTCGAAGTGCTGTATGCGGAGCGTGCCCGCAGGGAGACGGTGCTTTGAGGGGGCACTTTGATTTCCAGCCGGTGTGGCTGGTCCGGCATCAGCAGCAGGGAATCGGTGTCGTCATCGCTGAGACTGCCCCAGGGGGCGGCTCCAGCCTGATGGGGATCCGGAACCGTCACCGTCACTCCCGCAGGAGCATCCAGAGCTTCCTCAGGGGTGATGGCCGGCAGTGGCTGCCAGTCGAATTCATCCAGAACCGTGGTGCTGGAGCGTTTGCGGATCTGGCAGATGTGGGGGCCGGCGGGGATGGGCAGGATGAATTGCCGCCAGCCTGGGTGGCGTGGGGCACCGGTCAGCAGACTCAGTTCATCCAGCACCAGTGGGTCCTCAATTGCGGAACTCTGGTTTTTCCAGAAGGACAAAACGCCCGGCCCCTGCAGGGACACCGAAAAAACCCCGGAGCCGCCGCTGAAGGAAAGAGCATCCACGCCATCATGGGATTCAGCGGCGGTCACCGCCGTGGGGGAGGATCCAGCCAGGCTCCACTCCAGGCCCGGCGCATCGATCAGGGCATTCACATCCGGTGGCGGGGCGCTGGATACGGTGGCGGCCCTGCGTAAAACCACATATTCCCCTGCCGGTATAGGGGCGCGTGCCGTCACCTCCCAGCGCAGACGATGGGAACCTAGCGGAACCCGCAGCGGCGAAAACGTTGTCACTGGTCTTCCATCCAGCAGAGTCCTGAAAGTCGGCGCGAGCCGGGATGGCAGGCTTTCAAAATAGACGGACACACCCAGCGGCCCCTCCACGGTGGTCTCCAGCCAGGCGGTGTCCCCCATGGCCATGCCGGAGAGATACAGGGCATCCGGATCGCTGCTCTCCGGCTGGGTGATTCCTGTCAGGGCTTTCCAAAGTCCGGGCGGGTTGCTGCCCGTGGTCCAGTCCAGCCCAGGCTTGTCCAGGGCCTCCCCCACGGAGACCGGCGCATAGGAAACAAAGGCAACCCCAGCCACCGAGGTGCGGTAGCCCTGCGCCAAAGGCCAGACAGGAGTCCGGGTGGTCCATGGGGTCCAAGGGAACGGGGCCGCCGCCGCCGGCAGGGTGGTGGCCGCGGCAATCCCCAAGGGGCCACTCCGTTCCATTTTCAGCTGCGAGGTCATGGTGCCCGGCACCGGCAGCAGGGCGGTCAGGGCACCCGCGCCGTAGTCCGCCTCCAGCACCGGGGCACCGGTGACCGCATCGCTTCCGGGCCGCCAGCCGTGGGCTGCGGGCCAAGGCACGACGGAGGGGCTGACATACCGGGATCCGACCGGGAGCTCCTCATGAATATTCACCGGGGAGCCGAGGACCGCTGTCACCGAGCCGGTGGGCTGCGGCTGAAAACCCACATCCTCCAGCCGCACATAGGATCCATTGTCCACAAAACCCCCCACCGGCCACGCGGCCTGCCACCGCACCCGGTGCGGTCCCGGGGTCAGATGCAGATAGGACAGACCGGCGGAGGGCAGAGCCACGCCGTCGCAGGTCACATCCCCGATCCTGCCGGAGGAGTCCGACGGCAGCGGGTTCAGGCTCCAGCGGAGCACGCCGGGACCGGTCAACTCCGCCTCGATCCACGACACCTCCCCCGGCAGCACCGGAGCGCTGACAGACGCGCCCGCGGCGACGCACATCCACGGAGCCTCACCCCCCGTGGTCCAAGTCAGGCCGGACACCTTCATGGCCTCCACCGGATCCAGCGCCGGCCGGTAATTGTCGGTGATGAAAAGATTCAGGGGAGCGCCGAATTCATCCCTCCATGCCATCAGCACCCGCTGCGGACCGGGATAATGGATTTTTCCGCCGAACACGATGCGGTTCCCGTGATCCGGCAGGGTCATTTCCCGGCTGGCCATGATTACGCACGGCCCCGGCACCACCGCCTCCATCCATGCTGGATTTCCGGCTCCGTAACGCGTCTCCCCGGTCACGGGATTGCTGAGGATGGACCACGGTTTTCCATCCACTCTCCTCCATCCGATGCCGGAGGCCTGGGAGACCGCCGCTGGAGCGATGCGGTCCGTGGTTTCAAAAATCACCACTTGGTCCAGAACCGCGGGACCGCTCTCCGCCGGACTGAAACGCAGCCGCGCCGGCCCCGTTCCATTGAGGGACAGCTGAAAAGTGGCGGTGCCCGCCCGCTGCTGATTGATAATCGCTTCCCCCGTGCCGCCGGTCATCAACAGATTGCTGCCGGTGAAGCTGATCCGGGCGGGGAGATTCACCACCGTCTCCACCCGGGTGCCGGCGGAACGCAGCTGCACGGAGTCCACCCCGTCCGGCGATCCCCCGGCCCACACTACGGGAAGCACCTCCCCGGCGGCGCCGTGGGCCGTCCAGCCCCGGCCCGGCGTGTCCAGCGCCTCCGACAGGGGGATGGTTCCCGCGGTGAACGAAACCCGGTCCATCCAGACGCTGGTGGCCAGGGGATCCAGCGCCTGGCTTCCCTTCTGGATCCAGCGCACGGTGTGTGGACCGGCCCCCAAGGGGATCCCGGCGGGCGTGCCATCCAGGCCGCTGCTCACCGGCTGCGGGCTTCCGCCGTCCACGCTGACCCCCGACAGGAGGCTCCGATCATTGTAGGGTGGGTAGCCGGTGCCTAGGGAATACGGCCTGATTCTGAATTCGAGGACTCCCGGACCCTCCACCCGGGTTTCGATCCAGGGATCCCCAGCCGCAGCATGCCGGCCGCCAGTGGCTCCATGGCTGCCCAGCAGGCCCATGCCCTCCGGCACCCGATATCCTTTCCACGGAGTGACAGGGGAGGTGGTGAAGACCATCCCCGGCGCGTCCAGAGCCTCCGCCAAGGGCATCTCCTCCAGAGGCACTGTCTGGAATCGGTCCAGCAATCCCACCCCGCCCACCTCCAGAAAGTGGGCTCCCTCCCCCGGCACCACTGCGGTGAAGGTCCGGCCCGGTTCGGTGCCCGCCCACGATGCCGCCTGCCACGGCCCGCCGTCCGTCCTCAGAAAGTGGAAGTTGCCGGACATCGATACCCATATGGAAACCACGGAGGGTCCTTGGAACGGCAGGTGGATGACTGGCGTCATTTCATCCTGCGGGGAATTGGGGGCAAGGTAGAGCCCCTCGTCGCCCTCCACACTGCCCGGCATCACCTCCGCGTAGACCGGATAGGGAAACTCCGGCACCAAGCCCGGGGCATTGAGCAGTTCCCCGGCACTCCGGCCAGGGGGCGGAGGTCCGGCACTGACCGCGTTGACCCAGAGGCTGCCCTCCCAGGTGAGTGTCCGTGGGGCGTCGTAAACCATCAGCTCCTGGGTCTGCCATGTGCTGGAGTTCAATGCCCGGACCGTACGTCCGTCGCATTTCAAAGCCCCGAGGCCCAGATACTCAAACCGCACCACTCGCGGACTGTTCACCTTCAGGGAAATCCGCCCGCCACCGGATCCTTCAAACGCCGGATCCGCCAGGCATAGCACCGCGTCGCCGTCTGAAGCCCCAGGGGGAACCTGCGGCGTGCCGGCGGCCATGCCCGAAAGCTCCAGTTCCAGCCCGGGCGCGTCCAGCGCCTTCCGCACCGGCACCTCCGCCGGCTTCTCAAGCCCGTCCATCAGCACCGGCACCGATACAGAGCGCACCGCGAAGTTCACAAACCCGTTGCCCGCCATCCAGAACCATGTCCGGTCACCGGAGGTGAATTCCGGAAGCGGGGAGCCATCCCTGAAACCACTTTGCGGCTGCAGCCCGGAGTTTTCCTCGGCATCCCGGGAGCGGTAGGAAACCAGAGCCGGGCCGGACACGGCGGCTCTGATGGAAGTGCTGTGCTGGCTGACAAGGATGGAATCCACCCCGTCCAGCGCCAGCCAGCTCTCCGTGACCCCAAGGACCGTGCCGGGGTCGCCAGGGGGGAAGGAGTTGCCGGAACTCTCCGCTATCACCAGGAAGGGCCAGTCCAAGGCCTCCGCCAGGCTTGTCAACGCTGCCGGCCGGATATCCACACTGTCCAGATACAGAAAGCTCACCGTGTTTGCCAGGTTGGAAATTTCCAGTCTTCCCGCCGGAGCCACCATCCGGTGCCGGCGCCATACGCTGGAGGTCCCGGAATTCACGCGGTTGACCCCCAGAGTGGTCACCCCGTCCAGATCCTGCGACCGGTGCCAGAACTCCACCACCGAAGGGATCTCCAGTTGCGTGGAGAGGGTGGGGCGTTCAATTCCTTGAAACGGTGGGGTATGGATATGCAGACTCACCGCATCCGTCATGCGCCAAGGCAGGATCGTTCAGAACGGTCGCCCCTCCCTGCGATGCCCAAGTCCGGCCCGGCGTGTCCAGGGCATCGCTCAGGTACTGTGCCCGCGCGGCTGGACCGCCAACCCCGAGCATTGCTCCAAGCACTAAAACAGAAAAACAGATATTCATTGTCAAAGGGGCGGGCACGCCAAAAACAAAACAAAACAAAGCAAAACCGAAACGTTCAACCGCGCCCTGCCTGACTTTCCATTTTATACAAAGGGAGTTTAAAGAGTTCAGGATTCAGGTGAAGGGGGATGGGTAATTGGTTAACGGTTATTGGTTATTGGGCGGCGGGCCGGCGGGTTCAAGGAACCCGGAAGCCCGGAGCGGCGCACTTCCCGCTCCGGACCGCTTTCATTTTGTCCATCCCGTCCACTCACCCCACTGCATCCTGAAAACTTCCTCCCCCTCACAAAGCCGAATACCGCACCCTCACAAAAATCCGCCCACCCGCCGTCGCCGGCTCCGGGGAGCGCCACACCACCCGGCTCCAGCCCTCGGGACCCGGTGTGGTCACGGTGCCGGGCAAGGGGCTGGAGCTCCAGCCGGCGGCATCGCCCAGGAGGCGGGCGCTGTCCGGGTTTTGCGCGGTTTCAACGGTGGCTGTCTGGCTGGTGCGCTTCCAGTAGCGGACCTCCAAATAAACCAGACCGCTGAGGGGATCGGTCCAGAAGACCGTTTCAGGAGCGCCCGGGACGGTTTCGGTGCCGGGTTTGACATCACCGCCTAATGCAGGGTTCCCACCGAGGGAATACTCCAGAAGGTTGCTCCAGCCATCGCCGTCGGGATCGTCCAGCGGCTGGTTCCGCGCGGTGGCCAGACCATGGCCGTCCGCCCATGGGAAATAACCCACACCGGTGCCAGGGGGCGTGGTGACCGTCAGCCGGTCAATCAGGACCGGTGCGAGGCTGGCGCGCAGATACACCGTGGTGATGCCGGCATCGGCCTGGGTGGAGAAAGTCCGGGTCGTCCAAGTGGTGGAGGTTGGCTGGGAGTCCAGATCCTGAAAGCCGAAGGTCCCGGTCCCAAAGACCGCGCGCACCCGCAGGGAAAGGGAGCTGAGAGGCGGCACTTTGACCTCCAGACGGCGGGCCTGACCGGGCATCATCATCAGGGAGTCGGCGCCGTCGTCGCTGAATTCCGGCCACGCCGCGGCCCCGTAAAGGTTGGGGTTGGGCATTGTCACCGTCACTCCCGGCGGGGTGTCCAGCGCCTCCTCCGGTGTCAGGGCCGGCAGGGGCTGCCAAGTGAACTCATCCAGAATCCCCGGTCCTCTGAAATGGCAGGTTTGCATTCCGACGGGGACGGGCAGGGTGATTTTTCTCCAGGCGGTGAGGGGAGTGGGAGGAGTGGTCCTGGGGAACGGAACCGTCTGGCCGGCCAGAATCGGCTCGCCAAGGCTGGGGGACCCCTTCATCCAGAAGGAAAGAATGCCCGGTCCCTCCATGCCCGCGGTCAGCACGGTGTAACCGGTGCCGGAGCCAAGGGAGAGGGCGTCCAAGCCGTCGTGGGCATCGGTTCCGGCCACCGGGGCGGGGATCGTTCCGGTGAGGCTCCATTTCAAATTCGGAGCATCCAGCAGCGCATTGAAATCCGGCAGCACAGCGCCGGGCGCGGTGGTGATGCTGCGTATCACCGCATAACTTCCCCCCAGTATGGGAGTGGCCGGCGCCACCTCCCAGCGCACGCGGTGGGAGCCGGCGGGAACGCGCAGCACGGAGCCGGCACGGGTTGCATCCGCCGCGTGCACGCCATCCAGCAGAATGCGGAGGCCGGGCTCCACCCTGCCTGATGTGCCAAACTGGGTGGACACCTCCAGCGGGCCGGTCACGGTGGTCTCCAGCCAGGCGGTGTCCCCCATGGCCATGCCATAAAGATAAAGCCCGTCGGGATCGGTGTTTTCGGACAGGGGAACACCTGTCAGAGCTTTCCAAAGTCCGGGCGGGTTGCTTTCCGCAGTCCATTCCAAGCCGGGCTGGTCCAGAGCCTCCGCCACGGAAACCGGGGTGAACGGAGTGAACACCACTGCCGCCGCCGAAGTGCGGCAGCCCTCCGCCAGTGGCCAGACGGGCGGGCGCGAGGTGGTCCACGCGGTCCAGGGAAAAGGGGCCGCCGCCGCCGGGAGGGTGTTGATGACGGTGAATCCCAAGGGGCCGTTCCGCTCCATTTTCAGCTGCGAGGTCACCGTGCCCGGCACCGGCGGCAGGGCGGTCAGAGTTCCTGCGCCGTAGTCCGCCTCCAGCGTCGGGACGCCGGTGGCGGGATCGCTCCCGGCACGCCAGCCCGTGGCTGCGGGCCAAGGCTCCACCGGGTCGGAGGATATCGGGCCGACCGGAGCCTCCTCATGAAAATTCAGATTGGAGCCCAGCAGTTCCGGCACCGAACCGGTGGCCATGGGCCGGAAATCCACCTCGCGCAGCTGCCGGAACTCCTCCAGATTCCGGGTGGCATACACCGGCATGGACACCTGCCAGCGCACACGGTGCGGGCCGGCGGTTAGGTGCAGCCAGGAAACAGCGGCATCGGGAAGCGCCACGCCATCGCACAGGACATCGGTTTTCATCGTGAGGCTGAAGCTGCCCGCCGGCGGCAGTCTCCAGCTGAGCACGCCGGGACCGGTCACCGCGGCCTCCATCCACGAGGTTTCCCCTGGCCACAGCGTCGGGCTGTAGGCCAGGCGGTTGCCGACGCATATCCAGACGGCATCACCGCCGGTGGTCCAGGTGATGCCGGAGGCGCCCATGGCCTCCGTCATGTCAAGGGCCGGTCTGTAGCCGTCGGTCACCAGGAACTGCGCGGACGCGGGATTTCCGTTCCTCCGCGCCATCAGCACGCGCTGCGGGCCGGCGTAGGAAATCAGGCCATTGAACACCTTGCGGTTTCCATGGTCCGGCAGGGTCATTTCCTGACCGATGCCCAGCATGCAGGGCCCCATCACCGTGCCTTCGATCCAAAACGGATTGCCTGCTTGGAAGACAGCCTCTCCGGTCCAGGGGTTCTCCAGCACTGACCACGGTTTTTCGTCAAGGCGTTTCCATACGGAGCCCGAGGGGCTCAGCACCGCGGTGGACGCGATCCGGCCCGCGGATTCAAAAATCATCACTTTGTCCAGCACCCCCGGCTGGCCGGGCGTGTGGCTGAACCGCAGCTGCGCCGGGCCTACGCCTTTGATTTCCCGCTGGAAGGAGGAGGCCGCCGCCGTGCCCTGATTGAAAATCACCTCCCCCGCCCCATTGGTGATCACCAGATTGCTGCCTGAGAAGCTGATGTAGGCCGGCAGGTTTACCACGGTCTCCACCCAGCCGCTGCCTCCGGCGCTGGTGGACTGCATGCGGACGGAGTCCACCCCGTCCGGCGATCCTGTGGCCATGGCCAGGGGCAACGCCTCGCCGCCCGATCCGCCGAGGGTCCAGCTCCGGCCCGGAGTGTCCAGAGCCTCGGATGCGGGGATGGTGCCGGGTTTGAAGGAGACCCCATCCATCCAGACCATGGTGGACGGGGGCTCTCCGGCCCGGCTGCCTTTTTGAATCCAGCGCACGGTATGCGGTCCCGCACCTACGAAAAATTCGCTGGGGGCTCCTCCCGGCCCGCCGGTCACCGCTTCGGCGGTGGCGCCGTCGATGCTCATCCGGGGAGGAAAATCACCGGTGCCTCCCGGAAAACCAGCGCTGACCACGGAATGCCACCTGATTTTGAAGCCCAGCACGCCGGGGCCGTTCACGGTGGTCTCAATCCAGGGATCGGCCTCCACCGTGTGCTGGCCGCCGGTGGCCGCGCGGTTGTCCCGCTTGTCCAAGCCTTCAGGCACTTTGTATCCTTTCCAGGGAGTGCCGGGGGAGGTGGTGAAGACCAGCTCCGGCGCGCCCAGAGCCTCCGCCAAGGGCAGCTCCTCCAAGGGGACCACCCGGAACTGGTCCATAAACGCCGGTCCGCTCACCTCCAGAAAATGCGCTCCCGCGGTGGGCACCACCGCCATGAAAGGATCGTTAAGGTACCAGATGACAGGCGGCTTCGCCTGCCAGGGACCGCCGTCAATCCGCAGGCGGGCCAGAGAACTGTTCGACGACACCCACAGCGACACCACGGAGGGTCCTTGGAAAGGCAGCCGGATGACCGGGACGGTCCCGGCCGGCGTGGGGACGGGCGCGACCACCAAGCCCTGCTCCTGCCCGTTCTTCGCCACGGGGCTGAACTGGGGCATCACCCGCGCCGGGATGGGAAACTCCGGCACCACGTCCGGGGCATCCAGCAGGGTGCCTGGGCTGAGGCCGGGGGGCAGGGGATGCGCGCTGACGGCGTTGATCCAGAGATTGCCCGTCCAGCCGACGACCTGCGAAGCCTGGTAAACCGGTATCTCCACCGTCCGCCAGGCGGTGGAGTTCATGGACTGGGGCTGGAGGGCGGAGTCGAGGGGCAGCATCCATATGCCATCGGAGGTGCAGGATCCCGCCCCCAGATACTCAAACCGCACCAGCGCCGGGCCGGCCACGGTCACGGACACCTGGCCGCTGTTGGGACCCGCCACGGGGTCGCCCGGAGCCCGGTCCTCCAAGCACAGGACCGCATCCCCGTCAGAGGCCCCGGCGGGCACCCGCGAGGTGCCGGCGGCGTATCCTGAGAGCGTCACGCCCGCGACGGCCGTGTCCAGCGCCTCCCCCGCGGGCACCGGCGGCACGGTCTCCAGCGCGTCCATGACGACCGGAGCGGTGGCGCCGTAACGGGTTTTGAAATACATCACCCCGGCGGCGGGTGCTTGGAACCACGTCCGGTCCCCAACCGTGAATTCCGGAAAAGGGGCGCGTTCGGGGCTGATTGAGGCCAACGCCTCAGTGCCGGCGTTTTCCCTGGCGTCCCGGGACCGGTAGGAAAGCAGGGCCGGACCGGTCACGGTGGTCTGGATATAAGTATCGGTCTGGTTGAAATAAACCGCGTCCGCCCCGTCCGGAGCCAGCCACCCCTCATTCACGCCAAAAACCGTGCCCGGGTTGTTGGATACTCCCTGCTCCACCGGAGCCGTCCAGTCCAGGGCCTCCGCCAGGCTGACCAGCGCCGCTGGCCGCACCCTCACACTGTCCAGATACAGCGGCCCGGCCCCCGGCTCCCCCTTGTTGGAAATCTCCAGTTTTCCCGCCGGGGCCACGGTTTGGTGCAGTTTCCACACACTGGAGTTTCCGGAGGGGATATTGTTGATCCCCAGCACCGTCACCGCGTCCAGATCCCGCGACCGGTGCCAGAACTCCACCACCGAGGGCACCGCCAGCTCCGTGGAAATGGAGGACTCAAACACCCCCGTCTCCGGCGAGCGGAACACCTCCAGCCGCACCGCGTCCACGCCGTCATGCGCCAGCGCGGGATCATTCAAAGCCGTCACCGCCCCCGCCGGCGTCCACGTCCGGTCCGGCGTGTCCAAAGCATCACTTAGGGTCTGCCCCCACGCCGCCGGCCCGCTGAGAACCACTCCAAGCACCAAGACAGGAAAACGGATATTGATCATACAAGGGGGGGAACTTAAAAAGTTAAACCCACATTGAATGAAGTTTTAGTTTTTGCCAGGGGGAATCGGACGCAGGGAGGAAGGTGAGAGGGTTCAGTTTTCAGGTTTCAGGAGAAAAGGCTGCGGTATGGACTGAGAGGGCACTGCTTTTTGCCGGAATGGAAAGGTTTTGTTTCAGGTTTCTGATCTGTGGACACAGCCGCCGCCGGAGTCTCCGGGCGGTCCCTTCCAGCCGCGCCAAGTCCTGACAGGGAAACCCCGTCTTCCGCCGCCATTGACAGGAGCGGGATGCCGGGCAATGGCGCGCCGGTTATAAGGTTATAAATAAATCATCATCATGGCTATGAATCTCCCTCTCTGGTTGTCCCGCTCGGCGGCGCTGACGGCTGAACTGGACTCCGCACTGGCTTTCGGGGCGGCGGCGGAGGCCGCGCTGGCTTTGGCCCGGCACCGGTCGGACCTGATGGATATGGACTGGATGGAGGCTGCGTTGCGGGAGTCTCCGGACGTTATGCTTCGGCTCACCGGGGAACTGCCCCGCCGCGAGCGCCTGACCCTGCGGGTACTTCTGGCCGCGCGGCTGCTGACGGAGGGTAAAACCGCTGCGGGCCGTCAAATCGTGGAGACGGTGTTCGAGCCGGAGCCCTGGCCTCTGGAGCCCACCGCCGCTCAAAGTCCGGCGTGGGCGGTGATTCTGGCCGATCAGCCGGATCTGCTGGGCGTCTGGCGCCGGCGGATGACCGGGGATGTGGTTGAGCGGACGATAGAGTGGCTCGGGCAGGGGCTGGAGGACGGGGCGCTGGCCCGCATGCTGGAAGCCGCGGAGAGCGGTCGGGAGCGCGGGCTGGCTGGCATGCTCATCACCGCCATGTGGCGGCGGGACAGGCTGCCAGCGCTCCTGCTTTGCTTGGATATACCCATCAGGGATCATCCCGGGGAAACATGGGAATACGGTCAATCCGCCGAGGAGATCGGGGGCTGGCTGCTGAGCTGTGTCTGCCGGATGCTGCTGAAGCGCGGCCGGATCCGGGAGGCGCTGGATCTCTGCCGGAAACACGATGCGCGGCCTCTGGTCCCCTTCTCCCACGCGGCGCGCTGGACGAAGGTCCCCGAAGCCATGCGCCTGGTGCTGGAGTCCGCCCCCGATGACTGTGGAGGCCTGATACAGTGGGCCGCAGTGGCTGAAACCATGGCTTGGGCGACCGATTTGGCCACCGTGTGGCCGTTTGTCCAAAAAAGGACGGCGGAGGACTGGAGGGAGGTCAGCCTGTTTTTTGAGGAGATCGTGACCCGTGCCGTGATCACCGGTGAGGTGGACTTGGCGGAGGAATTTCTGGCTCTGGCTCCGGAGGAAACAGCCCGCCCCCTCAGAGCCCGGCTGGCCCTTTCCTGCATCCGCGGCGTCAGGGAACTGGCGGCGCCCGCCATGAAACTGCTGCCCAACGGGGCGCGCTGGCGTCTGGCCACGCGGCGGAAAGGCGGGCGGGAAGTGCTGGCGCGTCTGGCCCTCAGTGATTTGCTGTCCGGCGCCGCGCGGCGGGGAGCTTGGCTGCTCAACAAACTGCGTGACCACGATGAGGAGCTGGACGGAGCCGGGAAGGAGGATGAAACCACAACCGGAACCCAAGACGCCCAATTGGATGTGGATGTGATGATTCTGGATCTCTGCGGAGCCTTGAAAAAGCTGGATGTGCTCGTGCCGGCCTGCGTGAAGGGAGGCGAGTGGGGACATCCCGCCGCTCTGCTGCACGGTGCCCTGATCCGTCTCTATCAAATGGAGGGTTTCGAGGCCGCCTTTGCCGTGTTCGCGGAACTGCCGGAGGAGGCAAGGGAGGATACCGTGGAGGAATGGGCCGGTGCCGCCGCGCGGTGCGGGGATGTGGAAAGCCTGGTCCGGATGATGAGGGATCCGGTCAGCGGCCGCCCGCGCCGCTGTGAAGTCATGCGGGCCATCGGAATCACCGGTGATCCCATCCAAGCTGCCGCCATGCAGCGGGCCGTGGCGCGGGGGGCGGGGCTGGAGGAGGGGGAGGAGAATGGCGCGCAGGCGCGCGGAGCTCCTGACTGGCCGGGCTTTGGAAAGGAGGATGCTTCGGCGTGGCCGGCCATCACGTTCAGTCCGGAATCCATTCTGGACGGGCAGTATTGGCGGGAGCTCACCTTGGAGGAGATCGACCGGCGTGTCCGAGCGGTTCCGAAGGATGAGGCCGGAGGCCGTGTGTTCGCCATGGATGTGCGCCGGTGGCGCCGCGGCGCGCTGCCGTATGCCGTGAGAAAAGTGCTGGATACGGCGGCGGCGGCGGCAGCCTCCCCGGCGGCGGCCCCGTCGGATTCCCTTGAAAATCCGGACGCTCCGCTACGGCGACCGGTGAGCGCCGTCGTGGTGTTGGACCTCCCCCGCCTGGTCAGGTTCCAAGTGGAGACCGGCCGGCTGGATTTGCTGGCGGATCTGCTTTTCGGCCCCCCGTCGGAAACATTCTCCACCTTCAACGCCCTGGAGGAGGCGGCGTGGCGGCTGCCGGATTCCTTTTATCTGGAGCACCGCCACGGGTTTGCCCTCTGCACGGGGTTCGCGCACTGGATGGCGGCGGCCGCCGCCGCGCGCGGCCTGCTGCCGGACGCGGCGCTCGTGGAGACCGCCTGCGGCTTGGACACGGAACTGATGCTCTTCCGCCCCGCCAGGCTGTGAGGCTGTGAGGGTGTCGATTCCTGACGCTAAAGGGTTCAGGGTTCAGGAAAAAGCTGCAGAGGATGGACAGGATGGACGAAGTGGACTGAGTGGACACTAACCTTCCGATTGAATGGAAAGACTTTGTTCCAGCTTTCTGAAACCTGAAACCTCCCGCGGCGCTCAGGTCTGTCGATCAGCTCCCGCATGGTCCACCTCGTCCACTCAGTCCATCCCCTGCGGCCCCTCTGAAAACTGAAAACTGAAAACTGAAAACTTTTTTGCTATTTCTCCAACCGCGCCGCGATCCTCGGCGGCGGATTCATGGCGCGGACGCGGTCGATATATTCCCGGGGCACCGCCACCAGATTGGCGTCGGGCCAGGCTTCGCCGACGGGGACCAGGCGATAGTCCTTTTTACGGAAGAAAACGAGGAACGGCTCGTTGACTGCCAGTTTGAAAAACTGATACTTCTCCGGAAACAGCGCCGCGCCGCTCCGCAGGGCACCGCCTTGTTTTCCCTGAGTCCATTCCACAAAACACACCGGACGGTGTTTGGTCAGGGTCTCCCGCATGCCTTGGAGGGCTTTCACTTCGAAGCCCTCGATATCCATCTTCAGGTAGTCGATCCGGGTGATTCCCGCCGACTCAAAATAATCATCCGCCCGCCGCACCTCGAGCTCAATGGCCTCTCCTTTGCCCTCGCTGTTGCAGAAAGATCCCGTTCCCGTGTTGCTGGTGTTCGGCGGGAAGAAGGAAAGGGTTTCGGTGGTGTCCCCCAGACCCGCCTTGTGAACCGTCACATTTTTGACCGCATTCAGCTCCAGCTTCTCCTCCAGCTTCCGGATCACCGCCGGAAAGGGTTCGAAGGAATGGACGCGGGCGGCGATGGTGGAGGCGAAAAGGGAGTGGTGCCCGATGTTGGCCCCCACATCCACGACCACCGGGTGGTCCATCACCTCCAGGAAATCCCGCATGCAGAGCAGCTCCTCCTTGGTGTAGGCGCCGTAATAATAGACACTCCAGTCAATAAAGGTATTGAGGTTCCCCTTGTACCTCCGCCCGAAAAACGGTCGTTCAAAGGGCACATCGCCGGAGGAGCCAGAGGTGTGGAACATTCGGATAATCCGGTCCCTGACCCCGAAATGCAGCCATTCCTGATGCCCGACGATGCTTAATATTTTTTTCATGCGGGTATCCGATAGATTGATCTTTTGAAACTACAACCTTTTGATCATGAAGTAAATCCATTCCTGCGGGGCTGTGCGGAATGGCGGGGCGGGCGCATGGCCCCATGCGGCGACGCGGCCCGGGACGATGCCAGAGACCGCCTTTGGACAAACCGGCAGGGAGCCTTGAAACCGTTGCCCCCAAGGCGGGGCAGGAGGGAAGGATGAGGGTCGCCACCGCCACCGCTACCGCAGGCTCAGGCCGGGCAGCGGCGGGTCCAGTGCCTGGAGGGCGGCCATGGCCGCGCTGCCGTCCTTTCCCTGCCATTGCCGGAACACCGCCTTCAGCGCGTCCCCGCGTGCCTTGGAATCGGAAACCGACAGCGCCCATTTCCAAGCCTCCGCCGGATTGGTGTCCGAGATGGATCCGATCAGGGCTTTCACGCCTGCATCGCGCGCCGGTCCCTCCGGCCGGCCGCTGAGCCAGCGGGAGGCGCTCTCCGCATCCTGCGCGCCCCACCGCTCCACGAGGCCGGACACGGCGCTGTCCTGGAGCTCTGGCGGGAGTTTCCCCATCCATTCCAGCGCGGCCTGTGGACCGGACCGGCTGACCAGAGCCTAGCCGAGCTGATGGGCCAGGACGTTGGTGAACGGCCTGCCGGCCTCCGCCGCAGTCGCAGTCGCAGCAGCACCCGCACCCGCACCTGCACCTGCACCCGCGCCCTCCAGCTTCAGAAAGGCCGCCACCGCCTCCGGGTCGGTGTCCGCCCGGCGCTCCAGCAGGGCGGTCATGCCGGTGGTTCTCACGCTGATTCCGATCGCTCCGGTGAACGCCTGATTCATCCTGTTTCCCGATGAGGCGTAAAATAGGAACAATTTCCAATCTGAAATCAGGGCGGCTTCCTGATGAGGAAGATGACCCGCACTCCGCCGAGTGCGGAGCGTTTGTGAGTTTACTTGGTGGGCGAAATTCCTGAGAAGGAAAAGTATCCTACACCTTCCCGGCCGGACGCAGGGCAGGAGGCACAAAACTGAGGTCGGTGGCTTCGGAGACGGCGAGGTCGATCTGGAACTGCATGATTTCCGGGGAGACGGCGGGCTGGTAATCGGTCAGGCAGGCGAGGGCGGATTCGGCAGGGGAAAGACCTTTAGTTTTCACCAAGCGGTAGATTTTCATGGCCAGCGCCTCCGCCGCGCCGGGGGTAAGCCAGTTGGGAATGTGGGGCTTCAGGCTTTCAAAAGCGCTCTCCTCCAATGGGACCTGGCGCTTTTGGCAGAGGGCGCGCAGGAGGGCGAATCCCTCCTCCGGCGTCAGGGTGGGGAAGATGGGGATTTTGACATCCACCCGGCCCGGGCGCTTCAGATCCACCTCGATCAGGTCCGGACGGCTGGAAGCGAGAATCCAGATGATACGCCCGCGGTTGGCAGTGTTGCTCATCTCCTTGGCCATCATGGAGTAAACCCGGCCGCCGACACCGCTGTCGCCATCGGTTCCCGTGCCCCGTTTGCCGAGCGCCTGGTCGGCCTCGTCGATGAAGACAAAACATTTTCCCAGAGCCTGAAGCAGACGGAAGATTTTCTCCAGATTCCCCTCGGTGCTGCCCACCCAGCGGTCGCGGAAGTTCTTTAGCTTCACCACCGGCACGCCTGCCTCCCCGGCCAGGCATTCCACCATCCACGTCTTGCCCGTGCCCACGGGGCCGCAGAAGAGATAGCCCATGGGCATGGCGGCGGTGTCATTCTGCCGCCAGAGAGCCAGATCCTGCCGCAGCCATTCCTTCACAGCCTCCTGTCCGTGCAGGTCGTCCAGGGTGCGGACAGGGTCGATGAATTCGATGAGATCCTGGCAGTCCTTCTCCACCAACTCCTTTTTGAGTTTGGAAAGGTCGCCCTCGCTGATGGGCTCGCGCCGGTATTCCTTGATTTTCAGGAGGCTCTCGATGGACACCAGAGTCGCCCCCGCCAGCTGCGCCGAGGGAATGTGCCAGCGGTCCTGCCAGGGACCCAGGGAAACCGGATAGACGGGTGCCAGGCGCCGGAAGGTGTCCGCCAGCATGGCGGGCGGGGGCAGGGGAACACGGATATTCGAGGACCGGGGGTCGCGGGCAATCAGGGGATGCAGGTCGTTGAGGTTCTCCGTAAACAGAAAGGCCGCGAAGGGGTGCTCGGTGAGCAGTGGCTCGCTGGCCCACGTCTTGACCTGCAGGGCCATGGCGTTGAGATCGTAGTTCAGCCCGCCGGGCAGTGAGGGAATGGCCAAGTGGGCATCCCGGAGCACGAAGGCGGCTTTAATAGCGGAGCCTCCGGCCCGGCGCACATTGGAGATATAGCGCGCATAGTGGGTCAGCACATCGATGGCCTCCCGGGGTGCCCGCGGCATGGGGCTGCCCGCCGCCGGGGCGCTGGGCCAGGCATTGAAATGCTGCTGCCCCCGGACGACCCGCAGCCCGCCGCCGAGATCGTAGGTCAGCACCACCGCGAACTGCGGAATCAACACCTCCAGAATATAGTCCTCCAGCTTCCCCAGGCGCGAAAGATCACTGGACGGGCCGGGAAGCGGCAGACAATCCTGGACGTTGCCGTGCAGGATGAACTGGCTCGCGGCGTGGCTGGCGTAGAGCGAGGCGATTTCCGCTGCCCAAGGGGGCAGAGGAGCGGCGGCGGCGGGAGTGCTCAAGGGGACAAAAGATTCAGTAAAGCGGCTTTACGTCGCGATACTGGCGCCGGTGCGCTCTTCCGACAAGACCGGGGTTGGCCTCCTCCCAGATTTCCTGGCGGGTCTTGCGGCCGGTGGTCAACAGCAGGATCACCAGTCCGGGAATGAAAAGCAGCCCGCAAAGCAGGCCGCGGGTCCACGAGCCGTGCCGGGTGCGGGAGGTCATGCCGCAGCCCGCCACCCAGAGAGCCAGCGCCGCGCCGATGCGGAGTTGATACTTGAATAATTCATCAGAGGTCTCGGCCACCCCCTGCAACAGATAAAACCCGTTCAACAGCAGAGCCGCGCCGGCCGCGCCAAGAGTCATGGCCGCAATGACAGGGTAGGTGTTCCAAAAATTTTCCTTCATAAGGGGGAGGCAGCGTTAATGATGCCAGACCGCAGTCAAATGCTGGTGGGCTGCCTGACAGGGTAAATGCTCACTCACTCTGGGCGGGTCCCATTGTTTTGGTGGGATCCGAAGTATTCTGCGCGGGGGGGGCGGCGGGCTTGTCCAGCGCGATGCCGGCGGCGGCGGCGAAATCGGCGAGGGCCATGTCCTCCAAGGCGGACTGCTCGTTGGCCTTGGCGCTGATACCGGACATGTCGATGCTGTCGCGGGCCACGCGGGCGCGGCCGGCGGCTTTCTCCTTGTCCTCGCGTACGATCTCCTCCAGCCGGTTCAGAGTGTCGCCGGCGCTGCCGATCTCATTGATCATGCCGGACGCCATCTCGTTGAGCTCGGCGGTGGCCTTGGTGATTTTCGCCTCATTGATGCCGCGCTTCAGGCTTTCGATTTTGTCACGTGCGGCCTTCACGCTGACATCGCGGGCTTGCAGCAGTTCCTTGTAGGTCTTTTCGGCCTCCTCCATCTGCTGGCGGACCGTCTCGTGCTCCTTCTTGGTCTGCTGGTAGCGCAAGGCGTACTGGCCGGCCAGCTCCTTGTTGCCGGCGCGCAGGTGGGCAGTGGTCTTGGCGAAAAGCTCTTTCTCCTCGCTGTCCAAGGCGCGGGTCTGGCTGATGAGGCGCTCGCAGAGGGCGGCGTGGCCGGCCAAACCTCTGTTGTACTTGCCGATCTGCTCGCGCAGATTCTCCTTCTCCACATCCAGAAGGGCTTCCGGATTTTTTCTTTCCAGACCGCCGATGAACAGTCCGAAGAAACCTCTGAAAAGATTGCCGATACGCTTGAACATAGAGGGGGTGCGGGTGTGAGTTGACGGACGGATGATCCGCGGCCACTAAAAGCCGTGCGGCTCCGTCAACAAGTGATTTCCTTTTCCACTCCGCGCCTTTCCTTTCCATGCCCGCCGCTGATCCCTATCCGGTTCTGTGCCTGCTCCGGTCCCATCTGGAGTCCCTGGCCGCCAATGGACAGAGGCGGCTGTGGCTGACCGGGGAGGCCCGCCAGGCGCTGAAGGAGATCGTGCGGCTCAAGCCCCGCCCGTGGCCCGCTGACCGGGTGACGGCTCCCGCGGCCATGGATGAATCCCCGGTTCCGGTTCCAGTTCCGGAGCAAAACGTGGTCACCCCTCCTGCTGTGGCCGTTTCCGTTCCTGCCGTGGCTCCGGCCCCGCCGGAGAGGGAGCAGGAGACGATTCCGGAGCCCATGGCCGAACCGGCTTCGTTCCTGAATTCAGCCATGAATACCGACAGCACCCCCGGTTTAAGCTTTGATTCGGATTCCGATGATTCCATCCCCGGCCCTGACAGCACTGCGGCTTCCCCGCAGTCGGAGCTGACCCTGGAGGAGAAGGAGACCGCCTTGGCCAAGGTCCGGGAGCGGGCTGAGGAGGGACAGGCGGCGCGGGCTCTGGGAACCCTGCGGGACCGCATGGTGTTTGCCGTGGGCACCCCCGCCGCGGAGATCGTGCTGGTGGGCGAGGCCCCCGGCTCCGAGGAAGAAAAGCAGCGCGAGCCCTTTGTCGGCCCTGCCGGCCAGCTGCTGACCCGCATTCTGAAGGTCATGGGACTGGAGCGCAGCCAGGTTTACATCACCAACATCTGCAAATACCGCCCGGCCATGGAAAGCCAGGGCAGCCGCAACCGCCAGCCCACCGTGAAGGAAATGGCGTCCTGCCTCGACTTTGTGCGGGAAGAGATCCGCATCATCCGGCCAAAGGTGATCGTGGCTCTGGGAGCCACCGCCTCGGCGGGCCTGCTGGGCATCAAAACCGGTGTGATGAGCGCGCGGGGAAAATTCTACGATTTTGAGGGCATTCCGGCCATGGTCACGCTGCACCCCTCCTACCTGCTCCGCTGTGAGCAGGGAGGCCCGGAGGCCGCCAACGCCGAGAAGCGCAAGGTGTGGGAGGACATGATGCAGGTCATGGAGCGGGCCGGAATGCCGGTTTCAGAAAAACAGCGCCGCTTCTTCCTTCCCAAATGATAAATCCCGTCGCGCCGCGGATCCGCCGCGCCGGCCGCGTGCCGTGGCTGCCGGCCATGGCGGCGGCGGTGCTGGCCTGGCTGCTGCTGGCGGGGGGCGCGGCGCGGGCGCATCCCATGCTGCAGAATCCGCTGTGGATTGAAATCACCCCGCGGCATCTCACCATAAAACTGCAGGTGTCCGTCCGGGAGCTCTGCGTGGTGCAGGGGGTGCCCATTACCCTGGACGGCACCGTGGACGAGGCGCAGGCGGAGGATGCCGCGCCCCGGCATTCCCCCTATCTGCTGGACCACTTTGACCTGCGCGCGGACGGCAATCCTTTAACCGGCAAAGTGCTGGGCATCGATCCCCCGCCGGTGATCAAACAGGGCGGCGAGGGATCGGACAATTCGCATTTCACCTACCGGCTGGAATACTCCCTGCCGTCCCCGCCGCCGGCCCGGTTCACGCTGTCGCACACCATGGTGAAGGAGTTCCCCTCTTCACCGGGCGTGCCCTGGGATTTAAGTTACGCCTTCCGCTGCGGCACGCCGGGAAACCCGATGAAAAATTGGGGAGTGCTGCCGCGCGACACCAGCATTTCCTTTCTGCCCGATGGATCCATGGCCGACGCGGCCGTGGCGGGCGCGGGAAAGGAGGACAGCCTGCCGCCCGCGCAGGCGGGGCTGATGGCGCTGTGGGCCGCCCTGGGCCTGAATGCCGCCAGCCGCCGTGACGCCCTGCGGCTGTCCGGCCTGGCGGTGGTGGCGTTTGCCATGGGCTGCACCGGATCGGTGCAGGGAGGAATCCAGGCGCCGGCTTTTGTTCTGGCGGCTCTGGCGGGAGCCGGCGTGATGCTGACGGCGGTGGACGGCATCCACCGTCCCGGTGCCCCGGCGGATGTCCGGCGTTTTATTCTCACAGGGCTGTTTTCCCTGTCCGCAGGCGTGGGGGCGGGAGTTTGGGCGCAGGCGGTTCAGGCCGGCACCGGGACCGGCATCTCCTCCGCGGTCGTGTCCTTCGCCCTGCCGGCCGCCGTGGTGTTTGTGCTGACGGCGGCGGTGATGCTGCGGCTGGGAAAATCCCTCTCTCCCGGCGGACTCCGGGCTGTCCGGCAACTGTTGTCCCTGGCCTGCGCCGTGACCGGCCTGCTGGTGCTTTTCCACGGCCTGGGCATCCGGCCATGGGATCATTGGCTCACCCGGGTTGCGGGAAAATCCGCGTGATTTTTTGCGGAATCCACCCGGCTTTCCGTTGACGTAACCTTCAAAAATGAATCCCGGACACGCGCCGGGAAAGCACGGGTTTCCTGAAGGAAACTGCGGAAACCAGGCGACAGAACCGAAATTCCAGGTATAGGTCCAACTTTTTATGGAAAAACGCCCGTTCATTGATTTAGGTTTGTCCCCCGCCGCGCTCAAAGCGGTGGAAAAGTTAGGCTATGAGGAGGCGTCGCCGATTCAGACCGCCTCCATCCCCGTCCTCCTGCAAGGGAAGGATCTGGTCGGCCAGTCGCAGACGGGTTCGGGCAAAACCGCGGCTTTTGTGCTGCCGGCGCTGGATCAGATCGATCAGGATGGCAAGTTTCCCCAGCTTTTGATTTTGTGTCCGGCCCGCGAACTGGCCATGCAGGTGGCGGAGGAAGTGCATAAGCTGGCGGCCTTCATGCCGAAGATCCATGCAGTGCCGATTTATGGCGGCGCGTCCTATGAGCGCCAGTTCTACGAACTGAAGCGCGGGCCGCAGGTGGTGATCGGCACCCCGGGCCGGGTGATGGATATGATGGACCGGGGAGCGCTGAATCTGAGCCGTATCAAAATGGTGGTCCTCGATGAGTGCGACCGGATGCTGGACATGGGCTTCCGCGATGACATGGAGAAGATCCTCGGCGCCGCCCCGGCGGAGCGCCAGACCGTGTTCTTCAGCGCCACCATGCCGGCGGCCATCCGCGAGCTGATCGGGCGCTATTCCCGCGACGTGCAGCACATCCGCATCGCCTCCAAGGATGTGACTGCGCCCACGGTGGAGCAGGCCTTCTTCGAGGTGCCCATCCGCAACAAGCCGGATGCCCTGACCCGCCTGATCGATATGCAGAATGTGCGTCTGGGCATCATTTTCTGCAACACCCAGCGCATGGTGGATGAACTGACGGATCTCCTTCAAAGCCGCGGCTACTCCGCCGACCGCCTGCACGGCGGCATCACCCAAACCATGCGCAGCCGCACGATTGAGAAATTCCGCAAGAGCGGCTTCGATCTTCTCGTGGCTACAGATGTCGCCGGGCGCGGACTGGACGTGGAGGAGGTGGATCTGGTGGTGAATTTCGACCTGCCCTGGGATCCGGAGGACTACGTCCACCGCATCGGCCGCACCGGCCGCGCGGGGCGGAAGGGCACCGCCTTCACCCTCGTCAGCGGACGGGAGATTTACAAGCTGCAGGCCATTGAGCGCTTCACCCGCAGCCGCATCCACCGTGGTCATGTGCCGACGCTGGACGAGGTGGAGCAGAAGCGCGCCGGCAATGTGCTGGACAAAGTCCGTGACCGCCTGACCACGGGCCGCTTCAAGCCGCAGGACGGTCTGGTGGAGCAGCTGCTGGTGGAGGGCTACTCGTCCACCGACGTGGCCAGCGCTCTTTTTCACGAACTGCTGGCCGCCAGCGGATTTGAGCCTGATCTGGCGATTTCCGCCGGTGTTCCCACTCGTTCCGCCGCCGCCGCCGCCGCTCCCCCGGCTGTTGCCCGCAAGCCTGAGCCGGCTCCCAAAAAGGCTGCTGCGCCGTCTGCTCCCGCTCCGGAGGAAAAGCCCGCCCCGGTCAAGTCCAAAGCCACCGTCACCGCCGCTGCAGCTCCGGCAGCGGAGCCGGCCGGGGTTCCCTTCTCCCCTTCTGAAGGACCGGAGGCACCCGCAGGAACAGAGTCCACCGCGCCGGTCACGACTGTCGGCAATCCTGCCTCCGATGTGTCCGGGGGAGGCCAGCCAGCCCAGGCGGCGCCGGCTGCTATGGCTGAAAATGCGGTCCAAAGTGAAATTGCTCCGGTCAGCGATCCGGCTGCTGCCGCTGCCGCCGAGCCCGCTCCCAAGGCGCTGAAACCCGCCAAAGCCACTCCCAAGCCCGCAGCCAAGCCGCTGGAGGACGACACGCACGATGAAATCCGTTTCGACACCAGCGATGATTTCTCTCCTGTGCGGGAGCCGCGCCGTCCTGAGCCATCGTTGACGGCCACCGGCAAATCCTTCAGTAAAGGGCCGCATGAAATGGTGGCCCTGCCGGCGGCGGCCCGCGGCTTCCAATGGGTGCGCTTGGGGGTTGGCAAATCCCAAGGATTCGGTCCCCGTGAAATCGTGGACCTGCTGGCCGATGGCGCGTTCAATTTCCCGCCCCAGGCCGTGGGCCAGATCAAACTCATGGACGACCAGACCTTCTGCCAGATCCACAGCACCCATGCGCGCACGCTGGTGGCTGACATGGAGGGGGCTGAGCACGAGGGCCGCCCGCTGAAGGTTACCTTCGCCACCCGTAAGCCTGCTGCCGAAGGCGAAGACCGCGAAAGCCGTCCGCCCCGCTTCGGCGGCAAAGGACCCGGCAAGCCCGGTTTCCGCCACAGTGACGGCCCCCCTGCCGCCCCGCGTCCGGGCAATGGCAAGCCTCCGTGGAAGAAGCGGTAGACTGAAGGCCGCGCTGTCCCGGAAGGGCAGCCTTTGAGTCAGATACTGGAACGCCCGCTCTCCCTCCGGAGGCGGGCGTTCCTTATGGCACCGTCAGCAGATCCGCCAAGGTATTGTCAGGACGGCGCAATGGGAAAATCCGCCATCCGGCGGCGGCTCCGCCCTGCCAGTCATTGACTTTATCATCCCCGGCCAGCAGGATGACTTCCGGCGGCAGGTTGCCGGCCATGGCGGCGGCACGGGTGAAGATGGCGGGGTCCGGCTTGCAGGCGGCGGACTCGCTGGAGATGACGATGGTTTCAAAAAACGGCGTCAGGCCGTGGCCATCCAGCAGCGGGTAAAGCCGGGCGTCGAAGTTGGACAGCACCCCCATCCTGACTTTGCCGCGCAGGGCTTCAAGCAGAGGCCGCACCTCCGGATAAAGCCGCCAGGCGTCAGGCCGGGCATAGTGTCGGAACAAGGTTTGAAAGCAGTCCTCAAAGGCATCGGTTTCGAAGATGCCAAGGCCGGTGCCGCTGCCAGTGTGGTCATCGTTGCTGCTGCCGTGACTCCCGGATTTCAGCGTTGGATCATTGATGGCACGGGAGTTTTCCACGAGCGGGGCAGGGAGAAGGGACTCCCGCACGATTTTCCGCCACCAGGTCAGATCCACGTTCTCATCCGGACCATGAGGATAGACAGGACGGAGCGCTTTTTTCCACGCCTTGCGGAACCGTGTCTGGATCTCCTTCGGATCGCTGTGAATCCCGAACGCTGCTGCCGTGCGGGCATACACCCGGCCGATGGGTTCCGCTGGGTGCATCAGCGTGCCCGCGCAGTCGAAGTAGAGAAATTGAGGCGGAGCAGCGGGCATTGGTCTGGGATGGAGGGCGGAAAGGACTGGCGCGGTGAAGCTGTGGTTCACGGGATGCCGGACCGCATCCCGGAAAATCCATTCCCGCACGCCAGGCCCGGGCTGTGCCGGCTGGCTGTTTTGTTTTGTTTTGAGATGGCAGACCCGTTGTTTTCAAGTAGGAGCAGCGGTGACAATCCTGTTTCCTTTGAGGAATCAAAGGAAAGTGCCGATGATGATTCTGTTACTGAATGTTTACAACGCCAGCCTTGTGCGCAGCGTCGTGGAGCCGCACGTATTCCTACCCTTGGAGGCCGGCCGCACCGTCACGCCCACCAGGCTCCACGCCGCCCTTGCGAACAAAAACGGAGAGCAGGTCTTCAGCTGCCGTTTGACCGCCGCCAATCTCCAGCCCAAAGCCTGATGCCACTCATGTCCAGCTTTACCGTCAACCAGCGCACCTATCTGCTCCCATCCCGGCCCGTCGCCGTCATCTGTCTCGATGGCTCGGCGGATGAATATCTGGACTGTGCCCTCGCGCGGGGCCGCATGCCCAACCTCGCCAAAATGAGCGTCACCGGCTGGCGGGGCATGGCGCGGGCCGCCATGCCCACCTTCACCAATGTCAACAACACCAGCATCGTCACCGGGGTGCCGCCGGCGGTGCACGGCATCGGCGGAAATTTCTTTTTCGACACCGCCTCCGGCAGCGAGGTGATGATGAACTCCTCAAAATTCCTCCGGGCGGAGACTATTTTCCCCCATGCCCAGCGGGCGGGCCGGAAGGTGGCGGTGGTGACCGCCAAGGAGAAGCTGCGGGATATCTTCGCGAGCGGTCTGATCTCCGAGGGCGGCATCGCCTTCTCCTCGGAGAAGGCCAAACATGCGGTGGTGGAAATCCACGGTATCGGCGATGTGGAGTCACTCGCCGGCCCCACTCCGGAGATCTACAGCGGGGACGCCAGCCTCTATGTCCTCAAGGCCGGAGTGGCGCTGCTGGCGGCGGGACGGGCGGACTTCCTGTATCTGAGCACCACGGATTACATGCAGCACAAATACGCCCCGGAGGACCCGGAGGCGCTGGACTTCTATGCAGCGGTGGATGCCGAACTGGGCCGGCTGCTGGAATTGGGAGCCATCCTCGGCGTGACCGCCGACCATGGGATGAACGCCAAGCAGCACCCGGACGGCACGCCGAGGGTGATCTACCTGGAGACGGAGCTGACGGAGGCGTTTGGCGATGGCTTCCGCGTCATCCTGCCCATTACAGATCCCTATGTGGCCCACCACGGGGCGCTGGGATCCTTCGCTCAGGTGCATCTGCCCCCGGGCATGGAGGCCGCAAAAGTGCGCAACTGGCTGCTGCGGCGCGGGGGCGTCACTGAATGCCATGAGCGGGCGGTGGCCGCCCGGTTGATGGAGCTGCCGGAGGACCGCATGGGCGATTTGGTGGTGTGCAGCGCCCGCGACACCGTGTTGGGCCGCACGCCGCACTATCATGATCTGAAAGCCCTGGCCGGAGCCCTGCGCAGCCATGGCGGACGGTATGAGGAGATGGTGCCGCTGATTTTCAGCGAGCCCCTGAATGAAGCCTATATAGCCCGCGCCGCCGGTGATGTCAGGAACTTCGACATCTTTGAGTTCACCTGCAATGGCAGCCGCTGACCCTGCGCGGCCGGACATCTCCAAGCGCATGTCCGGCAGTGGCAGCGCGCGGCCATCCGTCTCTGAAATCATCCGTCATGCTCTCCCTTCCCAGTTACATCGCCGGCACCGCCGTTGAGAGCGGCTCCTGGATTGAGGTCCTCAATCCTTGGAACCGTGAACCCGCCGGGCGCGCCGCGGCCATCACCCGCGCCCAGCTGGAGCAGGCCATCACAGCCCACTTGGACCCGCATGAGCCTTTGACCCGCTATGAGCGCAGCCATATCCTGGCCAGAACCGGCGGCCTGCTGGAGGTCCGGCGGGAGGAGTTCGCCCGGCTTATCACCGCCGAGTCCGGCCTGTGCCTGCGCGAGACCCGCTACGAGGTCGGGCGTGCCTGCGATGTTTTCACCTTCGCGGCCATGGAGGCGCTGCGCGATGACGGCCAGATCTTCTCCTGCGATATTTCCCAGACCGGCAAGGCGCGAAAAATCTTCACCCTGCGCGAGCCGCTGGGACTCATCGCGGCCATCACCCCCTTCAACCATCCGCTCAATCAGGTCGCCCACAAGCTGGCCCCCGCCATTGCCGTGGGCGCGCCCGTGATCCTGAAGCCCTCGGAGAAAACGCCGCTCACTGCCATCCGCCTGACAGAGCTGCTTTACGAGGCCGGACTCCCTGGCCATCTGCTGAGCTGCGTCCACGGTCCGCTGGATGAAATCACCCGCCCTCTGATCCGGGATGAACGGGTGGATCTGGTCACTTTCACGGGAAGCGCCGCCGTGGGCAAGGAAATCGCGGGGACCGCCGGCTACAAAAAGACCTGTCTGGAACTTGGCGGGCATTCCCCGCTCATCGTGCTGGAGGATGCGGATCTCGATCTTGCCGCCCTGCTGGCCTGCGAGGGCTGCTTCCGCAACAGCGGCCAGCGCTGCACCGCCGTGCGCCGCCTCCTGGTGCAGGAGCGGGTGCTCGCCGCCTTCACGGAGCGCTTCCTTGCCCTCGCCCGCACTTACACCTCCGGTGATCCTACTGATGAGGCCACGCGGGTTGGCACCGTCATTGACGAAAAAGCCGCGCAGTCTCTGGAGGCGGCGGTGCGCCAAGCGGAGTCCGTGGGGGCGGAAATCCTGCTGGGCGGCCGTTGTCAGGGTGCTCTCATGCCGCCCACCGTTCTGGCCAATGTCCCGCGGACCGCGCATCTGGCCACCTGTGAATGCTTTGGTCCCTTGGCCCCGATTTATGCGGTGAAGGACTTGGATGACGCCATCGCCCTTTCCAATGCCACGTCCTACGGACTTTCCAGCGGCATCGTCACGCGCTCCATGGAGTCCGCCATCAAAGCCGTGAAGGGCATCCGCGCCGGCACGGTCAATGTCAACGAAATCCCCGGCTACCGGCTGGAGCTCAGTCCGTTCGGCGGCATCAGGGACAGCGGGCTCGGCATCAAGGAGGGCGTTATTGAGGCCATGCGCTTCATGACCACCGTGAAAACCTTCTCTCTGCCGTGGTGAGGGCCGGCGGGGCAGGGGAAAGGTGAAGGGATCATTGGAAAGACGCTGACAGGAATTTAGGCCACCGGCATGATCAGACTTGCCGCGTGCGGGGAAATTGCTAACCTCGCGGCTGCAATCCCCCCCTCATGTCCGAAGTTCCCGCCGTCTCCATTCAGCATCTCACCCGGATCTTCCGGCTGCCCACGCTGCGCCGGCAGACGGTGACAGCCGTTCAGGATGTGTCGTTCGATATCGCCGCCGGCCAGATTTACGGCCTTATCGGCCCCAATGGCTCCGGGAAAAGCACCACCATGAAGGTCCTGCTGGGCCTGCTGCGGGCCACGGAGGGAAAGTGCTCGATCTTCGGCCGCGACAGCGCCCGCGTGGACAGCCGGGAGGACGTGGGTTTTCTGCCTGAGAATCCTTACTTTTACCGCCATTTGACCGGGCGCGAGACCTTGGTTTTTTACGGCAAACTCTGCGGCATCACCGGGTCGGCGCTGAAGGACCGCATCGGGGAACTGCTGGCGCTGGTGGACTTGGAGCACGCCGCCGACCGCCGTCTGGCGGGGTATTCCAAAGGCATGCTGCAGCGCATCGGCCTGGCTCAGGCCATCATCCACCGGCCCCGGCTGGTGGTGCTGGATGAGCCTACGGCGGGGGTGGACCCCGGCGGATCGCGGAAGATCCGGGACCTTATCCTGGCGCTGCGGGAGCAGGGCATAACCGTCATCCTGTCCTCCCACCTTCTGGAGCAGGTGCAGGAGGTCTGTGACCGCGTGGGAATTATTTACAAAGGCAAACTGGTGAAGGAGGGAGCGCTGTCCGAGCTCATGAGCGTGGAGGACCAGACGGAAATCCTCCTGCGCAATGCCACCCCGGAGGTTCTGAAGGCGGTCCGGGCGCTGATCTCCTCCCATCCCGTCACCGATCTCCTGACTATGGGCCACCCCCGCACCACCCTGGAGCGGCTTTTCCTCGAAGTCACTGACGGCTCGGCGGTGGAGACCCGGGAATATGTCAAATAACAGGATCATGGCCACCGACTCCCTCCTTTCCTCCACCACCGTCCCGGTCGCTGTCCCTCAGGGGGCACCCGCACCCACCCGGCACCGTATTTTCTCCCCGGGCCGCGTGATCACCATTGCTGGCGGCACCTTCACCCAGCTGGTGCGCATGAAGGTGTTTTACTTCATGGCCATTTTCGCCGTGGCCGTCATCGCCTCCAGTTTCGCCTTCGCGGATCTGGAGACGGAGGGGCAGCTGAAGCTGCTGAAAGACGTCTCCCTGGCGGCCATGTCCCTGTTCAGCATGCTTTTCGCCATCGCCGGCACCGCGCTGCTGCTGCCGCGGGACATCGAGGACCGCACTATCTACACCATTCTCTGCAAGCCGGTGCCGCGTCTGGAGTATCTGCTGGGCAAAATGCTGGGGGTGGTGTGGCTGATCCTGATCTCCCTGCTGCTGATGGACACGCTGTTCTGCGTTGTGCTCCATCTGAAGACGCAGTCCATTATTTCCACCCAGATGGAGGTGCTCAGCGCCATGAAGTTCCCCAGCCCGGATGCGCGGGATGCCAGCATCTCCCAAGTGCAGGAGACCATTCTCAAGCAGGGGATGACGTGGAATCTTCAGTTCGGTGTGCTGGCGGTGTTTCTAAAGGCCGTGGTGCTGACGGGGACCACCCTGCTGCTGTCCACCTTCGCCAGCTCCACGATCTTCACCATCATGTCCTCGCTGGCGGTCATGATCATCGGCCAGGCGCAGTCGCTGGCGCGCGATGTTTTTCTGGGGCAGGACGCCAGCACGGTGCCGCGTATCATTGCCGGTGCCGTGTCGCTGGTTTTTCCGGATTTCAAAGGTTTTGACATCGTGGATGCGGTGGTTAGCGGCACCGTTGTGGAGGGACTGATCATGCTGAAAATGACAGGCCTGACGCTGGTTTACATGGTGATCCACCTCCTGGCGGCCTACGTCATGTTCTCGGACAAGGAAATCTGATGTCCCTTTCGGATCAGCCCGCAGCCGGGTGTTTCATTCATCCCATCCTTTCATTTCATCTCTTTTCCTCCCCATGCTCAGCGTCCGTCCTGTCAAAGTGCTGCTGGCCGCCATCATTCTCACGGCAGGAGGCGCCCTGCGGCTGCCTTTGGAGAGGGCTTTTTCGACTGGGATGCGCGCCAAACACCTTGCCGAGGAGCCGCTGAACCTCACGCTGCGCGAGGAGTTGGGGCAGAGTGTGTTCATCGCGGTGCTGGGTGGCTTTCGGTCGCTGATGGCCAGTGCGATCGAACTGGAGAATCTGACCGCTTGGCAGCAGGGCAACTGGGCCAAGGTGGAGGCCGCCTACAAGCTTTGCGCCCAACTGCAGCCGCGGGAGTTTCACTATTGGGACTTCCAGGCCGAGGCCAGTTTTCCCGAGGCCTATGAAGATATGCTCTACCGCGACCGGCTGCGGACGGATGTCGATTCCTGGGTGCGCCAGAAGTTTGTGGACCGCGCCATGGCGGTGAGGAAAGAGGCCCTGCGCTATCTGCCGGATGAGGCCCGCCTGATGTGGAAGCTGGGCTATATCTCCGAGGACCGTCGCAACAAGCGCGCCAGCAATGAAGAGGCCGCCTATTGGTACAAGCGGGCATATGAGGCTTCTCCCAGACGCCGCTTCCTCTGGCGGTTCCATGTCTACTGCATTGCCCGCATCCCGGGCCGGGAACTGGAGGTCTGGCCTCTGCTGCTGGACATGTACAACTCCGGCCCGGAGCCGGACAAGGACCGCACTCCCACCGGCACTTTCCTGCTGGTAAAGATTTTCCCCTACGTCAAAGCGCAGAAACCCGACGCTGAACTGCCGCCCGAAGTGGCCGCCCAAGCGGCGGAGATTCTGCAGGACATGGAGAACAAACGCCGGAGGGCGACTCCTAATCCTTTGGGAAAGAGCGTGGGCACAAATGAAAACAACGGCAATGGAAATGGCATCAGCGCCGGTGCCAGCCCCGCCAATACCACCCTTGGCACGGAAACTCCGCTGCTTCCTCCCCCGCAGCTTTCCAAGTGAGCCGAATCCAGGCACTTGGCATCCAAGACGTTTTCTAAAAATGCATGGCTGTGGCCGCATTCTGGTTCCCGCTGCTGTCCTGGCAGGGTACAGTGTTTGAAGCCACGCCTCAAAGCTTCGGCTTCCCCGATTGCCAGCGTCCGTCAGACAAGGCCGTGTTTGGCGGAGCCGCGGCGCAGTGAGTCAAGCTGGGTGCCGAATTCCCCGATGCTGTCGGCGTACAGCGCGCCGATGCGGGCCAGCGTTTCGAAGTATCCGCGCGCGGCGCGGCCGCCCGCCATGATCCGGATGCTGGCAGGGAGCAACCGGGCCAGTTCGGTCAGTTCGCCAGCGAGCCCCGGATCATCCTCAGGATAAACAATGCTGAGCGCGACGGCGACGGCATCACTGCGGAGCGCGGCACCTGCGATTTCATGCGCGGGCAGGCTGACACCGAGATAAACCGGGTGCCAGCCGAGGTTGGCGGCGGCGGCGGCGGCCATGACCGCCCCAAGCTCGTGCAGCTGCCCCGCCGGCGTGCTGACGATAATCCGCGGCGCGGTGGCCGGCAACGCGAACTGCCGCGTCAGCTGGCCCAGAAACACCTTCACTCCCGAAGTGAAAAAATGCTCGTGGGCCGCCGTGATTTGACCGCTGCGCCAGCGTTCCCCGATTTCCTCCGCGAGCGGTGCCACCACCATCTGCAGAAGCCCGTTGTGGCTGAGTTCGAGGAGTGAGTTCCGGAGCGCGGTTTCAAGCGCCGCAGTGTCGAAAAGTTCGACCGCAGCCATTGCCCGGGCACGGAAAGGCGCAGCGGAATCGGTGGCGGATGCCGACGCGCTGAAAGGCTCGGCCGATGGACAATCCGCGATGAGCGCTCCCAGCTCACCCGCGCTCAGACGTGCAATCCGCCCGATGCTGTGTCCGGCTTCGACAGCACGGCGCAGCATGGACAGCCGCTGAATCTCGTCTTCGGAATACAGCCGGTGTCTCCCCAAGGAACGCTCAGGCTCAATGGCTTTGTAACGCCGTTCCCACGCACGGATCACATGGGGCGTGAGGCCGGTGCGGTCGGCGGCGGCTTGAATGGAGTAGGAGGTGGACACGGATCGGGCACAACTAGACACAAACTAGACAGCAGCCAATCAAAATCGGCGTGTCACCGAAATATTGTCCAAGTTTAGGTTGACATACTTAGACAAGACTTAGACACTGGCGCAGCTTTCCAAGCACTGCGCCATGTCTTTTCTCAGTCCGAATATAGGCCCGAAAGGCCGCCTTATCCGCGCCGCCGGCGCTCTTGGTCTGGTTGTAGGCGCTGTCTGCGCATGGCCCCATTCCCGTGCCGCCGCCTTTGTGCTCGGTGTCTCGGCAGCCTTTGTGGCCTTCGAGGCGGCGCGTGGCTGGTGCGCACTCCGGGCCTGCGGAGTAAAGACAAAATTCTGACCCTGCTGCCCTGTGAAACACGACGCCATCATCATCGGTGCCGGCCCCGGCGGGCTTGCCTCCGCGATCCTGCTTGCCGCCCAAGGGCTGAAGGTAAAAATCATCGAGCGGCTGCCGACCGTCGGCGGGCGCACTTCGGCGATTGAGGCGGATGGCTTCAGGTTTGATCTGGGACCCACGTTTTTCCTCTATCCCCGTGTGCTGGATGAAATTTTTCAAGCCGCCGGGACATCGCTTGCCGAAGAGGTGCCCATGGTGCGGCTCGACCCGCAGTACCGCATCCTTTTCGGCAGTGGCGGAAAGATTGACGCCACACCGGATATAGAACGCATGGAGCGGGAGATCGCGGCCATCGCGCCGGCGGATGCTCCAGGCTTCCGGCGGTTTCTTAAGGAGAACCGGCAGAAACTTGCCTGCATGGAGCCGTGCCTTGGGCTGCCATTTCTGGGCTGGCAGGACCTTGCGCAGACACGCCTCCTGAAAATGCTGCCGATGCTCCGGCCCCATCAGTCGATGGACACCTATCTCGGGCGCTTTTTCCGGGATCCGCGCATCCGGCTGGCGTTCTCCTTCCAATCAAAGTATCTCGGCATGTCGCCGTTCCGCTGTCCGAGTCTTTTTTCAATCCTTTCCTTTCTTGAATATGAATACGGCGTCTTCCATCCGCTGGGAGGATGCGCGGCGGTCACGGCGGCGATGGCGCGGACGGCGCAGCGGCTGGGGGTTGAAATCGTCCTCGATTCGCCAGTGGAGGAAGTGCTTTTCGAAGGCCGGCGCGCGGTCGGAGTGCGGACGGCGGCGGGAGTGGAGAAAGCGCGCGCCATTGTGATGAATGCCGACTTCGCGCGGTCGATGCACCGCCTCGTGCCTGACGGTCTGCGCCGCCGCTGGAGTGACCGCAAAATTGCCAGTAAGAAATTCTCCTGCTCCACCTTCATGATGTACTTGGGCGTGGAGGGCGCCTTCGACCTGCCGCATCACAGCATCCACATCGCTGCTGACTACGCGCGCAATCTCGATGAGATCGAACGGCGGCATGTGCTTTCGGACGATCCCTCGTTCTATGTGCAGAATGCCTGCGTCACCGATCCATCGATGGCTCCTGCCGGGTGCAGCACCCTTTACGTTCTCGCACCGGTCACGCATCAGCACCCCAATGTGGATTGGCCCCGGGAGCGGGAGCGCTTCCGCGCCAAAATGCTGAAACAGATCGAGAAGGCCGGCTTCACCGATATTGAGCGCCGCATCCGCTTCGAACGCATCGTCACCCCCGCTGATTGGGACACCCAGTATGACATCCACCTCGGGGCCACCTTCAACTTGGCCCACAGCCTCGATCAGATGCTGCACCTGAGGCCCCGGAACCGCTTTGAGGATGTGGACGGTATTTACCTGGTGGGCGGCGGCACCCATCCGGGCAGTGGTCTGCCGGTCATTTTTGAAAGCGCGCGCATCAGCACCCGGCTGCTGCTCGCCGACCTGGGAGTGAAGCCGGTTCACTTTCCATCCAGTGGATCAGGCATCGTGTCCGCCCCGATGCTCAACGCTCCCGAATCAATTCTGGAAGCCGCACGCTCCCTCCCATGAATGCGCCTGCCAATACCGCACGGTCACGACAGGAGCCGCCGCCTGGCGGACGGAATCCTGGCCCCGTGCAGGACGGCGTCCGCACAGCTCAGCTGCGCTGGGAGGAAACGCCGGTGCGCGACCGGCTGGCGTTTATCCGCAGACTCCGCCATCTGATCGCCGAGAACGCCGAATCCCTGGCGGCGGAGGCGGCATCGGTGCGGGACCGGCCATTGGCGGAGAAGCTTGTCTCCGAGGTGCTGCCGCTGGCGGATGCCTGCCAATGGCTTGAGCGCAACGCCCCGAAGGTGCTGGCACCACGGTTTCATGGCAGGAAAGGCCGCCCGCTTTGGCTGCATGGTATGGACTTTGAAGTGCAGCGCCGGCCCTTTGGCACGGTGCTTGTCATTGGTCCCGGCAATTACCCGCTTTTTCTCCCCGCCGTGCACACGCTGCACGCTCTCGTCGCGGGAAACGCGGTCCGCCTTAAACCTGCTCCGGGCACGCGCCACGTTGCGCTTGCCGTGGCCCGCCTTGCTTTTGCAGCCGGTCTTCCTTTCCCATTACTCGAAATTCTCGGTGACACCGGGGCTGAATCGCGCGAGGCGGTCGCCTATGGAGCCGACAAGGTCATCTTCACCGGCTCCTCGGAAAATGGCCGATCCGTCCTCGCCCGGCTTGCGGACACCAATACACCGTCGGTGATGGAGCTCTCGGGCATGGACACCGTTATCGTCCTGGAGGACGCCGATTTGGAGCTCGCGGTGCGCGCCCTGCGTTTTGGCCTGCGGCTGAATGCCGGGGGAACATGCATCGCGCCACGCCGCATCCTTGCGGTCGGATCCATGGCGGGGGAGTTGGCGGGACGCCTTGCCGGAGCAGATGGAGCGCCCGTGCCGCCGGTTCAAACGGTCCGGGATGCTGATGCCGCCGCCGCGCTGGTCAATGCCGCCGATTTCGCGCTTGGGGCCGCCATTTTCTCCGGCGACCCTGCCAGTGCGCACCGGCTTGCGTCCCGTCTGAGGACCGGATTTGTCACCATCAACGATCTGATCGTTCCCACCGCCGATCCACGGATGCCGTTCGGCGGGGTGAAGGCGAGCGGATTCGGCATCACGCGGGGTGCGGAGGGGCTGCTCGAAATGACCTTTCCGCACGTCGTCGCGGTGCGCCGCGGAGGCATGCACCCGCATTTCGATGAGCCGTCCGTGGACGACGCGGCGTTTTTCTCCGCCTGGCTGCGTGCCGCCCATGGCCGCAACCGGCTCCGGGCGCTTCCCGGTCTTTTCCGGGCGATCCTCACCAAAATCAAAACCACAAAGTCAAAATCATGAAACCGATCGGCATTATCGGCGGCGGTCTGGGGGGCCTTTCCGCAGCCTGCGTGCTGGCCGCGCGCGGCCACCGGGTCATTCTCTTTGAGCGCAACGACTGGCTCGGCGGCAAGGCCGCACAGCTCACCGGCGGTGGCTTCCGCTTTGACATGGGGCCGACCATCGTGACCATTCCCTCGGTGCTCCGCCGCATTTTCAATGAGGCCGGCGCACGCATGGAGGATTATTTGCAGTTGGTGCGGCTGGACCCCCAGTGGCGCTGCTTTTTTGAGGACGGCTCAGTCCTTGATCTCGCGCAGGACACTGCTGCGATGGCCCGCACGCTGGATGAGTTCGCGCCCGGCACCGCATCCGGTGCGCGCTACCAAGAATTTATCGACTACAGCGCGCGCCTCGACCGCATTTCCCAGAGGCACTTTTTTTACAAGCCGATCGGCGGGTTGCGTGACATGTTCGACTGGCGCTCGTCGTTTGATCCGGGGATGCTGGGCGATGTGCTGGCGATGCGCATGGGGCGCTCGGTCGCTGGCACAGTGCGCGCCTTCACTCCCGATGCGCGGGTGGCGCAGATGATGGACCACTTCACGCAGTATGTCGGCTCATCACCCCAAGGCTCGCCGGCGGTGCTGTGCGGCATTGCCCACATGCAGACCGATGAGGGCGTGTGGTATCCCATCGGCGGCACGCGCGCGGTGCCGCTCGCGCTCGAAAAGCTGGCGCGCGGACTGGGCGTCGAATTCCGCACCGGGGTGAAAATCGAAAAAATCCTGTCGCACGCAGGGACAGTCACCGGAGTGCGCACTGATGCCGGTGAGGAGGTGGCCCTCAGCGCGGTGGTGTCGAACTGTGATTCCGTGCGCACCCACCGGGAACTGGTCAGTGATGAGGCGGGTGGCCGCTTCGAGCGCCGCCGCCGCTATGAGCCCGCCTGCTCGGGTGTGGTGCTGTACCTCGGGCTGTCCAAACGTTATGACCATCTGGCGCATCACGGCTTCGTTTTCAGCCGCGACCCGCACGAGGAGTTCGAGTGGATCTACAAAAAGGGGGAGCCCGCACCCGATCCCACCTGTTATCTGGCCGCCACCACCTGCACCGAGCCCGGCACTGCGCCGGCCGGAGGTGAAGCGCTTTATGTGCTTGTGCACACGCCGTATCTGCGCCCGCATCATGATTGGAAAAAAATGCTGCCGGAATACCGGCGCGTGATCCTGGAAAAACTGAAGCGCACCGGCCGGATGCCGGACATCGAAGAGCGCATCGTCTATGAGAGCACTCTCACGCCGCAGGATATTCACGAGCGCTACCACGTGCTGAACGGGGCCATTTACGGTCTCGCGAGCCACGGCAAATTCCTCGGTGCGTTCAAACCCGGCAACCGCAGCGCCGATCTGCGCGGGCTCTACCTTGCCGGCGGCGCGGCGCATCCCGGTCCCGGCATGCCCATGGTACTCATGTCCGGCTGGATCGCCGCCGACACTCTTGACCGTGATAGTGCCGCAGCCTCCCGGCCGGCCGGGAAAACCGCGGATACAGCCGCATGAAAACCCCTGCCTCCTGGCCCACGGGCACCACGCTGCCGCCGGCGTCGCCTGTCTTCGTCAAAATGTTTGCGGCCTATTCGCGCCGCTATGTGGGCCAGCACTTCCACTCGCTGCGGATTTTGAAAAGCGGCATGCCCCCGCGCGGCTGCGGGCACCCGCTGGTCATCCATGTGAATCACGCCGCGTGGTGGGATCCACTTGTATGTCTGCTGCTGGCGCGCGAATTTTTTTCGGACCGCACCTCCTTCGCCCCGATCGATTCCGCCATGCTGGCACGCTACGGCTTTTTCCGGAAGCTCGGCTTTTTCGGAGTCGAACCCCGCACCGCCCGGGGCGCACGCGCCTTCCTCCGCACCGCGCACGCGGTCCTCGCCTCACCCTCGCAGGCCCTCTGGCTCACGCCGCAGGGCCGCTTCACCGACACGCGCGAGCGTCCGCTGCAGTTTGAGGACGGACTCGGCGCGCTGGCGGCGCGCGGGCCGGACGCCATGTTCGTGCCGTTGGCTATTGAATATGCTTTCTGGACCGAGCCGCGCCCTGAAATTCTTGTCAGCTTCGGCGCGCCGGTCAGTACCCGGGAATCCCGGACGACGGCGGAATGGACGCGCACGTTCACCGGTGCTCTCGAAGCCGCGCAGGATGAGCTGGCCGCGTGCTCCTGCCGGCGCGATCCCGCCGACTGGCTCACCCTCAGCCGGGGACGGACCGGCGTCGGGGCCATCTATGACACATGGCGGCGGCTGCGCGCCAGAGTGCGCGGCGGAAAATTCACCGCTGAGCATTCTCCGCAAAGCGCCCCATGATCACTGCTCTCACCATGGCCGCGTTTGTTTTGGCGCTGATCCCGGCGGTCCTGTTTCTGCGCAACCTGCCGCTCTACCGCAGCCTCCCGCCCGCCTGCGGGGAACGCCGCCGCTGCTCCGTGCTCATTCCCGCCCGCAACGAGGAGGCGAATATCGCGGACGCGCTCCGTTCCGTGCTGGAAAGCGGAGGGGTTGATCTGGAGGTGATCGTCCTTGATGACAGCTCCACCGACCGCACGGCGGAGATTGTCCGCAGGTTCGCCGCGCGGGATATGCGTGTGCGCCTGGAGGCGGCACCTCCGCTGCCGCCGGGATGGTGCGGAAAAAATCATGCCTGCGCGCGTCTGGCCTCACTGGCGCGCCATCCGCTGCTGGTTTTCATGGATGCCGACGTGCGCGTCACAGACCCGGACGCCCTCGCACGGCTTGCCGGCTTCATGGACACGTCCCGCGCCGCTCTGGCCAGCGGCGTGCCGTATGAGGAGACGCACACCTTCATGGAGCGGCTGATCATACCGTTGATCCACTTTGTGCTGCTGGGATTCCTGCCCATCGGGCGGATGAGAAGCGGCACGGATCCGCGTTTTGCCGCCGCCTGTGGGCAAATTCTGACTGTCCGCCGTGAAGCTTATGAAAGCAGCGGAGGCCACGGGGCTGTCGCTGATCAACTGCACGATGGACTGGCCCTGGCGCGCAGCCTCCGCACGCACGGATTCCACACCGATCTTTTCGACGCCACCGGTGGCTTCCGCTGCCGGATGTATCAGAGTGCGCGTGAAGTCTGGCAGGGATTTGCGAAGAACGCCCACGAAGGCCTCGCCAGCCCGCAGCTGATCCTGCCTTCCACCCTGCTGCTGCTGGGCGGGCAGGTGCTTCCCTTGGCGCTGGTGCTGGCTGCGCCTTCACCCCTTTCATTCGCCGCTCTCACGGCGGTGCTCCTTCCGCGGCTGGCCGCCGTTCACCGCTTCCGCCAGCCGCTGGCCGGAGTGCTTCTCCATCCGCTGGGCATCTGCGTGCTGGTGGCCATTCAGTGGTTCGCATTTTTCCGCTTACTCCGCAAAAGGCCGGCGGTGTGGAAAGGCCGCGCGTATTCCACCGCCGGCACTGCCTGAAGCCGCGGAGTCTGTCCCCAGGGTAACGGGATTCCTGCGGACGGTGCGGGTGCTCGGCATCCTTTCCCGCCCTGTGCCAACCGCGCGGCAGGAATAAAAAAGGACAGGACGCGGTGTCCGCGTCCTGTCCTGGGATTCCCTTGCCGGCGGATTTGCTGTCAGCGCCCGGTCAGGGAATGGATCCTGTCATCAGAGAGCCTAAGGTCACTGTGGGAACACCACGCGGTAGAAGGCGCGCCCGGTCGGTGCATTCACATCCTCAAACTGCACCGCGCCCCCGGCGGCAGCCACCGCCTGACCGATGACGGACCAGCTGTTGGAGGGCGTCAGGTCAATGGAGCGCTGGATGGGGTAGGTGACACCCGCCGTGCCTTGGAAGCTGATCACCGGCTTGCCATTGGCGGAAAGCGAAATGCTGATGGGCGGCAGACTGACGTTCTGGCCTTTCGCGGCTATTACACTGATTCCTTCGACCCGCAGGCCTGTGTAGCCGGCGGTGGCGTCGGCATTCTGGACCACAAAATCCAAGGTGTTCACCCCGCTGGCAAAATCAGCGCGGACATCGTCGATCCGGAACGCCTCATAGCCACCAAAATTCCCCGATCCGGTGATGCCGGTGGGATTGCCGTTCACCCGGATGGCCAGGCCCTGATTGTCCGAGGTCCATTGACCGCTGATGATGGCCGAGGCTGGGGCAAACCCCGTCAGGTCAAAGGTGGTGCGGTACACGTAGGTTCCCGGACCGGCCCCGCCGTCACTGGCCAGCGCCCCCGCCTGCGCAGAGTTCAGGCGCGGGCTGATCCACTTGGAGGTGGCGGAGTTCGCCACCCATGGACCGGCCACGATCGGGAAGATGTCGGAGCCGTGCACCACCGCTTGGATTTCGTTGGTTCCGTCCGCGCTGAAGAGGAGCTGGTAATGTGGATCGTCCGCCCCGTCCTCCAGCACGGTGCCTGTCTCATCCACGCCGGAGCTGAACAGTCCACCGACCGGATACCGCACATCCAGCACGGCTTCAGTGCTGGTGGCGGAACCCAGGGCGTTGGTGGCCTTCACGGAGTAGGCGGCGTTGTCCGCCGCTGAGAAGCTGCCAATGGTGAACGTGCTGTTGACCGCGCCCGCGATGTTGGCTCCGTTCTTCATCCACTGGTAGGTGATCACGCCGCTGCCGTAGGCCCGGGCGCTTAGGGTCACGCTGGACCCGTCCACCACCGATGCGGTGAGAGGCTGCTGGACAATCACCGGCTGAATCCCGGCAGGCACCTCAACCGATGCAACCCGCAGGCCTGTGGGGCCGGGGGGGGCCAGATTCTCCACCACAAAATCCACGGTGTTGACCCCGGCGTGCAGCGACGGAGCGCTGACGGTGTTCAGGTTGGCGATGGTGTAGCGGTCAAATCCCTGGCTGAGCACGATGCCGGTGGCCGGCTGGCCGTTCACGAGGATGGCATTGGTCAGGTTGTCCACCGCGTAGAACAACAAGGCATTGAAGGCGGCGGGATTGTCCCCGGCATCCACTGTGGTGCTGTAGGTAAACTGACCCACCGCGCCACTGCCTGTGTTCGGCAAAGAGCCGATCCAGTTGCTGTGGGAGCTGTTTGCGATCCAAGGCGGCGAGGGGATTCCAGTCTGCACGACGGCGGGAATGTTGGGCTCGCCGTCCGGATTCACCGTCAATTTGTAATGAGGATCCTCGCTCGGGCTGCCATTGCCGTCCGTTTCGGGCAGAGGTGTTCCTGACGCGTCCACCCCGGTGGAGAACAGAGGGCCGGCTTTGGGCACATAGACCTCGACATAGGCCGGATTGCTGGTGACCGAGCCCATCACGTTCTGGGCCCTGAGCGTGTAGTATCCCGCTCCGGCTCCGCCTTTGCCATTGATCTGCAGCGCATTGGTCGTGGCCCCGGTATAAACCTCACCATCACTGATGGGGTTGCCGTTCAGCAGCCACTGATAAGCCGGCACCGGAACCCCTGAGGCACCGGAGGAAAGGGTGACAGTGTCCCCGGCGATGACCCGCGTGCTGACAGGCTGGGCGGCGATCACCGGCGCGATGTTCCCGGCGGGAACCACCTCCCGGTTGCTGAAACCATACATGTGGAAGCTGGCGTCACTCAGGCCGCGGGTGGTCACGGATACCTTGCCCTCGGCACTGGAAGTGTAGCTGTGGATAATGCGGATGCCGCTGTCGTTCCCGAAACTGTCCTGGTCCACCGTCAGGCCCTCCATGCTGTCGGTATTCTGGAAATTAATCCAGCGGGTGTTTTGAGCGTCGAAAGCCACCGAGTAGATGTTGAGGACGTACGGGGTGTTGGGCTTCAGACCCTCGAGGTTCAGGGTTCCAGGATCGCCGGCATAAATAAAATCATTGGCCAGCAGCCGGTTGTCCCCGTCGCTGAGCGAGTTTCCATCGTTGGCGAAAGTGCCGCCCATGCCCGTCACGCTGAATTTCCCGGCCACCATTGGATTGCCGCCGGTGATTCCTTGGAAAAAGAGGCCGTTGATGCCGGGCGTGGCGGTGCTGTTGAAGTTGTAAAGGTGGGTGTAGTTATACTGGGGGTCAAGCCCGGAGGTGGAGGAGTCAGTCCAAGCCTCAAAACTCCACGCCGGAGTGGGCGCCGCTGTCACCTTGAAATCATCCACGACAACGGTGGTGTCGGTGGTTTGCTGGTTCTGCAGCACCAGCTGGGCCGTGGTGCCAACCGCTGTGAAGAGCAGATTGACAGTGCGGTAGGGAGCAGCCCCGGCAACGTTGTGAACATTGCTCCTCAGAAGTTCGTTTCCATCCACCGTGACCGTGAGATTGGGAGCCTGCCCCCCGCGGGCGTTGATGCGGAAGCTCAACCGGTATTGAGTATTCGCGGTCAGCCCGCTGATGGTGGTGCTCAGCTCCGTGGGGGTGCCGCTGTCCTGACTTTGGATGAAAGCCACATTGGTGCCTTCCGGGATGGTGCCGTTGTCGGCAAAGGGGGATCCACCGGCGGGATTGAGGCCGATCCTCTCCGGCGGACCGCCTTCCCATCCAGTGATTGCGGAATTGTCCGAAACATATCCGGGCCAAACGGAGAAAGCGTCGGTTTCAAATCCGGCGTTCGGAATGGTCTGCGCCGCCAACGGGCCGGCGGCAAAAGTCAGGAGAATGGCTGTGAGAGGAAAACGCCCGGGTCGGGAATGCGGGCAGGGGGTCTGTTTTTTCATGAGATTGAACCGGAAAATGATGTCCGGAAACCGCAGCCTGCTTGAAGAACGCATGGGGCGTCAATGTGAAAAACGCGTGTAAAAGATTTGAGGGATTATGAAATCATTTACTGTTCCAATAAGCAGAATTGTGGCTTGTGACATCAGGAAACCTCCAGCAGGGGGTGAGCGGTTTAATGTTGCCCCGTTGCCATTACACTGGATTTCAAGGGAGTAATTTTACAGGAAGACGGATGTCCCCGCAGTGGTGTCCGATTTCGCTCCTCCGTCTTCAGGAACTGTGGAACCATGTTACAACTTTTCCTCCCGCACCGCCGCTGCACAGGCTTCCACGCACTCCCTCACCAGCGCCGGGCCGCGATAGATCAGGCCGGAGTAGAGCTGCACCAGCACGGCCCCGGCCCGCAGCTTCTCCACCGCGTCGTGACCGTCCATGATGCCGCCGGCCCCGATGATGGGCAGGGCTCCGTCCAACTCCCGGGCGAGGTCCGAGATCAGGGCCGTGGCGCGCTCCGTCAGCGGTGCCCCGCTCAGTCCACCGCCCTCGCCGCTGTGGCGCAGACCCTCTGTGTGCGTGCGGCTGAGGGTGGTGTTGGTGGCGATGACACCTTCCAGTTTCTCCTCAACAAAGATCCGCGCCAGACTGCGCAGGTGCGCGGGCTCCAAGTCCGGGGAGATCTTGATAAAGACTGGCACATGCCGCCCATGGCGCTGCGCCAAGGCCTTCTGCTCCCCTTGCAAAATCCTCAGCAGCGCGCGGCAGGAATCGTCCTGCTGCAGATCCCGCAGCCCCTTGGTATTGGGGGAGGAAAGATTGACAGTCACGTAGTCCGCCCATTCCCACGCCCCGTGCAGTCCCAGCACATAGTCATCGGCGGCGCTGGTGTTGGAGGTGTCGAAGTTCTTCCCGATATTCACGCCCAGCACGCCTTTCCACTGCCGGCGTCCGCTGGCCTCCGCGTTGGTCCGGCCTTGGGCGATTCCGGGATTGTTGAATCCCATGCGGTTCACGATGGCCTCCCGCTCCACGATGCGGAACAGACGGGGCTGCGGATTCCCCGGCTGCGGGCGGGGGGTCAGGGTGCCGATCTCCACAAAGCCGAACCCCATGGCTCCGAAGCCGTCCACACAGGTGCCCGCCTTGTCCAGACCTGCCGCCAGTCCCACGCGGTTGGAGAAACGCAGGCCTGCCACGGTTACCGGAGCGGCCTCCGCCACCTCCGGCAGTAATTTCAAAGCTCCCAGCCGGGAGGCAGTGCCCAGTCCCCGCAGGGTCAGATGGTGGGCGGTCTCCGCGTCCAGCATAAAAAGCCCGGCCTTCAGCAGCGGCCAGGAAGATTCCAGCAAGGAGCGGGCGGCGCGGCGGTGGAGGGGCAGGGCGGGGGCGGGAGGAGTGGAGAGGGTGGTCGTGGACGGTGAAGTGGTCATCTCGCCTTGACTCATGGCACGCCGGGGCCTAGTGACAAGGCTTTCCCCACTCCCGACCCTCATTTACGCATGGCATTGATTTACGAAGGCAAGGCGAAAAAGCTCTTCACCACGGAGGATCCCAATGAGCTTCTCATGGAGTTCAAGGACGACGCCACGGCCTTTAACGGCGTCAAAAAGGAAAGTTTCGCCCGCAAGGGGGCTCTGAACAAACGGCTCAGCCTGCACCTCTACCAGTTGCTGGAGAAGGACAGCGTGGCCACCCATTTCGTCCGCGACGACAAGGAGACCACCCTCATCGTCAAGCGCGTGGAAATCATTCCCATCGAGGTGGTGATCCGCAACATCGTCGCCGGCAGCCTGGCCAAGCGCACGGGCCTGCCGGAGGGCCACAAGCTGCGCCAGCCGATTATTGAGTGCTACTACAAGAGCGATGAGTTGGGCGATCCCATGATCAACGACGAACACATCCGCGAGCTGGCCCTGGCCCGTGGCGACGAGATGGAGAAGATCAAGCGCGCGGCTTTGAAGATCAACCGCACCCTGAGCGTCTTTTTCGCCAAGGCCCGGCTGACGCTGGTGGACTTCAAGCTGGAGTTCGGCCGCCTTTACCCGAACCGCCACAACATCGTGCTGGCGGACGAGATCAGCCCTGACACTTGCCGCCTGTGGGATTCCGATACGGGCGAGAAGATGGACAAGGACCGCTTCCGCCAGAACCTGGGCGGTTTCATCGAGGGATACACCGAAGTTCTCAAACGAGTTGAACATGCGCTTGCAAGCTGAAGTCATTGGCCGCTTTGAGCACGCGGGGGACGCCAACCGCCTGCTCTATACCCCCATCGCCCAAGCCCTCACCGTGCGCGGCACCCGCCGCTATCTGGTGGATTTCACGGGGGATGAAAATGCGCTGAAAGCGTTTCTGGCCAAAGTGCTGGCGGATCCTGTCAGCCATGAGCTGCGCACCGGTGAGGCCCCGGCTCTGTCCGGCCACGCTTTTTTCCTCGACTACGGCATGAAGGCCGGGGCGCTGGACCACGAGAAGGAGACCATCCTGCGCCTGCACCGCACCAGCCCCGCCGCCGGCTTCGAAATCCAGAATCTGCGCATCAACCACCGGCTCTACCTCTTCGCCGCCGCCGGAAATCCGGATACTCCCGCCCTCGCGGACCGGTTTGTGAAGGACATTGTGAATCCGGCTATTCACACTTGGCAGGTTACGGCGGCTTGAGAGGTTAAAGGTTTCAGGTTACGGCGGCTCAAAATCTGAAGCTGTGCTCCTGAGTGCGGACCTGAACCGGGGCTTCTGAACCCTGAAACCTGAACCCCTTAACTTTCCTAAAAAACAGGAATGCACGACCTGACACTTTCCCCCTCCACCGATCCCGCGGACATCTACCGGCTGCGGGATGCGCTTTATGCATCGGATCTGTTCATCGCGGCGCTGACGAAGCTGGACTTTTTCACATGGATCGGACGACGGCCCTCGACGGTGGACGGCATCTGCGCGCACTTCGGGTTTCATGCCCGTCCGGTGCTGGCCATGACCACGCTGTTTATTGCCCAGGGACATCTGACGCGGGATGAAAAAGGGGTGCTGCATCTCACGGGGGCGGCCCGCGAGCACCTGAGCAAGGACTCGCCGTGGTGTGTGGAGCCCTATTTTCCCCGGATGAAGGACCGGCCCATTGCCCGCGATTATCTGGAAATCCTGCGCACCGGCCATCCGGCACGGTTCGCCAGCCGGGATCACGAGGTGGACTGGCACAACGCCATGAAGACGGAGGCGTTCGCCGAGGAGTTCACCGCCATGATGGACAGCCGCGGCGTGCTGCTGGGGCAGGCGGTCGCCAAGGCTGCCGACCTTACGGGCCACCGCCGTCTGTTGGACATCGCCGGCGGCTCCGGCATCTATGCCTGTGCCCTCTGCGCCCAATGGCCGGAGTTGACAGCCACAGTCTTTGAAAAGCCGCCCGTGGACCGCATCGCTGCCCGCGCCATTGACAGGCGCGGCTGCGGTGACCGGGTGGACACCCTGGCCGGCGACATGCTGGCCCAGCCGCTCCCCGCCGGTTATGACGTGCATCTGTTCTCCAATGTGCTGCACGACTGGGACATCCCCGTAGTGAAGCAGCTGCTCGCCGCCTCAGCCTCCGCCCTGCCGCTTGGCGGGCTGCTGATCCTGCACGATGCCTGGCTGAACGAGGACCTAACCGGTCCTCTGCACATGGCGGAGTACTCCGTACTCCTCGTCCATGTCACCCAAGGCCGATGCTACGGACTGACCGAGATGCGCGCCTTTCTGGAGGAGGCCGGATTCCACCGTATCCAGCACCACGCCATCGCCGGCGGACGGGGAGTGATTACGGCGGAAAAACAGTAAGCTGTCCGGCGGGCTGCCGCTGTGGGGAACTGAATTAGCTGAATATTCTTTTAATGGTTTTCTGTTTTGAAATATAAGCAACATCCTTTTTCAAGATGATAAATTCCATGGTTGATTCCATGTTCTCCTCCGGGAAAACGGTGATGACCACCTGAAAATCAGGCGCGGTTCGGTTCAGGACTGCGGACAGCCCGGATACAGCCTCACGGCTCATCAGGCCGGGATCGTTGAATTCCATTCCCATGGTTTTTGTATGGTCGTGATCATCCTGCAGTAGGAACCCCGGCGAATCATCGGCGCCTTCGGATTCCTCGTCATGGGAGATCTTGGAAAGATAAAAGGTATACTTCCTCCCTCCGTTTTTCCCACCGGGCCGCTCCGGGGTGCTGTCCCCGAATTCATCAAAGGGGCCATCTATGAGATCTTCGATTTTTGATTCGGAGACAAATTTTGCTATCATGCCAAAACTTATGAGAATCCGGATTCTGAGCGATCTCCACCGCGAGTTCGGGCCCACACCCATCCCGAGCCTGGAGGCGGATGTGATCATCATGCCCGGTGATGTCGCGACAAAGCTGAATGGACTGCCGTGGATCCATGAGTTCCGCAGGGACACTCCGGTGGCCTATGTGTGCGGGAATCATGAATTCTACGGAGACCGGCTGCCCAGGGTGAGGGAAAAGCTGCAGGCGGCCACTGCAGGCACCGGCGTTCATGTGCTGGAGGATGACTGGTTCACCATGGGCGGCTGGCATATTTACGGCTGCACTCTGTGGACCGACTTCGCGCTGCTGAAGGAGTGGAGTGAAGGAGCGTCGCTGGCCGGAGAGATCATGAACGATTACAAGCGCATCCGGAACTCCAGCCGGCACTACCGAAAGCTTTCACCCGCGGACACCCGCCTGCTGCACCTGCAAAGTGTGCGGAAACTGGATGAATTCCTCGGAAGCCATGATCCATCGCGGACTATCGTGGTCACGCACCATGCGCCCTCGCTGCTGTCCCTGCCGGACCGGCGCCGCAACCAGTCCATCAGCTGCGCCTACGCATCGAATCTGGACGGGCTGGTGCTGAAACATCAGCCTGTGCTGTGGGTCCACGGACACATCCACCACAGCAATGACTATTTCATTGGACGCACGCGGGTGGTGGCCAATCCGCAGGGGTATCCGGATGAGCCCAATCTGGATTTCAATCCCTCGCTCCTCATTGACCTGCCGCTGTCCTGATGGGACTGGGCGTGTTGATGAAGCGGCGCGGGAGGCGGGTCACTGGCTGTATGGCAGCTTTCCGTGCAGCCATGCAGCGGCGTCCGGAACGGAAATGCCTGACAAGTCCCCGCCGGGAGCGCGCAGCACCTGCACCCAGTCCGCCGCAGGAGCCCAGACCGCCGGATCGGTGGGACCGAAAAGCAGAAAGCAGGGCACTCCACAGGCGGCGGCGAGGTGGCTGATGCCGCTGTCGTGGCCCAGCAGAGCGGCGCATTGATGGAGGTGCCCGGCCAGGGAAATGAGATCCAGTCCGTGCACGGATTCCCACGGCAGGCCCGCAGCATTCAGAGCGGCGCACATGGCGGGCAGGCTGGCCTCTTCCGCTTCTCCTGTGATCAGGAGCCAGCGGAGGCCAGGATGGGCTTGCTGAAGGGAGGTCATGACCTCCACCCAGCGTGGGAAGGGCCAGTTTTTGCGCGGGCTGCCGCTGCCGGAGTGCAGAGCGATGGTGCGGGAGGGATGGACGGGATGGACGGGGGCTGGCGGAAGCGTGTGGAGACCGGCTGCTTTCTCAAAGGGCAGGAGCGCATGATTCCGGCATGCGGGAGCCACGGTTTTTCCAAATTGCCGCGCTGCCGGCTCCGGTTCCTCGCCGCTGTCCGGTGGTGTGGCCAGCCAAGGGGCTTGGCGAAACGCTGCCGTCGGCGCGCCGTTGGCCGCCAGCTGCCGGCGGAACGCACCATCGCGGTCCGGCAGCCAGGAGACGATTTCCTGGAATCCCGCCAGCCATTTACGCCATTCCGGCGCCACTTCCGCGCCGTCCTGAAACAGTGCCGCCGGGGCTGACTCCAGGGAGCGCCAGCCATCCGCGAATCCAAAGTGCGTGGCGAGCGCACCATAGGCCGGAAGTGTCAGCAGCTGGATCTCCACACCGGGCCGCGATTCCCGCAGCTCCTCCAAGGCCGGCAGAGTCAGGATAAAATCTCCGAGCGCACCCCGGCGCACCGCCAGCAGGCTGCGGCGCACAGGATTCAGTTCCAGCGCCCGGGAAAGAAAAGTGCTGTCACCGGAGGATGCGGGTGGGGGAGTGGGGGGCATTGGCGAAAACCGGGAACGGACCGGATGAGACAGGTAGGCCGTCCGCCTGTTACGGAAGGATCGAAAGGATGAAGGATGTAAAAAACAAAACCGCCGCCGGCAAAGCACCGGCGGCGGCTGGAATGGCTTTTAGGCTGAGCGCCTGTTTGTGTCCTGGCTTATTTCAGTTTGACGCGGAAGAACACGCGGCTGTCGCCGGCGAACGGAGCGGCCAGGGTCACGGTGGAGGTGGTGGAGGCGCCGCCGGAGGCGATGTTGTCCTGCACGGTCGTCCAAGGGCCGGTGGCCAGATCATTGGTGGCCTCGATGAGGTAGGTCTTGCCGGCCTCCGAACCCCAGGTCACCTGCACGGAGGTCACCGGACTGCTGCCTGTGACGGTGAGGCCGGTGATCTGGAGATTGCCGGGAGCCGCTACCGCACTTACCCAAGGCAGGCCAGCGATATTGTTCACAATCGGCTGTCCGGAACCGCCTTTTTTCAACAGCGGCAGCGGGGTGTAGGGATCAAACACAGTCTGGGCCTGGGCTGCCACAATTTCATAGGAGGAGCCGCCGCCGATCTCGTAGAAGACGCTGCGGAGCGTGTAGTTTCCGGCGGCCAGATGGATGCGGCCCACGGTGCGGCTGTCCCCTGTGCCGATGTCCAGCAGGATGCGGTCATTGACCGTGCCGTTACCGGTAGTGGTAATTTGCGCCGCATTGGTGGCGTTCACTACCAGATCCGGCTCCCATTCCTGACCCACGATCTGCAGGGAGCAGCCATCATCCCCGCGGAAGCCGAAGAAGTAATCGGACTCGACCGGAATTACCAGCGTGGCCGTCATTTCCATGGCGTAGTTGTTATCATCAGCGGCGGTGTCCCTCGGCCACGGGGAATCCCCCGGGATGCTGCTGGCACTGCCGGCTTGGGGATCGTTGAAGTTGATCACATCCCAAGTGGAGGTGGTGCTGTCGGCAGCCAAAGCCTCCTCGGCGGTCTGCATGTTGGTAGCCCCGGCACCGGGGGGAGTGCTGCGCACGGTCCAGCCGGCGTCGGAGACGCCTGGCGTCACCACCACACCCGCCTGAGGCTGATAGCCGATGGGCCTCCAGTCGGTGGTGTCGCCGTCATTGGGGAAGGCCCCCTTGGCGTAGCTGACCTCCGTCCAGAAGCCGCCGCCGCCCTCCCACATCACATACTCCAGATCGTAATCCCCGGCGTCCAGGCTGATGATGCCGCGGGTGGAGGTGTCACCGGTTCCGCTTTCATAAAACATCTCGTTCGGATTCGACATCTGGAAGGTGCCGAGCCCGGAGACCCTTTTGAAGACCGGACGGGTGCCATCCGCCTTGGTCAGGCGCAGCAGGAAGCCGTCGTCACCGTGGACGTTGAAGGTGTAGTCGCCGGGCTGCGTCACGCGCAGGCGGCCGTGGGAGGTGACCACCACGCGGTCCTGGTTGATACGGGGCTTTTCATCCGCGGTGTTGGGTGGGAATTCCAGCTCGTTGCCGATGAGGCCCGTCTGACCGCCGTTGCTGCCGGAGTCGCGGTGGTTGATGGTGGCCTCCTGCCGGTCAAAGGTGTTTTCAGGATCGTTTTGGGGAGTATTGGTGGTGTCCCGCAGGAAGTCGAAGGTCTGCGTCAGGTTGTCCGGTGTGGCACCCGCGGGATCCCCGTAATAAACCCGCATCCCGGTGGTGCCGTCTCCGCCCTGAGGTCCGGGGATCGGCGTGAGCCAGCGCGGAGTGAAGGGAATGGCGGTCACCGCCGGATCGGAGGGATTGCCCACCAGCGTCCAAGAAGTTTCCTTCTCCTCGGCGAATGCCCCCTGCGCCCAGGCGACCTCCCAGAAGGCGCCGCCTCCTTTTTCAAAAGCGATGAACTCAATGTCGTAGGTGCCCGCCGCCGGGAAGGCGCAGACGCCGCGCGTATTCGAGTCGCCGGTGTCGGCGGGATGGATGAGGCACTCGGGATCGGCGGAGTCCACACTGCCGGGACCGTTGGAAGAGACAAACTGGGCACCCTTCACCCGCATGGCGAAACCATCGTCGCTGTGAACATCAAAGGTCCAGCTGCCTGCCGCGGCGACAGTGACTTTGGTTTTGGCCACCAGCACCACTTGGTTATCATCCACATCCGGAATGTCGCCGATGAAGGGCAGGTCGTTGTTGAAGTTGCCCTTTCCTCCGGAGGCATTGGGATCACTGTGGTTCACCACCGGCACGCTCGGGGCATTCACAAAGGTGCCTGCCTCCTCCGCTACCGCCACCTCCACCGCGCTTACCAAGCCGGAGGCCCCAAGAGGCGTGGCGGGCCGCAGCTCGCGCATGCCCCAGGATCCTACGGCCCCCGCCGGACCGGGCAGGGTGGGAGGCAGGAAAGGAGAGGTCACCGAGCCTGTCAGGCTGATGGTGGCGTTGGTCTGGTCCTTCGCTGTCAGGCTCCAAGTGTGGGGCGAGGCCTGCGGCGTGGCCACCGCGTAGAAGATGGTGGTGGTGTCGCCGTTTTTAACCGGTGCGGACGGAGTCACGTCGACGTCATCAAACTTCAGAGTGATAGTGGCCGGATTGACCTGGCTGGTCACGGAGTCCTTCAGCGTGATGGTCAGACCATTGTTGCCCAAGCGCTGGGATTCACGGGTGGCCAGCGAGTACACCGCCAGGCCGACGGTGCGCTCCGCTTGGATCTCCGCCGGCGTGAGCACGGAGTCGAAGATCTTCACCTCATCCAGCGCGCCCACAAAGGAGCCGGCATTCAGGGAGGTGCCGATGAGCACATTAAAGGATGTGTCCATGCTGCCCGCCCCCGTGGCGCCGGCGGCGCTGACGAGGGCGCCGTCCACATAGATGGACTGGGTCTGGCCTTGGTTCACATAAGCCACATGGTGCCACTGGCCCACCACTGTTGTGCCGATGGTCAGGTCATCCCCGTAGTGGCCGGAGTGGTAATTGACACCGCGCGAGCCGAGGTGCAAAAAGGTGCCGGCACTGGAACCGAAGATCATGTTGTCCCCGCTCTGACTGCCGAAATTCACCCACGCCATGGCGGTGTAGTCCGTGGTGGGCGTGATGCCCACTTCACTCATGACCAGGCCAGTGTCCACGTTCGGGGCATTGAGCCCGTCCGCGCCGTCATTGATGGCACCCACGCCGTCGGAGACACCGGGCGTGAATTTCAGGGATTTCCCCAGGACATAGACCGTGCCGTTCACAGTGACCGTCTCACCGCTGAGAATCTGGGTCTGGTCGGGGTGGCTGAGGGTGCCGTTCATCGTTGCCCCGGGAGCCGTGTTGGGCACCTCCGTGTCTGTGATGGTGTCGAACGTGTACTTCAGCAGCTGGGCGGATGAGGCCGTGTGCAGTGTGGCGGCAAGGCAGGCGAAGGCAGGAATGAAAAAGACAGCGTCTTTTCGTTTAAGTGAGAACTTCATGAATTTGAGAGGGTTGGAGTTGAGACAATGTGTTTTCCCTTAATGCAATTCGCATGTAAACAAAAATTTTCGGTCGCCGTCTGGTATTTTTGCAGAGAAAATTCTGAATTTTCCACAATATATTAATCTTTTGAGAGGCAATTTTGTCTTTTCTCTCATCCCGGATTCAGATTTACCTTCGGGGAAAACTGATGAGCCTTCCCAGCGGCAGCGATGTGCTGTCGGGCGCCAGGTTTTTCCGGGACTGCAGGAAAGGAGGCGGATACGCAAATGCGGTCCGTTGCGGTTTGATTGGGAAACGGTTACAGCTCGAGCCACCGGGGCACTTTCAATACTCCGGTTTCCGGCCATGACACTTTATCCAAAAATGCTGGCCGTCCTGCTGCCGGCCGCGGGCTGCCTGATTCCCGCGGCAACTGCCTACGCGGCTTTTCCCGAACTATATCTGAAGCCGGTCGTGCGCCAGCAGTTCCACTCCCCGACCAATATCCTCAGCGTGGCGGACACCAGCCGGCGGATCTTTGTGACCGATCAGCCGGGGGGGATTTTCATCGTGAAAAACGGCATGTTCATGCCCGTGCCGTTCCTGGACATCTCCGCCGCGGCCGCTTCGGAGGCCGACCGGAAAGTGGTGCTCATGGATACCGGCTACAGCGAGCGTGGTCTACTGGGGCATTGTTGTAGGTTGGACTGGATCAGATTTTGAACTCCTGAGCCCCCTTCTTTAGAGGATGACGGAAAAATTCCGTGAACGCGTATGGGCGAAAGGCAAATCCGGCATCAAAAAGTGGGATACATGAAAATCATGAATTTTTTTAAAGCCTCGTATTATAGGTTTGTTACTTTGGGGAAACTCGGCAAATTTCCCCAGTTTTCCTTTTTCATGAGCTGATTCACCTGTTCATAAAGCAGGATTCATTTCCGATTTTTCCGCAAATTCATCCATTCACGCCATGACTCACCCTCTCGACAATAGATTGAAAGCAGCTCGAAAAAAACTCCAATACACTCAGGCTGAAGCCGCTAAAGCGTGGGGAGTGCCGCTGAACACCCTCATTTGCTGGGAGAACAAACGCCGTCGTCCTGCCACTTTCTCTCTGGCGATGCTGAACAGCCTGCTGGATGAAATTCTGAATATGCCTCCGGAGACCATGACTCTCCCTGATTCAGAGCTTCCGCTCGAAAACAACCGGCTTTCATAATTGCCGATTCGTTTTTTCATACAGGCAGCGTGCCAAGCACGGAGTTGAAGGAACCGCCGAAGGCAGGTCGTTCCAAAAGGCTCTCCCTTTCTTAGTTCTACTTTGTTGCATTAAAGTCGTAACTTATTCAACATCAACGAGTTACGACTTCAGTAAACAGTATCCGCGCAATTCACGTAACTCGTTGATTATCAACGATCTAACTTTAAAATGTAACAAAGTGGAATTAGAACAGTGAGATGGTTTTTCCTTTAGAAGTAGTTATATCAAATTCCAAAGGTGGTTTTTCAGCCGCCCGCTTTTGACCGTGATGATTTGGTGTGGTGGAAGTTTTCGATGGGATGAGCCGGGCGCATGACACGGTGGCCTGCCGTCCGGCGGATTGAAGCGTTGCAAAACGCGTATTTCCCCCCAAGGTCCACCCCCCATGTCTGTCAAAATCCGCTTCAATTCCGCCTCCGTCACCGGTGCCGTTCTCGCCAAGGTGGGCAATCCCCAGCGCGACGAGCCGCTTCAGACCTCCCGTGACGTATTCCAGATCGCGGAAGAGGACCGGGAGACCCTGACGGGCATCTTCCTAAAACCCTTCCGGAATCTGGTGGGGCACCGTTTCAGCCACCACTCCTCCTCGCTGGAGCAGCACGAGATGCACAAGTGCAGCGCCGCCATTTTCGAATCGCCCGATGCCCTGCTGGACAAAGGCATCGCCATCGCGAAGCGGCTGTATGCCAAGTCCAACCATCCCAACATCAAATCCGGCGATCTCTGCATTGTCTTGGTTTCGAATGTGGAGGTGGACGACCAGTTTGTGAACGCCCTGTGCATTCTGAAATCCGAGAGCGTGGTGCCTTTCCTCAGCATCTCCACGCGGGACGGCGACCTGCAGCTGCGCACGGAGCAAGGCATCCTGCCGGACAAGATCGACAAGGGATGCCTGATCCTGAACTATTGTCCGGACCAAGGGTACTACGTCCTGACCTTCGACCGGACGGGTGGGGAGTCGCGGTTCTGGGTGCGGGATTTTCTGGGTGTGCATGCCGTGCCGGACGCCGCCTATCTCACCAGTGCCTACACCGGGTTGGCCACCTCCTTTCTGGAGCAGGAGAAGCCAGCCTCCTCCTCCGCCCCTGAGGAGGCGCTTTCCGCCGCCAGCGATGCTCTGGCCTATTTCGAGGAGAAGGACGTTTTCGACATGAGCGAATTCGAGACCGAGGTGCTGAAGTCGCCGGAGGCGGTGGCCAAATTCCACGAGCATGTGGCTGAATTTGAAAGCGGCCAAGGCCAGCCTCTGGAGAAGAAATTCGAAATTTCCAAAAAGGACGTCGGCAAAGCCAAAAAGAAAATCGGAGCCGTGATGAAGTTCGACACTGGCGTGGAAATCCGCCTTGGGCCCAAATTCTCCGACCGCCACAAAAACGTGCTGGAGCGCGGGTTTGATGACGAGAAGCAGATGAGCTTCGTGAAGGTTTACTACAACAAGGAGGAGGCGGGCTGAGGAATGCCGGAGCCAGCCCGGGGTTTGTGAGACGGTCAAACAGAACTTCAGAGGCATTTCCGGAAGGTGGCCCGCATTCCACCATGCCGTGGGCACGGTCTGATATCAGGGGACAGCGGTCACTCTGACCCGTGCGAACCGGGAGGCGGCCCCGGTGGGCGTAGCCTGCTCCTCTACTATCACCCGCTCCCAGCCTCCGTCCAGAAGCTCCACGGTCTCCGGACCGGCGACCGTGGTCCAGACCTCCCCGCCGCCCGTGCCCAGTGTGGAGGAGCACTCCGGTGTGTAGATGAGCGCCGGTGATGCTGCTGTTCTCAGCCGAAGGTAGCGCACTAACAGCACCGGTCCCGTCGGCTTCCGAATCAAACTAATAGAGGGCAGTCCCGCAGTGCCAGTTTCAGGCGCGGCCTCTGCAGTGTCTATTTTCAAAGGGGACAGATTGAAGGCGTACTCTAGCAGATTGGGTGCCCCATCGTGGTCCGGGTCCGCCTCCCATGCCGCGATAGTGGGATTGTCCGCCTCCGCGCCAAACTGCTCCCGTTGCCAAGGGCTGGCCATACCCGCCAGCATGATCGGGATGGGTCTGGCGACAGGCAGTCCTGGCATTCCCACACCCAACTGGCCGAAATAATTATACCCCACAGCCCATGCCGTGCCGTCGTTTTTAAGAAACAGGCTGTGCTCCCCACCTGCCGCAATAGCCTGTACTCCCTGCATCACAGGCGCCGGCACCGGGCGGTCGGTGGTTGTTCCATCGCCCAGCTGACCATTTTGGTTGCCGCCCGCAGCCCACACCGTGCCGTCGGTTTTGAGGAACAGGCTGTGGCCGCCGCCCGCTGAAACAGCCTGCACATTGTCCATCACCGGCACTGGTCTTCTTCTGCTCTCCAGCGTTCCGTTACCCAGCTGACCGGCGCCGTTGTAGCCTGTGGCCCACACCGTGCCGTCGGTTTTGAGGAACAGGCTGTGGCCGCCGCCCGCCGAAACAGCCTGCACATTGTCCATCACGGTGCCCTGCAGACCGTCCATCACGGTGACCGGAATTGGGTTCCTATAGTCCTGCTGCGTCCTCCCACCCAGTTCGCCGTTGGAATTCCACCCTGCCGCCCTGACAGTGCCATCGGTTTTAAGAAACAAGCTGTGGACGCTTCCCGCTGAGACAGCCTGCACTCCGTCCACCGCTACTTTCACCGGTGCTGCGGTGGTTTTCAATGTCCCATCACCCAACTGGCCGGAATTATTTTCCCCCGCAGCCATAACAGTTCCATCTGCTTTAAGAAACAGGCTGTAACGACCACCCGCCGAGACAGCCTGCACGCCGGATATCACTGGCACTGGAGTGGTGCGGTCGGTGTAGGTTCCATCGCCCAGCTGACCACTGCTGTTGCTGCCTGTGGCCCATGCCGTGCCATCGGTTTTGAGAAACAGGCTGAAGTAAGTGCCCGCTGAAACCGCCTCCGTACCGTCGGTCACAAACGCCGGGGGCACCTGATAGTCAAAGATCCCGCCGTCCAAAATGCCGGCACCATGGCTGCCCGCGGTCTGGACCGTGCCGTGACCTATGAGGAACAGGCTATGGGCACCGCCTGCGGAGACAGCCCGCACCCCGGATACCAAAGGCACCGGGATGGTATGGAAGTTCCGGGCTCCATCCCCGAGTTGGCCGCTGTAATTGCCACCTGAGGCCAGGATAGTGCCACCATCGGTGAGGAACAGACTGTGGACTGCGCCCGCCGCGACAGTCCGCACGCCGGACATTACGCGCACAGGAGTGGTATGGTCTGTCAGCGTTCCATCCCCCAGCTGACCGCAACTATTTCCACCCGCCGCCAGCAGGGAGCCATCTGTTTTAAGAAAAAAGCTTTGAGCGTCACCCGCTACAGCGGCCCGCATGCCGGACGCCACCGGCACTGGAGTCGGCCGGTCCGTTTTGGTGCCGTCGCCCAACTGGCCGTAATAATTAAATCCCGCCGCCCACACGGTGCCGTCGGTTTTCAGAAATAAACTGTGTACCCGGCCTGCGGATATGGCCTGCACGCCCTCCATCACCGGCACCGGAGTGAAGCGGTCGGTTTTGGTGCCGTCACCCAGCTGGCCGTAGGAATTAAATCCCGCCGCCCACACAGTGTCATCGGTTTTGAGAAACAGGTTGTGGGCACCGCCAGCCGAGATGTTCCGCACTCCGGACATCACCAGCACCGGGATGCTGCGGTTCACCGTCGTTCCGTCGCCGAGCCGTCCGTTGCCGTTGTATCCCACAGCCCACACGGTGCCGTCGGTTTTAAGAAACAGGCTGTGCTCATAACCGGCGGAGACACTTTGCGTACCCTCCATCACTGGCACCGGTGTGTGCCGGACTGACAGCGTTCCGTCGCCCAACTGGCCCACATCGTTGACACCCGAGGTGAGAACAGTGCCGTCGGCTTTCAGAAACAAACTGTGCTGATGGCCCGCTGAGACAGCCTGCACGCCGGAAACCAGGGCGGCCCCCGGGGTTGCGCGGCTTGTTCCCGTGCCATCGCCGAGCTGGCCGTTGTAATTCTCGCCCGTGCCCCAAACGGTCCCATCAGCTTTCAGAAAAAGGCTGTAATTGACGCCCGCCGCGACTGCGGGAGCGCCGGCTCGCAGTAGCTCCGGTGTAAAGATCCATAAAAAAATAAAAAATGTGGCATTGGAAATAAAGCCAAACTGTTTCATAGGAAAAAGCCTGCTTGGCAGGCGGGGAAATTTGCGTGGGTGAAAAAAGAAAACCACCTATCCATGAAGGTTAGCTGCCATGCGCAGGTAAACCGGTATATGGATAATCGTGATCCAGTTGTCCTGGAGACGGAGAAAAGCGGATTTCGGTTTCGAGTAATTCCAACAAAAACGGCTATTCCAGTGGCGTCCTTCCGGCCGCTCACGCGGGAGTGCACCGTTCCCCGGGTTTCAAGGTCAAGTGTTTGGTTTGAGTCACAGTATAAAAACCGGAGCCAAGGTGCGGGGGCCTCCCTTCCGTCTTGGGGTCAGTCCTACTCCTCTTCCTCCTCCTGATGATGATGATGATGATGGGGTCCGTGGTCCACTATAATTCCGGTGGCGGGGGATTCAGGGAATCCTTCAGTGGCGAACCCGGCGCAGGCCATGCGGCAGAGGCCAATGAAGGTCTGCTCCGGCGGCCGCAGGGAGCGCCCGCTCTGGTGGATGACCACCCAGCGCCGGCGGACCGGGTGGCGGGGCAGGGGGATGGATACCAGCGAGCCCTCATCCAGCTCCTTCCGCGCCGCCCAGGGAGCCATCACCGCCACGCCCAGCCCCAGGCGGGCCAGTTGCTTCATGATCTCGAAGTCCGGTATCTCCACATAGGAGGACAGGTGCACGCCATTCCGCAGGAAGTAGTCCTCCACCCGCTGGAAGGTCATGCTGGAGCGGCGGTAGAGCAGGAAATGCTCACTGGACATTTTGGAAAGATTCAGCCGCTGGCGGCCCGCCCAGGGATGCATGGGGGAAACGATGAAGTGCAGTTCGTCCTCGAACAGCGCGTGGGAGGTGAGCCCCCGGAAGTTCACATCCTCCAGCACCACCGCCAGATCCGCCTGCCCGCGTTCGATCTCCAGCATGGACTGCGGCGTGTCCTCGAACCGCACCACCACCGACACTTTGGGATAACATTCCCGGAACTCGCGCAGCACCGGAGCCAGGATGCGGTGGGCGATGGAGGAGGTGAACAGGAGGTGCAGCTTGCCGCGGGATTCGGTCAGAGCCCCCTCCAACACCGCCGAGGCCTCCTTCAGGGACTCAAAGACGTGCTGCACCTTGGTCAGAAAAAGGCGGCCTTCGGGAGTGAGATGGCTTTTCTTGCCTTTTTTGTGAAACAGCGGGCATCCCGCCTGCTCCTCCAGCCGCTTCATCCCATGACTCACTGCGGACTGGGTCACGTGCATCAGCGCGGCGGTGGCGGTGTGGCTGCCGGTGCGCGCCAAGGCGGTGAAGACCCGGAGTTGGCGAATATCAAAGTCTTCGGACATTATGAATACGATTCACTATTTTCGCGAAAATCAATCACAATAATACTGATTCCATCCGGCCCCCATGGCACCCGCAGTGCTGAACAGAGAGTGCATGACCTCCCACTCCTGGCTGTCCCGGAATGCCCCGCTCCGCATTGGCTATGTGCCGCTGACAGACGCCGCTCCGCTGATCGCCGCGCGGCGGCTGGGGCTTTTTGAGAAGCACGGAGTGCAGGTGGAGTTGTCCCGCGAGCTGGGGTGGGGCACCATCCGGGACAAAATCGTCTATAATGAGCTGGACGCCGCCCATGCTCCCGGCGGCCTCCTTTTCTCCCTGCTGGCAGGCACACACTCCGCTGCTGTGAAGGTGCGGGCGCTGATGCTGCTGAGCTGTCAGGGGAATGCCATCACGCTATCCCGGCGGCTGTGGGAAAAGGGCGCGCGCGACGGCAAATCGCTTAAAAAAGTGATCCGTGTGGAGTCACCCCGGTGTCCGGTTTTCGCCGTGGTGGCCTGGTACTCAACCCACCACCACCTGCTGCGGCTGTGGCTCAGGGAGGCGGGTATCGATCCGGATAAACAGGTGCGCATCACTGTGCTCCCTCCGCCTCTCGTGGGCGAGCACATGCGGGCAGGGCTGATTGACGGGTTCTGCGCGGGCGAGCCTTGGAACTCCGCAGCGGTGATGCAGGGCGAAGGCTGGATCGCCGCCACCAGTCGGGATCTGGCTCCGGGGCATCCGGAGAAAATCCTCTTCGCCCAGTCTTCCCGCATGGACAGCCGCCCAGAGGATTTCGCCGCCCTGCGCGCCGCCCTGCGGGAGGCCTGCGGATGGTGTGAATCCCCGGAGAACCGTCCGGAGTTGGCGGCTCTGCTGAAGCAGGAGGTTTTTCCCTGCCTGCCGCTGGAGGTGGTGCGCAATGCCCTCACAGGGCCGTGCGATCTGGGAGCCGGTGTCTTCACCGATCCCACAGCCTTCCACCGCTTCGCCACCGGCGATGGCTGCGCCACCACGGTGGAGCAGGCGGTCTGGACTCTGCAGCCTCTGGAGGAGGGACATCTGCGGAAACTGACTCCGGCGCAGCGTCTGGCGGCCATCGCCGCCTGGCTGAATCAGTCGGAGCACTCTCCATCTGCCATTCCGGGCTCACCCTCCCCGGTCTCCGTACAGTCTCCATTCCCTGTGCAGTCCCTGTCCTGACTTCTTTCCGTTCCGTTCCTTCCGCTCCATTCCGTCTCCCAACTCCTCATTTCCCGCCGACCGCGCTATGCATATTCCCGTCATTCCCGAAAACGCCCCCTTCAGCGAAAGCCAGCGGCTGTGGCTGAATGGTTATCTGGCCGGGCTTTTCAGCGGTGCCCAGGGTGGGCCCGGCGCAGGCTCGACAGGTGCGCAGGCATCCTCCCAGGCTCTCTCCGCAGGTTCCCTGCGCTTTCTGTTCGGCACCCAGACCGGAGGCTGCGAAATACTGGCCCGGAACTTCGCCAAAGACGCCAAAAAGCAGGGCTTCCAAACTTCGGTCTCGGGCATGGAGACATTCACGGAGCTGGACTTCTCCAAAGAGACGCGGCTGGCGCTCATCACCAGCACCTACGGGGATGGCGATATGCCGGACAACGCGCAGGCCTTCTGGGATTTTCTGAGCGGTCCGCAGGCTCCGGATCTCAGCCATATCGAATTCAGCGTGCTGGCGCTGGGCGACACCGGCTATGCGAAATTCTGTGAGGCCGGCAAAAAATTCGACACCCGTCTGGCGGAGCTCGGTGCCCGCCGGGTGCATGACCGCGTGGACTGCGATGCCGACTATGAAACCACCGCCGCCGGCTGGTTCAGCGGGCTGCTGGCCAAAATCAGCGGGGGCGGGGCCGGTCCGGAATCCCCATTGAGCTCCACCCCTGCACCTGCTCCCGCCTCGGTTGAAGAAAGCGGAGTCGCTCCTGCCTACGGCAAAAACCGTCCATTTCCCGCCCGGCTGAAAACCAGCCGCCGTCTGAACGGGGAGGGATCCAACAAGGAAACCCGCCATGTGGAGTTGGTGCTGGAAGGCTCGGGGCTGGAATACGAGGCCGGCGACGCCCTAGGCGTGATGCCCAAAAACTGCCCCGCCTTTGTGGAGGAGATCCTGCACGCCGCCGGCCTGGGCGGGGATGAGGCTGTCATGCTGCCCGATGGCCGCCCGTCCACACTGCACAGCGCCCTGCTGGAAAGCCTGGACCTCAAACCGTTCCTGTCATCGCTGCCTGAGAAGGGACTGTCCGCGGAGGCGCTCACCGCCCCGCTGCGGAAGCTCCAGCCCCGGCTTTACTCCATCTCCTCCAGTCCCAAAGCCCATCCCGGCGAGGTGCATCTGACCGTGGGCGTAGTGCGCTACGAGTTGAATGGCCGCCCGCGGAAGGGCGTGTGCTCCACGTTCCTGTCGGAGTTTGAGCAGCGGGCCGGAGCCGAACCGAGGGTGCCGGTGTTTGTCCACCGCTCGCCGCACTTCCGCCTGCCGGCGGATCCCTCCGTGCCGGTCATCATGGTGGGGCCCGGCACCGGCATCGCGCCCTTCCGGGCCTTTCTGGAGGAGCGCCAAACCACGGCGGCGCCGGGGAAAAACTGGCTGTTCTTCGGCGACCAGAGGCGCCGCACGGATTTTCTCTATGACGACCAGCTCGCGGCTTTATCGGGCGGGGGATACCTGCACCGGATGGATCTGGCATTCTCCCGCGACCAGGAAGAGCGTATCTATGTGCAGCACCGCATGCTGGAGCAGGCGGAGGAGCTGTGGCGGTGGTTCGGCGAAGGCGCGCACTTCTATGTCTGCGGCGATGCCTCCCGCATGGCGAAGGATGTGGACGCCACCCTGCATCAAATCGCTCAGGCCGCCGGCGGATGCAGCCCGGAGACCGCCGCTGAGTGGGTCACAGCCTTGAAAAAGGAGAAGCGCTATCTGCGCGATGTTTACTGAAACAGAAACAGAAAACCTATTCCCGATTTCCACGCCAATGAACACTCTCCAGACGCTTGAGCAGACGGCTCCGGCTCCCTTCGACGAAGCCCAGAAAACCTACCTCACCGGCTTCTTCGCCGGGGTGCAGCAGCGCGCGGCTGTTTTCGCCGACCTGTTCGCCATCGATCCCATGGTGTCCGCCCCGGTCAAAGCCGCCGCGGAAGAACCTCCTGAGCCGCCGGTGCTGACGGCGGAGGAGCGCATCAAGCTGGCGGAGCACCCGCTGGACGCCTACCACCGCATTCTGGAGAATGCCCGTGGCAATGCCGCGCCGGACCGGGAGGACACCTTCCGCTTCAAGTGGAACGGCCTCTTTTACCAGAACCCCGTTCAAGATTCCTATATGGCCCGGCTGCGCATTCCGGGAGGACAACTGAAGTCCTTCCAACTGCGTGAAATCGCCCGCGTGGCCCAGGATCTGACCACCGGCTATGTGCAGATCACCACCCGCGCCAATTTCCAGATCCGCAGCATCAAACCGAAGGATGCCCCGGAGGTGCTGCGGCGCATTCAATCCGTGGGGCTGCACACCCGGGGATCCGGTGCGGACAATATCCGCAACCTGACCTGCAACCCCACCGCCGGCGTGGATCCGGTGGAGCTGATCGACTGCACGCCCATGATCCACGATCTGGCCCAGATCATCATCAGCCAGCGGGAGTTTTACGATCTGCCCCGCAAGTTCAACATCGCCTTCGACGGCGGAGGACTGGTCAGCGCCGCGGAGGATACCAATGACATCGGCATCAAGGCGGTGATGCTGGATGGAGAGGTTTTGTTCCGCATCGGCCTCGGCGGGGCCACCGGTCATCAGAAGTTCGCCAGCGATGCCGGCGTGGTGGTGTCTCCCGCGGAGATCGTCCCTGTGGTGACGGCCATGCTGCGGGTGTTCATCAAAAACGGGAACCGCTCCAACCGCAAAAAGAGCCGGCTGAAACACCTGCTGGAAACATGGCCGGTCAGCCGGTTTGTGGAGGAGACGGAGAAGCAGCTGGGCCGGTCCCTGCGCCGTGTGCCCGTGGAGTTCACTCCCATGATCTGGCCTTCAGCGGAACTGCCGCATCCACAGGTGGGCGCCTATAAACAGAAACAGCCGGGACTGCACTGGCTGGGCGTCTCCATACCGGTCGGCCAGATCACCCCCCGGCAGATGATGCGTCTGGCCGAGCTGGCGGAGAATTACGGCTCCGGAGACATCCGCCTGACGGTCTGGCAGAATCTGATCCTGCCCAACATTCCCGCCGCCTGGCTGGAGACCGTTAAAAAAGCGGTGGAGAAAATGGGCCTGCGCTGGCGGCAGACGAATGTGGCCAGCGGGGTGGTGGCCTGCACCGGCAGCCGTTACTGCAAGTTCGCCGCCACGGACACCAAGGGACACGCCCTGACCCTGACCAAATATCTGGAGAAAAAGCTGGAGCTGGACCAGCCCGTGAACATTCACTTCACCGGCTGCCCCAACTCCTGCGCCCAGCACTACATGGGCGACATCGGCCTGCTGGGCACCAAAACCGCCGCCGGCACTGAGGCCTACCACATTTTCGTGGGTGGCGGGTTCGGCAAAAACCAGGCCTGCGGCCGCCAGGTCTTTAGCGCCATGCCCTTCGATGAAGTCCGTACCATGGTGGAGACCATGCTCACCGCCTGGCTCAAAAACCGCCAGCCCGGTGAATCCTTCCAAGCCTTCACCACCCGCCATGATCTCAACACCCTGCAGGTAATGTTCTGCGGGTGAGCGGGCCGGGTGAAGTGTTTTAGGAAACCCGCAACTGCTGTGGCAGTGGGAAATAACGCGCATAGGCGGTAGGCCATACGTCACCGACATTGAAGGGCTTTGATGGGCGGACCGTGACGGGATCGGAATCCTGACAGTGGTACAGTATGAATGCTCCCGGCAGGCTGTGGTGCTCCGCCGGACGGTTTGTCAGGTCCGGAGTCCACGGTGGATAATTGTCCACCGCCCTGCTGAGGCTATGGGTCAGGGCGGCGGGTTCATGCCTCCGGCGTATCGCACAGAAAGGCGCAGCCGTGGACCCTGAGCCATTCCAAAATTGCTGGATCGGTGCCGCAGTAGCGGATGGCGGCGATGCGGGAGCTCCGGGCGGCCTCCATGAGGGCAACCGTCTCCTCCCAGTTCCTGGGCTGGCGCTCCACCCGGCAATGGTTGGCGGGGCCGCCGCATCCGCCTTCCCGGAACGTTATGTTCCGGGGCGCGGAGGCCGACGGCAGCCCGCAGAGAAGGCATTGATCCTTCACAACGTAAAACGGGCCCGGAGCATTGTCCGGTTCCCCTTCATATTTGGGCGGGACAATTGGATAATAGTGCATGGGAAGGAGCGGGTTCCCCGCCGGAATCCGGAATGATTTCGGCCTTGGAAATGGATTTTTCTCCAAGCGTTATTGAGTAGTACCGGTAACGGTGAGGATAACGTCGCGGGTGTGCGGAGCACGGCGGTGCTCGAAAAGGTAAAGTCCCTGCCAGGTGCCGAGAGCGGGCCGCCCGTTGATGATGGGAATGGTCTCCGAGGTGCGGGTGAGGGCCATGCGGATGTGGCTGGGCATATCGTCCGGACCCTCGCAGGTGTGGCTGAACCATGGCGTGTCCTCGGGCACCAGGCGCTCGAAGAATTCGTGAAGATCGCGCCGGGCGGAGGGGTCGGCGTTCTCCATGACGACGAGGCTGCAGCTGGTGTGACGGGTGAAAGCGGTCAGTGTGCCGTTCCGGACGTCGCTGACACGCACGGCATCCTCCGCCTGGCTAGTAAGATCGTAGGTTCCCTTGCCCTGCGTGCGCACCGTATGGGTGGTGTGAGTGACACGGAAGGCGGCGAAGGGGGAGGCGGAACCCTTGTCCGGATCCGGGGCAGGGGCAGGGGCCGAGCGGCTCATGTCTTCAGACAAGTCAGTTTCCCATTAGCCGCATGCCGGGCTGTGAGCGGAGGCTCTCATTGATTCCTGGCGGTGGTGCTCGAGGCAGCCGGCTGATAGCGCGGGTAGCGCTTTTTCAGATCCGCCCGCGTGGCCTCCGCCTTGGCCTGATTGGCGGCGTCGCCCAGGGCCTCGCAGGCGGCGATGTATTTCTCCATGGCCTGGGGGGTAAGGGTGGGGTCCTCCCAGTTGCCCATCACCAGGCCGTAACTGCTGGCGGCCTCATTGTAGCGTTTGGAGGCCATGGCCACATCCCCGAGGATGAGCCGCAGCTGGGCGGAGACCAGCGTTTCGCGGTCGATGTTCAGCCCGGCCTCGGCGCTTTTGGTGGCCTCCTCCAAGCGGTTGAGGGCATAATACGCACGGGCTTTCAAAAGATGGGTGCGGGCCTTGGCCATGGGCGGGGCGTCGCTGATAAGATGGTTCTCCAGCGGGGTCAGGGCCAGTTGGGAATTCCCGCTCTCCAGATAGCTTTCGCCCAGCTCGCTCCAGACCACAGCCTCGGTGGTGGCGGGCTGGTCGCGGTTCACCACCTTGTCCAGATAGCGGGCTGCGGCTGCGTAGTCATGGCGGTCCCGGAACACGGTGCGGCCCAGCCAGCGCAGAATGGCAGGGTCTATTTTCGGCTCCTGCGGGCCTTTCATGTAGCTGTCCACCTCCGCCATCAGCAGATCCAGTTCCTGCGGGGAGGAGGAGGCCAGCTGGGAAAGGGCGTTGATAAGCATCAGCGACACATCCCGGAAATAGGTTTTGGGATCCAGATTCCGCGCAGTGCGCAGGGGCTCCAGGCAGTCGGCATACTTATGCTGCATAAACAGGCCGGTGCCGATCCAGTAGTTCACCTCCGGCTTGACCTTGGTATCCGGATAATTGACGAGGAAAGCCCGGTAATCCTCCACGGCACCGGCGTAATCCTGCTTCAACCGCTTGGCCTTGGCGGCGTGGTAGGCCGCACTCTCCGCGGAATCGGATTTCGGATATTTCTCCCGCACGGTCTGGAAGTCCTTCAGGGCGCCGTTTAGATCCTCGAATTTCAGCGAGGCCAAACCGCGCTGAAGCAGAGCGCCGGACAGGCGCTCGTCGTCAGGGTATTTGCTGATGAAAGTGGTGAGGGTGGAGAGGGCCTCGCGGTCGCCGTCGGAGGCCTCGGCGAATCCTTTCTGGAAAAAGAAGTTGGCCAGGCGCTCCGGCTCCAGCTTCTGCTCGCGCACTTTGCCGTAGGACTCGGCGGCAGCCTTCCAGACGCCGCGGTTGTAGTAATAGACAGCGCGGACGATCCAGGCTTTGTCAATGAAATCGCTCTCCGGCTTTTGGGCGCTCCATTGCTCGATGTAGCTCCGGGCCTCGTCAGTCACGCGGGGATCGTTCAGCTTCATCATGCTGACGAGGCGCTTGTAGCCGCCCTCCATGGCCTCCGCGCTCGCGGGCTGGGAGCTCTCCAGAATGCGGAAAACCTCGATGGCCCGGATGTGCTGATTGGTGGCGGAGTAGCAACTGCCCACGATCAGCAGCAGCTGCGCCTGCTGCGGGTCGTCCAGTTGGCTGTAGTCCACGGACATGCCGCGCCAGTTATCCACCACTTTTTGGAAATCCTTCCGCTTGTAGTAGGCGAAGATAAGACCGTAGCGGGCGCGGGAGAGGGAAACCGTGGCTCCAGGCACTTTGAGCGCATCTTCAAAGTATTGGGTGGCCTCCTCCGTCTTTCCGCCCTTGGCCTGAATCATGCCGGCATTGACCATGGCCTCGGCGCGGGTGTCGGCCTCCCGGGCCTCCACCGCCAGCACGGCGTATTTTTTCATGGCCTCCGCCGTGCGGCCGGCGTCCAGATCCATCTCCGCCAGCACCTTGAGCGCCTTTTCGTAATATTTGTTGTCCTCCTTGGTTTTGACCACCTCCTCGAACGCGGCGGCGGCCTCCTTGAGGGAACCGCTGAATTTCGCACTCTGGCCTTTGAAATAGAAGGAGGCAAAGCGCACCAAGGGCTGGTCCTTCGGCACCTGGGCGGCGGCGATGCCGAAATAGCGGACAGCGGCGGGATATTGACTGGGGGTCTGGGCGGCGGCGTTGTAGGCGAAGCACCCCAGGCGGAAGGCGGCATAGCCAGCGTAAAGCCCCGTTTTGGTGGTCTGGAGGACGGCGCGGTAGGCGGCCTCCGCCATGCCCATGTGGTTGGCGCGGTCCTCCATCAGCGTGGTGGAGCGGGAACCGATGCTGTAGTGGGCCTCTCCAGTGTGATAGAGCGCCTTGGGACGGTTTTTACTCGAGGGATGATCCCGGATGTAGCTGTCGAGCTCCTGGGCGGCGATGTCGTGGTTCTTCTGCGCGTAGTAGCATTCCGCGATTTTGAAGCGGGCCTCCTCCCGGTATTTGCCATTGGGGAAAATATTCCGGTATTCCCCGTACTGACGCAGGGCCACGGAGTAGTTGCCTCTGTTGAACAGTTGTTCGCAGTAGTCAAAAAGCTCGTCCTCCCTGGATCTGGCCTTGGCCGCCGGGGCGGCGGGTTTGGGCTTCACGGACGGGGCGGTGGAGGGTTTGGTCTCCGGCGGAGCCGTGTTTTCCTCCTGGGAGGGCACCGGTGCGGGGGCCTCGGGCGCGGGTTTTGTGGGTTTGATCTCCGGGGCGGTGTTTTCATCCGCGTCCTCCGGCACCACATCGGCCTTCGGCGGCGGGGCGGGTTCGTCGGGCACGATTTGGGCGCGGGGCGGCGTGGGATTGTCATCCACCACCTCGGCGGGGCGCGGGGCCGGCTGCTGGGCGTGGACCGCGGAAAGGGGGGCAAGCAGAATCGCGGCGGCCGTCAGAGCGGGGGCACCGCCCCGCAGGCGCGGGAAGCACCGGGTCGTGGCTGATTTTTTCATGGTCGGGAGTCGCTGGTTGACAGAGGGCACCGCCGGCGGCCGGCAATCCCCCGGGATCGCAGTCCGGTCGATGGGAAGAGGTGGGGAAGAGGAGCACGTTACCGGGCCGCAGCCGGGGCGGAGGACGGCAGCGCCGCGAAGGAGACATGATAAAGTCCGGCTTTATAACATAAATCGAGCACCTTGAACATGTTTTTATAAACAGACTCCTCATCGGCGCGGATGATGATGGCCTGTTTTTTATTCAATTGATATATATCCTGAAAACGTTTGAAAAGCTGCTCCTCCGTGAGCTGCTGGGTGTTCACCCGGACGCTGCCGTCCCTCCCGATATTCACTACAATCTCCCCCACCTGCCGGTCCTTGGGTGCTCCGGACTCCGCAGCGGGCACGGAGATGTTCAGGTCGTTCTCCCGCTGCGCCATGCTGAAGGTGACAATGAAGAAAACGAGCAGAATCAGCAGCACGTCAATCAGCGGCACGAGATTCATCCCATGGGACTCCGTGGCGTGGGAGGTGCGGAAATTCATGGTGTTGGGAAAGGGAATAGGAGTGGCGCCCGGCGGTTCCAGTTTCCGGACTATCTGCGGACCGGCTGGCTTTGCGGAGCGCGGGCGGCGGTGATACGCTTGTACTGGGCGCTCAGAAGCGCCATAATGTGCGTGGCGGCGGCCTCCAGCTCGGAGACGAGGCCATTCACCCGGCCCCGGTAGATGGACGCAACGATCATGGCGGGAATAGCGATTACCAGCCCCGCGGCGGTGTTGATGAGGGCCTCCGCAGTGCCGCCGGCGAATTCCATCTGCGCCTGCTGCATGTCCGCCTTGGAGATGCGGCCGAACTCGCTCATGAGGCCGATGACCGTGCCCAGCAGGCCCACCATGGGAGCCACGGCCGCGATATCCGTAAGATAGGTGATGCGCTGAAAAAGCTGGCTGGCTTGGCGCTGGCCTTCGGCTTGGGTGACCTCGCGGACCTCGTCAAAGGTGGCCATGGGGTTCTTGGTGGCGAAGTCGAGGGCCTTCTGGGTGATGGTGGAGATGGCTTCGTTCTGCCGGTTGCAGACCGCCAGCAGGCCCAAGTAATCCTGCTTGCGGATAAGAGTGTCCGCAGTGTGCATGAAGTGATCGCTGACCACGGCCCCGCGCCGGATGGTGACCATCAGGAAGAAAATCAGGGCCACCATCACCAAGGACAGGCCTATCAGAATTTTGAAGGTGAATCCGCCTTTGGCCACCATATCGGAGAGGGCGGCGGCGGGCTTGGGTTTGGCGGCCGGGGCGGTGTCCGGTGCGGCGTAAGCCGGGGCCGGTGAGGCCGCAGGAGGCGGAGACGGGGACTGGACCTGGGAGGCCGGGGAGGAATTGCCGTTGGTGCCACCCGCGGGCTGCGCCCCCGCCGGAGCCGGGTTCCAAAGCAGCAGCAGCGACAGCAGGGTGAGAAGCTGGGAAAGGCGTTTCATGGTGGACGCGGACCGTAACCTCCCCCCCGGTCTCTGCAAGGATGGCTTTGATCCCGTGATGGACGGCACCGCTGTTCTTTTCCTGTTTTGCAAACAAATGCCGGGCACCGCCTGTTCAAAGCGGGGCCGGGTATTGACCAGCCCTTCGGAATGTGCCAAGGCAGGGGAAAGCCCGTGTTTTCCATCCTGTGACCGTCCGATTTCTGCACACCGCCGACTGGCAGCTGGGGAAGCCCTTTGCCGGGATCCAGGATCCCGAAAAGCGCGCCCTGGTGCGGCAGGAGCGGCTGGCGGTGCTGGACCGCATCGGCCAGGCGGCCCGGGAGTCCGGCGCGGCGTTCATCGTGGTGGCCGGGGATTTGTTTGATTCCCCCAGCGTCACCCAGTCCACCGTGGCTGCGGCCTGCAGCGCCATTGGACGCATGGGGCTGCCGGTTTACGCCATTCCGGGGAATCATGACCACGGCGGTCCCGGAAGTGTGTGGGAGCAGGATTTTTTCCGGCGGGAATGCGCCGTGCTGGCCCCGAATTTTCACCTGTTGCTGAAGCCGGAGCCGGTGGAGCTGCCGCAGGCGGTGCTGCTGCCCTGTCCCCTGCGGCGGCGGGCGGAGTCGTCAGACCCCACGGCATGGCTGCGGGGGGACGGGGTGCTGGACGCCCTGCCTCCGGACAAGCCCAGGATCGTGGTGGCGCACGGCAGCGTGCAGGGGTTTGGGAGTGGCGGCAGCGGGGAGGACGACGACAGCGGTGGATCCGCCGGAAACCTGCTGGAGCTGAACCGGCTGGACCAGTCGGCGCTGGACTACATCGCGCTGGGCGACTGGCATGGGGTCAAGGAAATTTCCCCCAAAGCCAGCTACTGCGGCACACCGGAGCCCGACCGCTTCGCCAAAGGGGAAACCAACGAGCCCGGCTATGTGCTGACGGTGGAGGCGGCGCGCGGCCTGCTGCCGGTGGTCACCCGGGTCAGCACCGCGCGGCTGGCGTGGCGGCGGGCGGTGGGCTTCTTTTCGGAGGATGCGGCTCTGGACCGGCTGCGGGTGGAAATTTCAGACTGGCTGGGGCAGCGGGCGCATCAGGATCTGCTGCGGCTGGAGCTGTCGGGATCGCTGGGCATTGCGGCGGCGGCGGAACTGGCCGGCCTGCTCGACTCCTGGAGCGCCCGCCTGCTGCGTCTGAAGCTGCTGGACCGGACCCGTGTGGCTCCGGCTCCCGGGGAAACCGAGGAGCTGACGCGCCGCGCTGGCGATCCCCTGATTTCCCGCGTGGCCGCGCGCCTCACCGCCATGGCCGCAGGCGATGACGAGGCCTCGGCCACAGCCCGAGTGGCCCTCCGGGAGCTGCACACCGCCTGCATGGAGGGGTCCTGATGCCTTTACAACCGCGGCCCAATCCACCGATTCCGATTTTTACTCCATGCGTCTGATCTCTGTCCGCCTGCGCTGCTTCCGCATTCACCAGGATACAGGTGTCCTCCACTTTGATGCGGGCCGCACTCTGATCGCCGGGCCCAATGAGGCGGGGAAAAGCACGCTGGCCGAGGCCGTGCACCGGGCGCTGTTTCTAAAAGCCAAAGGTGCCACCGCGGAGCACCGGGCCATGCAGCCGGCGCTGGGCGGCGTGCCGGAGGTGGATCTGTCATTCGCGGCCCGGGGAAAAGTCTGGAATCTTCGCAAGCGTTTCGCCGGCAATGGCACCGCCAGCCTGACCACTCAGGGGGAGGCGGCTTTGTCAGGCGAGGAGGCGGAGGCGGCGCTGGCCGGGCTGCTGGGCGTGGAGGCCGGGCTCAGCGGCCGGGCCGCGGTGGCGCAGTGGCCGCATCTGTGGGCTTGGCAGGGACAAAGCGGGGATGACCCCACGCCGCACGCCACCACCCAGCACGGGGGGCTGCTGCAGCGTCTGCAGGACTCCGGCGGTGCCGCCGCCATGCTGTCGGAGCTCGATGGCCGTCTGGCGGCGCGGTTCGCCACCGCCTGGGCTGAGATATTCAACCTGAACAAAAAGCCGAAAGCGGGCTCTGAAGTGGGGAGGGCCGCCATAGCCCTGGAGGAAGCGCAGGCAAGACGGGACGCGGCGCTGCGGAAATCCGAATCCCTGCACCAGACAGTCAGGGACTACGAATCCGCCACCGCCATCCTGACAGAGCTGGCCGGGAGTCTGGAGTCCCTGCACCGCCAGCACCGGGAGGCGCTGGCCCGGCAGGATCAAATCATGGCCCTGCGGCAGCGCGAGGCGGCCTGTCAGGGACCGGCGGCGGATGCGGCATCACGCTTGGCGGCCATGGAGGCGGCGGAGATCCTGATTTCCCGCCGGCGGGAGGAATTGAAAAGGCTGGAGACCAGTCTGTCCCCCGGCCAGGCCCGCGGCCAGTCTCTGGAGGAGGCCCGCGCCTTGGCTGCCGCCCGCGCCGCGGAGGCCGCCAGCCGGCACGAAGCCGCCGCCGCCGCCCGTGAAACAGCGCGCCAGCGGCGGGACTTGGCCGAGGCCTGGACTGCCCAGCTGGGGGCCGCGGCACGGCTGCAGGAACTTTCCGCGGCCATGAGCCAGATGGAGGCCCGCGGCGCGGAGCTTGCCAATCTGCGTCAGGAGGCCGCGGCCCTGCCGGATGTGGACGCGGCGCGGCTGAATCGGATTCAGCAGCTGGATGCCGCCCAGGCCAGCGCCCGGGCCGCTCTGCGGGCTATGGCCACCACGCTGGAGGTGCTGGCGGCGGACGGTCCGGTGGAGGCGGGCGGCAGTGTGATGCCGGCAGGTTCGCGCCGCATCCTGACTGAGGACACGGAGATTTATTATGGCCCTTCCTTGAGGCTGCGGCTGCGCCCCGGCGGCGGCACCAGCCTCGAGGAGGCGCGGCGGAAATGCGCGGAGGCTGATGCCTCCCTGCGCGGGGAGTTGTCCGTCTGCGGACTGGCGACGGTGGAGGAGGCGTCCTTGGCGGCGGCGCGGCGGGCGGAGCTGGCCACGCGTATCCGGGCGGCGGAGGCCGGGCTGGAGGGCATGGGACGCTCGGTTTCCCCAAAAACCTTGTCGGCAGCGCGGGAGGCGCATCTGACGGCGCAGGCCGAGGTTTCCCGACGGTCAGCCTGGCTGCCGGATGTGGCACTGCCCGCGGAACCGGACGGAGCCATGGCTTTTCTGCAACTGGCGCGCCAGGGAATGGAGGAGGCGGAGACCGCTTTTCTAACCGCCAGAGGAGTGCGCGACGCCGCAGCGGGGTCCTTGGAGGAGGCTTCAAAGCTGCTGGCGGACCATGCCGCTGTCCAGCAGACGCGGAACCGGGAACTGAGCGACCTCCAGGCCCAGCTGCGGCTGCTGCTGGACCAGCACGGAGCGGATGAGGCCCGCAAAGAGGCCCTGAGCCGCGTGCGGCTGGAAAGCCAGGCCGCCGCTGAATCCCTGGAGGAATGCCGCGTCGGTCTGGCAAAGCTCCAGCCACACCTGGTGACCGGCGATCTGGAGCGCCTGACGCGCGCTCTGGATCAGGCTGCAGCCCGGAAAAATGAGGCGGAGACACGTCGTGCCGTGGCCTTGAACGGATTGTGCTCCGACGGCGTGGAGGACCCGGCGGCGGAGTTGGCCATGGCGGAGGCGCAGGTGGAGGAGCTGCGGGAAAAACTGCTGTCCGTGCAGCGCCACGCCGGGGCGGTCAGCCTGCTGCACGGGCTTTTCACCGAGGAGCAGCAGGCCTTGGCGGACCAGTTCACGCAGCCGCTGGCCGACCGCATCTCCGGTTATCTGGAATGCCTTTTCGGTCCCGGCAGCCGGGCTTCCCTGGCATTGGAGGACCGCCGGTTCACCGGCCTGCACTTGGCGTCCCGGCCCGGTCAGGACATGGGCGCGTTCAGCTTCGCCAGCCTCAGCGGCGGCACCCGCGAGCAGCTGGCCGCCGCGGTGCGTCTGGCGGTCGCGGAGATTCTGGCGGCGGATCACGACGGCTGCCTGCCACTGGTCTTTGATGACGCCTTCACCCACAGTGATCCGGACCGGATGCTGCCCCTGCAGCGGATGCTGGATCTGGCCGCCGGGCGGGGTCTGCAAATCATTGTCCTGACCTGCCATCCGGCGGCTTACGCCGGACTGGGTGCGTCCACCATTCATTTGGTTTCAAATGTTATTAACTGATTTTATGATCAGTAAAATCTGAATTTTTAGGCGTCCAACACCTCAAATCATCAAGCAGCACCAAAAACAGGCCAGGGGAAGAGTGGAAAACTCCACTCAAAGGAATTTTAGTGATAAATTCATTTCCCACTGAACGAACTCAGGACAGGCTCAAGCGGCCTTGGGTCAAAAATCTTACGCATTTGCGTAGTGCCTGATGGGATTTCAGATCCCGTAAATGATCAGCGCGAAACCTCTACTGCCGTTAAAAATTTAGCAGTTTGAAAGTATTTTCGATTGCATCGTCCTTAACGGGCGTTAAGAACGTTCCCCTGACCGCAGGAACCAGCCGGTGCCTGGTGGCAAAAAAAACTCATCCTGATCAAACCACTCCAATGAAAGCAATCAAAATCCTCTCCCTCGCTGTGATCGCCGCCACCCTCGGTGCCTGCGCCCACAAGAACCCGGCTCCCGTGGCGCCCTCCTCCTCCTCCTCCACGTCCTCCGGCTACGTGACCGGCGCCAAGTAATCCTGGCAGCGGAAAATCCTTAAACCGGCTTCCACTGCTATGTGGGAGCCGGTTTTTTTGTGCAGGTATTACTTGGCAGCCCCAGTAGGTGACTACCGATTTCCTAAAGCAGATATATTTCCTGAAACAGCTTTAGCCGGAGGCAGGCAGCAGGAAATGCGCACTGCCTCCACCGCCTGCCGCTGTATTCACCCTCCGGATCACGCCACCCCCCGGCGGACGTTCTTGACGCCGCGGAGATGCAGGTCACGGGCGTTGCCAGCGTCGGAAATAGGGTCGATGAGGCTGTGCACCAGGCCGTCCTTCACATCGTATACCCAGCCGTGGACGGACAGCTGCTGGCCGGCCTGCCAAGCATTCTGGACGACGGTGGTGCGGCAGACATTGATCACCTGCTCCAGCACATTCATCTCGCACAGGCGGGCCACCTGACGGCTTTCACCTTCAAGAGCGTCGATCTCCTCGCGGTGCAGGTGGTAAACGTCCTGCACATGCCGCAGCCAATTGTCGATCAGCCCGAAGGACTGGTTGCGCAGCGCAGCGATGATGCCGCCGCAGTTGTAGTGGCCGGTGACGATAATGTGCTTCACCTTCAGCACATCCACGGCGTACTGCATCACCGAGAGACAGTTGAGATCCGAGTGCACCACCACATTGGCCACGTTGCGGTGCACAAAAAGCTCGCCGGGCAGCATGCCCGCGATCTCATTGGCCGGCACCCGGCTGTCCGCGCAGCCGATCCAGAGATATTCCGGAGCCTGCTGCCGGGCCAGTCTTCCAAAGAAATCCGGATCGCGTGCCACCATCTCCGCCGCCCAGGCCCGGTTTTTCTGAATTACTTCACTGATATCGCTCATGGTATTGGACAAAAAACAGAAGTGGCGTAGGCGCTACCGCACAATTCCCCGCTGGCTGGCCCGGATGAAGGCGCAGAGGTGCTGAATGGAGGCATTCTCCCTATGCCGGGCCTCGACCTGGGGCAGGATTTCGCTGAGATTCCCCGTGCGCATGAAGAGGGCCTTGTAGGCCTCCTTGAGGGGGCGCATATCGGTCTCGGTAAAGCCGTGGCGCTGGAGACCCACCTGATTCACGCCCCGGATCTCCGCCGGATTGCCGTCCGCGATCATGAACGGCGGCACATCCTGCACGATCTTGGAGCAGCCGCCGGTGATGGCGAATTTCCCCAGCCGGCAAAACTGGTGCACGGCGGTGAGGCCTCCGAGGATGACATGGTCCTCCACGATGACATGGCCGGCGATGGTGCCGTTGTTGGAGAAGATGACATGGCTGCCCACTGTGCAGTCGTGCGCAATGTGGCAATAGGCCAGAAAGAGGTTCCGGCTGCCAATCACCGTTTTGGCCCCCGGCAGGGTGCCGCGGTTCACCGTGTTGTGCTCGCGGAAGGTGTTGCCGTCCCCGATCTCCAGAAAGGTGGGCTCGCCTTTGTATTTCAAATCCTGGGTGACCCCGCCGATGCAGGCCCCAGTGAAGAACTGGTTCCCCGCGCCAATGGTGCAGGGACCGGTGAGGGTCACCCCGTTGTGCAGCACACAGTCCTCCCCCAGCCGCACGCCCTCGCCGATGACGCAGTAAGGACCGATGGAGCAGCCGGCGGCGATCTCCGCACGGGGGTGAATGATGGCGGTGGGGTGAATCATGGAGCGGTTCAGGAGCGCAGCGGGCGGGGCTGCGGAAAGGAAGCGCGGAGTTTCCGGGGAGGAAAGCGGTGGGACGGCAAGCAGGGAGAGAGACATCCCATTGGGTCCGCCGCTCCTGGTATGATCAGCGGTCGAGCAGGCTGAACATGAGTTCGCCCTCGCTGACGGTCTCGTTGTTCACCACGCAGCGGGCGCGGGCCACGCCGATGCTGCGCTTCACCTTCAGGATTTCGGCCTCGATGAACAGGGTGTCGCCGGGCATTACGGGTTTGCGGAACTTCACCTCGTTGGCGCTCATGAAGTAGCCGATTTTTCCCTGATTCTCAGGGCGGCGCAGCATGAGGATGCTGGCCACCTGGGCCATGGCCTCAACCTGCAGCACCCCTGGCATGACGGGGTGTCCGGGGAAGTGGCCTTGAAAATAGGGCTCGTTGATGGTTACGCATTTCACGCCCGTGCACTTGTTCTCCCCCTCGAATCCGACGATGCGGTCCACCATCAGGAAGGGATAACGGTGTGGCAGGATGTGCATCACCTCGTTGATGTCCATCACCGCCTCCCCGCTGGGGATACTGACGGGCGGGACCATGCTCATCATGCGGCTGTAGTCCTGCTTCAGGCGGCGGGCCATGTCAGTGTTGGGTCCATGGCCGGGCTTCACGGCGATAACATGGCCCATGATGCGCTTTCCGCTCAGCATCAGGTCCCCGATGATGTCCAGAATCTTGTGCCGGACGAACTCGTCCTTGAAGCGCAGGGGCTCCTTGCTCATTACGCTGTCGTCGCGGATGACGATGGCGTTCTCCAGGCTGCCGCCCTTGATCAGGCCCTTGTCCAGCAGGCCCTTGACGTCCTCGTAAAAAACAAAGGTCCGGGCGGGGGCGATCTCCTTCTCGTAGATCTCGGGGGTGATCTCCGTGCTGTAGTACTGGGTCAGCCGGCCTTCGGGACCCACTTGGGTGCAGGAGATGCGGAACTTTTTATCCGGCACCACCATCAGAATGCTGCCGGTTTTGGTCTCGATGCAGACCGGCTCCCGGATTTCGTAAACCCCGCGCGGGGCGTCCTGCTTCTGGATACCGGCTTTCTTGATACATTCCACATAAGCAAGGGCCGAGCCGTCACCGATGGGAGGCTCGTTGGCATCCATTTCAATGAGCGCATTGTCCACGCCCATGCCCGCCAGGGCACTAATCACATGCTCCACAGTGTGCACCTTCACGCTGCCCTCCGCCAAGGTGGTGGCCCGCTCGACCATCTGGACCTTGTCCACGCTGGCGGGGATGAAGGGCTGATCCTCCAGATCAATGCGGCGGAACCGGATGCCGTGTCCCGGAGGGGCAGGGGTCATGGTGAGCGTGACCTTCTCCCCTGTGTGGAGAGAAGTGCCGGCGAGCGTGGCCGATTTGGCCAGCGTGTGCTGATATTCCATAAAGTCGTTGTCGTCTGCGTCTTTGTCTTCGGGCAAAGAGCGGCAGCCTAGGCGGGCCGGTCCGGGGGTCAAGCCGCGATTGCCTTCCAGCGGCGGGTCGGTTTTGACCGGAAAAAGACTTGCTTATCTGTTCTGTATCCGCCGTCATTGGACGCGATTCCGCGCCGATGCATCCTCCGCACAAGGGCTTCCGTCAGCATTTTGGATGTGAATAGTACAAGTATATGTGATTAAAAGATCAAGTTAAGTATTTCTACTGACCGTTGTTGCGTAGAAAAATATTCAGGTTATCAGTGGATGCGTTTTTTAATAAAAATCCATGAAAATTCCCAATCTGCTTTGGGCAGGTGTATTATTTTTGAGTTTGGCGGTGCCGTTGCCGTTGGCGGTGGCAAGAACCTTTACGGCGGCGGATGGACGCACGCTGGAGGGGGAAATTGTGGATGCCGGAGACGTGCAGGTCACGATCCGCCGAACTCCCGATGACAAAATCCTCAATCTGGCCATCGCGAACCTCAGCAATCAGGACCAAGAGGAAATCGTCAAATGGAGGGCCTCCAGAGCCAGCAATAAAATCATTCTCAGCGCCACCAAGAACAAGGTGCCGACCGGTGCCAAAACCAAAAACAAGCAGGAGACCGCCAATCTGAAGGTCAACGCCAAGTCGGAGATGTGGTGCTGGACAATCACGCTGAAAAACGCCACCAAGCATCCCGTGGAGGGTCTTGAGCTGCGCTACAGCCAGCTCGTCGAGTGCAAGGACCGCAACCAGGGCGCAGCAAGGGGAACCGCCAAAAAGGAGTCCCGCCGCGGCGGTGGAACACTGAAGGTGCCGCCGATTGCTCCCTTCGGCAGTGTCACGGTGCAGACCGACGGCATTGTGGTCCAAGCTTTGCAGGCCACCAGCGCCTCCACCAGCAGAACCAGCGGCGGGGAAAGGGTGACCACCGTCTCCACCACAAAATGGGATGAATCCCTGAGCGGACTGGGCGTCAGCCTCTTCCGGGGACCGGACTGCATCACCAAATGGAAGATGGGCACCGATCCGGGGCCTGATCCGCTGCTGGATGGGAAAGCCAATCCTCCGGCTGCTCCAGGAGCCAAGCCGGGCACCCCCTGAACCGGGGGAGGGACGGCTTTGCCTTCATGCTTTAGCAGCGCTGTTTCCTGAGGGAAACAGCACCCGGTGTTTGATCCATCCTCACGTGGCTGCATCTGTTTCCGAAAACCGGTGCCATCCATAACCGAAATAAGCCGTTTTGGACGCCCGCAGGCTTGAGGCGGGCCAGCTGTTCGTTTGCTCCCAGTCCTCCTGCCGCTGACATCCGCTCACGGCTTGAAAAATCCACCGGTCCACCCAATTTTGGCATCATCCGCAATGTCATACATACTCGGCCCCCAGCGGGATAAGGATCCAAAAGGCTCATTCGAGCGGTATTGCGCCTACATTGAGACCGAGCAGCACAGATTTCCGCCATCGGCTTTGGCCTTCATCGATTCGGACTGGCATTTTAATTTCTTCGATCACCGGGATTTACACGATACTTTCAGTTATCCCAATTCCGTAAGGATGCCTTTGGCCAGTCCTCCTTGGAAATTCTCTGGCAGCGGCATCCCTACTTTGGCGGCGACCGTCTGCCAGACATTCGCCAGCGGCACATCTTTCTGCACGAGGTGGCCCTGATGTTTCAGGCCGAGAGAAGAGCCGCCGGAAAGGATCAGCGGGAGCAGATTGGAGTCATGGGCGCCAAGTCCGCCGTTGGTGGTGGCCCAGGCGGCGATGGTGTTGTCCAGCAGGGAGCCAGCACCTTCCCGCACCCCTTTCAGCTTGCCTAAAAAGTAAGCCCACTCCGCCATGTAGAGCGCATCCAGTTCCCGCCAAAAGGCAATTTTGTCCTCCTGCTCGTTGTGATGCGTGAGTGTGTGAAGATCCCACCTGCTGTTGGTGAGATAGCGGAAGCAATGCGCCTCGTCACCCTCCGTCCGGGGAATGTGGCTCACCACGCGGGTGCTGTCCGTCTGAAAGGCGAGCGCGATCATGTCAAACATCAGCCTCGTGTATTCGCTGTAGCCGCGTCCGTCGCCGGCAATGCGGTCGCGCGGAGAACCATCGCCGAAATCCGGTTTATCCACCTTCGGTTTAGGGTGGCCGATCCATTCGCCCTCGACCTTGATCCTGTCTTCGAGGTCGCGGATGGAGGTGAAATATTGATCAAGGCGTTCACGGTCATCCTTGCCCACCCGTCGTTGGAGAGCGGCGGCCTGCTCCCGGATTGAATCCAACAGGCTGCCGCGCGCGGCCAGCGCCAGTTTCGCTTTGGCCATGGTGTCATTGGTTTCCGCCCCGAAAAGTTTCTCGAACAACACTTCAGGCCGGTTTTCGGGAGTGATCGGAGTTTTATTGCGGCTCCAGGAGAGCGTCATGGGAAAAGGACCGCCAAAGCCGGTCTCCCGCACCGTTCCCAGCACCAGCGAGGGAAAGCGGGTGGCGCTGCCGTGGAAGGCGGCCAACTGCTGGTCGACGGAGGTCAGAGTCTGTGCATTGCGCACCGTATTCATGCCGGTAAGGAGACAGCTGCAGGAGCCGTGTCCGCCGCTGTAGGCGGCAAGTCCGGTCAGGACCGTGCAATCGTCTTTATATGGTTCCAACGGTCTCAGGGAAGGTGTCATTGTATAATTCCTGCCCGTGTCCGGCGGAGTGAAGCCGCGGATCTCCAAGCCCAGCCCCCAGTAGGTGAACATGGCCCGGCGTGGAATTTCCCCCGCAGCCATGGAACCGGCCGTGGTGATATTCTGGGCGTTCGCACTCATCGCCTCCAGCCATGGCAGGGCCACGGACGCGCCCATGCCTTTGAGAAAAGTGCGGCGGCCCAGCCGCCAATGATGGGTCTGAATATTCATGTTGGAACGCGGGGTTATTTAGAAGTGAAAAAGGGGCTTGCGACGGTGGCTTGGATGATTTCCTGAAGACGGTATTCATGCTGCGCGGCATGAGTGGTGATCTGCTCCACCACGGGATAGTCGCCATAATTGATAGGACGTCCGAGCGCATAACAGAGTAATTTTTCCGTGAATCCTTTGATGAAAAATTTCTTTTCGTCCAACAGCCTGGCTTTGAATTCCTGCACGGTGGCGAAGTTGCGCCCGCCGGACAACTGTCCGCTCACATCCAGCGCCGGGTCGTCGTCATTTCCGCTCATTCCTTCGCCGTTCTGACGGTCCCGCCAATGGCCGGTGGCATCGTAATTTTCGAGAGCCAGACCGAATGGATCCACACGGTCGTGGCAACTGGCGCAGTTTTCCGAGAGCCGGTGCTGGTCAAGGCGCGAGCGCACACTGAGGTTTTTCTCCTTGATCGCTGGCAGGTTGCCGGCATTCGGAGGCGGGGGAGGCACCGGCTGGTTCCACAGAGCATCCAGCACCCACACCGCCCGGCGCACAGGCAGCGTGCGGGATCCATCAGCCAGAAAAGTCAGGATGCCCGCCATGCCCAGCACTCCCCCCCGGCGGCCATCGGCGGGCGTGGCCACCCTGCGAAAGTCATCACCCGTCACACCCTCAATCCCATAGTGTTTGGCGAGCCGCTCATTGATCACCAGAAAGTCACTTTCCAGAAACGAAGTGGCCGGTAAATCCCGACGCAGGACCTCACTGAAAAACTCCAGCGGCTCGCGCCGGGAACTTTCCCGCAGCGCATCATCATAGTGCCCGTAAACATCGCGGTTGGGCGGGGTTCCGTTGTCGAAATTCCGCACACTGAGCCACTGGCCCGCAAAACTTCGGACAAATTCCCCGGCTTTGGGGTCGGCGATCATGCGCTTCACCTCCTCCCGCAGCACAGCGGCAGCGCCTAATTTGCCATCCGCCGCCAGCGCCCTCAGCCGGTCATCCGGCGGGCCGCTCCAGAGCAGGTAGGACAAGCGGCTGGCGAGCTGCCATGGGTCCAGCGGCTGCTGGTCGGCCGTTTTGGCTTTGACCCCGTCACCAGATCCCCGCTCGCCGCCCAGATAGAGGAAGGCGGGGGAGCATAATACATTCTTCACGCCTTCCCGCACCGCCTGTTCCAGACTGAGCTGGCGCTCATTTTTTGATAGTAAAGTCCATTGCGCGACGCTTTCCACTTCCTCCTCCAGCGCCGGACGCCGGTAAGCCCGTGGCAGAAACCGACGAAAAACTTCCCTCACATATTCGACGTCACTCCGCTCCGCAACTTCCGGAAGCAGCGCCGTGCGCCCTTGGGGAGGCCATTCCATCAGCGGGCCTTCCCATTCCATCGGGCCCATCCAGAGACGCGGGCGTTTGGCAGGATCCAGTTCCGGATCGTATATCCATAACGGTCCGGCGAAGTTTTTGCGGTTCCTGGCGGCGGCTGCCAGGGCAGCTTCGGACTTTTTCCTCAACGCGGCAATCTGATCCGCTGGTTTCTTTTCCAGCAATGCTTTTTCAATATCACCAGCCGCGAGCACCGGAGCCCATTGCACGGCCTGAAACGCCGGGTTTTCAATCACCACATCTTTATTGCCATTGTCCCAGGCGAGGTTCCAGCTCCGGTCCATGCCCGGGGGGCCCTGCTCGAGATAGACCAGAATTTCGTAATCCTTCGGGGCTTCCAAAGGAGCATCGATAACCACGCCTTTCACCACTTGGATGGGAGATCCATAGCAATACTCCATCACCAGCTTTACCTCCTTCTGTTTCTCCCCGCCCTCCCCGGCGAAAGCGCCGGCCTTGAACCTCAAGCGATACCAGCCATCGCGGGTCACGCCTTTTTTCGCCCAGTCATGCTGGTGAAAAACGCTGCGCTGATTGTCGTGGCTGCGGTAGTTGTTTCCTCCTGAAAGATACTCCACGCCCCCGTTTTTGACCGCGAAGGCCATGGGCCCATGCGGCACATAACGGTGCGCCGCCGCATTGGCTTCATTATTGTCATCCACTTGGATCCGGGCCAATGGCTCCTTGAGGCTGGCGATGAATTCCGGAGTCGGATTGTCGTCCACCACTTTGCCCGTCCCGTCTTTCCAGGATACGCCGATGCCGTGGATCCACTTTTCCCTGACCGCATCCCAGGCCAGTTTCTGCGTCTGTGGCTGCTCCATGAAGACCGCCTCATCCAACAACATATCGGCGACGGCCATGTATTGGGCAAGCTGGCCTTCATCCATGAAAAGCGCCGCGGCACCACGGTCGAATCCGCCCACTTGGCCATCGGCGGGCAGTTCTTTCTCGATGCGGCGCGCATATTGCGGATCCAAAGAAAAGAGGTCGCTCACTGTGTTGGCGTATTCCACCCGGTTCAGCCGCCGCAGTGGCACCCGCCCACCTGCGCCCTGGGCCCGTTTGGTGGTTTCCGCGAGCTGTTGCGCGATCCAGGAGACGACTGCGAATGATTCCTTCGCTTCGGGCCGCGCCTTCTTTTTCGGCGGCATCTCACCGGAGTTGATCCGGTCCATCACCTCTTTCCACAGACCGGCGTTGTTGCCTGCCGTGAAGTCCCCGCCCAGCGTATCCATGCGGAAGCCGGCCCGGGCGGTATCCGCATCATGGCAATTCATGCAGTGCTTTTCGAGGAAGGGGGCGACGATTTCCCGGTATTCCGCATCAGCCCTGGCATGCGCAGCCAAGGTCAACGATACACTGGAAAGCAAGAGTAAGCGTGGTAACATAGTTAGTAAAACGGAAATGACGGTCACGGATTTACTGCGGCGGTCGGATGGCCAGGCCTCCGATCTCCAATCCGACAGACCAAGTGTAGGAATTGATCAGAATGGCCACGATGACGTTTCCGGGAGGCAGGGCAGTCGTGACCGGTGAATTTTGCCGCAGCATTTGCAAAGGAATATTCACCTCCCGCCATCCCCCATCCGGGGGCCGCAAACACGGAACGGCATTGATCTCATAATTTCCACCGTAACCACCTTCCGGCCGGTAGGTGACGGCCATAATCTGCAGGCTGGTGTCGGACGTGGTGCGCACCTTAAGCCGGAGCTCCGCTCCCGCCTGCACCGTCGCGAGGGCTTGATGGTGGCGGTAAAGGATTCCGTGATGCACCAGCACGCCGCCGTCCTCCCGCCGCCCTGCGATATAAGGCCGGGCGGAGAGGGCACCGCTGGGGGCATCTTTGCCGGGAGGAACCCAAGTGCCATCCGCATTCCGGGGAAAAATGGAGAAATCAGCCTCCCACGTGGTGGGCGGGGCCACCAATTGCCGCGGTGCCAGAGTGGTCTGGTGATCAAGCGTGATCACCAGCCGATTCTGGCCCCTGACGGACGCTTTCCGGCCATCCGCCAGACGGCGCATGGTTACGAGGCCTTCCACCACTTCCAAGCTGGTTTCGTCCGGTTGAGCAAGCAGGGAAAATATCGTGCCCACTACCACAAGTTCCGCCGTGGGAGTCAATACCCGCATCGGCCTGTCCGCAGGCTGCGGCTGGACGGCAGCCTCGAAGCTCCCGCGTCTCAGCCGCACGATCCAACCGTTCTCATATGAAAAAAACGCCTCGCTTTCACCGTGCAGGGTGATGGTGGAGCCATCATCCATGCGCACGGAGACCAGCGGGTCGTCCCCTATCAACTCAAGGGTTCCCTCCTTGAATTTTAAACCCGCGGCGGGCTCCTGCCGGGTCCGGCCCTGCTGTCCGTTCCAGCTCACTGCGCCCCGCACCTGGGTGATTTCCATTTGTCGGGATTGCTTGCCTGACACCCACCAGCCCACCGAAGCCAACATCATCAAACCCGCCGCCAATATGGCCAACCTCCGCCAAGGGATGCGCCAATCTCTCCCGCCACCTATGGCATCCGGAAGCAAAGCGACCAACCGCGTGGTGGGCGCGGTAGGCTGCCGGGCCTCCCCGCAGCGGCCCGCTTCCGCGACCGCGACCGCCTGCTCCGCCATGCTGCGCAGTTTTCGCCTTGCTCCGGCATTGCCCTCCAGTTCCGCGATCAGACGTTCCAGTTCACGAGAGTCCAAAGTGCCGTCCAGATAATGCACCAAAAACAAATCCAGGTCTGAATCGGGAATTGTCATCAGGGTTCCGGATAAAGAGTTAAAGTCCGATCGACGCAGTCCCGGAGAGTGCGGTGCAACCGCGACAGTTTTTGATACACGGCCTCCACTCCCGATCCTGTCCGCAGCGCCACTTCCTTGCAGGGAAGGGTATGGAAATAACGCAACTCTAGCAATTCGCGCGCGGCGGCTGGGAGTTTTTCCAAACATTCCGCCAATGCCTCCTCGCGCCCGTTTCGGGCATACGCCTCGCTCTCCTGCTCCATAATATCCAATAAAACAGCTGGCAATCCCACGCTCACCCGGCTGAGCTTGCGCAACAGATTCAGCCCCGCATTGCGCCCCACCGCACGCGCCCAGGAGAGCAACTGCGCCTCATTGGTGAACAAATCCTTCTGGGTGAGAGCCTTCACCATCACTTCCTGAAACACATCCTCCGCCGCATGCACATCGTGGAGCACGACATAAAACCCCGCACTGAGCCTCCCCCGCGCCCCTAACAGGGTGCGGATGATGTCATCCTGGGGCAAAAAATCCATCTTGTATCAAAGAAGACACGCTGCAGCCCCGTTTCTGACAAAATTATTTTGCGAAACTAATTTCCGCCCGCTCCGGCTTGGAATCCGAAGGTAGCTTTTCCGTTTCCGTTGGGCGGTGAATGTCATTGAAAACAGCAGTCAATCCTGCTGAATCACTTCATGGAATGAGGAAAGTCGATCAAGTCGGCGCGCGGCGTTGGCGTCGCCGATGCCGGTGCGCTCCGGTCCCATTCCGGATGATGGCCAGCTCCTCCGGCTGTGATAGCCATTGTCAGTGGTGACACTCTCCGCCAAGGCGCCGGGAATTCAGGCATGGGCCGCATGCCAGTCCGGTCCTTCGCCGATTTCAACGAGGATGGGGACGGAGAGGGGCAAGGCGTCGCGCATGATTTGGGGAATCAGGGAACGCATGGCTTCGCGCTCGGCGTCAGGGACCTCAAAGAGCAGCTCGTCATGGACTTGGAGCAGCATGCGGGTTTGAAAACCGCCCTCCCGCAGGGCGTGGGCGACGCGGACCATGGCGATCTTGATCATGTCGGCGGCGGTGCCCTGGATGGGGGTGTTGATGGCGGTGCGCTCGGCGGCCTTGCGGGTGTTGAGGTTGCCGGAGTTGATATCGCGCAGGTATCGGCGGCGTCCGGTCAGGGTTTCAACGTAACCCTTTTTCTGAGCCTCCAGAATGGTGCTGTCCATGAACCGCTTCACGCCGGGGTACTGCACGAAATACTCGTCAATAAGCCGCCCGCCCTCACTGCGGGCGATCCCCAGGCGCTGAGCCAGGCCGAAGGAACTGATGCCGTAGATGATGCCGAAGTTCACCATTTTGGCGATGCGGCGCATGCCGCTGGTAACCTCCTCCAGCGGCACGCCATGGACGCGGGCGGCAGTGGCGGTGTGAATGTCGATGCCTTGGGCGAAGGCCTCCATCATGTGGGCGTCCTGGCTGATCGACGCCATGACACGCAGCTCCACTTGGCTGTAGTCGGCGGAAAGCAGGGACCAGCCTGGACCGGGCGCAATGAATGCCCGGCGGATGCCGCGTCCGGCCTCAGTGCGGATGGGGATGTTTTGAAGATTGGGATTCATGGACGCCAGGCGGCCCGTGGCGGTGCTGACCTGCTGAAGTGTGGTGTGCACGCGTCCGGTGCGCCGCGAGACCGCGCTCGGCAGGGCATCGACGTAGGTGCTTTTCAGCTTGGAGGCCTCGCGATAGGTCAATAGATCGGCGATGATGGGGTGGATGCCGGCCAGTTCCGTCAGGACATCCTCGCTGGTCATATACTGGCCGGTTTTGGTCTTCTTCGGCTTCTCAACCAGCTTCATGCGGTCGAATAGAATCTCGCCCAGCTGTTTGGGGGAGTTCAGGTTGAACTCCATGCCCGCCTTGGCATAAACCGATTCCTCCAAAGCGCGGATCTCTTTTTCCAGACGCATGCCGATTTCCTTCAATACAGAAGTTTCCAAGCGGATGCCAATGGACTCCATCTCCGCCAGCACGGGGATGAGCGGACTTTCGATTTCGTAAAAAACACGCTCCTGGGCAGCGGAAACCAGCTTTGGCACCAGCAGCGGCTGCAGCTGCCGGACCATATCCGCCCGCTCCATGGTGCGGTCGCCGCGCGCGGTGTCCTCAGGTTCCAGACCGGGCATCAGCATCTGGCCGGAGGCCTCCACCGGCTTGGACTGTGACAGGGTGTAGCCCAGCAGGGCCTCCGTAAGATAAGGCAGGGTGGCTTTCTGGTCGGCCTCGACCAGTGCCTGGGCGATGTAGGTGTCGAAAACCCTGGCCTTTATCCCCGCCGGGGCACCGTGCAGCATCAGCACCTGCAGCTGCTCCTTCAGGTCGTGGCCGGTGAGGGTCACGGCTTCCGCGCTGAGCAGCGGCAGCAGGTCCGCCACCAGCGTCTTTGGACCGGCATTGGTCAGGTAAAAGCCTTTGCCGGGGGCCGGGCACAGGGCGATGCCCCGGATCTCGGAACTGCGCGGGTCCGCTCCCTGCCAATCGACAGCCAGTGCCGCTGTGCCCGCCTTGAAGGCGGCCTGCACCGCTTTGGCGCGTCGCTGAGGAGTGTCCGCCGGCTGATAGTCATGGATGGTGCTGTCCAGGGTGCGCATGACCGGCAGGACTGGCTGCCCGTCGTTTTCCACAGCTCCACCGGATCCGCCGGCATTGACATTGGCATCGGCGTCGGCTGGCGGGGCGGCATCACGGCGGTGAAAGCCGCGCCCAGCCTTGAAGCTGTCACCGAAGAGGCGCCGTCCGAGGGCGTTGAATTCAAACTCCACCAGCAGGGCCTGCACGGCCTCGTCATCCATGGGCTGGCGGATGAGGGTGTCCAGTTTGATATCCAGGGGCACATCCAGCTGGATGGTGGCCAGTTCGCGGCAGAGGCGCGCCTGTTCGGCGTGCTGGATCAGGTTCTCCTTCTGCTTGCCCTTCAGTTTTCCGGTGTTGGCCAGCAGGTTCTCCACGCTGCCGTATTCGGCGATGAGGGCCTTGGCGGTCTTCTCCCCGATGCCGGGTACCCCGGGGATATTGTCCGAGACATCGCCCCACAGCCCCAGCACATCGATCACTTGCTCCGGACGGTGCACCAGCCACTGCGCTTGGACCTCCGGGACGCCAATGACTTCATGGTCCCCCCCTTGGCGTCCGGGTTTCCACATGAACGTGCGATCGTCCACCAGCTGGGCGAAGTCCTTGTCCGGGGTCACCATCCACGTGGTCCATTCACCGCCGGGCTCGGACTCGGCCTGTTTGGCCAGGGTGCCGATGATGTCGTCGGCCTCGTAGCCGTCCAGTGTGAGCACTGGAATGCGGAAGGCCTCAATGAGGCGCTTCACATGGGGGATGGCTTTGCTCAGGTCCTCCGGCATCTCCTGCCGCTGGGCCTTGTAGGCGGGAAAACGGGAGTGCCGGGCGGTGGGCGCGCTGGTGTCGAACACCACCGCCAGATGGGTGGGCTGCCCCTTTTGCAGCAGGTCCATCAGGGTATTCGTGAATCCCAGGATGGCGGAGGAGTTCAGGCCATAGGTGGTGACCACAGGCTTCACCGCGAAGGCGAAATGAGCCCGGTACACCAAGGCCATGCCATCAAGAAGGAACAATCGTTTGGGCTGCATGAGGCGGAAGAGGTCTGGACCTGACGGGACGGATGGTGTGCCACAAAGGAAACTCTGTCAGCGCTGGCCGCGTACGGCCGGCACCTGCTGGGTGAGGCAGTGGAAGGAGCCCAGACCCCAGACCAGCTCGCGGGAGTTGATGGGCACGATGCGGCGGTCCGGGAAGCACTCGGTGAGGATGGCAATGGCCTCCGCGTCCGTGGGATCGCCAAACACTGGCAGCAGCACCACGCTGTTGGCGATGTAGAAATTCGCATAGCTCGCCGGCAGGCGCTGGCCGTCGATGATGACGGGCGCGGGCATGGGCAGGGCGATGATGTTCAGCGGGCTGCCGTCCTCGGTGGTCATGCGGCGCAGGCGCTGCCAGTTCCGCTCCAGCGGCAGGTGGTTGGCATCGCTCTCATCCTCTTCGATCACGGTCACCACTGTCTCCGGATTGATGAAGCGGGTGATGTCGTCGATGTGGCCGTCGGTGTCGTCGCCCACGATGCCGTCGTGCAGCCACAGGACCTTTTCGAATCCAAGGTAATCATGGAGATGCCGCTCAATGCCCTCGCGGTCCAGATGGGAATTACGGTTGGGGTTGAGCAGACAGCTTTCCGTGGTGAGCGCCGTGCCGCAGCCGTTGCAGTCGATGGAGCCGCCCTCCAGCACCAGACCGGCATCGAACTCCTGGACACCCAGCAGTTTGGCCATGGCGGAGGAGATGTCGTTGTCCGGAAAAGCCTCGGGGTACTTGCCACCCCAGGCGTTGTATTTCCAAGAGGTGGCGGCGACCTCGCCCAGTTCGTCATTCACGATAAAAATCGCCCCGTGGTCCCGGCACCAGGGATAGACAGCGGGAATATCCGTGATCACCAGATTTTCCCTGAAGGCCTCGTCGAGGTTGAGATTGGCCTCGATATAGGCCCGGTCAGCCGGGTGCGTGCAGTTCAGATAAAGGCGTTCCGAGGAGGTCAGGGCGCGGATCATCTCCAGAAAGACGGGCAGCACCTTGTCATGGTGGTCGCCGTCGGGAAAGGAAGTGTTTTCGCGGGAGGGCCAGCTCATCCAGGTGGCGGCATGGAGTTCCCATTCGGCGGGCATGCGCCAGCCCTGGTCGGCGAGGGGTGGGGAGATCATAGGTCGGTAAAAGGGTGTGGGCGAAAGCTGAAGGCGGAAGGGAGGGAAACAAGCGGCCTGGCCCGTTTCCCCCAAAAAAAGTCGCAGCCGGCGGGCGGCCCGCCACGGCGGGAGAGCAGGGTGGCAGGGGATGGAACAAACCAGCCAACTAGCCGAGGAAGCGCTGGGTGAGATCCCCGTAGGCATCCACGCGGCGGTCGCGCAGGAAGGGCCAGACCTCGCGCTGGGCGCGGACCTCGTCTAGGTCGATGTCCGCGAAAAGCACCTCGTCGCTCTCCGTGCCCGCCTGGGCGACCATTTGTCCGGAGGGATCGGCCACAAAGCTGCGGCCCCAGAACTCGATGCCGGGGCTGTGGTTCGGAGCCTCATGCCCGCAGCGGTTGGGCGCGGCGACATAACAGCCGTTGGCCACGGCGTGGCTGCGCTGGATGATCTCCCAGGACTGGTACTGACGCTCGCCATACTCCGCCTTCTCCGGAGCCAGCCAGCCGATGGCGGTGGGGAAAAAGAGGATTTCCGCCCCGCGCAGGGCGGTCAGACGGGCACCCTCCGGATACCACTGGTCCCAGCAGATGAGCACTCCGATGCGGCCCACGGCGGTGTCCCAGGCCTTGAAACCGAGGTCGCCGGGCGCGAAGTAGAATTTCTCTTCGAACTGCGGATCGTGCGGGATGTGCATCTTCCGGTAAACGCCGAGCAGCGATCCGTCGGCGTCGATCACCGCGCAGGAATTGAAATACAGGCCGGGGGCGCGTTTTTCGTAAACCGGCAGCAGCAGCACGATGCCCAGCTTCCCCGCCAGCGCGGCGAACCGCTCCGTGAGCGGGCCGGGGATGGACTCCGCGAGACCGAAATATTCGTGATTCAGATTCTGGCAGAAATAGATGGAGGCGAAAAGCTCCTGCAGACAGACCAGCTTGGCCCCGCCCTCCGCCGCCTGGGTGATCAGCTTTTCAGCTTTGACGAGATTGGCCTCCACGTCATCGCTGCACGACATCTGGACGAGGGCGAGTTTGAATTTGTGGGAGGAGTTGCGGGATTGCGCGGCCATAATGGGCGAAAGGTCTGGAACTTCGGGGGCCACGCAAGGGGGAATGGGGCTGCGGAGCGGGGAGAGTTTTGATAATCGGAGTGGCGGCGTGACGTTTTTCCGGGAACATTGGCCTGTTTGGCGCACCGCTGAGGGCGGTGACTCCCCCCCTTCCTTCATGAATTCAGACCGTTCTGTATTTCCCCCCGCCCCTTTCCTGCGGTTGTGGCCCGTCCTGACGGTGTCCTTGGCGCTGACGGCGGGCCGCGGCATGGCGGATGACGCCCTGAATCAAAAAGGAGCGGAGATTTACCAGCAAATGTGCATTGAGTGCCACGGGCTAAAGGGTGGGGGCGTGCCGGGGAAGTGTGACGATGCGCTTTTCGGGGACCGCACACTGCCGTCCCTGACCAAACGGATTGAGAAAACCATGCCGGAGGGGAAGGAGGGCACCTGTGTGGGGGCGGACGCGGAGGCGGTGGCGTTTTACATTTATCACGCGTTTTACTCGCCGGGAGCCCGCGCGGCGCTGGTGCCGGCGCAGCGGGATGAGTCGCGGCTGACCGTGAATCAGTTCCGGGTGTCGATGTCGGATGTGATTGGGAGTTTTCAGCCGGCGGCCGATCCGTTGGATCCGAAGGAGCGTGGGCTGAGGTCGGAATATTACGGCGGCAGCGGCTTCCAGCCAACCAAGGAGAAGGAGGGGAAGGACAAATTCGACCGGCGTGACCTGCGGGTGGCCTTCGACTTCGGAGGCGGCAGTCCGGACGATGCGGTGATGGGCAGTCAGGAGTTCTCCATCAGGTGGACCGGCGCGGTGATCGCCGAGGAGACCGGGCTTTATGAGTTCACCGTCAGAACCCAAAACGGCGCCCGCCTGTGGGTGAACGACGAGCGCAACGCGCTGATCGACGCCTGGGTGAGCTCCGGCCCCGAGGTGCGGGAGGAGAAGGCCACCATCCATCTGCTGGGCGGGCGGGCCTACCCGCTGCGGCTGGAATACTTCAAATTCAAGGAGAAGGCCGCGTCCATCCAGCTGGTGTGGAAGCCGCCGCACCGTGCGGCGGAGATCATTCCGGCGCGGAATCTGTCCCCTGCGAAACGGCGTCCGGTGTTCGCCGTGTCCGCCCCCTTTCCGGCGGATGACCGCAGCAGCGGGTATGAGCGCGGGACCTCGGTGTCGCGGGCGTGGTACGATGCGGTGACCGCGGGCTCCGTGGCGGCGGCGACCTACGTGTCGGAGCATCTGCCCCGGCTGGCCGGGGTGGAGAACAACGATCCGGAGCGCCTGACCCGTTTAAAGGAATTCTGCCGCCGGTTTGCCTCCACCGCCTGGCGGCGTCCGCTGACGGATGCCGAGGCCATGGCACTGGTGGAGCCGGCCTTCGCCGCCGCGCCCTCGCCGGAGGTGGCGGTGAAGCGGGTGGCGCTGGCGGCGCTGATGTCGCCGCGGTTCCTGTTCCCGGACGCCTTTGAGCCGGAGGCGGCGGACGGCTACACCGTGGCCTCGCGGCTGGCCTTGACCCTCTGGGATTCCGTGCCGGACGAAAAACTGCTGCAACTGGCGGCGGAGGGGAAACTTGCCGACCGGGGGGAAATCGACGCCCAGGCCCGCCGCATGGCGGAGGACCCCCGCTCGCAGGAAAAGCTGCGCGGCTTTTTCCAGCAGTGGCTGGGGCTGAAGGAGCCGGACACCATCGTGAAGGATACGGCGGCGTTTCCCATGGTGGATCCGGTGCTGCTGGGTGATCTGCGGCGGTCGCTGGACCTGTTTATCGACAAAGTGGTCTGGAGCCCGGAATCGGACTACCGCCAGTTGCTGAATGCGGACTACCTCCTGCTCAACCACCGCCTGGCCCCGCTGTATGGCCGGGAGGTGCCGGAGGACGCGGATTTCCAGCCGGTGGGCTTCCCCGGCGGCGAGCGCGTGGGGCTGCTGACGCATCCGTACCTGCTGACCTCACTGTCCTACCTGAAAACCAGTTCTCCCATCCACCGGGGCGTGTTCCTGACGCGTAGCATTGTGGGCCGCCTGCTGAAGGCCCCGCCGGAGGCCGTGGAGTTCCATGATGCCGACTTCAATCCCGCCTTCACCATGCGGGAAAAGGTCACCGAACTGACAAAACCGGCCAACTGCATGGGCTGCCACAGCACCATCAATCCGCTGGGCTTCACCTTGGAGCACTACGACGCCCTGGGACGCTGGCGGACGGAGGACAATGGCAAACCGGTGGATCCCGCCAGCGATTTCCCCAATGACGAGGGCGTCCCGGTACTGCTCAAAGGAGCGCAGGACGTGGCGGCGTTCGCCATCGGCAGCGGATCCGCGCACCGGACTTTCATCCGGCATCTCTTCCAGCACACGGTGAAGCAGCAGGCGGCGGCCTACGGTCCGGACACCATGGCGGCCCTGGAGAAAAAATTCACGGACTCTGGCTACAGCATCCGTGAACTGCTGGTGCGTAGCGCTCTGACCGCCGCCACGCAGGGCCTGCCAGCTGAAAACCGGAAAGAAACGACCGCCCGGTGACGAATTAAAATGGAAGCATTTCCCTTTCGCGCGGAAGTTCGCCGGCCCGCGTGAAAATAGCCCTGCCCCTGTCATGAAAACCCTCCCCCGCCGCCAGTTTCTCCGCAATCTCGGAATCTCCTCCGCCGCACTGCCGTTCGTGGGCGGGCTGTCGAGCCTCTTCGGGCAGGAGGCGTCCGCCAAACCGCGTCCGCAGCGTCTGGTGATCATGTTCTCGCCCAACGGGATTGTGCCCGGCAAATTCTGGCCGGAGACTGTGGGCGCTGATTTTGTTCTGCCCTCCATCCTGGAGCCGCTCACGCCTTTCCGGGACCGCACCCTCATTCTGAAAGGTATCGCCAACAAGGTCCGCGGCGACGGCGACGGCCACATGCGCGGCATGAGCTGCCTGCTGACGGGCACGGAGCTGGCTCCTGGGAACATCCAGGGCGGATCCGACACCCCCGCCGGCTGGGCCAGCGGCATCTCCATTGACCAGGAGATCCGGAACTTTCTCCAATCCCGCCCGGAGACCCGCAGCCGCTTCGGCTCGTTGGAGTTCGGTGTGGCCGTGCCTGACCGCGCGGATCCGTGGACCCGCATGAGTTATGCCGGGGCCAACAAGCCTGTGGCCCCGATCGACGACCCGCACCAGATGCTGGAGCGGCTTTACGGCCAGATGAAGGATCAGGAAAGCCTGGTCAGCGTGCTGGACGGCATCGCCTCCGACTTCAAAAAGATCTCCTCCCGCCTCAGCCCGGAGGACCGCAGCCTGCTGGACCAGCACCTGACGCTCGTGCGCGAGGTGGAGTCCGAAATGGCCCAGCAGCGCCGCAGCGGGGCGGAAAACGCCGGCCATCCCGTGCCGGAGCTGGATCCGAAAATTGAGCTTGTCAATGACAACACCCCGGCCATCAGCCGCATGCAGATCGACCTGCTGGTCAACAGTTTCGCCAACAACATGGCCCGCGTGGCCACGCTCCAGTATATGCGCTCCGTGGGCCAGGCGCGCATGAACTGGCTGGGCGTGGGGGAGGGACACCACGATCTCTCTCACGAGCCCGACAAGAACACGGACGCCCAGGACAAGTTGGAGCGCATCAACAAATGGTTCTGCGGCGAGTTCGCCTATCTGGCCAAACGCTTGGCGGAGACCCCCGAACCCGGCGGAGCCGGCGGCAGCATGCTGGACAACACGCTGCTCGTATGGACCAACGAACTGGGCAAAGGCAACTCGCACACCTTGGACGACATTCCCATTGTGATGGTGGGCGGCGGTGCCGGCTTCAAAATGGGCCGCAGTCTCAAGGTGGACCACGTGGCCCACAACCGCCTGTGGATGGCGGTGGCTCAAGGCATGGGACACGGCATCGGCAAATTCGGCAGCGCTCCCTTTTGCGAGGGAGGGGCGCTGTCGCTGAGCTGAACCATTTCAAGCCTGTGCCGCAGCCCAGAGGAATGTGGTTTGGCTGCCGCGCACCGGCCCGCCGACTGTGCGGAGAGCCAGCCCACAGCAGGGTAATGTGGAGTGTATGAAAAGCTGCGGCACTCCCGGCCTTAAGGAGCAGTCCCAGCCTCAGAGTCTGAAAACTGCCTCCTGAAAACTTTTCCGCCTACCTCTGCTGGGGCTCCAATACGATCAGCGCCGTAGTGGCGGCAAAGGCATCTGCCATGCTCATGGTCTTTTTCTCGTGTCCGGCTCCCCAGGAGTCGGAGAAGATGAGCACCGGATTGGCGGGATCCTTCACGTTGTAACCGATGACAAGGCGCATGTGGCCGCCGCCGTTCTGCATCGCGGGTTTGCCGTTTTCAGGGTAGAGGCCCAGGGTCAGGCTCCACAGGAGGGGTATTCCCTTGTCCACGTTGTCCTTCACCATGCGCTGGAATTTGGAGTATTCCGCTCCCTTGCTGCGCGCGGATTTCAGATCCGCCGGATCCATCCGCTCCAGCTGCAGACTGGTCCAGTCGAGGGGTTTGGCGGAGCGTTTGCGGGCAGCGCGGTTGTAGTCCGAGGCCAGATCCTGAAGCGCCTTGTTGGTGTAGAGGTCGTAAAGCTTTTTGAACCGCACCTTCAGGCGGCCCTCCAGCTGGTCCAAGGATTCCATCAGCTTGCGGCTGCTGGTGCCGCCGCCGGCGCTGCTCTCGGCCACCTGCGCCATCTCGTGCTCGTCCACGTTCAGGCCGAAGTAGTTGAAGACGCGCTGGCAGCTGGAGACAGCGCAGTAGCCTTTCATGCCTTGGTCCACCATGGGCACGTTCCGGACCCAAGTGTCACCGCTGTCCGCGTGCTCGACATTTTTCACCAGATCCGCACGGCCGATGATCCCGCCTTTTTCGCTGGCGGAGGGCACGGACCCCACCATCGCCTTTTTCAACGGCGGGCCGATGCGCAGGCGGATGAACTCGGCGCGGAACTCGCCGTCCACCTTGGCCCCGCTGTATTCCAACGAGGCGGAGAGCTTCGGCGTCAGCCATTGGGTGCGCTCATAACGCGCGGCCCCGGTGCGGTCCACACCGGCTTCCACGCCCTTGAATTTGAAAACATCATTCAGGGTGGCGCTGATCTCCGCAATTCTGGCTTTGAAGGATTTGGCATCGAAGGAGCCGGAGGAATCGCCCCGGTTCCACAGGGAGAAGGCCAGGCGGGCCAGCTTGCTGTCCGTAAACTCCAGCGTCACCTCCTCCACATCCACTTTTCCATCCCCGATTTTCAAATCCTGGCTCACGTTGGAGAAGGGCCGCCTTTTGATGTTGGCCCGGTTCCTGGAGGCGCTCAGCCACTTCATGGAGACCTTGCTGAACCGGGTTTCGGCGGTGTCCGGTGTGGTGGACCACAGGGTCTCCGGATCTGTCAGGGCGTCCAGCGGAATGGATTTGGAGGCGGTGGCCGGCATGGCTCCATAGAACTGCTCCTGAGCGCGGAGGGAGGGAAGGGCAGGGGACAGGAGGCTCAGAGCGAGCGCGGAAAGTATGATTTTCAGAACGGTGGGCTGCATGGATTGGCTGCTATGCCAATGGATCGCGCCACACCAGCAAATTTGTCTTCCTGACTGAAAATATTTTGAAAGACATCAAAATTTGTGTTTTATAATTAAAATATAATAAAATATTGCTTCCATGCCGAAAAAGCCAGTTTCCTAAGGATTTTAGGGGATTCGGAGCGGATCCGGCTGAAAAACGGCATGAGAATTTCAAGCCGCCGGTGCATCCCCTCTCAAATTCAGCGGGAAATTGAGATAGGGATTATGGTGGATTGAAGTATAAGAAATTCCCCGATGCGGTTCCGTTTGCATGAACACCGGCCTAAACATTCCGGGAATGTCCGGCAGGACCGCGCAAGGACCGGAATGGAGAGCGGGGACTGTCCGGCTTATCCTGACAGTGGCGGAAAAGAGAGGGGGCTGAAAAAGCGCCGTTTGGCGTGGAAACCGTCTGAAGACCTGCTTGCGTGTTTCGAAAAGTCCGGGTTCAATCACCGGCCACATGAATCCGGTCCGGCTCATCATCGCAGCTTCCGCTTTGGCGGCACCGCTTTCCGCCGGCACTGTGGCGGTGAATCTCGGAGCTGGTTGGCTGTTTGACGCTGGGGGCACAGGAGCCTCGAACCGTCTGCCGGTGGATACGCTGTGTGTGCTGGTGGCGGATCCGGCGGAGGACGGCTTTGATCCCCCGGTCAGTGACTGGGTGGCGGATGACGACGTGCTGGTGGTGGTTTCGGACAGTGAGTTTCCGGCCTCCTCCGGTGGCACGCGGGGATTCGATCTGGCATCAGGAGTGACGGAGCCGGGCCTGCTGTCCCGCTCCCTGATCATCGATCCCGCCCAGTTTTCCGGCAGGACGGCCCCCGTGCCCGTCGCTCTACGCTGGTTTCCCGGTTACAAGGCCGGAGCGGTGGACGTGACCGCCACCGGACCGGCGGCGGGCTCCGCCTATGGGGAGTTCACCCGGTCGGTGCCTGTGAATCCCGGCGCGGGGACGGTGGGGTGGCTGATTCCCATGGACGGCGGGCAGACTATCACGCTGGACCCCTTGGCGATGCCGGACTTCAGCGGCGTCGATCCGCCGGAGCTGGGCCGGGCCTCCCGGCTGACGGGGGCGCCGCCGGCGGGAACGGGTCCCTCGGGATTGTCCCTCGCCCTAGCGGCGGGCGGCGGTGTCACCCTGACCTTTACCGGAGCGCCGGGGCTGAAATACAAAGTGCAGCGGGGCACGGACCTTGTCTCGTGGCCGCAGGAATGGACTGTCACCACCGGTGCCGCCGGGGCTGGCGCATTCACGGACGCCACGCCTCCCGCCGGGCGGGCGTTTTACCGGGTCGCAGGCCCCATCAGCCCGTAACTCATGAAGGAAAACAGCGGAAACAGCATCACCATTCCCTCCGCCGGCTCCTTGGGGTCCTCCGATGGCAGGGCAGGGAGGTGGTCACGGGATCTCCGGCGTGTGGCGCTGCTGGGGGTTCTGTCGGTGGCCTTGGGAGGGATCACGAATTTTTTCCGGAACCCGTCCCTGTCATGGAGCTATCAGAGCCGGGAGGAGCGCCTTGCCACCGGGGTGCGCGCACTGGGAGGGGAGCCATCGGGAGGCACTTCGAAGCCGGCAGCCGGCGGATTCACCCGCGTCTCCCTGCCGGTTCTGAGGACAGCACTGAGGCAACGCCAGCCCCCGCTGCTGATTGATGCCCGGCTCCCCCTTTTCTTCAAAATGGGACATCTGCCCGGGGCCCTGCATCTGCCACGTGAGGGGTTTCAGGCTGCTTTGAGGCGGCACCGGACAGTGCTGGAGCAGGATAAAAACCGGCAAATCGTGATCTACTGCCAAGGAGGATCCTGCGAGGACAGTGACATGGTGGCGGAAGCGCTGCGCTCCCTGGGATTCACACGTCTATCCGTGTTTGCGGGCGGCTGGAAGGAATGGCAGGCTGCCGGACTGCCTGCGGAGACTGGACTTTGAACCGCACCACCGGAGAAATGACCACCGCCGCCTCGCTGAAAAAACAATTCATCGTCCGGACGATTCTCTGCTGGCTGTGCGCGGCAGTATTTGGGCTGGCGGCCTGGGGGAAGCTGCTGGACCCGCTGGCCTTTGCGGACAGCGTCGCGGATTACCGGCTCATTCCTTGGAGGCCCGGCATTACTCTGACAGCATTGGCGCTGCCAGTGTTTGAGATGCTGCTGGCGCTGCTGCTCGTCACCGGCCGGTGGCGGCGGGCGGCGGTGCTGGGCATGTTGGGGCTGACGCTGATTTTCACGATGGCGCTGATTTCCGCCGCCGTCCGCGGGCTGAATATCGACTGCGGCTGCTCGGGCGGGGGCTGGCTACCAACCCTCTCGATCCCGTGGGCTATCGTGCGCAATGTCCTGCTGCTGGGAGCCGGGGTGTGGTTGATTATTTTAACGGAAAAGCTGGACAATTAAAATTGGATTTGGCATACAGTCTCCCGCCGTCCTCCCGGAGCATTAATTTTTTGCAATAAATTGTGCAATTTTCCGGAGCTGCATGCGGATAACCTTATGCGGCGTCAGCTGCGAGTTCAGGACCTCCCCTTATGATCCGTCCTTCCCGATTTGTTCTTCCTGCCTTGGTCATTGCCTTCGGGGCGGGGGCTTCAGCCTGGTTTTTGACCCGGAAATCCGATACTCCGCCCGCGGCGGTGTCCGGCGCCGCCCAAGCCGTACCGGCGTCCTTTGCCAGCCAGGCGGCGGTTCTGAACCTGACTCCCGGCCAGGAGGCCCACCTGGACATGGGAGTGCTGGGGCTGGGATCCATCCGGGAACTGACACTCACGCTGAATCAGGAGGGGCAGGGTAAAATCCGGCAGGTGGAAAGCTCCTGCTCCTGTCTGCAGACTTTTGGCGCACCCGGCGGAGAGGACTCATCACCACTTTTGAAGGCGCGCTACATGGCCGTGCGGCCCGGACCGGTGGAGGTGAATTTGGCATTCAGCCGGATGGGGGCGGATGGCCAGGAGGAGATTCTGACGGCCAAAGTCACCGGCACTGTCGGCGGCGGCGATCCGGCTTGGTCGGAGCAGCTGGTGGAGATGGTGAAGGCTCCCCTGCCTCCAAAACCAGAGCTGGATGAGACCGGCGCCGTGTCCGCGGATGAGGCCCGCCGTGAGATCGAGGGCGGGCGGGGAGTGCTGGTGGACATCCGCCCGTCCAGTGAGTTTTCCGGCAGCCACATTGTGGGCGCGCTGAATATTCCCGCCTCCCAGCTGAAACCCAGCGGCGCATTCCGGGGCCGGGATCTTTATCTCACCGGCTCCCCGCTGCTCACTGTCAGCCTGCTGGAGGCGAGGCGTGGTCTGCTGCGGCATGGCGCGCCGAAAGTGATGGTGGTGCGGGATGGCGTGGCGGGCTGGAAGGCCGCCGGCGGGCAGGTGTTTCAGGAAATGGATCCGCCGCCGGTGGTTGCCAGCCTGACCGCCGCCGAAATGAGGGATTCCGCCGGTGCGGCCGGACTGAGTGTGCTGGGCACCGCCCCCGCCGATGAGTTCGCGTTCCGTTATTACTTTCCCCAAGGCGGAGCCGTGCCGGGGGCGGAGCTGACTGCCGCCGTGGATGCCCGGCTGAAGGCCGATGCCGCCGCCCGGGTGGTGATCGTGGATGGCCGGGGAGATTTCTACGGTGCGGTGAACCAGTCGGCCCCCGCCCACTGGTTGGGCCGGGTCAGCTATCTGCGGGACACTTTTGAAGCCTACCGCGGCGGCGTGGATCAGGCCGGCCTGCTGGCCTCCCGCACGGAGGGCCAGGCCACCGGAACCACCAAAGGCTTCGCCAAAAGGATGCCGGGTCAGCGCGTTGGAGTGCCTGCGGCCCCCGGTTCCCCCGGCTGCGGCACCTGCCCGAAAAAATAAAGCGCATCTCTTTCCGTCCCTTTTCCGATTTTTAGACCCTGAGATTTTTGATTATGAGAAATTTAACTGTTCTCCACACGCTGGCCTGCCTCCTGAGCCTGTGGACGCCGGTTTTGGCGCCTGCACAAACCCCTGCTCCAAACCCGGCTGTCTGGCTGCGCGCCGACACCGGTGTGGTCACCGATGGCGGCGGCCATGTGTCCGAATGGACTGACCAGAGCGGCAATGGGAACCATTTCGTTCAGGCCGACGCCGCCAAACAGCCGAAGCTGAACGCCCAGGCTTTTTCCATGGGGGAGACGCAGGCGCTGCGCATGACCAGCGGCAATGCGGGCAACAGCTGGTACAGCGGTTCCGTGGCCACGGACTTCACGGTCACCAGTCCGGTGACCCTGACGCATCTCGGGGTCTTCGACCACAACGGCGACGGCATTGCAGGCACGCTGGCGGTGCGTCTTTGGAGGCGGAATAACAATGGCACCCCAGCCACTCCGGCGGATGACACCGGAGCGGAGTCGGTGGCGGACATGACCTTCACGGCGGCGGATGCCGGGGTGCTTCAGGACGGTTTCCGCTTCAAGCCCCTGGCCGCGTCACTGGTGCTGCCGGCGGGGGGATACACTATCACCTCCTGGGGATACACCACCGCGGACCGTTATTATGACAACACCGGTGGTTCCGGCGTCTGGACCTCCGCTCCGGAGGTCCAGCTGACCGGCCCGTCGCGTTATGATGGGAATCCGGATATTTTTCCGGGGACAGTGGAGTCTTATGTCCACCGGTATTCAGCCGGGAATTTCAAGTTCACAACCTCGGTCACGCCCGCTCCCGCCCAACCGGGAGTGGAGTTTGACGGGGTCAATGATGGCCTGCAGGCCGTGGAGGCTCTGAATCTGGCCCGTCCCGCCTCGGTGTTTGTGGTGTATGAGCGCCAATGGGGAGGCAGCGGCTATGTGCTTCAGAACACCTCCGGCACCCAGTGGTTCATCCGGGCGGACGGGGCTTACACCGGCGGCTGGGTAACCCAGCGGCAGCTGCCCCAGTTGCGCCCGGAGCTTGATTTCCTGACAAGTTCGGCCACCGGCTCGCGGTATTTTGTAAACGGCCAGGAGTTTGACAATCAGCCGCTGACCACTGGCGCGCCCGGACGTCTGGCGCTGGGCGGGGGCTCCGGCCTGTCCAACGATCCCTTGGCGGTGCGCATCGCCGAGGTGATCGCCTATTCGCGGACCCTGACGGATGCCGAGCGGAAAAACACGGAGAACTACCTGGCCACCAAATACGCGGTTTATACAGCCCAGGTCTCGGCTCCTGTCTTCAGTCCGGTGGCGTCTCCGGGCACGGGAAATGTCAGTGTCACCCTTTCCAGCGACACCACCGGCGCGCAGCTGCGCTACACTTTGGATGGATCCGAGCCCACAGCCGCCTCCCCGCTTTACAGCACGGCGCTGAGCGTGGCACGCGGCGTGCGGGTGCGGGCCCGGGCTTTTGTCTCCGGTCTGGCGGCGAGCGATCTGGCGGAGCAATACTACGCCCCGGCGGCGGAGCTGCCGGTCAATGGTGCGAATGTGTGGCTGAAGGCGGATGCGGGCGTGGAGACCGACAGCGCCGGCCGTGTGACGCGCTGGCGCGACCTCAGCGGCGGGGGCAATGATTTCACCACCCCCGAGGACTTCCGCCGTCCCGCCGCTGTCAGGCTGCCGGCCTCCAACGGGGAGGAGTCTGCCGTCCGCCTGACCGATGGCTGGAGCGGGACCAGCGCCCACAACGGCAGCCTGGGTTTTGACTTCATCCTGAACCAACCCACGGAGTTGACCCAGCTGGGCGCATTCGACAACAATTCCGACGGCTTTGGCCTCGGGTCCACCATCACGGTCAAACTCTGGAGGCGGAATGACAACGGGACGCCGGCGACTTTCGATGATGACACCGGCATTGAGGTGGTGGCCACGGAGGTTTTCAACAACGCCAATCCCGGAACGCTGGAGAATGGCTTCCGCTTCAAATCCATCACTCCGGTGACGCTCCCGGCCGGAAGCTACTCCATCATCGCCTCGGGATATGCCGGCGCGGAGAGGTATTACAACAATTACCAAGGGGCAGGGGAGTGGACTGGAAACACCGGCGTGCGCCTCGCGGGTGCCTCGCGCTACACAGCGTCGTTCACCGATTTTCCGACCACGCTGGAGGGCTATTCCCAGCGTTACGCGGCGGGCAATTTCAAATTCCGCACCCCTGCCAGCCTGTCCCAGCTTGGGACCACCGTGAACTTCGACGGCGTGGATGATGGCTTGCAGGCCCCGGACACCCTCAATCTCGGACGGCCCTCGACCGTTTTTGTGGTCAGCTCGCGGAACTGGGGCGACAATGGTTATGTCATTCAGAACCAAACGGGCAGCCAGTGGTTCCTGCGGCAGGACGGCATATATGCCGGCGGCTGGGTGCGGCAGCGCGGACTGCCCTGGGCTGCGGAGATCTCCAGCATGGTGATGACTCCGGAGGGAACGCGGTATTATGTGGACGGGACCGACCTCACCACCAATCCCAATCTGACTTCCGGCAATCCCGGACGCCTGGCGCTGGGCGGAGGCATGGGACTGAGCATCGATCCCCTGGGCCAGAAAATTTCGGAGGTTATCACTTTTCCCGCCGCCCTCACAGAGGCCGACCGGCGGAAAGTGGAGGATTATCTGGCGGTGAAATACGGCATCCTGCAGCCCGCCGCCGTGGCACCGGAGATCGCCCCCGCCGGCAGTCCGGGCACCGGCCCGGTGAGCGTCACGCTGACGGCTTCCACCGCCGGAGCGCAAATCCGCTACACCTTGGACGGCAGCACGCCGACCGCAGCCTCCTCCCTTTACAGCGGCAGTGCCTTCAATGTGCCGCGCGGCACCCGTGTGAGGGCCGTGGCCTTCGCGGCGGGCCGGCAGCCCAGCAGCGTGGCCGAGCAGTTTTATGCCGATGCAGCCACCCTGCCGGTGGCCGGAGCAACCCTGTGGCTGCGCGGCGATGCCGGCGTGGAGACCGACGCCAGCGGGCACGTCATCCGGTGGCGTGACCTGAGCGGAGGCGGCAACCACATGCAGACCAACGATCCCGCCAGCCGTCCGGCGGTGGACCCCGATGGCCTTGCCGTCAACGACGATGCCGCTGTGCGCACGGACAATGGCGCAGCAGGTAACAGTACCTATGCCGGCACCTTGGGGATGGACTTCGTGGTGGAGGCCCCGGTGAGCCTGACCCATCTGGGCGCTTTTGACCATAACTCCGACGGCCTCAGCCAAAACATCACCGTCAAGCTCTGGAAACGGAACGACAACGGCACCCCGGACACCTTCAACGATGACACCGCCGATGGCACCGCCCTGGCGGAGATCGTTTTCACGACAGCGGATCCGGGAGCGCTTTCCGCAGGTTACCGCTTCAAGCCTTTGCCCGCAGCTCTCAATCTCATCCCGGGATCCTACACGGTTGCCGCCCATGGCTACACCTCGGCTGAGCAGTACCTGTTGGTCAGCAACGGTGTGGGTTCCATCACCTCCGGCAAGGGCGTGCGGCCTGTGAGCACCGGCCGCTACAGCGGAACTGCCGGCGCCTTTCCCAACGCGGTGCCCGGATATGCGGCTCCCCATGCCTACGGGGCCGCCAATTTCCGTTTCCGCCTTCCCGGCGCGCCCGCGCCCGCACACCTCGCGACGGTGAATTTCGATGGTGCCGACGATGGCCTGATCGGGCCGGAGTCCATGAATCTGCCCCGGCCCTCCACCGTGTTTCTTATTTATGAGCGCTCTCCTGGCGCCGACGGCTATATCCTTCAGAACAACAGCGGATCGAACTGGCTGTTCCACACCAGCTACTCACTGTATTCCGGAAACAACTATGTCAGGAACCGGATCCTGCCCCGTCTGACCCCGGAACTGAATGTGATGACCATGAGCGCGTCGGACACGCGCTATTATGTGGACGGCGAGGACTACACCCAGAACTACGGCATCAGTGACGGCGCTCCCGGACGGTTGTCCATCGGTGGCGGTCTGGCACGCAATCATGGACCCGCCGGCGTGAAAATCGCGGAGATCATCGCCTATCCCACCGCCCTCAACGACACCCAGCGCCAGCAGGTGGAGGATTATCTGGCGGTGCGCTATGGGCTGTATGCGCCACGGGCTGCGGTGTTGGAGATGCTGCCGGTCAGCGGACGCTTCACCACGCCGGTGGCGGTCTCCATCAACAGCCCCACGGAGCTGACCTCGGTCTACTATACCCTCGACGGATCGGAGCCCACCGCAGCCTCCACACCCTACACCGGCCCCTTCACCGTGGCCACCAGCACCACTGTCAAGGCGAAGGCTTTCCGCGCAGGCTATCTCGAATCCTACACCACCGAGCGCCGGTATGATGTCGGCGCGGTTTCGGTGCCCATTCCCCTCGCGGGCCTGCGCGCCTGGCTGAAGGCCGACACCGCCGTGAGCCGCGATGCCCAGGGCCGCATTTTCCGCTGGGGGGACCTGTCAGGCAACGGCTTCGACGCCCTGCAAACCGAAAGCGCCCGCCAGCCGCTGCTGGTGCCTGATGCCATCGGCGGCCGCTCGGCGGTGCGCTTTGACGGCGTGGACGACGGTATGCTGGGGGATGCCGGGCTAAATGTGCAGCGTCCGGCCACGGTGTTCATGGTCTTTCAGCGCGTGGGCCGTCTGGGCCGCCTTCTCCAAAGCGCCAGCGGCCACAACTGGCTGATGGGCCTGCATGACGGTCCGGGAATGTATGCCAATGGCTGGGTGCGCCAGAACACGGTGAATCCCTTCGAGCCGGCGGTCGCCACCGCGCTGCTGAACCCGAACAACACCTCCTATTTCTTCAACGGCGAGGACATCACCGAGAATTCATCGCCCTCCGGCCCGCTGGGCCGCATCGCCCTTGGCGGCGCTGTGGGCACCTACAATCAGCCGGTCAATGCCGACCTTTCCGAACTGATTATCTACGACCGCGCCCTGACCAGCAGCGAGCGCGGTGAGGTCGAGCGCTATCTGGCCGGACATTACGCGGTTTACACCCCGCTGGCCGGGTCCCCGCTGCTCAGCCCGCCCAGTGGCCGCTATCCGGCGGCGGTGCAGGTCAGCATGTCCACCACCACCCCCGACAGCGTGATCCGCTACACGCTGGATGGCTCCGAGCCTGTTGCCGGATCCCCCGCCTATAATGGCGCGCCAGTGACGGTTTCCGCCTCGGCCACGCTAAAGGCCGCCACTTTCCGGACCGGATTCTCCTCCAGCAATCCCACAGCGGCGGAATACATCATCAGCGCCGCCCCCTCACCCATGCCTTCGCCTGGCAATCTGGTGGCCTGGTTCCGGGCCGATGGTCCCCTGACCAAATCGGCGGACGGGAAAATCATCCGCATTCACGACGTCTCCGGTCATGGTTATGACGCCGTGCAGTTCGACTCCGGCCTCCAGCCCGGCCTGGCCACCGGAGCCGACGGAATCGAGGGCAAGCCGGTGTTCCGCTTCACCAGCGCCGCCCAGGGCCTGCGGGTGAATCCGGCTCTGAGCCTGGGCCGCCCGTCCTCGGTGTTCATGGTTTACCGCCGCAATGCCGGCGGCACCGGCGACCGCCTGCTGCAGAGCCAGACCGGGGACTGGCGTTTCGGTCTCTATTATGGCCAGCAGATGTATTATCCGGGCGGCTGGGTTTCGCCCTCCAGCGGGCTGAACGCGGCGGTCGGAACTGTTTATTCCGCGTGGGCCATTCAGGACACCAACCGTTCCGATTTCTGGCTCGATGGCATCCGGCGGACCGCGAACCCCGACATTCTTGGCCTCTCCGGCCCGCTGGCCATCAACGGCTTCGGCTACTCCAGCGCGGGCTACAGCGGTGCGGACATCGCGGAGATCATCATCTATGACAAGGCGCTGTCGGAAAGCGAGCGTTATCAGGTGAACACCCTGCTGGCTGCGAAATACAGCCAGCCTCTGGCCGCCTCCGTGCCCCAGCTGTCCCCGCCAGGCGGGGTTTACAGCGGCCAGACGGCACCTGTCACCATCACTTCCGCCACCCCCGGCGGCACCATCCGCTACACCACGGACGGCAGCGAGCCCACGGAGACCTCCACCCTTTACTCTGCGCCCCTCACGCTGTCAGCGACCTCCCAGATCCGTGCCAAATCCTTTGTGGTGGGGCAGCTGGCCAGCGACACCGCGGTCGGCGACTACTTGGTCACCAGCGGCGGCGGCTCCGGCATTCTGCGGCAGTACTACACCGGCATTTCCACGGGCATCAACGGCTTGGAGACCGCTTGGCAGTATCCATACAGTCCCGCGGCCCAGTCCGTGGAGCAGGTGTTCTATCATAATGGCTACGGAAGCAACTACGTCGCCCGCTACCGGGGCTACCTGAATCCGCCGGCCACGGGGCAGTACCGATTCGATTTCATCTGGGACGACCAAGTGAAGTTCTACCTGAGCACCGATGACGATCCCGCCAACAAGGTGCTGCTGTTTGAAAGCGGCGGCGTGGTTTCCACCTACACCGGACCCCGGACCACAGCGGTCACGCTGGAGGCGGGCAAGCGTTATTACGTCGAGGGTCTGCAGGCGGAATTCGGCGGCAACGACTATTTGGGTGTGGCAGTGTATTTCCCGGATGGACGTAAGATCGACTCCGTGCCCGCGCTGGTGGACTGGGACGGTATCGCCGGCAATGGCGCGGAGCACGTGCTCCTGACGCCCTATGCCGACAATGATGTGCCTTCCAAAATCCCGGCGCTCCGCGTGGAGCCGGACGGCGGCATCTTCGCGTCCTCCGTGCCGGTCACGCTCTCCTCCAGTCTGGCGGATGTGCGGATTTACTACACGCTCAATGGCAGTGAGCCCACCGAGGGCACCGGCACGCTCTACAGCGGTCCAGTCACGGTCAGCAACAGCGCCGTGCTCAAAGCCCGCGGTTTCCGCACCGGTCTTCAGGCCAGCGACGTCAGTGAGTCGTCCTTCACTTTTGACGCCGCCACTGGCTTCACCCGTTCAGGCCTGAAGTTCTGGTACCGCGGGGACAAGGGCGTCAGCGCCGGGGCCGGTATCACCCGCTGGGCCGACCAGTCCGGCCAAGGCCGCCACGCCACCCAGCCCACGGGAGTTTCCCAGCCCACCCTGGCCGCCTCCTCCATCAACGGTCAGGCCGCGGTGCGCTTCGACGGCGCCGATGACTTCCTGAACACCGGCTACCATGCACCCGCCAGCGCACGGACCTTCGTCAGCGTGCTGCGCTACCACACCCTGAACGGCACCAGCGGCTATGCGCTCTCCGGCCAGGGAGCGGTTGCCGGAGCCTACACCTACACCGGCATCCGCAATGGCGGCCAAGGTTACTCCGCCGCGGGCAATAACTATGGCGACTACAACTTCACCTTTGCGGCGAACACACCCTACGAGGTCTCGCTCAGTATCGACGGTAAGGGAACCTCCCTTGACCGCGTGAACGGCCTGACGGTCAGTAGCCGCAGCTACACGGGGGATGCCGAATCCAGCGACCTCTTCCTGCTGGGCCGTCTTCAGCAGAACTCCGCCTATTCCATGGGTGCGGAGATCGCGGAGGCGCTGTTCTATGACCGCGACCTCACTCCCGCCGAGCGTTCGGCCCTCGACACCTATCTGATCCAACGTTACAACCTGCCGCGCACCGCCGAGCCTCCGGTGATCACCCCGGACGGCGGCTCGTTCGCCAATCAGGCGCAGGTCACGCTGACCAGCCCGCTGGCCGGTTCGTCCATCCGCTACACCCTTGACGGCAACGAGCCTACGGCGGCCTCCAGCCTTTACAGCGGGCCGTTCACCCTGACCACCGCCGCCACAGTGAAGGCCAAAGTCTTCGCCCCCGGTGTCACCGCCAGCGCCACCGCCAGCGCGGGCTTCTCCATCCTCGGCAGCGGGGACGTTCCCCACAACGGCCTCCTGCTCTGGCTGCGCGCCGATACAGGCATCAGCCAGGATGCGGGAGCCATCACCGCATGGGCCGACCAGTCAGGGCAGGGCAATGACGCCTTTCAGTCCGAAGCTGGCCGCCGTCCCGTGCTGGCCGCCGCCGGCATAGGCAACCAGGCCGCCGTCCGGTTCGATGGCAGCAACGACGCGCTGACGCTGCCTGCGGGGTTCCGCGATTTCAGTCAGGGGCTGACTGCCGTTTTTGTGGCCCGCCCCGATCATGCGTCCGGCACTGGCAGCTATGAGCGACTCTTCGATTTCGGTCAAGGCTCCTCCGCCAACAACATCTATCTGTACCGCGAGGGCACCACCTCCACCCTGGACTACGGCTTCTTCAACGGATCCTCCTCCCAAGGGACGCTGGCTATCGCCAACGGTCTGACCACGGGCCAGGAACAGATCTTCACAGTCGTTCATTCACCGGCCGGCACCGCGCAGCTTTACAAGAATGGTGTGCTCCAAGGCACCGCAGTGATGCCCCTGCCGCCTGTGGCGCAGCGCACCATCAACTATCTTGGCCGCAGCAACTGGAGCAGCGATGCCTATTTCCTCGGCGACATCGCGGAGGTGATGATCTACAACCGCGCGCTTGACACCAATGAGCGCACGGATGCGGAATCCTCCCTGCGCACCCGCTACGGCATCGAGTCCCTCGATGTCGCCGCGCCTGTGCTCTCGCCCAATGGCGGCTTCTTCACCGGTCCGGTGCCGGTGCAGATCCAGTCCACCACGCCTGACGCCGTGATCCGCTACACCTTGGACGGCGGTGAGCCCACCTCCGTCTCCCCGATCTACACCGGTGCCCTCACCCTGACGGAAAGCACTCAGGTGCGCGCCCGCGGCTTCCGGGATGGCTACAACCCCAGCGTGGTCTCCTCGGCCTATTTCGCCATCGGCGCGGCTCCGGGCACCGGCACCGGCCTGGCGGCGGAATACTACGCCAGTCCCGCCTTCACGGGCAGCAGCGTGCTCCGGCGCGATCCCACAGTGAACTTCAACTTTGGCTACACCAGCCCGGTGACGGGGCTGGGATCGGACCAGTTCAGCATCCGCTGGACCGGCTTCGTGCAGCCGCGCTTCACGGAATCCCACCGCTTTCACGTCAACAGCGACGACGGAGCTCGCCTGTGGGTGGACCTCGACCGCAGCGGGACTTTTGAGGCCAATGAGCTCATCATTAACCGTTTCATCCCCGGAGCCGCGGACACCGCCTCCAACCCGGTCGCCCTCCAGAAGAGTCTGCAATATGCCGTGAAGCTGGAGTACTTCGAGCAGACCGGCGTGGCCTCCGTGCAGCTGGGCTGGAGCAGTTCCTCCCAGCCGCGGGAGGTGATTCCCTCCACACAGCTTTACTCCGGGCTGCCCTTCGCCCTGACGGTGCAGACGCCGCAGGCCTCGCCCGCCGGCGGATCCTATGCCGGGCAGGCCAATGTCTCGCTGTCCACAGGGACTGCGGGAGCCACCATTTATTACACCCTCAACGGCGCGGAGCCGACCGACACCACAGGCACGGCCTACACGGTCCCCATCCAGATCAATGCCACCGGAACGCTGAAAGCCCGGGCATATCTGGCCGGCCAGAACCCCAGCGGTACACTCCAGGCGCTGTATGACATTGATGCCGCCGGTCCGGTGGTCTCGAACATTCAGTACAACAACGCCACCCTGAATAACGGCGCGGTGCTGACCACCTCCGGCACCCTGAAAGCTGACGCCGCCGATCCCTCGGGGGTCAGCCGTGTGGAGTTCCTCATCCGTCCCCAAAGCGGGACGGACACCAGCCTGGGCATCGATCAGAACGGGGCTGACGGGTATGCCGCCTTCTGGAACGCCGAGGCCGCCGCCAACGGGCAGTATGTCCTTACCATCCGCGCCTGGGACACCTTCAGCACCCTGACCACGGTCACGCGGAATGTGCAGCTGGCGCTCGCGCCGCCCGCGGCTCCGGTGATCAATTCCCCGGCCAGCGGTTTCCTGACCAACAGCAACGTGGTCATGGTGAAGGGCACCGCCCCGGTCAACACCACCGTGCGGCTGCACCTGAACGGCAGCGGTCTGCCCGGTGCCGTGGCTGTCACCTCCGGCGGACAGTGGCAGTCCAGTGTCACCCTGGCCATGGGCGTGAATCAGATCAGCGCCCGCGCGGTCAATGCCGCCGGTCCGGGCCCGTTCTCCAATCAGGTGGGGGTGACGCTCGACACTGCGGTGCCGTCGCCCCCCGGTTCGCTCCAGGCATCCTCCCGCGAGGAGGGCCGCATCCGCCTGACGTGGTCGGCCGCCGGTGGGGCCTCCATCGCAGGTTACGATATCTACCGCGCCGCGGCACCCTTCACCTCCACCGCCGATGCCGGCGTCGTCAAGGTGAACAGCGCCCCCGTGACCCTGCAGCAGTATGACGACACCCCGGCCACGGACGGTGTGTGGTATTACCGTCTCACCACCACCAGCGTCGCCGGCAACACCAGCGTGCTCTCCGAGACTGCCACCGCCTCCAGCGACCGCACGGTTCCCGCTCTGGCCAGCATCACTTTCACGCCGCGCAACCCTGACAAACTGAAGAATGGCCGCTACGGCACCGGCATCGTGGATGTGGTGCTGACGGTGACTGAACCTCTCAGCGGCGATCCCTTCCTCAGCCTTGCCCCTGCAGGCGGTGGATTCCCCATTCCCGTGACTCTGACCACGGGCAGCAGCCCACTGGAGTACAAAGGAAACTTCACCATCACCACCAGCACTGGATCCGCCACCTATCAGGCCAGCTACTCCATGCGTGACCTGACGCAAAACCGCGGAGCGGGCACCTCGGCGACCGCGCAGATCGTCATCGACACCAAAGGCCCGTCCGCGGATGCCCTGACGCTCAGCGCCACGGCCCCGATCCTGAACATCGAGGCCAGTCCTGCAGAGCTGGCCCTCACCCTGCATCTGGATGAGGCTCCGGTAGGCACGCCGTCCCTGGCCTGGAGTCTGACCCGTCTGCCCGGTCATCAGGCCCCGGCGGCGATCGTGCTTACCCAAGGGGTGGACAGCCGCACTTGGAACGGTGTCCTCCCACTGCCTGCACAGGCAGGCCTGCCGGAGCCGGAGGATCTGGTGTTCAGCTACTCCGCCACCGACGATCTGGCCAACACTGACACCCGTATCACCGTTCCCTCCCGTTTTGAAATCTACCAGGGAGAGCTGCCGCCGCTGGATGCCCCGGCGAATTTCCGCGCCGCCGCCAAGCCGGCGGGGGTGATCGAACTGTCCTGGGGGGCAGTGACCGAAGCATCCGGCTACCAGCTCTACCGCTCCACCGTGAATGGGGGACCAGAGACTCTGGCACCCTTCCAAGCAATCGCGGATCCTGCGGTCCTGACCTTTCGCGACACGCCCGGCACCGATGGGGAATACCTCTATGCCATCGCCACCCGGCGCACGGCCAACGGGGAAACCGCCACCGGCACCGCCACCACGCCTCCCGCGGAGGCAACAGCGGACTCCGTGGCTCCCGGCACGCCGCAGTCGCTCGCGCTGGTGTTGGCCAGCAATGGCATCCTGGCCCAGTGGCAGTCCGTGGCCAACAGTGCCGTCTACCACGTTTACCGCGCCGGAGCGCCTATCAACTCGATTGCCGGACTGACACCGCTGATCAGCACCCTCACCCAGAATAAGTATGTCGATCCCTCCCCTTCCGGTGCGCAGCGTTATTACGCCGTCACCGCCGTGGATGCCGCGGGGAATGAGTCCGCGCCCTCCAACAGCGCCTATCTCAATACCACGCTGTGGGCGGTCAGCTCGCTGACTATTGAGCGCCCGGCCACCGGAGCCCCGGTCCTTGCCTGGACCAACGCCGCGCCGGATATCACGGGCTACAATGTGTATGCCGGACCGCGCGACACCGGCGTGAAGCTGAATCCGGCACTGCTGCCCGCCACCACCTTCACGGATCAATCCTGGAACGGAGGCGACCGGTTCTACTCGGTTGTCAGCATCGACACCGCCTCGGCGGAGAGCCCGGCCCGGGGACTCACCCTGCTGCCGCTGCGGATCTCCTTGGCGGAAGGTCAGACGGTGCGCCGGGGGCTGGTCAGCCGCCTGCTGGTCACGGTCACCAATCCCTCGGCCGCGGCCACGCTGAGCAATGCCTTGGCGAAGATCACCCTCGCGGGACAGGTGCACCAGTCTGAGCTCTTCAACCTCGCGCCCGGTGAAACCCGCCAGGTCGGTGTGGTGGTGGGTGGTTACTCCACTCTCACTGAGGCCACGGCCCCGGTCACGCTGCTGATAGAGTCCCGTCCTGAGGAAGGAGCCCTGCTGAAGTATCCCGGCAGCGGCACGGTGGCGGTGGCGGACGGCGGGCTGGTGGCCGAATTGGTGCCCGGCACCTTCACCCGCGGTGGCTTCGGCGGGGTCCAGTTCCGAGTGCGCAACACCTCCACCGAGACGGTCGAAATTCAGGCGGCGAAAAGCAACGGCGGCGCGGATTCCCCGCACATCCGCTTCACGCTGCTGGATCCCGCCGGCAACACCCTGGCGGTGCAGCCCGTGCGCATCAACATTGGAGCCGGGGTGGTCACGGTCTCCGACGGCACCAGCGTCATCCGTCTGGCTCCCAATGCGGAATTCCTTTCCGACATCTTCCAGATCCAGCTGCCGGAGACTGCGGCCAATCTGCTGGCGGTGCAGCTGACCATCGACAGCGTTTATTACCGCTATGGACGGCCCGAGCAGGTGACTTCGCCGGGTATGACCGTGCGTGGGGAAGCCTCCCTGACGGACGTGAGCTACGACGGGATCGTGACCGCCGTGACGCCCAAGGTCTCCTTCGGCAACCAGCCGGTGGTCATCAGCGGACGGGCGGCAGCCCGCACCGGCGGAGCCGCAGTGCCCAACAGCCCCCTGCGGCTGGGTATCTCCAGCGGCGGGTTTGAGCGCACCGCGCAGGTGACCACTGACGCCGCCGGGAACTTCTCCTGGACTTTCACGCCGCTGGCCGGCGAGGGCGGCACCTACAGCGTGTGGCTCACCCATCCGGACCTCTTGGGCAAAACCGTGCAGGACTCCTTCGTGATCTCCCGGGTAACCGTGGAGCCGGCGGGCATCGCCCTCCGTGCGCCGCGCAACTTCGGGCAGAACATCAACCTGACCGTGAAGGCCGGCGACGGCACCACCGCCACCAACCTGCGGGTCGTCCCCGATGACACATTGCCCAACGGCATCTCCGTGGTGCCGGGCGCGCCGGTCAATCTGGCGGGACTGGAGCGCGGCACGCTGCCCTTTGTCTTCACCGGCAACAGCAACGCCCTGGCGGCGGGCAGGATTGGTCTGAAGGTCATCAGCGATGAGAATCTGGTGGGTTGGGCGGCCGTGAGCATTCAATACACCCTCACGGCAGCCACTGCGGCGGCCACGTTCACACCCAACATTCTGGACACCGGGGTGAAGCCTGGGGACAGTGTCTCGGAGAGCTTTATCATTAATAGCGTGGGTCTGGTGGCGCTTCAGAACGTGCAGCTGGCGCTGGTGCGCGTGCAGGGCACTTCCCAGACGCCGCCGCCCTTCTGGATCAGTCTGAACACGCCGCCGGTGACGGCATCCCTGCCGGTTGGGCAGAATCTGCCGGTGTCGCTGAATATCCAGCCGCCGCCGGATCTGACACCGGGGGATTATTACTTCGATGTGAAGTTCACCAGCGACAACTATGCGGCGGTGACCATCCCCGTGCGCGTGGCCGTAACGGCCTCCGGCGTGGGCGATGTCCGCTTCAAGGTGGTCGATCTGCTGACCCTGACACCGGACCCGAAATACGTGGCTCCCGGCACGCCGCAGCATCCCGATCCTCTCTATCAGGGTGTTTACGCCGCCAGCATCCAGCTGCAGAGCGAGGACGTGACCAGCTTTGTGCGCATGGTGACCACGGACGGTTATGGCGAGGCCGACTTCCGCGACAGCAACGGCGATCCCACTTTGCCGGCGGGCAACTACAAGTTCCGCATCTCGGCGGACGGCCATGACAGCCTATCCGGCCGGCTGGTGGTGCGGCCCGGCATCACGCTGGACCAGACTTCCCTCATTCCGAACCGCTTTGTGACGGTGGAGTGGGAGGTGGTGCCCATCACTATTGAGGACCGGTATGAGATCCTGCTGGAGGCGACTTTTGAAACCAACGTGCCGGCTGCGGTGGTGACGGTGAATCCGCCCGTGCTCAATCTGCCGCAGCTTTGCCAGGGAAAGGTGTTCTACGGAGAGTTCGCCCTGACCAACCATGGTCTGATCCGTGCGGACAATTTTGCGTTCAAGGCTCCGGTCAGTGATGCCTACAATGACTTCGAGCTGCTGGAGGCGGTGCCGGACAACATTCCGGCTAAAACCACAGTGATCATTCCTTACCGCATCACGTCCAAGCAGTCCTTCCCGGGTCTGCTGTGCGGCGGCGGTGGCGGTGGCGGCGGTGGCGGCGGTGGCGGTGGCGGCGGTGGTGGCGGCGGCCACGGTCCCCAGCCGCCCGTTCCCCGCTAGCGCTCAGCCGAGCTGGCGGCGCACCTCTGCCGCGACCCGGCCCCCGTCCGCCCGGCCCGCCACGACACCCGTCGCGGCACCCATGACCCGGCCCATGTCCTGCATGCCCGAGGCGCCGGTGCTGGTGACGGCGTCGGCGACGATCGCGGCCAGGTCGGCGTCGTCGAGCTGCGCGGGGAGATACCCGGCGAGCACCTCGCCCTCGGCGAGCTCCCGCGCGGCCTGCCCGGTGCGGCCGGCGTTGCCGAAGGCCTCGGCGGCCTCCCGGCGCTTCTTGGCCTCGCGACGCAGCACGCCCTGGACGTCGTCGTCGCTGAGCTCACGGGCCTCCTTGCCGGCGACCTCCTCGGCGCTCACCGCGGACAGGACCATGCGCAGGGTCGCGGTGCGCAGCTCGTCGCGGGCCTTCATCGCGGTGGTCAGGTCGGCGCGCAGCTGTTCCTTCAATGGGGGCACTCCCCCAGCCTGACACGGCAGCCGGGGACGAGCGGGCCGTACCCTGACCGACCGTGCGCTGGTTCACCGCTGTTCCCACCGCCGCCGTCGCCTCGGGCGCGGCGGTCACGGCCTACGCGAGCCTGTACGAGCGCACCCGCTGGACGCTGCGCCGCTTCGACGTCCCCGTGCTGGCCCCGGGGTCGGCGCCGCTGACCGTGCTGCAGATCTCCGATCTGCACATGACGGCCGGCCAGCGCTCGAAGCAGGAGTGGGTCGCCGGGCTGGCTGCGCTCGAACCGGACCTGGTCATCGACACCGGCGACAACCTGGCCGGCTTCGACGCCGTCCCGGGCACGATGCGCGCCCTCGACCCCCTGCTCGACCGTCCCGGCGCCTTCGTCATGGCGAGCAACGACTACTACGCGCCCCGGGCGAAGAACCCGCTGAAGTACTTCCGGACCGACCACAAGCGGGTGCACGGGGAGCAGCTCCCATGGCGCGACCTGCGCGACGGGATGCTCGCCCGTGGCTGGCTCGACCTCACGAACGCAGCGGGGGAACTGACCGTCGGCGGACGGCGGATCGTGTTCGCCGGCGTCGACGACTCACACCTCGAGCGCGACCGCTACGACCTGGTCGCCGGGCCGGCGGACGTCGATGCCGACGTCCGGATCGGGCTGGCGCACTCCCCCGAGCCGCGCGTGCTCGACCGCTTCGCCGACGACGGCTACGACCTGCTGCTGTGCGGGCACACCCACGGCGGGCAGCTGCGGGTCCCGTTCTACGGGGCACTGGTGACGAACTGCGGCATCGACCGGGAGCGGGCCCGGTGGCTGCACCGCTGGAGAGGGCCGACCGCCGGGCACCCGGCGGGAACCTGGCTGCACGTGTCGGCGGGCCTGGGCACCAGCCCGTACGCGCCGGTCCGGTTCGCCTGCCCGCCCGAGGCCACCCTCCTCACACTGACCGCCCGCACCGCGTGATACCTGCCGCCGGGCCGCCGGACCCGGAGCGTTAGACTCGACCAGCACCTCGGGGTGTGGCGCAGCTTGGTAGCGCGCGTCGTTCGGGACGACGAGGCCGCAGGTTCAAATCCTGTCACCCCGACACCCTTCTCAGGGGCCGCCGCCGGCGGCCCCTGAGTCGTTTCTCCCACCTTTCGCCGGTTGGGCGGACCCCGGCGCGGGCACCGCACCGGCGATGACCGCCTGGCTGCTCCTGCTCGCCGCGGTCGTGCTGACCGCGCTCACCGGCTTCTTCGTCGCCGCCGAGTTCTCCCTCACGACCGTCGACCGCGGCCGCGCCGAGCAGTCGGCGGAGAACGGGGACCGGCGGGCGCAGGCGGTCGTCCGGGCGCTGCAGAGCCTCTCCACCCAGCTGTCGGCCGCCCAGCTCGGCATCACCCTGACCACCCTGCTGGTCGGCTACCTCGCCGAGCCGGCGATCGGGGAACTGCTGCGCGGTCCCCTCGGGAGCATCGGCGTCCCGAGCGGCGCCGTCGGAGGCCTCTCGTACGGCCTGGCCATCGCCCTGGCGACGACGCTGCAGATGATCCTCGGGGAGCTGGGACCGAAGAACCTGGCCATCGCCGAGCCGATGGCGGTGGCGTCGTTCGTCGCCCCCGGGCTCCGGCTGTTCACCCGCATCTTCGGCTCGGTGGTCGGCGCGCTGCAGTGGGTGGCCAACGGCATCGTCCGCCGGTTCGGCATCGAGCCGCGGGAGGAGCTCGACACCGCCCGGGACGCCGAGGAGCTGGCGGCCGTGGCCCGGCGGTCGGCCGAGGAGGGCGATCTCTCTCCCGTCGCCTCGCGCCTGCTCCAGCGCTCGCTCGGCCTGGGCGACAAGTACGCCACCGACGTCATGACTCCGCGCACCCGGCTGTGGACACTGCGGTCCAGCGCCACGGCCGCCGAGGTGATCCAGGCCGCCGTCCGTTCGGGCAACTCGCGCTTCCCCGTCTACGGTTCCGACCTCGACGAGGTCACCGGGATCGTGCACGTGAAGCACGCGGTCGCCGTCCCCGAGGCCGACCGCCGGCTGCGCACCGCCGGTGAGCTGGCCGTGCCGGTGCTCGCGGTCCCGTCCTCGCTGCAGCTGGAGCGGCTCCTGGACCTGCTCCGCGACCAGGGGCTGCAGATGGCCCTCGTGGTCGACGAGTGGGGGGCCACCCATGGCGTGGTCACCCTGGAGGACATCGTGGAGGAGCTGGTCGGGGAGATCGCCGACGAGACCGACCGCCCGCTGCGCACCCTCAAGCGGCTGGACGACGACACCTGGCTGGTCTCCGGGCTGCTGCGCCCCGACGAGGTGCTCGAGCGCACCGGGATCCCGATCCCCGAGGGCCGCTACGAGACGGTGGCCGGTTTCCTCGCCCAGCGCCTGCAGCGGCTGCCGACGCCGGGCGACTCCGTCGACGTCGACGGCGTCCGGCTGACCGTCGAGACCGTGGAGGGCAGGCGCATCGCACGCATCCGGGCGGTTCGCACGCGGACAGCGGACGACGCGGACCTGCCGGACCGGCAGGAGGTCTCCGCGTGACCGTTCTGAGCCTGCTGATCGTGGTGGCGCTGCTCCTCGGCAACGCGTTCTTCGTGGCCGCGGAGTTCGCCCTGGTCTCCGTCCGCGCCGACCAGCTCGAACCGCGCGCCGCCGCCGGCTCGGCCCGCGCGGTCAAGACGCTGGCCGCGATCCGGAACGTCTCGCAGATGATGGCCGGCGCCCAGCTGGGCATCACGCTGTGCTCCCTCGGCCTGGGCGCGGTGGGCGAGCCGGCCATCGCGCACCTCATCGAGGCACCCCTGGCGGCGGTGCACGTGCCGGAGGGGCTGCTGCACCCGATCGCCCTGACGGTCGCGCTGGCGCTGGTGACCGTGCTGCACATGGTGCTCGGCGAGATGGTGCCGAAGAACATCACGCTGGCCGGGCCGGACCGCGCCGCCCTGCTCCTCGGCCCGCCGCTGGCCGCGCTGGTCACGGTGCTGCGGCCGTTCATCTGGTTCTTCAACACCCTCGCCAACGCCTTCGTCCGGCTGTTCGGCGTGCGGCCGACCGACGAGGTCGCGGCCAGCTTCGACGAGGCCCAGATCCAGTCGATGGTCGCCCAGTCCCGGCGGGAGGGCCGCCTGGGCAGCGAGGTCGGCGAGCTGGCGGCCGGCGCCCTCGCCTTCGAGCACCACGACATCGACGCCGTCCTGCTGCCGATGTCGGAGCTGGTCACCGTGCCGAGGAGCACGACGCCGCGCCAGCTCGAGGCGGCCGTCGCCGAGTTCGGCTTCAGCCGCTATCCGGTGTGTGCCGACGACGGCGCCCTCCTGGGCTTCGTCCACGTCAAGGACGTGCTGGACGCCGAAGGCCCGGACCGAGACCAGCCCATCCCGGCCGAGGAGCTCACCCCGTTCGTCGAGCTCCGGTCGGACCTGGCGTTGCCGGAGGTGCTCGCGGCGATGCGTCGGGCCGGCGCCCACCTGGGCCGCGTCGTCGACGACGGCGGCCGGCTCCTCGGCGTGGTCGCTCTCGAGGACGTGCTGGAGCAGCTCATCGGCGACGTCCGGGACGCCGCGGCCGAACGCCGGCGACTCGACGACTCCGAAGACGTCGACTCCGAGCCCCAGGGTGCCGCGGCCACCGGCGCGGGCGCCGGGGGAAGATGACCCGGTGAGCGCTGAGCCAACTGCTGCCCCTGACACCCCCGCTCTTCCTCCCGAGGTCACCGCACGCTGGCAGGCCCGCTTCCGCGCCCCTCGGGTGTCCCTGCCTGACTGGGCCCAGGACGCCCCGCACCGCAACCTGTACTCCTCCGACGTCAGCGGCGTCGTCGAGCAGTACGCCTGGGACCGGGAGACCGCCACCCACCGCCAGGTGACCGACCGGCCCAACGGCACGCTCATCGGCACGCTGAGCCCGGACGGCGAGACCATCTGGTGGTTCGCCGACAGCGACGGCGACGAGTTCGGCGTCTGGCGCACCCAGCCGTTCGGCGGCGGACCCGACACCGACGCCGTCCCCGAGGTCGAGGCGGCCTACCCGGCCGGGCTCGAGGTCGGCCGGACCGCGGTCGCGATCGGCCGCTCCACCGATGACGGCAGCGAGCTGTGGCTCGCACCCGCGGGAACCACGCCGCGGGTGATCTACCGGCACGAGGACCCCGCCTCGGTCGACGCGCTCACCCGGGACGACGAGCTGCTGGTCATCTCGCACTCCGAGCACGGGGATCCGCGCTACCCGGCGCTGCGCGTGCTCCGCACCGGCGACACCACCCTCGACGCACCGGCCGTCGTCGCCGAGAAGTGGGACGGCGAGGGTCGCGGGCTGCACGCGCTGGAGTTCGGCCCGCTTCCCGGCGACCGCCGGCTGCTGGTCGGGCACGAGCGCCGCGGCCGCGAGGAGCTCCTGCTCTGGGACGTCGAGACCGACACCGAGACCGGGATCGAGCTCGACCTGCCCGGCGACGTGACCGCCGGCTGGTATCCCGACGGCTCTGCCCTCCTGGTGGGACACGACCACGCCGCGCGCTCGGAGATCTACCGCTACGACCTGACCACCGGTGCCCTCGAGAAGCTGGACACCCCGCAGGGCGTCGTCCGGGGGGCGACCGCTCGGCCCGATGGCACCGTGGAGCTGGCCTGGAGCTCGTCGGCTCTCCCGCCGGTGATCCGCCGTGCCGACGGTCCCGTGGTGCTGTCGGTATCGGCCGAGGAGCCGCCGGCCGCCTATCCGGTCGAGGACCGCTGGGTGCCCGGTCCCGGCGGAGAGGTGCACGCCCTGCTCGTGCGGCCCGGAGGTGAGGGCCCGTACGCGACGGCGTTCCTGGTGCACGGCGGACCGGAGTCGGCCGACGACGACTCCTACCGCGCCCGCCGTGCGGCCTACGTGGACGCCGGCTTCGCGGTCGTGCACGTCAACTACCGGGGCTCCACCGGTTACGGCAGCGCCTGGCGCGACGCCCTCACCGGCCGGCCCGGGCTGACGGAGCTGGAGGACGTGGGCGCGGTCTACGACGCGCTCGTCGCCGAAGGGGTCGTCGACCCGGCACGGGCACTGCTCTCCGGGGGCTCGTGGGGCGGGTTCCTCACCCTGCTCGGGCTCGGCACCCAGCCGGAGCGCTGGGCGGCGGGCATCGCGGAGGTGCCGGTCGCGGACTACCTCGCCGCCTACGAGGACGAGATGGAGGGCCTCCGGGCCTACGACCGTGCGCTGTTCGGCGGCTCTCCCGAGGAGGTGCACGACGTCTACGTGCGGTCCTCGCCGATCACCTACGTCGACGCCGTCGCCGCGCCGGTGCTGGTGGTGGCCGGGGCCAACGACCCGCGCTGCCCGATCCGGCAGATCGACAACTACCTGGCCCGGCTCGGCGAGCTCGGCAAGGAGCACGAGGTGTACCGGTTCGATGCCGGGCACGGCTCACTGGTCATCGAGGAGACGATCCGCCAGGTGGAGGTCGCCCTGGCGTTCGCGCTGAAGCACGTGCGGCCGTAGGCGGCGTGGGAAGGTGCCGGTTACCGGCACTTTCCCACGCCATCAGCGGTTGGCGAGGATCAACTCCGCGATCTGGACCGTGTTGAGGGCCGCACCCTTGCGCAGGTTGTCGTTGCTGATGAACAGCGCGAGACCCCGGCCGTCGGGCACGCCCTCGTCCTGACGGATCCGGCCCACGTACGACGGGTCCCGCCCCGCGGCGAGCAACGGCGTGGGGACGTCGGACAGCTCGACGCCCGGCGCCGACGAGAGCAGCTCGGTGGCGCGCTCCACCGTCAACGGCCTGGCGAACTCGACGTTCAGCGAGAGCGAGTGCCCGGTGAAGACCGGCACCCGCACGCAGGTGCCCGAGACCCGGAGTTCGGGGATGCCGAGGATCTTGCGGCTCTCGTTGCGCAGCTTCTGCTCCTCGTCGGTCTCGAAGCTGCCGTCGTCGACGATCGACCCGGCGAGCGGCAGCACGTTGAACGCGATCGGCGCGACGTACTTCCGCGGCTCCGGGAAGGTCACCGCCGACCCGTCGTGGGTGAGCTCCGCGGCCTTGTCGACGACGGCCTTGACCTGGCTGTCGAGCTCCTCCACGCCGGCCAGCCCGCTGCCGGAGACCGCCTGGTAGGTGCTCGCGACCATCCGCACGAGCTGGGCCTCCGCGTGCAGGGGCCTGAGCACCGGCATCGCGGCCATGGTGGTGCAGTTCGGGTTGGCGATGATGCCCTTGCGCATCTCGGCCAGGGCCTGCGGGTTGACCTCGCTGACGATCAACGGGACGTCGGGGTCGCGCCGCCAGGCCGAGCTGTTGTCGATGACGGTGACGCCGGCCGCGGCGAACCTGGGCGCCTGCGCCTTCGAGGTGGTGGCGCCGGCGGAGAAGATCGCGATGTCGAGACCGGTGGGGTCGGCTGTGGACGCGTCCTCGACGGTGATCTCGCCGTCCCCCCAGGGGAGGGTGCTGCCGGCAGATCGCGCGGACGCGAAGAACCGCAGCTCGCTGATCGGGAAGTTGCGCTGGGCGAGGATCTCGCGGACCACCGCGCCGACCTGCCCGGTGGCGCCCACGATGCCGACCCTGAGGCCGTTCTCGTCGAACGTGCTCATCGTCCGGTCCCTCCGTAGACGACGGCCTCGACATCGGAGCCGAGGTCGAAGGCGTCGTGCACCGCGCGCACCGCGACGTCGACCTCGGTGTCGCGGCAGACCACCGAGATGCGGATCTCCGAGGTGCTGATCAGCTCCAGGTTGACACCGGCGTCGGCCAGCGCGCCGAAGAACTTGGCGGACACGCCGGGGTGCGAGCGCATGCCCGCGCCGACGAGCGACACCTTGCCGATGTGCTGGTCGAGCCGCACGTCGCTGAACCCGACGGTGTGCTTCACCTTCTCCAGAGCGGCGATGGCGGTCGGGCCGTCGCTGACCGGGAGCGTGAAGGAGATGTCGGCGAGCTTGCTGGCCTCGGCCGACACGTTCTGCTCGATCATGTCGATGTTGATCTCGGCGTCGGCCAGGACCCGGAAGATCTGCGCCGCCTCACCGGGCCGGTCGGGCACCCCGTAGACGGTGATCTTGCCTTCGCTGCGGTCGTGCGCGACGCCCGTGATGATCGCCTGTTCCACCGGGAGGTCCTCCATCGAGCCGGCCACGATCGTGCCGGGAAGCTGTGAATAGGAACTGCGGACGTGCACCGGGATGCCGTAACGGCGGGCGTACTCGACGCACCGGAGCATGAGCACCTTGGCGCCCGAGGCGGCCAGCTCGAGCATCTCCTCGTAGGTGATCGTCTCCAGCCGCTTGGCATTCGGGACGATCCGCGGGTCGGCGGTGAAGACACCGTCCACGTCGGTGTAGATCTCGCAGACGTCGGCGTGCAGCGCCGCGGCGACGGCGACGGCCGTCGTGTCGGACCCGCCGCGGCCGAGCGTGGTGATGTCCTTGGTGTCCTGGCTGACGCCCTGGAAGCCCGCGACGATCGCGATCGAGCCCTCGTCGAGCGCCTGGCGCAGCCGGCCCGGGGTCACGTCGATGATCCGGGCCTTGCCGTGGCTGGACGTGGTGATGACGCCGGCCTGCGACCCGGTGAACGACCGAGCCTCGTAGCCGTGCGTGGAGATCGCGATGGCCAGCAGGGCCATGGATATCCGCTCCCCCGCCGTGAGCAGCATGTCGAGCTCGCGGCCGGGCGGATCGTCGGTGATCTGGCTGGCCTGCTCGAGCAGCTCGTCGGTGGTGTCACCCATCGCCGAGACCACGACGACGACGTCGTCGCCGTTCTTCTTGGCCGCGACGATGCGCTCGGCGACACGCTTCATGTGCGCTGCGGATGCGACGGAGGAACCGCCGTACTTCTGGACGACGAGGGCCACGGGGCATGAGGCTACCGAGCGCGCCGGGGCCTCCGTCGGTTGCGTCCGCAGGTCGCCTCCGATGTGATCGTCGCGTGGACGATCCGGAACAGTGGCTGCTCAGCACCGAGGAGCGGGGGAACCCGCACACAGCGCTGCCCGGATGGACGGCCGGCAACCTCGCCGAGCCGCTGCTGCACGGCAGCACCTACTTCGCCCGACTGGTCGAGGAGGTGCGTGCGCTCAACGCCGGGGACCACCTCTTCTTCACCGACTGGCGGGGCGATCCCGACGAGCTGCTGCTCGACGGCGGGCCGACCGTCGCCGAGCTGTTCACCGAGGCGGTCAAGCGCGGCGTGTGCGTACGCGGCCTGGTCTGGCGGTCGCACATGGCCCGGATGTCACTGAACAAGGAGTCCAACCGGTCGCTGGACCGCGAGATCGAGCACGGCGGCGGCGAGGTGATCCTGGACCAGCGGATCCGCCGGATGGGCAGCCACCACCAGAAGATGGTGGTCCTGCGGCACGACGAGGACCCGAGCAAGGACATCGCCTTCGTCGGAGGCATCGACCTCTGCTACGGGCGGCGGGACGACGGCGACCACGGCGGTGACCCACAGCCGCTGCCCATGGCCGCCGCCTACGGCGACAATCCGCCGTGGCACGACGTGCAGCTGCAGATCCGCGGCCCGGCGGTGCACGTGCTCGACACGGTCTTCCGCGAACGTTGGGACGACCCCAACAGCCCGGACGCCGACCACCCGCTCGCATGGATCCACGACAAGCTGCACCACACCCGGATGCACGCCGACCCGCTGCCGGCGCAGATCCCGCCTCCGCCGGAGTGCGGGCCGCACTTCGTGCAGAACCTGCGCACCTATCCGGCCATCCGCCCGCCCTACGACTTCGCGCCGGACGGCGAGCGATCGGTGGCCCGCGGGTACACGAAGGCGATCAAGCGGGCTCGACGGTTGATCTACCTCGAGGATCAGTACATGTGGTCGGCCGAGGTTGCGCAGCTGTTCGCCGAGGCGCTGTCCGACCACCCGGACCTGCATCTGGTGGTCATCGTGCCCCGCGTCCCCGACCAGGACGGGGCCTTCGCCGAGCGTCCGCAGTACGTCGGCCGCTGGCACGCCATCGAGATGTGCCAGAGGGCCGGTGCAGGCCGCGTGCACGTGTTCGACGTGGAGAACCATGCCGGCACTCCCGTGTACGTGCACGCCAAGGTGTGCGTCGTCGACGACACCTGGGCGAGCGTCGGCAGCGACAACTTCAACCGACGCTCGTGGACCCACGACAGCGAGCTCTCCAGCACGATCCTGGACACCACCCGCGATCCACGGGAGCCGCGTGACCCGGCCGGGACCGGGGAGGGCGCCCGGGCCTTCGCGCGTGACCTGCGACTGGTGCTGGCCCGCGAACACCTCGACCTCGCCGCCGACGGTGGCGAGGACGACCTCGTGCTCGATCCCGCCGGCTTCGTGGACGTCATGACCGAGCGGGCAGCGGCGCTCGACGCCTGGCACGAGAGCGGCCGACAGGGCCCGCGCCCTCCCGGCCGGGTCCGGGCGCACCGCGCCGAGAAGCTGCCGCTGTTCACCCGGCTGTGGGCGACCCCGGTGTACCGGTTGCTCGATGACCCCGACGGCCGGCCCCTGCGGATGAGGCTGAAGAAGAGCTTCTGATCGCCGGGGGATTGCGGACCCCGTCGACATCCCTTCTCCGGACAGTCGTGCTCTGCTCCGCCTGTGCAAGCAGAGCACGAAGCCCGGACAGACACGGTTCCCAGCCAAGTCGTGCTCTGCTCCGCCTGTGCAAGCAGAGCACGACTGTCCACAGATCGAGTCTTCGTCTCCGACGGGCATGCTCGTCGCCCGATGCTGACCCGGTGAGCTCGTTCGACCTGCCCGGATCGCTGCGACGGATACGGCGACGCGCCGACCTGTCGCAACGCGACCTGGCAGTCGCTGCGGGAGTCAGTGCGTCGACCATCGGGCACGCCGAGGCCGGCAGCCGGGACCTGCCGGTCCGCGTCCTCGCGATGATGGCTGCCCTCGCTGGGCTCCGACTGGTGCTGGTCGACGACGCAGGTGACGAGGCGGTGCCCATGGCAGCTGACGCGGTGCGCGACAGGGGCGACCGGCACTTTCCGGCCCACCTGGACACGCGGTACAGCGACGAGGGCTGGTGGCACGGTCCGCACCGCTACGACCGCGAGCAGCCCTCGTACACGTTCGACCGCGACCGCCGGGTCCGGGACCGGTACCGGAGGCGCGCGGGCACACCCGAGGATCACCAGCTCCCCCAGCCGGGCGACTCACCCAGGGAACGAGCGGAGGCCCGTCGCCGGGAGTACTGGCGGCGTCGCGCGGAGGAACGGCAGCGGCGGCTCGAGGCCGGAGAGCTCCGGCCTTCCGGGAACGAGTTCATGTGCACCTGCCCCGCGGAGTGCGATCACGTCGATGACTACTCCGGGCGGCCGGTGCACGCGCCCGGCTGTGCGTGTGACTGCGACGTCGGCTGACGCGCTGCTACCGTGGCACCGTGCGCGGCAGCCTCCTGCTTACCAGCCGCGGCGAGGCCCTCTCCTAGGTCGGCCCCCTCGCCGCGGAGTTCGCGCGTCCCGGCGCCTGCTGACCGCCCCACGGAGCTGAGCACAGCCCGCGCCAGAGGAGTCAGACCCCTGTGAGTACCGAACACCCGCACGCTCGCAATCCCCAGCAGCCCTCGCGGATGCCGATCCATCGCTACGCCCCCTTCACCCCGGTCGCCCTGCCCGACCGCACCTGGCCGGAGACCGTCACCACCGCGGCACCGCGCTGGTGCGCCGTCGACCTGCGGGACGGCAACCAGGCGCTGATCGACCCGATGACGCCCGACCGCAAGCGGCGCATGTTCGAGCTGCTGGTCCGGATGGGCTACAAGGAGATCGAGGTCGGTTTCCCGGCCGCCAGCCAGACCGACTTCGACTTCATCCGGCAGCTCATCGAGGACGACCTGGTTCCCGACGACGTCACGGTCCAGGTGCTCACCCAGGCCCGCGATGAGCTGATCGAGCGCACCTACGAGTCGCTGCGCGGCGCCAAGCAGGCGATCGTGCACCTCTACAACTCGACCAGCACCCTGCAGCGCCGGGTGGTCTTCAACTCCGACCGCGCCGGCATCGTCGACATCGCCGTCCACGGCGCGCAGCTGGTGCGCAAGCTGGCCGAGCAGATGGGCGACACCGAGATCCGGTACCAGTACTCGCCGGAGTCCTTCACCGGCACCGAGCTCGACTTCGCCGTCGAGATCTGCGACGCGGTGACCGACGTCTGGGAGCCCACCCCCGACCGCCCGGTCGTCCTCAACCTGCCGGCGACCGTCGAGATGGCCGAGCCGACGGTCTACGCCGACCAGATCGAGTGGATGCACCGCAACCTGGGCCGGCGCGACTCCGTCGTCCTGTCCCTGCACCCGCACAACGACCGGGG